>DBFJOT010000027.1:0-6093 GCA_048405595.1 Candidatus Onthovivens sp.
AAGTTTTCAAAGAACAATAATTGTTACACATTGCTAACGTGCAACAATTTTCGTGTACAAATTTTTAAAAAAATTAAATTAATGAAATTTCTCTTGATTTTTAATAGTTAGCCTCCTAAAATATTCGGTAATCAAATTTTTTGTAAGCGAAATAATAAGTTCCACCAACTAATAAAAATGAAATCACTGATTTTAATAAACCAACAGCCGCTGATATATCGAGTTTACTGTCTCCTGTAAAACCTAATCTATAGATAAAAGTATCGATAATATCGCCTTTTTCATAAACCATTGGGTTATATAAAACTACAACTTGATCAAAGTTTCCGTTTAATAAGCCGTTTAATGATAAGGTGGCAATTAACGCCAATGTAGGCAAAATTCCTGGTAAAGTAATATGGAAAACTCTTTGGATTCTATTAGCACCATCAATTTCAGCTGCTTCATATAATGAAGGATCGATTGAAGAGATGGCAGCTAAGAATATAATCATGTTATACCCCATGCCTTTCCATACATCAGATAATATGATAATTGTTCTAAACCAGTCATTATTTATCAAAAACACCACTTTTTCAAAGCCAAATGCCGCAATTAAAGTATTTACAATTCCATTATACGAGAACATTTGATTGATAATTCCACCTAGGATAATCCAGCTAAGGAAGAAAGGAAGGAAATATGCTGTTTGAACAATTTTAGAAAACCATTTTTTTCCAACCTCATTAAGGCATAAAGCCAAAATTAAAGGACAAACGATTCCTAAAATAATTTTAGTTGAAGAAATAATGAGTGTATTATTTACCGATTGAACAAAGCCTTTTAATCTAAAGACGCTATAGAAATTATCTAAACCAACCCATTCATTTCCGAAAAAGCCGCTACTGCCAAGACCAAAATCTTGGAAAGCTACGGTAATTCCAAACATTGGCCCATATTTAAAGACCAATGTAAGTAATAAACCTGGAAGGAGTAATAGCCACCAAATCAATTGACCATTTCTCTTGTGGAAACTCTTAATCTTAAACTTAGATTTTTTTGCTATGTTTTCCATATAAATTAGCCTTTATGAGATCTATACCATTCGTTGATTGATTCCATTACTTCTGTTCCGCCTAAGTTGTACCATTCTTTTACATAAGCGTCCCAATCAGATGTTGTATTTTTTTCGCCCATAATTGCTTTTGCAAAGTATACTTCGGTATGTGTAGCTATTTGCGAGCCAAAATCATATTGGGCATTTGTTGGTGTTGAATAGTATTCATTGAAGACATAATTCTTCTTTTCATATGTATTATTAATAGCTGCCCAAGCGCCATCTTTATTAATTCTTCCTATAATGTTTGAAAAATAATTTGCTTGAAATTTTACTGAACCATGATCTTCTTTCCAAGAGAGGTAATCTGGATAGACTTCCCATAATTTTTTGAGGTGGTTTGACCAATTTGGATCGGGTTCACCGCTTGCAGTAGGGTCTGTTTCTAATTTTTTATTCATTTCAACATGTTGCATGTTGATATCATAAGGATCGTAGAATTGTGTTGGACACCAACTCCAAACATAACCATCTTCTGCTTTACATCCTTCTGCGCCATCCCGTTCAATGTAAGCATTAATCATTTTCATTAATGTTTCTGGATTTTTACATTTTTTTAAAACGACATAATAGTAAGTAATTTGTTGTTTAGGTAAAACAAGCTTTGCTCCTTCTTCTAAAGGAATTTCAGCTGCGCCCCAATCTTGAGATGTTAAAAGATCTGCGAGTGGATATTCATATTGCCACCAAGGTCCAAAAATAACACCTGTTTTTTGTTGTTTGACATTTGATTCGACAAGTGTTGCATCATTACTTCCAAAATTTGGATCTAATAAACCGCTTTTAAATAAATCAGCTAAATAAGTTAAAGCGTTTTTAGATTCGTTAGTGACTTCACTAGCGATCAATTCATCATTACCGTTTTTAACAAACGAAAATGGATTAGAACCAAACATTTGTAAGTATCTATTAATAGAAAAGTGCGAACCAGAGATCGATTTCGACATAGCAAGACCAGCGGTTGCATTATATTTATCTTTAAAAACTTGTAAGACATTTTTAAGTTCAGCTGGTGTTTTAGGGATACTTAAATTTTCTTTTTCTAACCAATCTTTTCTAAAATACATGACAGGAACTTCTCTTTTGATGTCATCGTATTGAGGGATTGTATAAATTTTGCCATCATCTTGTTTTAATCTTTCAATAACTTCTGGATCTCTATTTAAATATTCTTTAACTTTGGGAGAAGCATATTTATAAGTTTCAGTTAAATCTTTTAATAATCCTTGTTTTAAAAAGTTATTATATTGTGATGCATTCAATCTTAAAATATCTGGAAAATTCTTTGATAAAATTGTTGCTGTAAGTTTATTTTCATATTGAGATGAAGGGACTTTCCACATGTATCTCCATTCAATATTCATCTCTTCTTTTAACTTTTTAATAAAAACATTTGTTTCTGGAGTTATAGATGAAGGAACTCTACTGTCATTATGATGTAAAAATTCCATGACTCCATTAATAACAACTGGTTCATCATATCTTCCAAATGGTCGATATTCAGGATCATGGTAATCTTGATTATTATTACCACCTGTTGGCGTACACGATGTAGCAAAAACAAAGACAAATAAACCAATTAAAAAAGTACTTAATCTATTTTTATTATTCATAAAAACCTCCCTGTAATTTGATAATTCTATCTTAAACAAATAAAGGGGGATTTTAAATTTTAAAAAATTTACAAAATTGTTAAAAATTTACTTATTGCTTAATATTGCTTCTTCGATAATCTAAAGGGGTAATATTTTCTTCTTTTCTAAAGACATTTTGAAAATGAGACACGCTCTCAAACCCTAGAGTTTTAGCGATATCTTTTACTTTCATATCAGTATGTAGAAGCAATCTTTTAGCTTTATCTAATTTAATTTTTCGAACATAATCTTTAAAATTATATCCAGTAATATTCTTAAAATAACGCGATAAATATGAGGTGTTGTAATGAAGATAATCTGCAACTTCAATTAAAGATGCTTCTGCTCCAATATGTTCATTCAAGTATTTATCGATTAAAGCTAACACTTCATCTTTTTCGTTTGTTTTATGTAATAAAGATAATTCTTCAAAAACTCTGATAAAGTTTTTTTGGTAATCCAAAAGTAAAAAATTAGAGATAACTTGATTTTGCATTTGCTTAATTTCGCTTACTTGATAAGAATTCGCAGTATAAATAATCTTGCTTTTAACTCCAAATTTAGTATAGACGCTTCTCACAAAATCATTTAATTTTTCTTCATAATCCTGATTCATATCAAAAAATGAGTATAAAAAAGCATAGGTTCTTGAAGCAATTGAAACAATTTCATTGATTGAAATATTAAAATATTTAGATATCAGAGATTTTAATTCGTTTTCTTTATCTTTTTCTAATTGAGTGTCAACTCTTAAATAAACAATCGATTTATTTTCGAAAAATGATTTATCTATTTCAACATCTTCATAATTAAAAACATGTTTTAAAACATTGGTTTTAAATTTTGAATGTTGAAGATCGTTTAGTTCTTTTAAAGTGTCATAATATTTTGAAGTTTCGAGTTCTTTGTTTTTTAAGTTAATTAGTTTTTGAAGTTTATTGATAATTACATCATCATCTTCCATTTTTAAAACATATGTGGAATCTTCTACCTTCGAAGCAGAATAAATATAATCAAAAGTGTTCATCCCAGTTAAGAATAAAACCTTTAAAGATTTATTTTTCTCTTTTAACATTGTTGCTAATTTGATTCCGTTAATGACAGGCATATCAATATCGCAAACTAAAATATCAACTTGATTGTTTTCGTTATATTCTAATAAATCTCTGGATTTATAGAATGTTTTAAATTCAACACTAAAAAATGCGTTTCTAAATAAATCAGTAAACCCGTCTGCAATAATCATCTCATCATCAATAACCGCGATTTTTAACATTTTCTCTCCCTTATTTTGAAACAAAATACATTTAATAAATTATTATTATCAGATAAACCTAAAATTAAAGTGTTATTTCCTTCGGAAGTACCTTTTAATCGACTGTAAACATTATAAATAGCACTCACTTCTTCGTTTGCAGGTTTAATTTTTTTACAAATTTCATCAAATTGATCATTACTTATTACGCCATTATCATAAATCATGATCCTAACATAATTTGTGCTCTCTTCTATTTTAATAAATAATTTACCCGAATATTCAGTTTCTGAAAAACAATACTTATAAGAGTTTTCAACAATTGGTTGAAAAATTAGTTTTGGTACCATTAAATCTTTATGTTCTTTTAACTCACCTTCCCTTATTATTTCAACACGATTTTTAAATCTCATTTGTTGAATCTCAATATATTTATTTAAAAAATCCAATTCGTTTTCTAACGAAGCAAACACTCCTTTATTCTTTTGAATATAGTAATAGTAACTTGATAAAGCTTTAGAGAATTTTATAGATAATTTATTGTCACTAGATTTACATAAAAAATTTAAAGTAGAAAAACAATTATAAAGAAAATGAGGATTAATTTGTGATTGCAAAAGTTTAAATTCCGCTTCCTTTAAAGAGAGTTGCTTAATGTAATTATCATTAACATAACTCGATAAACTTTCTGCCATCAAATTAAAATTATCAAATAGAATTTGAAAATCAGTACTGATTTTTTTATGAATTCTAGTATCTAAATTGCCACTCCCGATGCTAATCATTTTATTTTTTAAATATAAAATAGGTCTAATTGTAAAATAATACATTAAGAAAACACCTAGGGCAGCAAAGACAATTAATATGATTATACTTGCAACAATCGGTGAAAGTGGAATCGCATTAATGTTTTTGTTTCTATTAATATCTTGAACGTAAAGAACATAAAATGATTCGTTGACGCTAATTGAAATATATAGATTATTTGAAACTAGTTTATTGGTTTCCTCGAAAATACCACTATTAAGGTAATTTACTGGATTAGGTACGTTATCAAAGCAAGATAGAATAATTTTATCTTCAATTAAATCAAAATTCATTTGATGATCTCCGCCAAGTGCACGATTGAATTCATCAAAAAAGTAATTGCTGTTAAAAGCAATTATCAAAGAAGTTTTAAGTTCTGCTCCACTCGAGGCCAAAAAGAATATTTTATTATTATAAAATTTCAAAGAGTAATTATATTCATCTGTTGAAAGATTTTTAAATAAGTATTCGATATCTTTCTTATCTAGAAAACTATAAGATTCAGGATAAACAATTTCGCTTTTATAGTTTTTATATTCTGGGAATTTTATTGCAACAGTTTCAATTAAATCAGAATTAACACAAACATCATCTAAAACAGTAATTAGATTATTTAATGCAACGCTTTTACCATAATAATTTTCTAAAGAATCGTAATGATGAGATGATAATAGTCTTGTTTCTTCACGATTAAAAATTCTGAGTGAAGTTTCTATACACCTTGAGAAATCATTATTAATTTTTTCAGAAAACTGAGCTGAGTTGTTTTCGATTCTATTTAGCTCAGCATTAACTAAACTACCTTTACTATAAAAGTAATAAAAAAGGGTCGTAGTAATCGTAAGACCTATAAAAAATATTTCCGAAAAAGCAATGATATTCGATGTTTTGACTCTTTTTCTTATCTTCATAAAATAACTCTTTCTAATTATACGAGTTAAAAAAATCACACAACAACCAAAAAAGTATAAAATAACTTGATCCGTTTGGTGGTCGTTTTTATTGATGATTTCGTTCATTTATAACAACATATCATTTTTTATAGTAATGCCAACGCAACAAAAATCCGGGTTGATTATTGCGTTTTTAGTAGAAGCCAGGACATTCTTAAAACAATTCTCTTATATTTGCTAATATCGCTTTAATTCCTTTCGTTTACAATTAAAAATAAGAGCAAAAATAGTAAGCGGTAATTCCCCCTATATAAATTAAAAAACCTAGTCAATTTGATCTAGGTCGTTAGTATTAATTTCAATATCGCTTTTAGAGAAATATAGTTCTTTTGGTAATTCAGTTGAGTA
>DBFJOT010000028.1:0-56184 GCA_048405595.1 Candidatus Onthovivens sp.
TGCAATAAAAAATATTAATATTTGAATATTTTTATTATTTAAAGATACTCTATTGCAATAACTTTGTCTTTTGTTGCAATAGCACCTACATTTATTGCAATGACTTTGTCATCTAACCTTGCATCTGAAAAATCATATTAAAATGCAAAAAAATTGTGATTATTGTTGCATTAAACCAAAAGATGTATTAAAGTATATTTCGTTAAACGAATTGCAATATTAAGAAAATGGATTTGGATGGTTGCTTTAACCCCTAGGCAACCACCCAAATCCATTTTGTTTTAATGCAAAAAATAGAAAGAAAATGGTTAAACGTTGCAAATTGCAAACATTTTGCGTTTGTGAATTACGTTTTTTGTCAAGTAAGTGTTTATGACAATAAATAGCAAGACAAAAAAATAAATTTTATCGTGTCAAATAGTGACATTGCTTTGTGTTAAAATTGAAGTGTAAGAATTGCAAGAATTATCGCAATTATTGCGGCGTATCACTTACTATAACTGACAAATATTGTCATGTTTTAAAAACAACGAATCTTAGGTGAAGTCAATAACGATAAAAGTATTGCTATAGCACAAGATGGATCTAAAAAAGCTTTATATGATACCAAACGGCATAAAGATAAATTTGGATATTTTTATTCGTCTAAAACGTTTTAACAAAATTAAAAATCTATATTCACTTATTCGAAAGGTTATGAATGTAGATAAAAGAGTGATTTATTTAAGAAAAAAGTTCGAACTAATTAATGATAGTTCGAACTAATTGGTTCAATTTTGGTGCGCGAGATGAGAATCGAACTCACACAGGAAAGCCTATACGCCCCTCAAACGTACGCGTCTACCAGTTCCGCCACTCGCGCGAGCCTTAATATATTATCAAAAAAACAACAATTAATAAATAGAAATTTTCATAAAATTCAAAATAGGCATTTGAAAGATTTAATTTAAAAGTTTAAAGTGATAAAATAGTGTCGCTTAAGGAGATTGATTCAAATGAGTAAATTTATAGTTGAAACAAGTGCAAGACACATTCACGTAACACAAGAAGTTTTAGAAAAATTATGTGGCGAAGGATTCCAATTAACATCAAAGAAGGCTTTATCACAACCTGGTCAATTCGCTTCAACAACAAAATTAATTATTAAAGGACCTAAAGGAGAATTAGCTGCTTCAATTTTAGGACCAGTTAGAGGATTAAACCAAGTCGAAGTTAGTGCTACAGAAGCAAGAACATTAGGTGTTAAAGCTCCAATTAGAGAAAGTGGAGATGTAAAAGGAAGCGCTCCAATTACAATTATCAACCCTGAAAACGGAAATACAGTCGAATTAGAAGAAGGCTGCATTATCGCTAAAAGACATATTCATATGACACCAAAAGATGCAGAAGAATTCGGTGTTAAAAATGGCGAAATCGTTTATGTAAAAGTTGACACAAAAGATAGAGCGATTGTTTTCGGTGATACAGTCGTTAGAGTTTCACCAGCTTATGCATTAGCTATGCACATTGATACAGATGAATGCAACGCAGGAAATTGTGTTGGAGAAGTCTACGGAGAAATTATTAAACTTTAATGATTAACACTTATAGACATAAATGCCAAGGCACATGTAGCGCTTTTGTTGATATTTCTTACGACGAAAACGATATTATCACTAATGTTTTGTTCTATGGAGGATGCCCAGGTAACACAAAAGGAGTCGCTGCTCTTTGCGTTGGACGTTCTTTAACTGAAATTAGAGATATAGTTAAAGGTATTCGCTGTGGTAATAAGCCTACAAGTTGTCCAAATGAATTAGCATTAGGAATTGAAGAAATTTTAAGTGCAAGACAATAATCAATATTAAAAAAGTCCCGATTGTATCGGGCTTTTTTATATTTTATAAACAAAAATATTTTTAACAAAACATTGAAATTATTTAAATATATTGCATTGAAAAAATAAATGCTATATAGTTTTAATACTTATCAAGAATCGCAAAAAAATCGAGTGAAAAATTGCGATAGCAACTCTACAAAAGTAGTAAGTGCTTCTCGATAGCAAAGCCCCACGCTTTGATCGATAAGTGGAACAGACTATTTCAAATGGCTTTCCTTACGTGGGGAGTCATTTTTTCTTTATATAAAGGAGTTTTTGAAGATGGAAGAAAGAATTTTATTTACAAGCGAAAGCGTTTCAGAAGGACACCCAGACAAATTATGTGACCAAGTAAGCGACGCTATCTTAGATGAATGTTTAAAACAAGATCCAAACGCTTTTGTAGCATGTGAATGCTTTGCAACTACTGATTTTTTATTAATCGGTGGAGAAATTACAGGTAACGTTAATGTTGATTATGAAGCAATTGCAAGAAACGTTATTAAAGAAATTGGATACGATAGAGAA
Organism: Candidatus Onthovivens sp.; assembly: GCA_048405595.1. Taxonomy (GTDB): domain Bacteria; phylum Bacillota_I; class Bacilli_A; order RFN20; family CAG-826; genus Onthovivens. The sequence goes on from DBFJOT010000028.1 coordinate 2,387, forward strand.
GAATTAGGATTCAACTACAAAACAGTTAAAATTTTAAATCTTATTAAGCCACAATCAAGCAACATTAGACAAGGTGTTGTTAATGAAAATTATTTACTCCAAGGAGCTGGTGACCAAGGTATTATGTTTGGTTACGCTTCTAATGAAAGTGAAGGTTATATGCCTTTACCAATTTGTGTAGCTCATAAATTAGTTAGAATTGCTACTTCATTAAGAAAAGAAGGTAAATTCAAATGGTCAAGACCAGACATGAAAAGTGAAGTTACAATCGATTATACCGATAGCAAGCCAAGAATTAAGACAATCCTCATGAGCTGTTCACATGATGAAGATTTTAATGAAGCTGAATTTAAAGAATATATTAAAACTGAAATTATGCAAAAAGTTGCTGCTTCATTTGGTTTAAATACAGATTTTGAAGTTTTAATTAATCCAACTGGAAAATTTGTTATTGGTGGACCTCAAGGAGATACAGGTTTAACTGGAAGAAAAATTATTGTTGATACATACGGCGGAAGTGCTAGACATGGAGGTGGAGCTTTTAGTGGAAAAGATCCATCTAAAGTAGATAGAAGTGCAGCTTATTATGCTCGTTATATCGCTAAAAACTTAGTTGCAGCCGGTGTTGCTGATAGACTTGAAGTTCAATTATCATACGCAATCGGAAAAGCAGAACCACTTTCAATTAACATTTCAACATTCAAAACAAGCCATTATTCAGATGGAAAAATCTTAAGCATTATTAATAAATTATTTGATGCTAGACCAGGAGCAATTAATAAAGCTTTCAATTTAAGAACACCTTCATTTAAATATAAAGATGTATCAAATTATGGACATTTTGGTAGACCTGACTTAGATTTACCTTGGGAAAAGCTTGATAAAGTCGAAGAAATTAAAGCATTATTAAACGACTAATTCATATTGTGATATTTTTAACGAATGAGACTAAACAAAAGTTTAAATTTCATTCGTTTTTTTCTAAAAAAATATTGCTATGTCTTATAATCAAAATATAAGAAATACATAGGAGGAATCATCTATGAAAAATAAACTTGTTAGAATTTTGTAGTTAGTTATTTGTGCTATTTTACTTATTGTTTGTTACGTCTTATTAATCGCTAATGCAAATGGAAGTATAAATAACTTATTGATATTTGGATTTGCTTCTATTGCTACAATTATAAGTTTCTTTGGAGTTATGATTGTGTTTATTCTTACTAAAGAAAAAGATAAATAAAAGCATTATTAAACGACTAATTCATATTGTGATATTTTTAATGAATGAGACTAAACGGAAGTTTAAATTTCATTCGTTTTTCTACAAAAAAATATTCCTATGGCTTATAATTTAAGTATAAGAAATACATAGGAGGACATAATCTATGAAATATCAAATTGTTGGTAAAAACATCACTGTTACAGAAGGAATTACTTCTCAAATTACCAGAAAACTTTCAAAATTAGATAAGTATTTCCACACAGACGATGAAGTCCTTGCTCGAGTCGTTGTTAGAGTTTATAAAGGCTCTGACGAAGCAAAAGTAGAGGTTACAATCTTCTCTAAAGACACTACATTCAGAGCAGAAGTAAAACATCATGACTTATATGCTGCTGTTGATTTAGCTGTCGACAAATTATTAGGTCAAATGAGAAAATTGAAAACTCAACTTAAAAGACGTTATGAACATGAAGGTATCGGAAAATCAATCGTCTTTGATTCAATTAAAGATGAAGAAATTAAAGAAAGTTCAGCAACACCAGTTAAGACCAAGTCACTTACTCTTAAACCAATTACAATGGAAGATGCAATTCTTGAAATGGAATTAATTGGACATAACTTCTATCTTTATTTAGACACAGACGATGAAAAGATTAGTGTTGTTTATAAACGTGAAGAAGGCGGATATGGCTTACTTCAAGCAGATAAAAAAGTTACATTATAATAATAAAAAATGAAATTAAATAAGATAAATAGGCTATTCCAAATAGCCTATTTATCTTTAAATGACAAATTTGGGTAATTATATTTGTCTAAGCGCATAAAAATCGTATATATTTATGTTACTTACAAAGTATTTAGAAGGTTTAACAATGGGAAAAGTTATTGCAACAGATCTTGATGGAACTCTTTTTTATCCCAAGGATAAAGTTGAGATGATTCATAAACCAAATTTATTTTTTCTTCAGTCTTTTATTGATGATGGAGGACAAGTTGTTTTAATTAGCGGAAGAAGTTATAAATATTGCTTAAAAGTTATTGAAAAGATAGGTAGACCTTGCCAAGCAATATCCTATAATGGCGCTTGTGTTTACGATGGAAAAAAGCAAATTTATAGCAACTCAATTCCTAATCAAGAAGCTAAAGAAATTATTAAAGATATATTTGAGACATATAAAAATCCAGGTGTATTTTTAATGACTGAACGCGGTTTATTTATTCATTTAATTTATAAATCAAAATTAATTAGAAAAGGTTATGAGATTTATTACAAAAACTTAAAAATTTATGCTGAGGATTTATTTCCAAATGAAGAAGATTATGAAAAAGAATTAGAAAATGGTCATATCTATAAAATCATGATTTTCTTTGGGTTAGGAAAAAAGAAAAAAGAGAAGGCTAGTAACGCTAACAAAATCATCCGTAATGTTTATGAAAATGTAGAATGTAACTGGAGTGATAATGTTATCGAAATTACAGCTAAGAACTGTTCTAAAGCTAATGCGCTCAATGCTTTAGTTGAAAGAGAAGGTATCGACCGCAATGATGTGTATGTTGTTGGAGATAGCGGAAATGACATTTCAATGTTCAAAGCTTTCCCTGAACATAGCTTCTGTATGGGACATAGTCCTCAATCTGTAAGAAAGCATGCTAAATATACTATTGAAAAATTCGAATTTTTGAGTAGATATATTTATGAAAAATAGTAAAATATTTAGAGTTAGGAGATTTTTATAATTTATGAATACAATTAGCAGAGTCATCGTTTCTTTAATTTATTATAATTCATTAGTTAGAGACACACTCGAATACACATTAAGCAAGGATAAGTATGAAGAACATTTCTATGACTATAAAAGAAATGGTATCGTCAACGAAATCAAGCTCAACACACCTTTAAAAGTTTTCTTAGATCAAAATGGTGAAAAAGGTGAAGAATTAAGAAAAAAATTAGAAACATTCGGAAATGATTTCTATAGTGACACATCAACAGTTATTAAAAAAGCAGCTGATGGTTTAAGAGTTGACCACGCTCAAAATGTTAGAGTTTTTGAAGCAGTTGTTCCACTTCATGAAGAATTAAATTCAATCATTAGACTCCATGTTGATTATGCTAAAAAGAATAACCAATACGAAGATAAGTTAAGTGGTTTACTTGATGCAGATGAAAGATTCTATAGAGCAGTCGCTTTATTAACATTAAACGGAGAACTTGATCGCCAATTCGAAGAATTCAACAAAGTTATGAGAGAATCAAATGGTGAAGCTACTCCACAATCAAATTTCATCCAAAATGATTTAAATACATTAGTTAAATGCTTAGCTACAGTTAGACAAAACGCTACAGCAAAAGACAACTTATACACAACTGCTTTAGATGCTGTCTTTAATTCAGTTGAAATGATGAATGGCAAAAGAGATCTTCCAGCAGGAAAAACATTCCCAGATGTTTTCAATGATGCAAACGTTAAAATCCGTGAGTTCATTCAAAGTGCTGAAGAAGAATGGAAAACAACTTACCAACCATTACTCGCAGAATTAATTGAAGACAACCAAAAAGCAAGAGCTGCAGCAGAAGCAGAAAAGAAAGACGCTTAATAAGGTTATAAAATGAGTAAAGTAAAAACACCTAAAGAATTTATAGAAAAAAAGAAAACGAAATCAGGAATTAAAAATTTCTTATCAGCAAAACAATGGTTTTGGTTTGTTTTAGGAATTTTAATTGCTATCAATGCTGTTACTTTTTTAACTATTGGCTTAATTAGCGACTATGGCGACTTAGCTTACGATATTTTTGAAACAGCTAATACAGGCATGAAAACAGCTTTAGGCGGACTTGATTTTAAGTGGTTCGGAGTTTTAACTTTCGTAGTTGGAACATTAATCTACTCTTTAGCTTTATCATCATCAAGTAAAAACGAAGATCGTGAAAAAGAAAAGAATGCTAGACGTGAACAAAGACTTAAAGCTATGGAAGAAGCTAGAAATCAAGGAGTCGTTGTTGATTTCACTTCAAGTAGCGCAAGCGAAAATAATCCAAAATAAAAATGATTAACTCGTCCTTGTGGCGAGTTTTCTTTTACATATTTAATTAGAGTTAATTGTCAAATAATCGATTCTATCGTAAAAAAATCAATTTTAACAATTTTTGATGTCCTTTATTTATAAGTTATTATTTCTATTTTCTTTTTATGAATTTAAAAATCATCAAAACATATAAATCAAAAAAAATAATTTTATTATTTAGTTCTATAAATGCTAGTTGTTAATTAATAAAAATTGGTGTAGATAAGTTATATAAATATGAGGTGCTAAAAAAAACTATGTCGTTAAAATATCGATAATATCGATAATTTTTATAAAAATAAAAAAATCCGACAATAAATCGGAAATGGTTTTTAAGTTTGGCGGAGAAAGAGGGATTTGAACCCTCGCTCCTGTTACAGACTATGAGCTTTCCAAGCCCACCCCTTCAGCCTCTTGGGTATTTCTCCGTGCAAAAAATATATTATCAATTAATATTGTATTTGTCATTAAATATTTGGTTTAATATTGTTTGAAATTATGAAAGAAATTGTTATTACTAAAGATAAATCAAACCAACGTGCTGATAAATTCGTCAGACGTTTTTTAAACGACGCACCTTTAAGTTTTATATATAAGATTTTTAGAAAAAAAGATGTAAAAGTTAATAACCATTGGATTAAAGAAAATTATATTTTAAAGGAAAATGATGTCTTAAAAATTTTCGTAACTGATACTCAACTTGCTGAATTTAATAATCCAAAGAAAATCGAAGACATAAAACTCAATTTTGATATTGTTTATGAAGATGAAAATATTTTAATCGCCAATAAACCAAAAGGATTATTGATTCATGGGGATGAAAGTGAAAAAAGAATGACTTTATCTAATATGGTATTAAGTTATTTATATAAGAAAGGTGAATATAAAAATAATCTTGAAGGTTTTATCCCTTCCCCATGCCATAGACTAGATCGCAATACAAGTGGGTTAGTTGTTTTTGCGAAAAATGTACTATCCAGTCAAATTATTATGGATTTATTTAAAGAACATACTAATGTAACTAAAACTTATCTCGCGTTACTTGATGGAAAAATTGATGAAACAGGTAAAATTGAAGCACCATTATTAAAAGACGAAAAGACAGGTTTTGTTAAGGTACAAAGCGTTTCTAAAGGCGCCAAAAGAGCGATTACATCGTATAAATTAGTACAATTTCAAAAAAACATGTCGCTTGTAGAAGCTACTTTAATTACAGGAAGAACTCATCAATTAAGGGTCCATTTTTCTTATATTAATCATCCAATTATTGGCGATCAAAAATATGGAAACTTTGATGCGAATAAAAAGTTTAATGCAAAGTTTAATTACCATTATCAATTTTTACACGCTTACAAACTAGAGTTTAAAGATGTTCCTGGTGAATTAAACTATTTAAGTGGTAAAACGTTTGTTGCACCGATGTTTAATAAAGATAGAGAAATATTGAATAATTTAGGTTTTAAAACTAAAGAAATAATTTAAGAAAGCATTTAACTAAATGCTTTCTTTTTATATAATTGAAAAGAAGGACGGAAAAATAATATGAACGAAATTGCATTAAATAATTATAATAGATGGCTTAATAGTCCTGTTTTAAGCGACAACGATAAAAAAATCCTTTTAAACATGACAGAAGCTGAAAAAGATGATGCATTCTTTAAAAATATTCAATTTGGTACTGCTGGTATGAGAGGAATTCTTGGTCCAGGAACAAATAGAATGAATGTTTATACAATTAAAAAAGCATGCGTTGGCTTCGGACTTTATTTACTTAAAAAATTTAAAGCACCTCAAAGCTGCGCGATTAGTCACGACAATAGATACATGAGTAGAGAATTCACACTTGAGTGTGCTGAAATCTTAAATAAAATGGGTATTGATACATATATTTTTGATTCATTAAGACCTACCCCAGAATTATCTTATGCGGTTAGATATAAAAAATGCAGCGGAGGAATTATGATCACTGCAAGTCATAACCCAAAAGAAGACAATGGTTTTAAAGTTTACGATGAAGAAGGCTGTCAATTAGTTCCATCAAAAATTAAAGGATTAATCGATATAATTTCAACTTTAGATGATGAATTAACTTTAGAAATTCCTGAAGGAAAAGTTCATGGAACAAATCATATTTTAGAAAAAGAAGTTGATGAAACTTATGTTGAATTATGTAAGTCAGTTCAAATTAATCCAGATTTAGATAAAAAAGATTTCAAAATCGTTTATACACCAAATCATGGTACAAGTTACGTAAACGCAATGAAGGTTTTCAAAGATTGTGGATATGATGTTTACCCAGTTTTATCTCAATGTAATCCTGACCCAGCATTTAGTGGAACTTTAACACCTAATCCAGAAAACGCTGATGCTTACATTGAACCAATCAAGTTAGCAAAAAGTATTGATGCTGACTTAATTTGTATGACAGACCCAGATGGAGATAGAGTTGGATTAGCTTGTAAAAATAGAAAAGGTGAATATGTTTTATTAACAGGAAACGAAAGCGCTGCTATTTTACTTGATTACATCATCAGTGAAAAACTTAAAAAAGGTGAAAAACTTGATAACTCAGTTGTTTATAACACAGTTGTTTCGTCTTCGCTTGGAGCAAAAATTTGTGAACACTATGGCGTTAGAATTGAATCTTTCTTAACAGGATTTAAATACATTGGTGATAGAATTCACCATTACGAAACAGTTGGAGGGCCTTCTTTCTTATTTGGCTATGAAGAATCTTATGGCTGCTTAATCAAAGACTTCGCACGTGATAAAGATGGAATTCAAGCAATTCTTTTATACTGTGAAATGGCTTTATTCTATAAAAAACAAGGAATCACACTTGATGAAGCTTATGCAAATTTAGCTAAAACATATGGCTACTATAAGTCAAAACTTTACAATATCTATTTCAAAGGTAGTGAAGGTCAAGCAGAAATGGCTAAAATCATGAAAGAACTTCAAGATCATCCATTCAAAGAATTAGATGGTAATAAAGTTAAAGTTTTAGAAAATTACTTTACATTAACAAAACATGATTTAGATACAGGTAAAACTGAAGACATTCCAAACTTACCTTTAGGTGATTTAATCAAATTTATTTTTGAAGATGGAAGTAACATTAGTGTTAGACCAAGTGGAACAGAACCAAAATGTAAGTTCTATGTTGAAATGGTTGATAAAGATTTAGAAAGTGCTGAAGCTCGTTGCGATAGAGCGTATGCAGCTTTAAAGAAATTACTTAATATTTAAATTTTATTGGCTTAGCTTGTTGCTAAGCCTTTTTAAATTAGAAAATAATTATTTGATAAGAATTTATAAATTTAAAAGGATAATTTTTGATTAATATCAGGTAAAATGAGTAAAATCTTAAGTTTATTCCGCTTCTACAAAAAACATAATTTAATACTAAAATTGAAATAAACAAACGCTGATGAATGTCATAAAACTAACCTTAAAAAATTGATTCGACTTTAATAAAAAGTGAAAACATTTTATAATTTTTGTATGAAGATATTTACTACTCAAAATTTGATATTTTTAATTGTATCAGGATTGATTTTTATAGTTATATTTATTTGGATGCTCATTGCTCATAAAAAATTAATGAATGAAATTAAAGAAATGAGAGCAGATAATTATTATAGAAAAAATTCTAAGTTCTATTTAGTTAATGTTGTAGATAATAGAAGACGTATTTATTGTAGTAAAAACGGAATGAATATTAATATAGATCCTTTTAGAGATAGGATCGATACAAGTGACGGCTACGATTCTAACTTAACTTTAAAAACTTATATTCCTAAAGAAAAAAACTTTGGATTCAAAAGATTCTTAAGAGGACTATTTATTATTTTATTTTGTTTAAGTTTTGTAATTATCGTATTAAGCTCATTATTAATGCTTTCAGAATTTTTCCATCAAGATTTAATCGAATTACTTCATATGGAATATACAAGAAAGTTCATTGATTACTTTAAAGAATATGATGTAGTATTTGCTTCTTTCTTTATTAATGTTTTATGTGCTGCCGCTATTTTAATAATTAGTGATACAATCAAAGTTTTCCAAGCATATTCGCCGATTTATTTGCGCAAATTTAATCAAATTGAATATGCAAATACATATGCTCCTGTAGTAATTGAAATTAAATAAATATGAAATGTGTTGTTGAATTTAAAGACGAGTACAAAGATGATATTGCTCGCTTTGCTTCTTTAGGTGTAATGGTTTCTAAACATCCTAACTTTAACCTTTCTAATGAGATAGGTATTTTTGTTAATACAAATAAAATTTTAAAGAGCCAGTATAAATTTTATGTATCTTTAGATTCTAAAAATAATCCAAACGGAGCAATTTGCATTGATAAACAAGGGGATGTTTTACTTTTAGCAACAGCTAAAAGCGAAACAGAAGATTCCTTAACTAAGTTATTACAAAAATGTGATGAATTACTTGCTCAGAAAAAATACGGCTCAATTATAGCTAGAGTAGACGTTAAGTTTATTTTAAGTTTTAATGATGCAGGATATAAGACAATTAAATTTTTAGAAGATGAAACATCACAATTTAAATTTTTAGTTAAAAAAGTTTTAAAAAATTAGTAATTTTAACGACTATAAAATATCGATTAGATCGAGTAAATTTAATTTTTTAGTGAAATCAATGGTTGCGGAAAACAGCCATTTTATTTTGCTTTTAAGTCGTCATTTTTCTTATCACTTTTTTCATTGGAATATCTTAAATGTAGACTATCAAGACAATGTTCATATAAGACATTCAAATATCTTTAATGCTATGAAAATTTAATATATAATATTAAATGTCTTTAAAGGAGATTTTATTAAATGTTAGAAATTATTGATGTTTATGCTCGTGAAGTTTTAGATTCACGTGGTAATCCAACAGTCGAAGTTGAAGTTACATTAGATGATGGAACAGTCGGAAGAGCTATCGTTCCAAGCGGTGCTTCAACAGGAGAAAGTGAAGCTCTCGAATTAAGAGATGGCGACAAAAAGAGATACTTAGGCAAAGGCGTCTTAAAAGCAGTTGAAAATGTTAATAACAAGATTGCTCCAGAAATTATTGGTATGTATGCTGATGATCAAGTCGGAATCGATAAAGCTATGTTAGCTCTCGATGGCACACCATTCAAAAAAACATTAGGTGCTAATGCTATTTTAGGTGTTTCATTAGCTTGTGCTAGAGCAGCTGCTCAAGCATACGGAATGCCATTATACAAATATATTGGTGGCGTTAACGCTAAAGTCTTACCAACTCCAATGATGAACGTTATTAACGGTGGTGCTCACGCAGATTCAACAGTTGATTTCCAAGAATTCTTCATCATCCCAGCAGGATTTGAAACATTCCACGAAGCTTTAAGAGCAGGTGTTGAAACATTCCATGCTTTAAGATCAGTTTTAAAAGCAAAAGGCTATGAAACAGGTGTCGGCGATGAAGGTGGATTTGCTCCAAGCTGTAAAGAAGGAAACACAGAACCATTAGAATTAATCATGGAAGCTATTACTAAAGCAGGTTATGTTCCAGGAAAAGAAATTTTCTTAGGTATGGACGTTGCTTCAAGTGAATTCTATGATGCAGAAACAAAAACTTATAACTTAAAGAAGAGCGGACAAGGAACTAAGACAGCAGAAGAAATGATCACTTGGTTCGAAGAAATGTGCGCTAAATACCCAATCATCACAATCGAAGACGGCTTAGCAGAAAACGATTGGGAAGGATGGGCAAAACTTACTGAAAGATTAGGCAACAAGATTCAATTAGTCGGTGACGATTTATTCGTTACAAATAAAGATTTCTTAAGAAAAGGAATCACATCAAATGTTGCTAACTCAATCTTAATTAAAGTTAACCAAATCGGAACATTATCAGAAACATTAGACACAATCAGAATGGCTCAAACAAACGGCTATACATGTATGGTCAGCCATAGATCAGGTGAAACTGAAGATACAACAATCGCTGATTTAAGTGTCGCTGTTAATGCAGGACAAATCAAAACTGGTTCAGCTTCAAGAACAGACAGAATGGCTAAATACAACCAATTATTAAGAATTGAAGATGAATTAGGCGATGAAGCAGAATTTGAAGGTTTAAGAGCTTTCAAAAAATACAGATTCTAATCTGAGTAAACATTAAATTCTTAAAGGCTGAAATCTATAAGGTTTCAGCCTTTTTATAAGAAAGATCATAAATATGATAAAAACAAAAAATGAAATTAGAAACGAATATAAGGAAATTAGAAAGTGCGTCGTAAATAAAAAACATAAATCAATTTCTATTTGTGAAAAGATATTAAAAAGCGGACTATTAAATAACATTAAAGTGGTTGCTTTATATAGTGCCTTATGTGAGGAAGTTGACTTATCTTTTTTATTTGACTTTGCAATTAAAAATAATATTGTTGTATGCTTTCCAAAAGTAGTTTCACATACTCGAATGAATTTTTTTGAAGTTGCTAATTTAAATCAACTTAAAGAACAATGTTTTGGAATAAAAGAACCTTTAGAAACATGCAAACTTGTTTCGCCATTATCTATTGATTTAATGATTGTGCCATTAGTTGCGTATGATGAAGAAAATAATAGATTAGGTTATGGAAAAGGCTACTATGATCGATATTTTACTAAAGGTGGAAATTATAAAAAAATTGGCGTTGCGTTTAAAGAGCAGAAGTGTTTATCTTTAAAAAATGTTGTCAATGACAATGATGTGAAATTAGACTCCGTTTACACCGATTAACCTTGCAAAAACGGAGTTTTTTATATGCCAAAGTAGGTATTTAGGGGAAAAATAGTTGATTTTTAGTATATTTTTAGTCAAAACTTGGTGTTATTTTTATGTCAAAAAATCTTATCTTATTGTTGGCTTAGTAGTATAATTTTTATAGAGTTTTTTAAAACATCAGGAGATTTTTATGTTTAAAAATAATACTTTTGAGGGAGATAATGTCCCTAAAACCACTAAGTGGCTTTATTGCTCTAGTGGTATGTTTAGAGATTTACTTTATCAGTTTGTCTCTATGTTCTTATTAATGTTTGCTCAATATTGCGGCATTGGGCAAAATGAAAATTATGTCGCAATGTATTCAACCATCACAATCATCATAATAGTTTTAAGAATTCGGGATGGTTTCAATGATCCGATTATGGGTTTTTTAATTGAAAAATGTAAGTTTAGAAAATTAGGGAAATATCGTCCTTGGATTGGCCTAGGCGCTATATTAAGTAGTGTTTTTACTATCTTAATGTTCTGGCTTCCAGTTCATGGTTGGGCATATGTAATCTGCTTTGGTGTATTCTATTTCTTCTGGGATATGACTTACACAATTAACGATATTGCGTTCTGGAGTGTTTTACCTTCTTTATCTAATAAAGAAAAAGTAAGAGCTAATTTAACAACAATACTTTCCATTTTTGTATCTATAGGAAGTTTTGCTGCAGGTGGATTAGTTCCAATGCTATCGAGCAGTATGGGTTACACAATTAGTTATAAATGGTTTGCTCTTATTGCTAGTGTATTATATTGTGCATCGCAACTTATTTTAGTTATCTTCATGAAAGAGAAAAAAGAAGATGCTAAACAAGTCCAAGACAGTGAAAACATGAAGTTTAAAGAAATCTTTACTGTTTTAGGCAAAAACGATCAAGTAAGAAGCTCAATAATCAGTATCCTTCTTTATTACACAGGTGCTTCTATTCTAGTTACACTAGGTCTTAATTATTTTTATTTTAATTTTGGATATTCAACAGCGGGAACTTATCAACTTATTTTTACAATTGTATTTGCTATTGCTACTTTGCTTGGACAAGGTTTATATCCTTTCTTTACGAATAAACTCAAAATGACTAGAATGCAACTATTTAAGATATGTTCGTGGATTGCTATTACAGGTTATATTTTGCTTTTCTTCTATGTATTTTTAAATCCATTAACATATTATCCATTGATGTGCATTTTAGGATTCTTTGTATTCTTCGCACAAACTATCATTTCACTAATCCTTTATATTAATATTCAAGATTCAATCGAGTATAACGAATATAAATTTAATGAAAGAAGAGAAAGTGCAGTATTTTCTTTAAGAGCTTTTACGGCAAAATTAGGTAGCTCTATTCAACAACTTGTTTTATATGGTGCTTTAATTGCCGGTAGTCTACTTGGTATAAGCAACCAAATAAGTGGTTTCGAAACTGAAGCAATTAATAAATATGGAGATAATGCTGCTTTAGTAGGGCAATTTGTTGGTGAGAGAGCAGATGAACTATTAAAAACTGTTGAATTATGGCAAAGAATTGTATTCCAAGTTGGATTTGCAATCGTCCCAATGTTATTAATTGTTGCTTGTTATTTTGTTACAACAAGAACTTATAAAATCAATGAACATAATCACGCAATTATGGTAGAAAAAATTAATGAAAGAAAAAATAACCATGAGTAAGGCATTTAAAGAAAGAGTTGTATACCAAATTTATCCATCATCATTTAAAGATTCTAATAATGATGGCTGGGGAGATATAAAAGGTGTTATTTCGAAATTAGATTATCTCCATGACTTAGGAATTGGAATTATCTGGTTTTCACCTTTATATGACTCACCAATGGATGATATGGGTTATGACATCAGCGATTATAAAAAAATAAATCCTCGTTTTGGAACAATGGAGGACTTTGAATTACTTGTTGAAGAAGCTAAAAAAAGAGATATCTTAATTGTTATGGACTTGGTTGTAAATCATACATCAACTGAACATATGTGGTTTAAAGAAGCTATTAAAGACAAAAAGTCCAAATACAGAGACTATTACATTATTAAAAAAGGTACTGAAAAAAATCCACCTAATAATTGGGATAGCTGTTTCACTGGAAAAGCATGGGAAAAATTACCTAACAGTAAAGACGAATATTATTTAAGACTTTATTGCAAGACTCAAGCTGATTTAAATTATCACAATGAAGAAGTTATAAAAGAAGTAGAAGACATTTTGAGATTCTGGCTTGATAAAGGAGTTTACGGATTTAGATGTGATGTCATCAATAATATTTATAAATCTTCTTTAGAAAATGATAGTCGCTTTAAATTATATGCTAAGGGCGAAAAATTCTATTGCAATCAAGATGGAATGTATGAAATATTAAAACGATTTAGAAAAGATGTTTTGGATCATTATGATACTTTCTTGGTTGGAGAAACTGGAAATGTCGATAAAAAAGTCGGTAATAAATTGTTAGACGAAAGATGCTTAGATATGTTCTTTGAATTCGATCATATTTACGCAGATAAATCTAGATTGATTCCGGTCCTTAAACGTAAATTTAGTGCCAAAAGATTGATGAGTTCTTTATTCACTTGGCAAGAAAATGTACCTTATATAGCTAATTATTTAGAAAACCACGATCAACTTAGAAGTGTTTCTAGATATGGTGATGAAGGAAAATATTATAAAGAAAGTGCTAAATTACTTTGCTTACTACTTTTAACATTAAAAGGTACCCCTTTTATTTATCAAGGTGAAGAATTTGGAACTTTAAATTATGAAAAATTAACAAGAGAAGAAACAAATGATTGTGCTGCTCATGCAGCTTTTGAAACAATCAAAAATACAATTCATTGTTCTGATAAAAAAGCATGGAAGTTAGTAGATGAAACTATTAATAGAGATCATGCTAGAGCTCCTATTGCTTGGGATGGTTCTACAAATGGCGGATTTAATGAAGGACATGAAACTTGGTTAAAAGTTAATCCTAGATTTAAAGAAATTAATTTAGCTAACTCATTAAAAAGTGACGACTCTATCGTAAGTTTTTATAAAAAGATGATCCATTTTAGAAATGAAAATGAAGTATTAAAAAACGGTGAATTTAAACGTGGCGTTCTATCCAATGGTTTAAATACTTTTTATAGAATTTATGGAGATAAAACTTATTTAGTAGTTTTAAATTTTGCAAAAAAAGATGTAAAGTTTGTTAATCCTTTAACATCAGAATGCATTTTTTCAAACTATGAATTAAGAACTTCATATGATACTTTACCACCATATTTCGCTGGTATTTTTGAGGTAAAATAAGATGATTGAATTTGATGCTAAAACAAAAATCTTCCACTTACATAATGAAGAATTTTCTTATTATTTTTGTATAAATAAACTTGGTTATTTAATTCATTTATATAGTGGAAAATATATACAGTCAGTCGATATAGAAAGACTAACGGAGCGTTATGTTGAACGATACGCATATTTAGAAAATAACCAAGAAGTATGTGATGAAAGTTACTATTTTGCTCTTCAAGCATCAAATTTTGAGTGCGCTTCACATTTAACAGGAGATAAAAGAGGTGCTCCTATCATTATTAAAAATGTTGATGGTTCGACTTTGACTGATTTCCGCTATCATTCTCATTCAGTGATTAATGGAAAAGTCGAAATAGAAAATTTACCTCATACAAGAATTGGAACGAAGAAAAATGTTCAAACGTTAGAAGTTGTCTTAAAAGACATTAGAAGCAATGTTTTCTTAAGTTTATATTACTCAATTTTTGATGACATGAACGTTTTAATTAGAAATTGCAAAGTTTTTAACGGAGAAAATGAAGATATTAACCTTATAAAAGCCGCTTCATTAGAATTAGATTTATTCGGAGAAGACTATACTTTGATTTCTACACATGGAACTTGGAGCATGGATCGACTGATTGAAGAAACTCCAATTAACCATAATAAAATAGTTGTAAGTGATAATCATGGTGCAAGAGGTTTTTATCATAATCCTGCAATCATGATCAAAGAAAAAGAAGCAACTTATAAATCCGGAGACGTTTTTGGACTAAGTTTGATTTATAGTGGAAACTTTAGTTTTGAAGTTGGTCAAGATGATTTAAATCAAACTAGAATTATCGCTGGAATTAATCCTGAAACATTTAATTTTAAACTTAGCAAAGGAGAAACATTTATAACTCCAGAATGTGTTTTAGCTTTTAGTGATAAAGGAATAAACGGAGTCACTCAAACACTTCATGATTTTGCTAGAGAATATATCATTCCAAAGAAATTTGTTAATGTTGAAAGACCTATATTAATTAATTCATGGGAAGCTTATTATTTTGATTTTGATACATTAAAAATTAAAAAATTAATTGATGAAGCTAAAGAACTTGGAATTGAGATGGTTGTTTTAGATGATGGTTGGTTTGGTAAACGTAATGACGATAAAACTTCTTTAGGTGATTGGGAATTAAATTTAGAAAAAATTAACCTAGAAGAAGTTATTGATTATGCTCATAAACAAAAAATGAAGTTTGGTTTGTGGGTTGAACCTGAAATGATTTCACCAGACTCTTCCTTATATAAATCGCATCCTGAATATGCTTTATACAATAGAAATGTAAAGCCAACTTTATATAGGCATCAATTAGTTTTAGATTTTACAAGTCCTAAAGTTGTAAATGAAATTTTTGATATGATTTCTAGCGTATTTACTAAATATGACATTGATTATTGCAAATGGGATTTCAATCGTTATTTAAGTGAAATTGGCTCAACTTTTCTAAATGCCGACCAAGAAGGTGAAATTTATCATAGATTTATGCTTGGTACTTATAAGTTGCTCGAAAAATTTGTCAAAAAATTCCCTAATGTTTTACTTGAAACATGTGCGAGTGGAGGAGGTAGATTTGATTTAGGAATGCTTTATTATTCTCCTCAAATTTGGGCAAGCGATGAGACCGATCCTAACGCTAGAATCGAGATTCAATTCGCAACAAATTTATTTTATCCTCTTTCAACAATTGGAAGTCATGTAAGTGCGCGTCCATTTTCGACTTATCAAGATAAAGCTATCATAGCTGCGTTTGGTACTTTTGGTTATGAACTTGATCCTCTTAAACTCAGTGAAGAAGATAAAAAACAAATCGTTGAAATTAACAAATTGGTGAAAACATGGCATCACATCGTAACAATTGGCGATTATTACACATTAAAAGATCCGACAAAGAGCAATTATGCAAGTTGGATGTGTGTAACTAAAAATAAAAAAGAAGCGCTTGTTTTCCATTACAACTTTAGACGTGAACCAACTAGGGCTAGATATATAAAACTTGTTGGTTTAAAGCCTGATCAATATTATTTTAACTCTTTAACAAATAAAATTTATCGTGGTGATTTTTATATGAATGGAGGACTTAATATTAGTTGTCCGATTGATGAAGGAAAAGCGATGATGTTTGTTCTAAAAGCTGTAAGTCCGCTCGAAAAAACTATTTATGAAAAAATGAATAGTGGAAAAGAAGAAAAACGAGATAAAATAGTATAAGTTATATAAAGGACTAGGCAATGGAAAATATAGATTTAAGTTATGTAGACAGACCTGAAGTTAATACTATTAACGCATTAGAAGATCATTCTGACCATAAAATTTTTATCAATGGCAATTTAAACGAACATTTATTAAACGGTAAACGGAATTTTTTATTTTTAAATAATTTTACGAATGATGTTTTTTCGTATTTGAATCCTAATTTTGATATTTCCACACTTGATACAATTCAAGTTCCTGGACATTTAGAATTCCAAGGCTATCTAAATCCGATTTATGTTAATACTCAATATCCATGGGATGGAAAAGAAGATGTTAAATTAGGCCGAGCACCTAGAAAAAATCCATTAGGACTTTATTTTAAAGATATCGAATTAAAAGAAGGAATTTCAAAAAAAGTTATTCTTGAACTTGGAGGATTTGATACTGCTTTATATTGTTTTGTTAATGGCCAATTCGTTGGATATAGTGAAAAAAATTTTGTAAATACAGAATTTGAATTAACAAAATATCTTGTTAAAGGTATTAATCGAATTGCTTTCATGGTTTTTAAATACTCAAAAGGAAGCCGGTTTTTAGATCAAGATATGTGGAGATTAAGTGGTATTTTTAGAGATGTAAAACTTAAATTTGTGCCGTATACTCATATTTTTGATGTTGATAATAAATCTATATTAAGCGATAACGGAACAACTGGATATATCGATGTAAAAGTTAAAATTGAAGGGGATGTGTCCTTCTCAAAATTACTTTATAGAATTTCTTATAACAATGAAGTTTTGATAAATAAAGAAATGCAACTTGTTGGACAAAACGTTTTAATTAAAGAAAAACTTGATAATGTTCATCCATGGAGTGCAGAAGATCCTGCTTTATATCGCTTAGAAATTTCTATTGTAAAAAATGAGCAAGAGATTGAATATACTACATCACATTTCGGTTTTAGAAATATAAAAATCAAAGATGGTGTCGTACTTTTTAATGGAAAACGCTTAATAATTAAAGGTGTTAATCGTCATGAATTTAATGCTTATTCAGGAAGAGTTATGACTCAAGAACTCATTGAAAAAGACATTAAATTAATTAAAGCTAATAACTGTAACGCAATTAGAACTTCACATTATCCAAACAATTCTATTTTTTATGAATTATGTGATAAATATGGAATCTATGTAATCGATGAAGCGCCTATTGAAACTCATGGAACTTGGTTACATGTTGACCCGTTCCATAAGATAAAAAGAAAAAATATTCTTCCTGGTGATCATCTAGAATTTGAATCTTTTATTCTTGATAAAACTAGAAGCATGTATGAAAGAGATAAAAATCATCCGTGTGTTATTTTCTGGAGTTTAGGAAACGAATCGTATGGTGGAAAAGTTCTTAAAAAGAGCTATGAGATGCTTAAAAAAATCGACCCAACCAGATTAGTTCATTATGAAGGATGTTTCCAAGATAAAAAATATTTAGATATAAGTGATGTAACAAGCGAAATGTATACCACTCCTCAAAATATCATCAAACATTTTAAACGCAATAAAGATGGATCAAAACCATTTATCCTTTGCGAATATGAACATGCAATGGGAAATAGTTTAGGTAATTTTGATGAATATATGGATCTTACAAAACGCTTCAAATCATTCCAAGGCGGATTTATTTGGGATTTTGTAGATCAAGGAATCTATAACAAAGAAAGAAATATCTTTATGTATGGAGGCGACTTTGATGATCGTCCAAATGATGGAGCGTTTGTTGCTAATGGTATTGTTTTTAGTGATAGAAAACCAACCCCAATGCTTCCAATTGTAAAATATCATTATCAAGACATTGAATTTGAGCATCATGACAACTTCATCACAATTAGAAATAATAATTTATTCGTCGATACTTCGAAATATTATTTCACGCTTTCAATTTTAGAAGATGGAGTCAAAGTTAAAGAAGATAGTTTTGAATTAAATATTGAGCCACTTAATTCATTTGAATTCGACATCACTAAAGAACGTTTTGATACTGCAAAAGAAGGGCTAATAAGAATAAGTTATCACTTAAAAGAAGATACTCTTTATGCAAAAAAAGACGATGAAATGGGCTTTTATGATTGCTTAGTCACATCAAAAATTAGTGATACAAACACTCAATTTGTCGAGAACTGCGAATCTAAATTAGAAATTACTAGAAGCAATTACAACTTAGGAATCATCGGAAAAGATTTTAATTATATATTCACTGGATTTAATGCTACTAATGGTGGATTAACTTCTTTAAATATTAAAGGAACTGAATTTATTAGAGAATTCCCGATGTTAACTTTCTTTAGACCTATTAGTGCTAATGAAAAAAATATATTTAAGTTGTTTAATTCTAGATACCTTGGTTATACTAAAACTCAGAGCTTTATACCTTTAAAACTCTCTATCAAAGTTGGTAAGTATAATGGAAAATCTATAAAGATTAAATATCACTATTATATTTTAGACCTTCCTAGAATTAGACCGATCACAATTGAATATGAAGTTTTCAATAGCGGAGACATTAAAGTTACTGGAAATTATCATAAAGGACTTTTCGATCCTGAATTCAATCAATTTGGTGTGACGTTTAAACTTCCTTATCTCATTGATAAATTTACATATTATGGATTAGGAAAAGAAGATACTTACCCTGATAGATATAAAGGTATCAAGTTAGGTGTTTATGAATCTAAACCTCAAGATGAGTTTGTTACTCATATCGATCCACAAGAATGTGGTAACCACGTATACACAAGAAATGTCCAAATAACCGGAAAAAATGGTGTTTTACTTGGTTTTTATTCACTAGATAAATCGTTTAGTTTTAAATGTTTACCGTATAGTGCGTTTGAAATTGAGAATGCAACTCATGTTGATGAATTACCAACTCCACATTATACTTACTTAGAAATTTTATCTCATGTAAGAGGATGTGGCGGAGATGATTCTTGGTTAGACCCAGCTCATAAACAATATAGACTAAAGAAAAAAGGAAAATATACAGTTTCTTTCTTGATAAAAAAGGAGAATTAGATGAACGATTTTAAAGCTAAATTTTTAAGATGGATCAGAAAGTTTCATATCGGATCAGTAGGTGCTTTAGCGACAGGAATCGCTGTAATCACAACTTTATTAAATTTAGGTTATTATGCAACTTTAGGACAAGAAGTTGGTGATAATATTTATCAACTTGTACTAACAGCAATCAATTGTTTGTTTTATTTGATGCTAACTAAAAATTTCATTCAAGCAAAACAATCTAACAGATTAAATTTAATCAATTACAATTTACTTATTATTACAATTTTTGAATACATCTTCCCAACAATTCAACTATTTTTATTTTCGTTTGGGGTCAATGGAATTTATGGTTTAGGAATTGGATTAGCAAGTACATTATTAAGTAGCTCTGCAATAGGAATTGCTTACTTCATTTTCCTTGGCAGATTAAATAAAGGAATAGGAAAAAACAACCCTTTAATTCTTAAGATACTAGGCGGACTAATTTTATTAAGTAACATCTTCAGTGCTGGAATGTATTTTGCAATCGCGTTTGATGGATTAATTTTAAGTACTGTTTCTGATTATTTAGCTTTAATTATTAATATGTTAGAAGGTATTGGGGTGATTTTATTCGGATTAGTTTACTTCCTTTACCCATTCTACGTAACAAGAGAACAAAAATTTGGATATTAAAGAATATCCGCAAATGGATTTGGATCTTCGATATCGATAATATTTTTAATAGGGATATGGATGTCTTCTAAGAATATTTGTTTCTTAGAGACATCTATTTTTTCTATCTTGCCATAATATTTATATAAATAGCCATCGACATAAATTTTCATCTCGATTTTTGAGCCATCATATTCTTTTAATAAGCGATCAATTTTTCTAGCTTGCTCAACGCTAACTCGTGGTTTATCAATTTTATTTTTTTCATAGATCATTCTATCAAGAAAAGATCCTTGCTCAACAAGGCTTGAAAAAGGTAACCATTTCTTCATTCCACGATCTGCCATGCATAAAATTATAACATTTTTGACCCTAAATTTGTTTATAGGTTTCACGTTGAAGTTCATTAATATCTTGACTATAATTTTTGATGTTATGAGATTATTTGTATTTGATGTGGATGGAACTTTAGTTGGTAGAGACCAAATTTTAAAAGATGAAATTATTAATAAAATTAACAATTTACTCGATGATGGCGATGTTTTGGCGATTGCAAGTGGACGCCCATATTCAGGAATTATGAAATATTTAAATATGTTTAAAAAAGGTAAAAAGTTTGCGATATGTGCAAACGGAGCCCTTGTTAGTACTTTAGAAGGCGAAACACTATTTTTATCTGCTTTGACATTTAAAGATTTTATTGATTATAGAAATAGACATCCTGAAATTATTAATTATGAAAATGCTAATTGCTATACATTCTTAACAAACGGAATAGGATATTTTAAGTTCGATAAATATGTAAAAGTAGAAGTTGATTGTAATGGCAATTTTACACCTTTCGATTTAAACGAATATAAATTAGATTTATCAACACCTATTCTTAAATTTATGGTAGCAAGCGATAAAGAGTTTAGTAAAAAAGTCGAAGCAAATACAACTAAAGAAGAAAAAGATACTTATCAAGTAGTTAGAACAGCTCCTATCTATTATGAATTTATAAATAAAAACACCGACAAGGCTGTCGGCGTTGAATTTTTAAGAAATTATTTACACATCGACAAACAAGATGTTTTTACTTTTGGTGATAGTGGAAATGATTACTTAATGATTAAGAATTTCAATGGTATTGCTATGGGAAATGCAAGTGATGAATGCAAATCTGTAGCAAAGTTTATCACTAAAAGTGTCGATGAGAACGGCATTATTTACGCTTTAGAAAATTTTGTTGAACGTTTTTAGTTTTTATAAATGTGAGAAACAGTAAGTGCTAATGCCCCAGGACCAATGTGAGTAGCAACACTTAATGATAATGGGTTTAATTCAATTTGATCTTCATTAATTCCTAATGATTCAGCGAATTCTTTTCTGAATTCTATTGCTGCTTCTAATTCAAATGTATAAGCCATTTGGAAACATAAATCTTCTTTTGAATAATCTTTAAATCTCATTTTAAGTTCATCTTGAATAGCACTTAAAAGAGCAATTTTACCTTTTTTGGTACCGATAACTTTTTTATATGCATCTAATTTTTCACCTAAAATAGTTAAAATTGGTTTAATGTGTAAAGCTCCACCAATTAAAGCAGCAGCAGGAGTGATTCTTCCACCTTTAACAAGATATTTTAATGTATCAACCATGACATAGATTGCTGATTGATATGCATCTTTTTCTAAATATTCTTTAATTTCTTCTGGAGATTTTCCATCCTTTGCCATATTTAAAGCGTCACGAACTGAAGATTTTAATGTGACACTGATTCTATGGTTATTAACTACAAAAACTTTTCCTTTATAATCTTGAGCTAAAACTGTAGCTGTGTTACATGATTCACTAAGCCCGCTAGACATTGGAATATGTATGATAGCATCGTATGTTTTTAAAGTTTCATCCCAAACTTTTAGAACTTCTCCAGGTGCTGGTTGACTAGTTTTAATGTCAGCCCCGTTTGCTAATTTTTTATAGAATTCATCTGTTGATAAAGTTATATTTTCAAAATGTTCTTCGCCATCAATTAATACAGGCATTTTAATTATTTTAATGCCTAACTCTTGGGCTTCTTCTTTTGTAAATCCTGCGTTATCGTCTGTAATAATACAAATTTTCATAAGTTTTTACCTCACTTCTAGAAAATATAACATAAGGGAAAAAATAAAAAAATCTAGTAATAGATACTAGATGATAAAGAATTTAAAAACTAAAACTAAGTGAAAATGTTAAAAATACCTTTTAATATTTGTTTTTAATATATTTTGAATGTTAAAATTGCTATTATACATTTCACTAAGGGGGAAATTAAAATGCCATTTTATTTAAAAAAAGGTGACTTAGTAGCAAGTAATGTTGATGCAATTGTTAATGCGAGTAATGTTAATTTAAAGATGGTTGAAGGAGTTGGAAGAGCTATTTTCCATAAAGCAGGAGATGCTGAACTTGGCAGAGCTTGTAAGGCAATCGGGAGATGCAATGTTGGAAAAGCAGTTTTAACACCATCCTTTAATATGACTAATTGCAAAGGAATTATTCATGCTGTTGCTCCTATATATATAAACGGAAAGCACAACGAAGAAAAACTATTAAGAAGTGCGTATAGAGAATCACTTAAAATTTGTGTAGATAACGGATTTAAGTCTGTCGCGTTTCCTTTATTAAGCGGTGAATTCAATTATCCATTAAGTGAAGCTTATGAAGTTGCTCAAGATGAGTTCTTAAATTTTTTAAAAGATCATGATGACTTCGAAATTTATTTAGTTATCTTTAAAAATTTCCCTGATTTACTGGATGAAAAAGATCATGCTGATTTAAAAAGTTATATCATTAATCAATTTGATACAAAAATTCAAGATAATCCAAGTTTAACTAATGAAGACTTCGTTAAAATTTTAAAAGAATTTATTATTAAAAAAGGTTTAACTGAAAATCAACTTTTACAACTAAGTAATTTAAGAAAAGGTGATTTTGAAAATTTATTTAAAGATAATGCTTTTGTTCCATCTAAGAACCTTGCTTTATCATTAGCAATCGGATTAAAACTAGATGAAAGCGAGACATCAATTTTATTATCAGCAGCTGGATATAAAACTTGTAGAAATTCTGTAGTTGCTCTTGTTTCATTATTCTTTATTAAAAAAGGAATTTATGATGTTTATACAATTAATAGAGCATTGTTTAACTACGAAGCAAAGCCACTTGGCTTACAATAATAAATAATAATTTAAATGAGAAATCCTCTTATAAATATATAGGAGGATTTTCTTTTGCTTAAATAAAAATATTAATAAACAATATGCAATAAAAATTGCATTTTATACGAAGATAAAGCAAAACAGTTTCGCATGAAACTTAATCGAAACTTATTTTTTATCTTATAGTATGTTTATAAAATATCGATTAAATCGACATTATTTAGATAATTATAAGAAACGATGTCTTACGTTTTATAAAAATTCAGTATTTTTTTACCACATTTGATTTAACAAATCTTTTTAGTTTTGATAAAATTATTACGTACCAAATTTAAGGTAAATTAGGAGGATTTTATGTCAAGATTTACATTACCTAGAGATGTATACTATGGTTCAGGCTCATTAGCAGACCTTAAGACATTGCAAGGAAAAAGAGCTATTGTCGTTTGTGGCGGACACGCTATGAAGGCTAGCGGTTTCTTAGACAAAACAATTGCTTACTTAAAAGAAGCAGGATTAGAAGTTGAAACATTCGAAGGTGTTGAACCAGATCCATCAATCGAAACAGTTATGAAAGGCGCAGAAGCAATGAGAAAATTCCAACCAGATTGGATCGTTGCTATTGGTGGAGGATCACCAATTGATGCTGCAAAAGCTATGTGGGCATTCTATGAATATCCAGATACAACATTCGAAACACTTTGCACACCATTCTCATTCCCAAAATTAAGAACAAAAGCAAGATTCGTTGCTATCCCTTCAACAAGTGGAACTGCAACTGAAGTTACAGCTTTCTCAGTTATTACAGATTACGCAAAAGGCATTAAATATCCATTAGCAGACTTCGAAATTACACCAGACGTCGCTATTGTCGATCCAGATATCGTCAGAGGTTTACCAGCAAAGCAAGTTGCTTTCACAGGTATGGATGCTATGACACACGCTATTGAAGCATATGTTTCAACAATGGCTACAGATTTCACAGATCCATTAGCATTAAAAGCAATTAAAATGATCAACACATCATTAGTTGAATCATTCCATGATGCAAATAGCAAAGGCAGAGAAAATATGCACTATGCTCAATGTTTAGCAGGTATGGCTTTCTCAAATGCTTTATTAGGTATTGTCCACTCAATGGCTCACAAAACAGGTGCTGCTTTCTCACAAGGACACATCCCACACGGCTGCGCTAATGCTATGTATCTCCCACACGTTATCGAATATAACGCAAACAACAAAGTTGCTTTAGAAAGATACGCTCAAATCGCTCAATCATTAGGTATTGAAGGTAAAGATGCACGTGAACAAACACAAGGCTTAATCAATAGAATCCACGAACTTAATACATTATTAGGAATTCCACATTCAATTCAAGAATTCGGAATCGATGAAAAAGAATTCTTAGAAAAATTACCAAAAATCGCTCATAACGCAGTTGGTGATGCATGTACAGGAACCAACCCAAATCCAATTGATGACAAGCATATGGAAGAACTCTTCAAATGCTGTTACTACAATACACCATACGCATTCTAATAATATAATAATGAGTGACTAAAGAGCTCTGCTTCGGCAGAGCCCTTTTTCATATAATTAAATATAAATTTTTATGAAAGAAAGGAAATTTATTAATGAAGGTTTTGCATAACTGATTTATATATTTTTGAGGATGCGAAAATGTTTAGTTTTTTGAAATATTTTACTTGTCAAAAATTTAAAATATAATAGAATTATTAAGGTCAAAGCGGGGTGTCGATGACGAAGAGAAGTAGGATTGTTAGTTATTGCACTAAATGCCTAATGAATAATAGCTTAGGCATCTATTTTTCTAAAAATCAAAAACACAAAAATAATTAATAAGAACTTATCGAAATAATTATTTTTTATGCTTTGAAAATGAGGTAAAGATTATGTCAGAAAGAAATGTAGGTACAATTTCAAGAGGAATTAGATGTCCAATTATTAAAGAAGGTGATGATTTATCTTCAATCGTCGTAAATTCAGTCCTTCACGCTGGTGAAACTGATGGTTTTTCATTAAGAGACAGAGATGTTATTGCTATAACAGAATCAATTGTTGCTAGATCGCAAGGAAATTATTGTAAAGTTAGTGATATTAAAACTGATGTTGAAAATAAATTTGGACATTCAGAAATTGGTGTTATCTTTCCAATCCTTTCTAGAAACCGTTTCGCAATCGTTCTTAGAGGTATTGCTTTAGGTGCAAAAAAGATTTATTTAATGCTTAGCTATCCTAGTGATGAAGTTGGAAATTCATTAGTAAGTTTAGATAAGATTGATGAAGCTGGTGTAAATCCATATAGTGATGTTTTAGATTTAGCTACATATAGAAAATTATTCGGTTATGAAAAACACGAATTTACAGGTGTTGATTATGTTGAATACTATTCAAATTTAATCAAAGAATGTGGAGCTGAAGTTGAAGTAATATTTGCTAATCAAGCAAAAACCATCTTAAATTACACAAAAAATGTAATTAACTGTGATATTCACACAAGAAAAAGAACTAAAAGAATTTTATTAGCAAGCGGCGCTCAAAAAGTTTATAGCTTAGATGAATTATTAACTACTTCAATTAATGGAAGTGGCTTTAACGAAAAATATGGTTTACTTGGAAGTAATAAATCAACTGAAGATACTGTTAAATTATTCCCACGCGATGCTCAAGGTTTAGTTCTTGACATTCAAAAACAAATTTTAGAAAAAACAGGTAAACATGTTGAAGTTATGGTTTATGGAGATGGCGCTTTTAAAGATCCTCAAGGTAAAATTTGGGAATTAGCCGATCCAGTTGTCTCACCATTTTTCACAGATGGATTAATTGGAACTCCTAACGAATTAAAATTAAAATATTTAGCTGACAATGACTTTAAAGATTTACGTGGTGAAGAACTTAAAAAAGCTATTTCGGAAAAAATTAAACATAAACAATCAAACCTCGTTGGTTCAATGGCTAGCCAAGGAACAACACCAAGACAATTAACAGATTTAATCGGTTCACTTTGTGATTTAACAAGTGGAAGTGGTGATAAAGGAACTCCAATTGTTCTCGTTCAAGGTTACTTTGATAACTATACAAACTAAGTAAAATATAAAATATGTATAAGAAAAAATGTCGATTACATCGGCATTTTTTTATATGCAACCAATAGTTGACAATTTTCCAATTCTAGTTGGTAGAGAAAATTAGCTATCTTTTTTATTCTTTTAACAAGGAGGCCAGCTATGGAAAATATTATCGGTAAAAAACTTAGATTCTATAGAAAAAAATCTCATTATTCATTAGAGGAAGTAGAAAGAGAAATTAATATATCTATAGAAAAAAATCTTGATTATGAGGAAGGAAATAAAATTCCTGAAATTGATGAATTAATTAAATTTGCAAAACTTTATAATGTGAAAGTCGATGATTTAATTAATGAAAATTTTAGTTTTAAACTTAGCGATGAAGATGAAGAAACCTACATCGATATTAATGCAGGCAAGCCAAAGAAAAATAAAGTAAAAGTAAATATTAATCCTTCGACGATTAATGAATGTGTTGATCTTAATTTTTATAAAAGTGGTAGTGTATTAAGTTCATTTATTTTATTAATTGGTATAACGCTTGTAACAATTATTTATTTAACTTTAGGATTTCTTTTACCTGATAAGAATATTTGGAATGTTTATTGGATTTTATATTTAGTCCCATTCATTTTAAGTTCTTTTGTTGAAGCAGTTAGTTCAAGAAAAATACAAAGATTTAATATTACCTTTTTAATAACATTCATTTATGTACTAGTAGGAGGATTAACATCTATTTGGCATCCAACTTGGATTATGTTTTTAGGCATACCTTTATTTTATTTAGTAACTGATGCAATAAAGAAATGCTATATAAAATATTAACTTTATTAAAAACGAATGTACTTTATAATTTAGATATGCGTAAAAAAGAATTTAGAATTGGTCAAATTGTAGAAGTACATCATGATGATGAAATTAGAGTAGCTCGTATTTTAAATATTAATGAAGATCATGAAGATGCTGTTGTAACTTATTTAGATGATATCTTTATGGATTTAGAAACTGAAACTGTTTCTCTTCTTAAATTAAGTAAATATGAGAAGAAAGTAGAGATTTGATTATGGAAAACACACTAGGTATAAGATTAGCGAAATATAGAAAAATTAAAGGATTATCTCAGGAAGAATTAGCTTTCAAATTAGATGTTTCAAGACAAGCAGTTTCTAAATGGGAAAGAGATGAAGCAAGTCCTGATACTAATAATTTGATTGCGCTAGCAAAAATATATGGAGTTTCTCTAGATGACTTACTTTATAAAGATCCTGAAGAAGTAAAATTTAAAGAGAAAAAACAAGAAGAAACAAGTAACGAAGAAACAACAAACAAAAATAATGATTCTAATGAATTTGTTTCAATTTCAAAAGATGGAATCCATGTTATTGATGAAGAAGATGAAGTACATGTAACTTGGAAAGGTATCCAAGTTAAATCAAAAAGCAAAGATTCAACAAATGAAACTTATGATTATGGTGAAGAAAAAAGAAATGAACGTTTCGAATTTAAAGATAAACACCCTCGATTACGTATTCTTAAAAATGTAATTAATGGCTCAGGTTATTTATTAGTAACTATAATTTATTTAATTCTTGGCTTTACTTTATCTAACGGAACTGGATGGAGTGTCTATTGGACTTTGTTCTTTATACCTGGAATTTTGAGTTCATTAATTTCTTGTTTCTTGTATAGAAAAATCTCTCTTTTTAATATCACCTTTCTTTGTGCTTTTATTTACTTTTTTGTAGGCATGTATTTTGGTTTATGGCATCCAACTCGGCTTATGTTTTTAGCGATTCCTTTGTTTTATGTAGTCGTAGAAAATATAGAAAAAGTAATAAGAGTCACAAAAGATAAAAAAGAATACAACGAAAAAGTTGTTGATTCAATCAAAGAATAAAAATACGAAATAGTATCGATGCAATCGATACTATTTTATTTTTTTATGAAATTGATGTCAGTTAAATGAGGCTATAATCAAAATAATTTACTTTAGCTTTTAAGGTGTTTTCTATTGAAAGAATTGCAATGTTTTTTCATATTCATTGCAAGTATTTTAATAATTATAAAAATATGTATTTATTTCCTAAATTCGTATTTTAAATGCGTGATTTATATTTATTTTTATAGTCTAAAAGACTATACTTTAAGCGTAAAGCAAAGGAGCATAATGATGTATAAGATTGTTAGAAAACATGTATTCAATCCTACTGAAACTCTTCTTGAAATTGAAGCACCTGCAATTGCTAAAAAAGCTCAACCAGGACAATTCATTATTTTAAGAACAGACGAACATTCAGAAAGAATCCCTCTCACAGTTGGTGGATACGATAGAGAAAAAGGAACTGTAACAATTATTTTCCAAATTGTTGGAGCTGGAACATATAAGCTCAACAAGCTAGAAGAAGGAGATTGCTTACATGATTTTGTTGGACCACTTGGTAAACCAACAGAATTAACAGGCGAAAAAGTCTGTGTTGTCGGAGGTGGATTAGGTACCGCTATTGCTTACCCAATCGCTAAAGCATTTGGCGATGCTGGAAAAGATGTAACAGCTATTTCAGGATTTAGAAATAAAGATTTAATCATTTTACATGACGAATTCGAAGCTGCTGCAAAAGGAAAATATATTGAAATGACTGATGATGGTTCAAACGGCAATAAAGGTAACGTTTGTGTACCATTAGAAGAATTACTCTCAAAAGGTGAAAAATTCGATAAAGTTATTTGTATCGGACCAGTTATCATGATGAAATTTGTTACTGAAACATGTAGAAAATACAATGTTCCAGAATGTGTTTGTTCAATGAACCCAATCATGATTGATGGTACAGGTATGTGTGGTTGCTGTAGATTAACAGTTGGCGGAGAAACAAAATTCGCTTGTGTTGATGGACCAGATTTCGATGCTTATAAAGTTGATTTCGATGAAGCTATGCAAAGAGGAACAATGTATAAAGCATTTGAAAAGAAAGCATATGATGAAGCTAAATGTAACCTTTTCAAAAAGGAGGCTAAATAATGTTTAAAGAATATAAACCAAACATGGCATTAACTAAAAATCCAATGCCAAGCCAAGATCCTAAAGTAAGAGCTCATAATTTTAAAGAAGTTGCTGAAGGCTATACAGCTGAAATAGCTATGGATGAAGCTAAAAGATGTTTAGGATGTCCAAATAAACCATGTGTTGCTCATTGTCCAGTTAATATCAACATTCCTGGATTTATTCACGAAGTTGCTTTAGGAAATTTTGAAGCTGCTTATGAAATTATTAGTGAATCAAGCTCATTACCAGCAGTTTGTGGTAGAGTTTGTCCACAAGAAACACAATGTGAAATGAAATGTACAAGAGGTTTAAGACCTGGTTCTGAACCTGTTGCTATCGGAAGACTCGAAAGATTTGTTGCTGACTATCACAATGCTCACGCAAATCCTGCAGACATTAAAAAACCTACACCTAATGGACATAAAGTTGCTGTTATCGGTTCAGGCCCATCAGGATTAACATGTGCTGGTGACTTAGCTAAAAAAGGTTATGATGTAACTATTTTCGAAGCTTTACACTTAGCTGGTGGTGTCCTTGTTTATGGTATCCCAGAATTCAGATTACCAAAATCAATCGTTCAAAAAGAAGTTGATGGATTAAAAGCTTTAGGTGTTAAAGTTGAAACAAATATGGTCATCGGTAGAGTTGTTACTATTGATGAATTACAAAAAGAATATGGATTCGAAGCTATCTTTATCGGATCTGGTGCTGGATTACCAAGATTCTTAGGAATTCCTGGAGAAAACTTAAAAGGTGTTTATTCAGCTAACGAATATCTTACAAGAACAAACTTAATGAAAGCTTATCTTGAAGATAGTGAAACTCCAATCGAAAAAGCAAAGAGTGTTGCAGTTATTGGTGGTGGTAACGTCGCTATGGACGCAGCTAGATGTGCTTTAAGACTTGGTGCTGAACATGTTTACATTATTTATCGTAGAAGTTTAGAAGAACTTCCAGCTAGAAAAGAAGAAGTCCATCACGCAATGGAAGAAGGAGTCGACTTCCAATTACTTAACAATCCAGTAGAAATTATTGGTGATCCAGAAACACACTGTGTTTCAAAAATTAAAGTTGAAGTTATGGAACTTGGCGAACCAGATGAAGGCGGAAGAAGAAAACCTGTCGGAACTGGTACATATAAAGAAATCGATGTTGATTGTGTTATCTGCTCAATCGGAACTTCACCAAACCCATTAATTAAGCAAACAACAGAAGGCTTAGAAACAAATAGACATGGATGTATTATCACTCATGAAGAAACCGGATTAACAAGCCGTCCACATGTTTATGCAGGTGGTGATGCTGTTACTGGTGCAGCTACTGTCATCCTTGCTATGGGAGCTGGTAAAGCTGCTGCAAAAGCAATCGATGAAGAAATTCAAGGAAAATAATATTAAAAACTTCCAATAAATAAAAATCATCTCTTCACATAAGAAGAGATGATTTTTTTATTGAAGTTTAAAGAAAAAGATGCTTCTTGACAAAAGATACGTAAATTGCAAGTTTTTTAATGATAATACTCGCTTATTTTTACAATTTTTTTCAAGAAACTAATAAGTTTTTGGCGGAGAAAGGGGGATTCGAACCCCCGCAGGCTCTCACCTCTATCAGTTTTCGAAACTGACCCCTTCAGCCGCTTGGGTATTTCTCCGTTCAAATTATTATACTATAAATCGTTATAATTTATAGATAAAATTGAGATTTTTCCTTATTTGTTATAAAATAACAAATATGATTTCAGAGGTCATTTTTTTAGCAAGCGAAAATAGAAATGGTGCATGGCCATTCTTAATTTTTGCTATAGTTTTGATTTCAATAATGCTTGGATTAACCATTGCATTTATTATCTTTGCTAAGAAAAAAGAGATTAAATATCAAGAAGAACTCACTAAGAAATTTCATATCAACAGAACTTTCATAATTGATTTTAAATCTCTTGTTGTAGAATACTTCAGTTTTAAAAACCTAAAAGAAATCAAAAAAATTAGCTACGAAGAATTCTTAAATCGTTTTGAATCAAAAGAACAAACTAAAATGGCAAATTGGATTGGTGATTTAGCAAGTCAAGCTGAGATTCTAACGGGTGAAAAAGCAATCTTTGTAACTGACGTCAAACTTAAGGACAGTGGAAGAACGCTTTGTTCAAGGATCTTGTTTAATGTCAAACTTGTCGATAAAGAAAAAGGTTTGATTTATCTTGATAGTGTACTTTTGAATAACTTACCAAGTGAATATAACAGGATGAAAAAAGGCATTTTCAAAAAAGATGTCTTTATGATAAGTGAAATAGCTAGATTCTATGCACACGGACTTTTCCAAAAAGGTAGTTTGATTTTCGTAAAGTTGTTTAAGAAAAATAATACCAACATCAGAATCAATGAATATGAGCTTCGTTACATTTTGATTAATGCGATTTACGCTAAAAAAAATTCATTAAATTATTATGTGATGTTTAGCAATGATAATCCTCTTGAATTCACAATTCTAAATACAAAACAACAAGTTGATTATCAAGTTTCGAAAGAAATGAAAAAGACAATCAACACAATGAATCAAATCCTTGAAATTTATGGATTTAAAAGTTCATATGAAATAGTAGTTGTTGGAAGTAGAACTCAAGAGGTTGATAACGACTTTATGAAAGCACACGAGACACTTAAAAATTGTTCTCGCTTAGTTAGAGATGCTGGAAATACTTCATTACTATTTAAAAACGATAATCATGAAAATAGAAATGTTGAAGAAAGTTATAAAGCTGAAGTTAACAAGATCATTAAGATGCAACTTGTTAATATTGAATTCTTGCCTTTAATTAAAATTGCAAATAAAAGAATTTTAACTCAAGGATATATAGCTAGTGTAAAGCCGAAAGGATCATTTATTGAAAATATAAATGATGCTAAGCGCTACGCTAAAAAATACAACTTAGATAAAGAGTTATTTACGATGATTGCTAGAAAGATGATTCCAACTTTCAATAATGAAAAAGAAAATAGCAATTATCGTTTATATTTCAATGTGAAGTTAAACGAAATACCGTATGTTATTAGAAGTTTACCTCACATGAACTTAGCTACTAACACAAAAATCGCAATTATTATCGATAATAATGACTTTGTTGATAATGAGACGAATGTTGATTTATTAAATAACATTAAGAATTTACAATCTCGAGATTATGAAGTTTATGTTAAGGTAAAAATCGGTGATTATAACTTAAGAAATGCTACATATAGTTTATTCGATGGATTTATGATTGATACTCATCTACCGAGTAAAAATGAAAATAGAGATTACTTACAAACAAGAACCTTGCTTGATAAGCTTATTAAATATAAATCTCCAATTATTAGTGTTGGATTAGAATCTTGGAATGAAGTAGAACTTTTAGTTAAGAGTGGAGTTTATTTATTCAGTAACGAAGTTATTTCAACCAGTTCACCAATGCTTCTTCCAATCGATAGAAAAATATCAAAAAAATTACTTAATATGTATAAGAAATAAAGGACAAAGATTATGGATATCAAAAACAAATCAATTACAAAAAGAGACGAAGATTTTGCTCAATGGTATACAGATGTATGCAAAAAAGCAGAATTAATGGATTACACAGACGTTAAAGGTTTTATTATTTATAGACCTTATGGTTATGCAATCTGGGAAGAAATTCAAAACTACTTAAATAAAGAATTCAAAAAGACAGGACATGAAAATGTTTATTTACCTTTAGTCATTAATGAATCTTTATTCCAAAAAGAAAAAGACCATGTTTCAGGTTTTGCACCTGAATGTTTAGTTGCTACTTTAGGTGGCGGTCAAGAAATCCAAGACAGACTTATTATTAGACCAACTAGTGAATGTTTATTCTGCGAACACTATTCACACATTATTAGTTCATATAGAGATTTACCAAAACTTTATAACCAATGGTGTTCAGTTGTTAGATGGGAAAAAACAACTCGTCCATTCTTAAGAGGTAGTGAATTCTTATGGCAAGAAGGTCACACAATGCATTCAAGTGAAGATGAAGCTCGTCAAGAAACATTAAGAATGTTAGACATTTATGACAAGATGGGTAGAGATCTTTTAGCGGTTCCATTTGTTAAAGGTAGAAAAACTGAAAAAGAAAAATTTGCTGGTGCTTTAGAAACTTATTCAATCGAAGCTTTAATGCATGATGGAAAAGCTTTACAAAGTGGGACAACTCATTACTTCGGAAACGGATTTAGTAAAGCGTTCGGAATCCAATATTTAGATAAAGATGGAAAAATTAAAAATCCATACCAAACAAGTTGGGGTGTTTCAACTCGTTTAATTGGTTCGATTATCATGGTTCATGGAGACGATAATGGATTAGTTTTACCTCCTTATGTTGCTCCAATTCAAGTAGTTATCGTACCAATTAGAATGAACGAACCAGGAGTTTTATCAAAAGTTAAAGAATTAAAAGAAACATTAATCAATGCTGGATTTAGAGTCAAACTTGATGACAGTGATAAAACACCAGGTTGGAAATTTAGCGAATATGAAATGAAAGGTGTCCCACTTAGAATTGAAGTTGGACCTAAAGATTTAGCTAATAATTCATGTATGATTAGTAAAAGAAATGATGGAACTAAAACAAAATATTCATTAGAAAACCTTGAATCAACAGTTAAAGAATTATTAGAAACAATTCATAAAGAAATGTATGCAGCTGCATTAAAGAATTTATTAGACAATATTACTGAAGTTCATACATTTGAAGAACTTAAAGAAGTTGTTGATAAAGGCGGATACGCTAAGATGATGTGGTGTGGCGATAGAGAATGTGAAGATAAAATTAAAGAACTCACAAACGCTACAGCAAGATGCATTCCATTTGATCAAGTACCATTTGCTGAAACTTGTCCAATTTGTGGTAAGAAAGCTAAATACGTTGTCTTATTCGCAAAAGCATATTAATAAATTAACTATAAGAAATGCTCATTCGTGAGCATTTTTGTTTTTATTTGCTCAAATTATAGAATAATAGACAATCTTCGATTATAAAGTTGCATAATTGCTCAAATAATACTAAATTTTATTTAATATATTTTAAGATAGTTTGGAGTCTACTTATGATTCAAATTCAAAGATTTAGTGTCGAATATTCAACTAAAAAAATAATTACTGATGAAAAACATCCAATTTTTAGTTTTGAACTGTTTAGTGATAAAAATTGTGTCGAAGTTAAAAGAGTGGTTATTATAATTAACGGTTGGCAAAAAGAGTTTAAAGATGAAAGGGTCATTAAATATGATGGAGCGCCACTAAAGCCTTTCACTAAATATGTTGCAAAGCTATACGTTGAAACGTTTGAAGGTGATAATGATTCAACGACAATAGAATTTGAAACAGGTTTTTTAGGAACAAGATGGAAAGCAAAGTGGATTAGTGATCCAAAATACAAATTTGTTGAAAAACATGTTTCCCCTAAACCATTAACGTTTCAAAAAGAAATTAAATTAGAAAAAGATTCGATTAAATCGATAAGATTATACGCTACAGCTTTAGGAACTTATTCAGTATTTGTTAATGATAATAATGTTAGCGACAGATATTTTGCACCTGGATTTACTTCATACAAAACTAATTTAATGTATCAGTCTTACGATTTAACAAAAATTTTAAAAAACAAAGATAAGTTAAATATTGTTGTTGCAGGTGGATGGGCAATTGGCTGTTTTGCTATGAATAGAAAAAATAGAAACGCCCATAATAAGCAAGCTCTTAAAGCAGAATTATTGATTGAATACGAAGATGGAAGTGTTCAAATTATATCAACAGATGAAACTTGGAAAGTCAATTCAGCTAATCAGTTTATAGCTTCTGATTTTTACGATGGAGAAATTTATGATGCTAGATTAACTTTTGAAAAACTTGATTACCATAATGCTGCAATTGAGCAAATTAATTTAAATCCGAATTTAAGAGCTGATTATGGTGTAAAAGTCATAGAACACGAAGTATTTAAACCCAAATTTTTAACAAGAATTAACAACAGAGAAATTTATGATTTTGGTCAAAACTTCGCTGGCATCGTGCGTTTTAAAGCGAAGAATTTAAAAGCTGGACAAGAAATTATTATTCGTCACGCTGAAGTTCTTACGAAAAACGGAGAATTAGATCTTAAGTTACTTAGAAGTGCAAAAGCAACATTACACTATTTTGCAAAAGGCGAAAAAGAAGAAAAATATAGTCCAACTTTTACTTATATGGGCTTTAGATATATCGATATCCAAGGAATAAAAAAAGAAGATATCGAAATAGAGGGCGTTGCTTTATATAGCGATATTGATCATTATGGTGATTTTAAATGTTCAAATGAATTAATTAATCGTTTACAAAAGAACATTGAATGGTCTAGTAAATCCAATTTTATAGATATTCCTACCGATTGTCCCCAAAGAGACGAAAGAATGGGATGGACTGGTGATATAAATGTTTTCTCTCAAACAGCATATTTCAATTTTGATATGACAAGATTTCTTATCAAATGGATTGAAGATGTAAGGGCAGAACAAGGAAAAGGTGGAGGAATCCCTAATACAGTCCCTAAAAATGGCTACGGATTCCCTTTAACTATGCCTCTAATGGCTATTGATTTTTGGGGTGATGCTTGTATAAATGTTCCTTATAACGTTTATCTCGAAACAAGGGACCTTCATGTTTTAACTGAAAACTTTGACATGATGAAAAGATATGTTAAAGCAGAATCTTTCTGGTCAAGACTATGTAGTTTTGATGATAACAAATATATTTTTAAAACAATAAATATGCTTCATTTCGGAGACTGGGTTGCTCCTGATCTAATGAAAATGTCGCAATGGCAAGCAAGACATAAACGGACAGCTACGGCTTCAATGAAATTATGTAGTGACAAAGTTAGCGAGATCGCTAAAATCCTAAATAATAAAAGAGATGAATTATATTTCAAGTCTTTGAGCGATAACACCTCAAGGGCTTATATTAATAAACTCACAGACGGAAATGGAAAGTTATTAACTGAGTTCCAAACAGGTTATGTTTTACCAATTTATTTCAATATTTTTGATAAAGAGATGTCATTAAAAGCAGCCTCTAATCTAGCAAATTTGGTTAAAAATAATAAATATTGTATAGGAACAGGATTCCCAGGAACGCCTTATATTTTATTCGCTTTACTAGATAATAACCAAGAAGAAACAGCTTATAAAATGTTGTTTAACGATTCATGCCCATCATGGTTATATGAAGTTAAAGTTGGTGGCACAACAATTTGGGAAAGATGGGATGGATTAAAAGAAGACGGAACAGCTAACGTTAATGAAGACGGTACGGGAGGAATGATTTCTTTTAATCACTACGCAAGTGGAGCTGTTGGCGATTTCTTATATAGAAGAATAGCAGGCATTGAAGCACTTGAACCGGTTATAAGAGATTTAAAATTGAACCAAAAATGCCAAGTGAATTAACTTACGTCTCAGCTTATACACATTGTTTATATGGAAAGATTAGTTCTGATTGGAAACTAGAAAACGGAAAATTTGTTTTAAGAGTTGAAGTTCCTATTGGGACCGAATGTGAAGTTGTACTTCCTAGTGGCAAATTACAAACTGTTAAAAATGGTAAATATACTTTTATTGAATAAAATGGAGATTATATGAGTAGATATTTAGAAGCTAAAGAGATTTATGCAAAATACGGAGTCGATACTGAAAAAGCAATTGAACTTTTAAAAAATGTACCTATTTCTGTTCATTGTTGGCAAGGAGATGATGTTATTGGATTTGATGGCAGTAAATCATTAAGTGGTGGTATTCAAACAACAGGAAATTATCCAGGAAGAGCCAGAACTAAAGAAGAACTTTTTAGAGATATTACAAAAGCATTTTCTTTAATGAGTGGTACGAAAAGACTTAATTTACATGCATCGTATGCCATTTTAGGAGAAGATGATGGCAAAATTGATAGAGATCAATATTCAATTAAACATTTTGTTCCTTGGATAGAACTTGGAAAGGAGCTTGGTTTAGATGGAATTGATTTTAATCCTACTTTTTTTGCTCATTCAAAAGTAAAAGATGGATTAACTTTATCAAGCCCTGACGAAGAAACAAGAAAATTTTGGGTTGAACACGGCAAGAGAAGTCTTGAAATAGCAGCTGAGTTAGGAAAGGTGTTTGGGAAACCATGTTTAGTAAATATATGGATTCCTGACGGCTATAAAGACGTTCCAGCCGATAGACTTGGACCACGTCTTAGATTAAAAAAATCTTTAGATGAAATTTTAAAAAAATATGATAAAAAATGGGTCAATGTTGCTGTTGAAAGTAAGGTCTTTGGTATCGGTGTCGAAAGTTATACAGTCGGAAGCAATGAGTTCTATCAAAATTATGCTGCAACTAGAGGCATTTGTTGTTTATTAGATAATGGACATTATCATCCAACAGAAGTTGTTAGTGATAAAATTCCTAGTTTATTAGCGTTTTATGATAAAGTTGCTTTACACGTTACTAGACCAGTTAGATGGGATAGTGACCATGTAGTTTTATTTGATGATGAAACTAAAGAAATAGCAAAAGAAATTGTTAGAAATGATGCTTTGAATAAAGTTATTATAGGCCTAGATTATTTTGATGCGGCGATTAATAGAATTATGGCTTGGGTAACAGGTCAAAGATCATTTGAAAAAGCTTTACTTTGCGCATTGCTTTTACCAAATAAAAAATTAAAAGAATTACAAGATAGTGGAAACTTCACTGAGTTAATGTTCCTTCAAGAAAAAGCTAAATTTCTACCTTTCCAAGATGTATGGAATGAGTACTTAGAAAGACAAAATCTAAGTGATGATTACTTTAATGAAATAAAAGAATATGAAGAAAAAGAGTTAAGTAAAAGAAAATAAAATGATGTCGCAAAATGCGACATCATTTTTTTCAACGCAAAACTCTAAACTATAGATTGTCTATAGGTTCAATAGAATTTTTAGTTACTATTATATAAAAAATCCTTCCAATATAGATAACGCGCCAACGTTAGAATGTTGAAAGGAGATTTATGTCTATAGACAACTTAAGTTTAGCACACACATGTTGGAAAGGTAAGTATCATATAGTGCTTTCGTTAAAACAAAGAAGACAACGTATTTATCAAAGAAAAATCGTTATTGATGCGTATTAAAGGATTAAGTGCTATAAAATGAAAAGTTACCAGTAGTTGAAATAAATAATTAATTTTTAATCGATGAAATCGTTAATTTGTCAACTTTTCAACTAGTGAAACACCTTTTTCACTAAGTTTCTTTTTATCATCACCTTTGAATTTTTCGTTCGTAATAAGGATATCAATATCTTGAAGTGAACACGTATTAAATAGAACTCTTTTTCCGATCTTAGAATGATCTACTAGAAGAATTACTTTATCGCTATTTTTAATCATTGCTTTTTTAAGTTCGGCAGAATCGACAGTAAATTCGCTTACACCGAAATCAAAATCAAATCCGCCACAACTCATGAATAATAAGTCAGCATGGAATTTTTGAATACTATTAAGAGCCATTGGTCCTAAAATTGAATTAGTATTCGCTTGAACGTTTCCACCACATAAATATAAGTTACATTTAGTGTGTGTAATAATTTCTTGAGCCATAAAAAGCCCGTTTGTAATGATAGTAATGTTCTTGTAATTATTTAAAAAAGGAACGAGGTGAAGTAATGTAGAGGATGAGTCTACAAAAATTGAAATATTATCTCGCAAAAATTTTTCTGCTTGAGAACACAAAGCTCTCTTTTCTGTAACGTTCGATTTTTCTCTTAATTCAAATGAGATTTCCTTATTTGTTGGATAAGGATTAAGCATAACAGCACCGAAAGTTCTTGTTACAAGACCTTTTTGTTCCATCTTTGTTAAGTCGCGTCGAATAGTAGCGCCGCTAGCATAAAGCATTTCTGCAAGTTTATAAACACTATATGGTTTATTATCGCTAAGTATTTCTAAAATTTTCTTTTGTCTTTCTATATCATACATATTTGAGCATCCTTGATTAATTATGAAATAATTTGATTATATTTTAACATAAATGTCAACATATAATCATAATTAATTACATTTGAAAACAATTGTTTTATTTGTTGTACAATTTATTTATCAAATTAGGTTATGCGAGTTTTATCAATCGATATAGGTGCTTCAAGCGGAAGATTAATTGTTGTTAACTATGACAAAGAAAATGGTTTTTCAAGTCAAGAAACTTTTCGTTTTAGTAATGGTATGAACTTGATTGAAGGACATTTAAGATGGGACTTTAATCAATTAATGGAAAGCATTTATAGAGGTTTAAATCTTACATTTAAAATCTATAAGGATATTAAATCAATAGGAGTTGATACTTGGGGCGTTGACTATGGAATCTTAAATAGAAAGGGCGAACTTATGTCTTTACCTATCGGTTATAGAGATTCGAGATGCAAAAATGCAGCAAGCAACCTTTTAAAGAAAATTGATTACTCTTATATTTACAAAAGAAGTGGAATTCAATTTTTGAATTTTAATACTTTGTTCCAACTCTATGATGATAAAGTCATTAACAATTTAGATTATGAAACATTTTTATTAATTCCGGATTTAATTAATTATTTTTTAACAGGAAATAGGTTTCTTGAATTAACAAACCTCTCTACTACAGGTTTATATAATCCTGTTAAAAAAGAAATCGATGAAGAACTTTTGGCTCTTTGTAATTTCGATCACACAAAGATACCAAAGATTATTTCTCCATCAAAAAAAGTTGGCCCGCTTAAAAAAGATATCATTGAAAAATACAAGTTATATCCTTGTGATGTTATAAGTGTGGGAAGTCATGACACAGCTAGTGCAATTGCTAGTTTGAGTCTTAATGAGAATATGGCCTATTTAAG
This sequence comes from Candidatus Onthovivens sp., assembly GCA_048405595.1. Taxonomy (GTDB): domain Bacteria; phylum Bacillota_I; class Bacilli_A; order RFN20; family CAG-826; genus Onthovivens. The sequence continues at coordinate 42,936 of DBFJOT010000028.1, forward strand.
TAGTGGAACCTGGTCACTTTTAGGCGTTGAACTCGATAAACCTTTGATTAATGATGAAACCTACGAAGCTAATTTTACGAATGAAATAGGACTTGAACATCGAGTTAGGTTTTTAAAAAACATTATGGGGCTATTTATTATTCAAGAATTAAGGAAAGATTTCTTGAAAGAAAACCCAAATATTACGTTTGGAGATATCCATAATGAAGCAATGAAAATTTTAAACAATACTACTTATATTGATGTAAATGCTCCTGACTTCCAAGAACCAGGAAATATGTTGGAAAAATACAATTCTTACTTAAAGAAAACAAACCAATACAAAAAAATGACAATTGGTGAAATTGCAAGATCGATTTATGAGTCAATGGCCTTTAAATATTTTGAAGAATTTCATAAACTTGAAAAAATAATAGGTAAACGAATTACTTCGATTAGAGTAATGGGCGGAGGAGTTAATGCTACTTTGCTGAACCAATTAATTGCAAATGTATTAAATATTAATGTTTACTTAGGTTTATCAGAAGCTACAGTTTTTGGTAATGCATTAGCTCAATTGATTTATTTAAAATCTTTTAACGATTTAAACGAAGCAAGAGCTGGATTAAAACGTTTTACACCTGAAACAATCTATAAACCTAAGAATGTTGAATTATATAGATGTAAGTATATTGACTATAAAAAAGTAATGGAGATTAATAAAGTATGAAAGTTTTAGAAGCAAAATTTGTAAAAGACTTTATCAGACTTTGTGACGAAGGCTATCGAAAAGGATGGCACGAAAGAAATGGTGGAAACTTATCTTATCGCATAAAGGATGAAGAAATTGAATCGATAAAAGAAAATTTTCATGATGGAGAATGGCAAGAAATCGGAACAGAAGTGCCTACACTTAAAAATGAATATTTTTTAGTAACAGGAAGTGGTCGCTTCATGATGAATGTTTTGCGTCATCCCGAAGAAAATATTTGTATCATTCAATTGGATGAAACTGGCACAAAATTTAAAATTATTCGGGGTTTAACAGAAGGCGGAAGGCCAACTAGTGAATTGCCAAGCCATTTAATGAATTTAGAAGTTGTAAAAAGAAGAACTAATGGGTCTTATAGAATTGTTTATCATTGTCACGCAACAAATATTATTGCTTTAACGTTTGTATTGCCTTTAGATAATGCAATTTTTACAAGAGAACTTTGGGAAATGGCAACCGAATGTCCTGTTGTTTTTCCTAGTGGAGTTGGTGTTGTTCCGTGGATGGTTCCAGGCGGCAAAGAAATTGCTATTGAAACTTCTAAATTGATGGAAAAATATGATTTAGCTGTTTGGGCGCATCATGGAATTTTTGGGGCTGGCCCAGATTTTGACACTACATTTGGCTTAGTTGATACAGTTGAAAAAAGTGCTGAGATTTTAGTTAAAGTTTTATCAATGACGAACACTAAAAGGCAAACTATAAAGAGAGAAGAATTTATTGCTTTAGCTAAAGACTTCCATGTCACTTTAGATGAAGAAGCGTTAAATTGTAAATAAATTTTCCTACTATTCTTATCGGAAAGACCATGTGATTTAATGGTCTTTTCTTTTTGCTTAACTTGAGCGGTTTACAAAAGACAATATTCTTTTTGATAGAATTTATTATTTTGTGGTGATAATAAAAAAGTTCTGACATGAATAATGCACCTACATTAAAATAATTAAATGTGAATTCAACTAATTTGTATATTTCAAATGCTGAAATTTAAAATCAACCAACCAAATACATAAAAATAAAAGTGTATTGAATAAATTATTTTTGAAAAAAATCAAGTTTGCTCCTTTTGTGTTAGTAAGAAAGGAAATATTGCGATTGTGAGGCAATAGTGAAATCAAGTGCTTGTATGAGATATCGGAAAGCTTCGCGTGTTAACATTGATATTCCCATTACACTATTTGTAGTAGCATAGCTAAATTAAATTTCCTTTCTTCAGGTTGAATGATTAAGACACTTTCATGTAGAGCCTGCCGTCTTATAGGTCGGGCCTCTAAAGAATTTTTAATCTAAATTCCTTAGAGGTTCACTAGTCCGTAGGACGGGAAATCTATGCATAAAAATAGATAATAATAAAAGAAGCGGATAATCCGTTCTTTTTAACATGCGATATTTAGGAAAAATGATGAATTTTATCTATTAATTGATTACAATTATCCTCATGGATTATTTAACGTCTTTCGGATTAGCGTTTTCTATGTCTGTTGATGCGATGTGTGCAGCAACAAGTGACGGCATTAAAGAAAGTAAAATGCCTAAATGGAAATCAATTTTTATTCCATTTACATTAGGATTTTTTCAATTCGTAATGCCTGTTATTGGCTACTTCTTAGCGTATATATTTAAAGATCAAATCGTATCTTATATCCCATGGATTGCTTTTGGTGTCTTGTTATTACTAGGACTAAAATCTATTTATGATGGGATTAAAGAAACAACTCATCGCGTAAAAGAAGGGGAAACATGCGAATTTGATCCACATAAAAAGATAAGTTTTATTGAAATTTTAATTCAAGATATTGGAACATCAATTGATGCTTTAACAATTGGCTTTATTAGCGTAGACTTAACAATTACTGATGCGATGATAACTTTTGTTATTATCGGAGTTGTTACTTTCTTAATGTCTTTGATTGCTTTATTACTTGGCAAAAAGATAGGGACGACAATTGAAAAAATTGCTCCTTTTGTTAGTGGTGCAATATTTATCTTATTAGCTATAAAGTTTATGCTTCAAGCTTTAAATGTTTTTTAATTTGAATTAGAAAATAATCGTTTATAATGTGTACAAGAGGTAATTAACTATTTATGAACAATAATCATCAATCAGAACAAGATTATTTAGAAAAGATTTTAATGCTTTCAAAAAAATTAAGTTGTGTTAGATCAATTGACATTGCTCAATTTATGGGGTTTTCAAAAGCTAGCGTAAGTGTGGCTATGAAAAAACTTGAAGAAAAAGAATTAATTAATTTTGATAGAACTTCAGGTTCAATCACGTTAACCGCTCAAGGTTATGAAATAGCTGAAGAAGTTTTAAATAGACATGAAACATTATGTAGCTTCTTTAAAAAGATAGGTGTCAGTGAAAAAGTAGCAGAAGAAGATGCTTGCAAGATTGAACATGATTTAAGTGCTGAAACATTTGACTGTTTAAGAAGACACTTAACAAAATAACTTTTTAAAAAAAGAGTCACTATTCCGGATAACGTATATAAATTAAGTGACTCTTTTTTTGAGGAGATTATAAGTACTTTATTGGTATCAATTTCAAAAGATAAAAGTGTTATATAAATAAGAAATTTAGTATTTAAAATATTAAGTTCAAGTATATATAAAAATAGTTTTTGTGTTTAATCAAATACGAAAACATATTAACTTTATACTAATAATCTACTAAAAAACTACTAGAATTGTACTAGATGAAAGAAAATAGATGTTATTTAAACCGAATATAAAGTATTGAATTAACGTAGACTTATATTAGTGATACAATTAAGTGAAAGAAGGAACACTGATGGATAATATTTATAAACTCGAATATCGCGAGCTCGGAAATAAAGATAAAGTTAGAGCATATTCTTTAGAATTAGAAGAAGGCGTTTACGTCTTTAAAATCAGAAAAGATAATAAGACTTTTTCACTCAATAAAGAAGAAGTAGAAAAAATATTTGCAAAGTACGATTTTACGAATTTAACAGTTGATTCAATGTATCCTTTTAAGGTTCAAGATGAAATTGATTATAGAATTAAAATCACTTTTTCAAATTATGAAGTGTTAGATTTTAATGGCTATTCCCATTATCCTGATTTTTATAATGATTTCATTAGTGATTTATCTAGGTTGATTCCTGGAAGAATTGCTTCTTCTTTAAAAGTAAAAGATGAGATGTTAGATAAAGATAAAAAATATATCACTAATTATGTTGAAAAAATCAGTGTTTATACTCCTAGTGGAGATTTAATTATTTCAAAAGATAGATTAACTGAAGAAGAATATGATGTAGATGTTTCTTTAGGGGAATTAAATAAATACTTCAAAAAAGAAGATTTAAACTTTGTCCTTCCGATTAATGTCCATTATTTTACTTATGCTATTAATAAATTATGTAATTTCCATGAAGGAGCAAGTCCTAGAAAAGGAGATTATGATTATTATATTGATATAAGATTACACAATAAAAAACATAGATATTATGATTTAGCTGATCCAAGCAACATTGAATCTTTAATTAAACTCATTGAGTACTTGAAGCTTTATTCTAAGTTAAATATCTTTGAAGCTTTATATAACCAAAATTTCGCTAAAGAATATTTGTCTTCACATAACCTTCCTAAGACTAAAGCGGAAGTAAATGATGAATTTATTAAATATTTAGATGAAGGAAAAACATTGTTGGATGCATTAAAAATTGTAGCTAAAAATAATTCTAACTTTTCGATGTATGAACTTATTTCTTTTGCTTATATGAATCAAGAATTTTATTACGTTTATACGCTTGATGAAAATAAGAAAATTAGTGAGTTTATTGTTAATGCAGAAAACGAAAAAGAGCTTAATAAATATTTCAAGAAAAAAGATTTCAATGATTTATTAATTAAAGATTTAAATAAAGACTATGATGTAATTTATTACAAAGAAGATTCTATTTATCATATCGCAATCGTGAGTTCGAAATATGAAGATCTTAAATTCTTAAAGCTAAAAGAGAGCTTAAGAGAAGAATTAATCCATTTAGTCGATTAAATTTCTACAATTTGATTAATTTGTAGTAAAGGATAGATATTAAAAAAATAATGTCTATCCTTTTTATATCGTGATTTTATGTTTCTAAATTTGACAAATGGCTATTTGTTCATTTATAAATAAATATAAGTGATTGTATTTTAATTATTTCCTAATTTGTTTTATTATCAGTTCATTGTGTGATTTGTTATACTTAAAATATAATTTTGAGAGGAAATACAAATGTTTAATAAGAGATTAGTAACTAAAGATACTTACTATGTTGGAGGAAGCGATAGAAGACTTGCTCTTTTTGAAAATATTTATCCATTAACTAATGGTGCAAGCTACAATTCATATTTAATTTTAGATGAAAAGACATGTCTTTTAGATTCAGTTGATAAAAGTGTTGATGAACAATTCTATCAAAAAATTGAAGAAGTTTTAGAAGGTAGAGAATTAAATTATTTAATCGTCAACCATATGGAACCAGATCACGCTTATTCATTAAAATATGTTTTAAGAGAGCATCCAGAATGTACATTAGTCATCAACGAGAAAGCATTAGTGATGTTTAGAAACTTTAATGAAGGATTCTGTCCAAAAAATGTAAAAGTTGTTAAAGAATTTGATGCCTTAGATTTAGGAACACATAAACTTACATTTGTCTTTACACCAATGGTTCACTGGCCAGAAGTTATGATGACTTATGATGCAACAACTAAAACTTTGTTTAGTGCTGATGCGTTTGGAACATTTGGAGCATTAAACGGAAATTTATTTGCTGATAGAATGTCATTTGAAAAAGAGTTCGAAGAAGAAGCAAGACGTTATTATACAAATATCGTTGGAAAATATGGCACACAAGTTTTATCAGCTCTTAAAAAAGCAAGTACAGTTGATATCGAAACAATTTGTCCGTTACACGGACCAATTTGGAGACAAGACTTATCTTATTTAATCAATTTATATAGCAAGTGGGCAAGTTATGAACCTGAAGTAAATGGTGTATTAATTGTCTATGGAAGTGTTTATGGTCATAGCGAAACTGCAGCTAACTTAATCGCTGATGAATTAGCTGAAAGCGGAGTAAAAGATATCAAAATTTATGACGCTTCAAAAACTGATAAATCATATTTGGTTGCTGAAGCATTCAAATACTCCCACTTAGTAGTTTGTGCTTCTACTTACAATATGGGAATTTTCACACCAGTTGAAGAATTCTTATTAGACCTTAAATATCACAACTTACAAAATAGAAAATTTGCAATTGTTGAAAATGGATCATGGGCACCAAATAGCGGAAAATTAGTAAGTGAGATTTTAACTCCTTTAAAAGGATGGGAACAAATTGGCAAAACGATTACATTTAAATCATCAGTAAAAGAAGAAAATTTAGCTTCTCTTAGTGAATTATCAAAATTAATCGTAGAATCATTACCTACTCCAAAATCAGATAATGATCCATTGTTCAAAATCTCATATGGATTATTCACTTTATCAACAGTAAAGGATGAAAAACAAAATGCATGTATTATTAACACTGTAAACATGGTTGCTCAAAATCCAAATACAATCATGATCTCTGTTAGTAAAAATAACTACACTGCAAAAACTTTACTTGAAACTAAAGAATGTAATTTATCAGTTTTAACAAAGCATACTCCATTCGATATTATTAAACGCTTTGGATTTGCTAGCGGAGAAACAACTAATAAATTTGAGAATTTTAAAGAATTCGATATTGCTAAAAACGGAATTAACTATTTAACAAAATATGCTAATGCATTAATTTCCTTAAAAGTTAGAGAAGTTTTAGATTTAGGAAGTCATTATGGATTTATTTGTGACGTTACTGATTCAAAATTATTAAGTCACGAAGAAAGTTTAACTTATGACTTCTATCAAAAAAATATTAAGCCATTACCTAAAAAGGTAGAAAAGAAAAAAGGCTGGATTTGTAAAATCTGTGGCTATGTTTATGAAGGCGAAGTACTTCCAAGCGATTTTATTTGCCCACTTTGTAAACATGGTGCTAGTGATTTTGAAAAATTAGGCGAATAATATGGCTAAGATAAATTTTAATGAATATCAAAAAGCTGCTTATGATTTAATCAGTGAGGAAGGAAAAAAGGACATGATAACAAATGGTGTCCTTGGCCTCGCTGGAGAAACTGGGGAGTGTTGCGATATAGTAAAAAAATTTAAATACCAAGGTCATGATTTAGACAAAGAACATTTAAAAGATGAACTTGGTGATGTGTTATGGTATTTAGCTGAAACTGCTAGTGGATTAGGTATTACACTTGAAGAAGTTGCTTTATATAATCTTGAGAAACTTCATAAAAGATATCATGGTTCTACTTTCCACAAAGAGGACAGCATAAATCGAGAGGAATATAAAAAATAAGATGTGAATAATGGGTTTGATGTAATCATTGTAGGTGCAGGAGTTATCGGTTCTAGCGTTGCTAGATATTTATCAAGATTTAAGTTAAATTGTTTGGTGCTTGAAAAGCATAATGATGTAGGGGACGAAACGACTAACGCAAATAGTGCTATTGTCCATAGTGGTTACGACCCATTACCAGGAACCAATAAAGCAATTTTTAACGTACGCGGAAATAAAATGATGGGTAATGTTTGTGAAGAACTTGGTGTTACTTTTCATAGAATTGGTTCTTTAACAGTTTCTTTTAGTGACGAAGAAGATAAAGTTCTTGAAAAACTTTTAGAAAGATCAAAAGAAAATGGCGTCGACGCAAGACTTGTCGAAGCTGAAGAATTATTTAAAATAGAACCTAATTTAAATAGAGAAGCTCATAAAGCTTTATTATGTAAAGATGCTGGAATTGTATCTCCGTTTTCTTTATGCGTAAATTTAATGGAAAACGCAATGGACAACGGAATCAAGCTTCGTTTAAATACCGAAGTTACAAATATTATTAAAACTAATGAAGGATATGAAGTTGTAACAAAAGATGAAGTATTTAAAACTAAAGTTGTCGTTAATGCAGCAGGATTAAATAGTGATTTAATCGCAAGTTTTGTTGGCGCAGATAACTTTAAAGTTATCCCTAGAAAAGGTGAATATTATGTTTTAGATCACTTCAATTCAAGTTGGGTTAGACATACACTTTTCATGTGTCCAACTAAATTCGGTAAAGGTATCTTAATTTCACCAACTTCAAGTTACAATTATTTAATTGGACCAACAAATGATGAATCAGATAAATTTGATACATCAACTACAAGTGAAAGTTTAACTTATTTAAAAGAAGCAGCAAAAAAATTAATTCCAACCATTCCTTTTGATCAAAATATTAGACAATTTACTGGTATTAGAGCTAACTCGTCTACAGGCGATTTTATTATCGAAGAAAGTAAAGTTTCACCTAACTTCTTTAATTTAGGAGCCATCATGTCTCCAGGATTGGCAAGTTCTGTTGCAATTGGAGAATATGTAAGTAATTTAATTAAAGATAAATTAGAGTTAGAAGAAAATACAAGTTATAATCCTAGAATTAGACCACATTATAAATTGTCAAATTTATCTCCTGATAAATTCAATGATTTAGTTAAAAAAGATCCTCGCTATGGTCACATGATTTGTAGATGTGAAAAAATTAGTGAAGGTGAAATTGTTGATGCAATCCATAGAAATTGTGGTGCAACAACTGTAAAAGGAATTAAAAAACGTGTAAGACCTGGATTTGGTAAGTGCCAAGGAACGTTCTGCGAAGAAGAAGTTATTAAAATTTTAGCTAGGGAATTAAATAAAGATATTAGCGAAATTTGTTATAGTGATTTAGGCACAGAGATAATGAAATATAATGTGAAAGGCAATAAAAATGATTAATAAGGATTTAGTTATTATCGGTGGAGGCAGTGCTGGACTTGCTGCTGCAATTAGCGCCTACGATAATGAAGCAAAAGATATTTTATTAATAGAAAAAAGTCATGAACTTGGTGGTATTTTAAATCAATGTATTCATAATGGCTTTGGTCTTCATAGATTTAAAGAAGAACTTACAGGTCCAGAATATGCTTATAAATACATCGAAGAGTTCAAAAAAAGAAACATCGAATCGATGGTTAACACTCTTGTTTTAAGTATTAACGACAAAAAAGAAGTTCGAGTTATTAGTTCAGAAACGGGTGTTGAAACTATAAAAGCTAAAGCAATCGTTTTAGCGATGGGATGCAATGAAAGAACAAGAGGTCAAATTTCAATCCCAGGAGAAAGACCAAGAGGAGTTTATACTGCTGGACTTGCCCAAAAATATTTAAATATTGATGGCCACTTAGTTGGTAAAAAAGTTTATATTTTAGGAAGTGGTGATATTGGCTTAATTATGGCTAGAAGAATGACACTTGAAGGAGCAAATGTCATTGGTGTTAGTGAATTAATGCCTTACTCAAACGGATTAAATAGAAATATTGTTCAATGTTTAAATGATTTTAATATTCCATTAAGACTCCATAATACCGTTACTAAAGTTATCGGAAAACCAAACTTAACAGCAATTGAAATTAGTGATGTTGATGATTCATTAAAACCTATTAAAGGAACAGAACAAATTATTGAATGTGACACACTTTTATTAAGCGTTGGACTTTATCCATTTAATACATTACTTTCAAACGCTAAAGGTAAAGTTTATACAAAAACACGCGGAGCTTTCGTTGATCAAAATTTAGAAACTTCAATTGATGGAGTGTTTAGCTGTGGTAACGTTTTACATGTTCACGACTTAGTAGATTTTGTTTCTATGGAAGGAGAAATCGCAGGTAAAAACGCAGCTAATTACATTGTAAGTGGTAAAAAATCAATTAATAACGTGATTGAAGTTAGCGAAGCAAATAATGTAAGTTACGTTTTACCAAATATCATAAATGTTTATGAAGATTTAAGTAGTGTAGAATTCTCTTTTAGAGTTAGAAAACCTATTGCTAAAGGTGAAATTATTATAAAAAATGATGGCAATGAAATTAAAAAGATTAGAGCAAATGATTTATTGCCAAGTGAAATGAAGAAAGTAGTTCTTAAAGATGTCGACTTTAAAGAATTTACTCATTTAACAGTTGAGGTTAATGAATTATGACGGAAAGAAAATTTACTTGTATAGTTTGTCCTAAAGGATGTCGAATAACCGTTGATGCAGAAGGAAAAATCAGTGGTTATACATGTTTAAGAGGACTAAATTATGTTAAACAAGAGTTAGTCGATCCTAGAAGAACTTTAACTTCTACATTTAAAGTAGTTGGAGGCAACATTCTTGTTTGCCCTTGCAAATCAAGTGACACATTACCAAAAGATAAAGTTAAAGACGTTGTTAAAGAAATAGCAAAACTTGAGATTAAAGCACCTATATCTATGCATCAAGTTGTTATAAAAGATGTTTTAGGATTAGGCGTGGACATTATTGCAACTAAAGAGATTCCAGTTGATGCAAGATAATATCTATAAATTCTTACGAATATATAAAAATAAAAGTTACGATGAAGTTCCTTTGACTGAAGCAGATGTTTTGATAGGAACTATGATATCTTATGCGGATTTTTATAGCCTCTCTAAAACCAAAAAGTACGATTTAGAAAATAATACTTTAAAGTTTGAAGAATTCAATGTTAAAAAATATTTAGATAAATTAGCTAAAAATTATTTCAATGGTGATGAAGCTAAAAAGTTACTTGAAACTCTTTTTAAAGCTAAAAGATATCGTTTAACAAAAATTGGATATTTCCAGAATGAATTATCGAGTGACAATATGACTCAATTTTTCGCACTTACTGCGATAACGAAAAATTATGTTTGTATTTTCTTTAGAGGAACTGATGATTCACTTGTTGGATGGAAAGAAAATCTTGATATGATGTTTAAAGATAAACTTCCATCCCAAAAATTAGCAAAAAAATATTTATATAAAATTGCTGAATTAACAAATAAGCCTATCATTATCGCAGGTCATTCTAAAGGTGGAAATTTAGCATTTTATTCGTATTTAACAGCATCTAAAAAAATCCAAAATAGGGTTTTTAGAGTTTATAATTTTGATGGACCGGGATTTAAAAACCAAGATGTCACAATAAATGATAATGATCCTAAACTAATTAAAATGGTTCCTTCAAATGATATTGTTGGAATGATTCTTGAAAATACTGATAATTATCAAATTATTAAGTCATACAAGAAAAATGTTGCTGCACATGATTTATTTACACGGGCTTTTTCTTCAAAAACAAGGTATACTATGTTAAAGAAAAATCCGCCACTAAGTAAATATAGTGTCGCTTTGAAAAATACCATCAACATTTGGATGGATAAATACAATAAAAAAGATTATAAGGACATGGTTGATTTTATTTATGAAATTGCGATTTCGAATAAACAGTCATCCACTTTAAATCTTAAATTGGATATTATTAAAAAAAGAAAAATTTATTTAGAAAAAATTTCATCTTATTCAACTAAGAAGAAAGAAAAAATGAAAGCGATGACTAGAGAATTTGTCAAAATTTTTTTCTCTACATTGTTTGGAAGAATTGTAATAGAAAATAATAAACAGGGAGACTAATTTTATGTCAAAAGATTACATATTAGCATTAGACCAAGGTACAACTTCATCAAGAGCAATGCTTTTTGATAGAAGAGGACATGTCTTTTTTAAAGCTCAACAAGAAGTAAAATGCTTATTTCCTTATGAAGGATGGGTTGAGCAAAACGCACTAGATATTTGGCTAAGTATTTTAAATGTAATCAATGACATTTTAGCTAAATGCAATTTGACTTACGATGATATCGATTCAATTGGATTAACAAATCAAAGAGAAACAACAGTTGTTTGGGATAAAGCAACAGGTATGCCTGTTTATAATGCTATCGTTTGGCAATCTCGACAAAGTGCATCTTATTGTGCGGCGTGGAAAGAATATGAAGATTTAGTCCATGAAAAAACAGGATTAATCATTAATCCTTATTTTAGTGCTAGTAAAATTAGATTTATTTTAGATCATATACCTAATGGTCAACAAAGAGCTGAAAATGGAGAATTACTTTTTGGAACTATCGATACTTGGCTAATGTATAAATTAAGTAATCATGCTATTTATAAAACAGATGTTACTAATGCTAGTAGAACAATGTTATTCAATATCAACACATTAACATGGGACGATGAATTATTAAAACTATTTAATATTCCAAAGTGCATGCTTCCTGAAGTTCATGGCTCATCTCACTTATTCGGTTACGCTTCAGCTTTAAAAGCAGATTTAAGAATCGCAGGTGTTGCAGGTGATCAACAAGCTGCTCTATTTGGACAAAATTGTTTTACTGAAGGTGAATCAAAAAATACATATGGAACAGGTTGCTTCATGCTTATGAATATCGGAAATAAACCAATTTTATCTAAAAATGGTCTTATTACAACAATCGCATGGGAAATTGATGGAAAAGTAACATACGCACTTGAAGGAAGTGTTTTTATCGGCGGAGCTGTTGTTCAATGGCTTAGAGATCAAATGAGAATGATTAAGCATGCTCATGAAACTGAAAATTATGCTAATAAAGTAAAAACCGACTTAGGAGTATATGTTGTTCCAGCTTTCGTTGGATTAGGAGCTCCTTATTGGGATGATGAATGTCGTGGTGCAGTATTTGGATTAACAAGAGGAACAACAAAAGAACATTTTATTAGAGCTGTTTTAAATAGTGTTGCATTACAAAGTAAAGATGTAATGAAAACTATGGTTAAAGATTCTAAGACTAAAAATAAAATTTTAAAAGTTGATGGAGGCGCAACTGCAAATTCATATTTAATGCAATATCAAGCTGACATCTTAAACTGTAATATTTTATTACCTTTCTGTTTAGAAACAACAGCACTTGGTGCAGCATATTTAGCAGGATTATGTAGTGGTTTCTGGAAAGATTTAGATGAAATTAAAAATATCCATTGTTATCAAAGAGAATATAAGCCAACAATGGATAAAGCTAAAATTAAAGAAATTGATAAAAAGTGGAAAGCAGCTATTAAAGCAACCAGAACTTTTAAATAATTTACTATTATCTTTATATATATAAAGCAATTATTTGGTTTAGAAATATCAGAATTTTATCTATTTTGTTAACTTTTTAACTCGTTTAAAAAAAGTTAAAAAAATTTAAAAAAATGCTTGCAACGGGTATGCGCTTAGGTATATCATATTAAAGTTGTCGCAAGCGACGAGGTCAAAATCCTCAAAAAAAGTTCTTAAAAAAACTTAAAAAAAATTAAAAAAATTGTTGACAACTGATATCTGAATAAGATATCATAATAAAGCACTTGTTGAGGAATTATTAAGTTCCCATTAAGATTAGAAATCTCGAGTGCAAGAGATCTTTGAAAACTAAATAGATGTACAAACAAAAAGAAACGTCAATTTATTTAAGAAAATTCTTTAATTAACAACCAGAATAATTTTGAACTAGATATAAACTTTTGAGAGTTTGA
>DBFJOT010000029.1:0-13750 GCA_048405595.1 Candidatus Onthovivens sp.
GCAATAAAAAATATTAATATTTGAATATTTTTATTATTTAAAGATACTCTATTGCAATAACTTTGTCTTTTGTTGCAATAGCACCTACATTTATTGCAATGACTTTGTCATCTAACCAATAATGGCATATCTATCTAAAAATGCACCCGAAAAATACATTAATTTATTCATTTTTAGATATAAGTTGTATAATAGCGCTTACATTTAACTTTTGTTTAAGAATGTTTTGAAAAATGATAGAATTATCTAAATATATGAGGAGGTAAAAATGTCAAAATTTTTAGTTACTGGGGGTGCCGGATTTATCGGCGGTAATTTCCTCCATATCATGGTTAATAAATATCCAAATGATGAATATGTATGCTTAGATGCATTAACATATGCTGGAAATATGGAAACGATTGAACCAATTTTAAATAAACATAATTTTAAATTCGTTCATGAAAACATTTGTAACCGTGAAGCAATTTTTAAATTATTTGAAGAAGAACATTTCGACTACGTAATTAATTTCGCAGCTGAAAGTCACGTTGATAGAAGTATCGAAGATCCTGAAATCTTCTTACGTACAAATGTTATTGGAACAGCAGTTTTAATGGATGCATGTAGAAAATATGGAATTAAAAGATTCCACCAAGTTTCTACGGATGAAGTATATGGTGATTTACCATTAGATAGACCAGATTTATTCTTCACAGAAACAACCCCATTACATACATCAAGCCCATATAGCGCTTCAAAAGCTAGTGCAGATTTGCTTGTTCTTGCTTACCATAGAACATTCAAATTGCCTATCACAATTTCAAGATGTTCAAACAACTATGGTCCATATCAATTCCCAGAAAAATTAATTCCTTTAATGATTCAAAAAGCTAGTAGAGATGAAACTCTCCCAGTTTATGGAAATGGAAGTAACGTTAGAGATTGGCTTTATGTAGGCGACCATTGTACTGCAATCGATTTAATTGTAAGAAACGGTAAAGATGGCGAAGTTTATAATGTTGGTGGACATAATGAAAAAACAAATCTTGAAGTAGTTAAAACAATTTTAAGCGCATTAGATAAGAGCGAAGATTTAATTAATTACGTTAAAGATAGACCAGGACATGATTTGCGCTATGCTATCGATCCTAAAAAGATTGAAACTGAACTTGGTTGGAAACCAGAACACAACTTCAAAACAGGTATTGCAGCTACAATTAAATGGAATCTTGATAATCAAAAATGGCTCAAGAACGTTGAAAGTGGCGAATACTTAAATTGGATGAAAAGATATAAATAAAATTAATGACTTTGAATTAATCGTAATATAATTCAAAGTCATTTTTTATAATTAACATATCTTTACTTATTGAATGTTAAAAGTTTTTTATTTCCTTGCTGGAGATAATTTATGAAAAATTTGATTTATAACACTAGGTTAAGTAAGTTCTTTATTAATAACTTCTTTTTAACGCGTTTAAATATTTTTAGTTATTTTTAAATTGAAAAATGTATATTAAAGTCGTAGGTGTTTTTAAATGTTAAAACTAAAACTGTCAACTTAAAAAATAACTTAAAATAAGGTTTTAGGTATATTCTTTATGCGCATTTTAATTTACATTTATGTTGTTATAGTAAAATTGTGTGGAGGTCGATATGAAATTATTACTTGTTGAAGATGAAAAAGATTTATCAAATGCCTTAACTAAAATCTTAGAACTTAAGGGATATGAAGTTGAACAAATATTTGATGGTGAAGATGCTTTAAAAAGTATCAACTCTAAATTTTATGATGCTGTTATTTTAGATATCATGCTTCCACGATTAAATGGCATTGAAATTTTAAAAGATGTTAGAAGTAAAAATAATAATGTACCTATTTTAATTTTAAGTGCGAAGAGTGAAGTTGATGATAAAGTTAATGGTTTAAATTGTGGCGCTGATGATTATTTAACAAAACCATTTGCCAGTAAAGAATTATTAGCTAGAATTAAAAATATTCTTTCACATAAAAAAATTAATGCTGGTGAAGAATTTAAAGGTCTTGAATTAAATAACGACACATTGAAACTTTCATATAATAATAAAGAAATTAATCTTAATAGAAAAGAATATGAAATCATGCATCAATTAATGTCAAATCAAGGTGAAATTGTTAAAAAAGAAGAACTCATGCTTAAAGTTTGGGGCTTTGATGACTATTACACATCTCAAGTTGCCTGGGTTAATATTTCATCAATCAGAAAAAAACTAAAAGAAATTGCCTGTCCAATCACAATTAAGATGAAAAGAAATATCGGATATTATTTAGGAGACGAAGCATCGAATGATTAAAAAACTAAGACGGAGATTCATTGGGATTAGTTTACTCTCGATGTTTCTCGTTTTATTTCTTATTTTAGGTATTACAAATCTTGTAAGCGTAAATCATTTTGAAACTAGAACAAATGAAATATTGAATGTTCTTGGTGAAAATAATGGTTATTTTCCTGAAACAAATGATCCAATTGCCGAAGAGGAACTTCAAGCAACTCGTTATTTTACAGTTACATTAAACGAAAGTGGCGTACTTTTAGTAGACACAACAAATATTGTAAGAGTTACAAGCGATGAAGCGATTGAAATTGCTTTAGAACAATACGAAAATAAAATTAGAGAAGGTAGTGTAGAAAGTTTTGCTTTTAGAGGCTTTGAAAATGAAGCTGGTAATTGGCTTTATGTCTTTTTAGATATTCAAAAAAGCGTTGATACGCTCACAACTTTATTCACTAACTCTTTAATTATTGGAGTCTCAGGGACAATTTTATTTTTCTTAGTGCTGTATTTATTTTCTCGTATTGCATTTAAACCTGTTGCGGAAAGTTACCAAAAACAAAGATTATTTATTACTAACGCTAGTCACGAACTTAAAACTCCATTAGCTGTTATTAGTGCCAATAATGAAATTATCGAAATGGAACACGGCGAAGATGAATGGACAAAATCTACCAAAAAGCAAATTGCTGGCATGAATGAACTTATTCGCCGATTGATAACCTTAAGCAAGATAGATGAAGAAAGAAAAGCTGATTTTAGAACAGTAAATGTTAGTGATGTGTTACTAAACTTAAAAAATCAATTTAAGTCGCTTGAAGTTGTTATGAATAAACCTCTTCAAGTTCATATTGAAGATAATTTGACAATTAAAGGAAATGAAACAGAATTAACTGAATTATTCAGTGTGTTAATTGAAAACGCAATTAAATACGCGAATGAAAATGAGCCAATTAAAATAGAATTAACTCGTAAAAAGAAATTCATAGTATTTACATTGGTTAATGGTAGCCAAAATTTTGAAGCTGGTAATGCAAATTTCCTTTTTGAAAGATTTTATAGAAGCGATAACGATTCGAATAAGTCAGGATTTGGCATAGGTTTATCTATCGCAAAAGCGATTGTTGAAAATCATCATGGAAAAATTAATGCTGAATGTATTGAAGGAAAAGAAATAAAGTTTACAGTAATGCTCCCTTATACCAAATAACCTCGATTTCATCGAGGGTTTTTAATATATTTGAAAAACTTTATCCCAATAAAACACTTAAGCGAAACTTAAAGAGAAAACTTATAAATTAATATTTAAAGTATGTTTTAGGTTAAAAAAATTTTAATAGTGTATAGTATAAATATAAATCAATTACCCGAGTTGATTTATTCCGACACAAATTTCCTTAAAGGTTGTTCCCCCTTTTTAAGGATATTTGTGTTCCTAGCCAATTACCATTTAAGAGCTAGGTAAAACCATTATCTTTGTATGAAAAAAAGAAGAAGAGACAGCTTGTAAAAGCTGTTTTTTCTTTGCTCAAGGGCTTATAAGACAATAAATTATCAATTGGTTTTAACGATTTTAATAAAACTGATTCATAGTTGATAATGAAAAGTAACTTAATAATTCGAGTTGTTACCTTTATCAACTTTGTTTAACTGTTAAATTGGCATTAAGAAAATGTTTGTTTTGATGAAAAAAATTTTTAAAAGGATAAAATAAAAGAAAACAATGAAGTGCTTCGAATAAGCGAACAATCTTATTTACTGATAATAGTCGCAATTTAGTTTAGACACTAGAAACTAAAAACTAACAACTGTTAAGTAGGGTTGTTAGGTATAAAACTTCAAATAATCAACTTGATGTTTTATACATTTACTACTATACAAGGGGTAATATATGAAAAAAACATTTACAATCGTTGCATTAACACCAATTTTAATGTCTATTGCAAAAGCACCAATAGAAAATATGTATAAATTTCAATCTGATGTCATGGGTTCAACTACAAGCATCTATAGACTTATTGCTAATGATTCAATCAAAAAAATATGTCCAAGTAATGTTTTAGGAAATGAAGCTGCTTCTGTTATTTTTAATTATGAAATTTTCGAAAAGAAAAGAGATTTTGCTCCTTATAACGGGTATAAAACGTCTTTCCATGTTATTTATAGAGCAGATATTTTTTTGAGCAACAATGTTTATTATAAAGGCGGGGTCGGGAATTGGTTCGATGGGAACAATCCTTCCTATATAGATTCATTTAAAGTTTATACAACTTTTAAAGGTGGAACAATTAAAAAAACTGATGATACTATTTTTACACCTAATGTTAAAAATGGTTCTTTTTCAATGATAGATGATTTAGGACCAAGTTTTGGCTTGTTTGGATCTTCGCTATATAATTATATAGATACTTCGCAAGGGTTTGATGCGAATCTTACATACAATGCTTATAGTTACACCATGAATCGGAGTAAAATTATTGATTTTGATGAATATTCAAGCTTCAATAATAGATTAGTTGCAAAGACTTATAAAGAATCAAATATTCAGGACGGTGAGATAAAAGTTAAACAAACGTATGATTATGGATATCAAATTTATTTTGATAATCAGAAAAATGTTAATGTGCTAGATGATCAAAAAAAAGATTGTGTTAGTGGGCCAAATAAAGGTGATAATGACTTTAAGTTTAGTATTTTTGGCGCATTGAATGTGGAAACTGAAGAAATTGATTATATTAATATCGATGTACAATTAAATACCAAACATGGTTCCACTGTTTGGCTTGACTTATTTGATGCTAATGCTTCTATATCGTTGAATGTACAATGTTAACTTTAAATAACCTCAATAAAACATATAAAGACCACAAAATTTTAGATGATATTTCTTTTATTTTTCCAGATAAAGGATTGGTGCTTTTAAAAGGCGAAAATGGTAGTGGCAAAACGACTCTTTTAAATTTAATTTCATTAAATGATAGCGCTTATAAAGGTGACATTATTATAAATGGAATAAATGCTAAAAAAATGAGTTCTATTAAAAAGCAAAGCATTAAAAGACATCTCATATGTTACATCTCACAAAAAAATAATCTTTTTACATTTTTAAGTGATGCAGAAAATATTTACTTTGCTGATTTATGCGCTAACAAAAAAATATTAAATAAAGGCAGAAAAATCAACTCATTATCCGAAGGAGAACAAATGAAATGTTCTTTAGAAAGAGCGCTTAGAACGAAAAAAAGTATCTATATTTTTGATGAAGTTTTTTCGCCTTTAGATCAAAAAAATCAAAAATATTATTTTGATAAAATTAAAGAATTGAAAGAAAAATCCCTTGTTATAATAGTTTCACATTTTTTAAATAGTTACGATGATTTCGACGTTATTTTAAATTTGAAGAAAGGGAAATTAGAAATTATTAAAAATAATTTATTGCCTTCTGAAAATAGCATTGTTGCCAAACCTTTGTCTTTTAAACCTGAAATAAGATTGCGCTATAAATTGTTTTTGAAATCGTTTACAAGTAATATAAAACAAAAGATTAGTTACTTTATTATTTCTTTTCTTTGCTTAGCTTTTTTGGTAGGCGCCACAGGAACGTTATTAATGAAGCCTTCAGCAGCTTTAATTCAAGAGGTGAAAGACCTGCCTGTAATAGCTTTTGGTGTTAATCAAACTGGTTCTAAAGTGTTAATTGATGAATATCAAGATAAAATCGAATATTTAAATCCGGATTATTCTATTTCAACAACTAATTATCGTTTTACATTTAATGTTTTAATTGATGAGGATATTAAAGATGGAAAATTTCATTTAAATGAAACGCTTTACAATTATCTTAAAGTAGAATTTGGAGTAACTTCTCTTACTGATTGCATTAATGAATTGACGGACTTACCTGTAGAATTGGTAATTGATGAATCTATTAAACGCAATTGCATTTATTCTGGTGCAAATTATAAAAATAAGATAAAAGCATGTTATTTATGGATTGATAACGATATAAAAAATGATGTATTTTCAACGATAAGTAATAATTATATGAACTTTAGTTTTATTGAAAATTATACGTTATATGACTTTTCAAAATATGAAGATGTTTGTCAAGAAATTAAAAATTCAATACAATCGATGAATATTATATCTAGAGAAAGATATGAATATAAAAATAAAATGCGGTTAATTACCTTGGCTATATTTTTATTGGTACTTTATATTTTCATAAGTTTAATACTAGTACAATCGATAAAAAGAAACGAAAGCAAGAATATTAAATTGTTAAATAGATTTGGATTTCAAAGAATAGAAATTAATGGAATTATTTATGGTCCTTATATTATGTTGCATTTAATTGCGCTAGGACTTAGTAAAGCTCTTTCTTACTACTTATTCCCAACTAAAGATTATTTTGAATTTGTTGTTTGGGTTATTCCAGAAAACATCATTTTGTATTTAATTTTGACTTTCTTTGTTTGGTTTATGACATATTTGTACAGTGGATGGAAAGAAAATGGGAAATATAAATTTTAGGTTATATAAAAGAATAAGTGAAGTTCAATTAAAACATTGTTTAGTGTTTTTATTTATATTGCTTTTTATTTTACTTATAAGTGAAGTTTTATTTTTTGATACAAAGCAAATAGATAAAGCCTATGGATCAATATATGATCTAACAGGTAAAGATTACGATGTATTTTATACCTTATATAATAATAACCTTATTGGATTACAAGGCTACGTTTTTGGGTTGGCTTTTTCTTTACTTTTAGCTTTAATTTATTTTATATTTTCAGCTCAATTAATACATGATTCTTTAAAAATGGATATGGCTGTTTTAACAATAAGAAAAGGCGATATAAAATCTTCATATATTTATTTAAGATTTATTTATTTAAATATTTTGATTGCAAGTCTAATAAGCTTATTGATTTTGCCGTTAATAAATTTAATCATTAACTCGATCTTAGATACAAAGTTAAAACTTATGATTCCGAATTATGCAACTTTCATTTTTTGGTTAATTGTTACTGCTTTATATATGATGGTTGTTTATTTTGTTAATTTAACATATTTTAAAAAACACAAGTTAATTAACTTATTGAAGGAAATATTTTAATGAAAATAAAATTGAAAAAAATTAATAAAAGCGTTTTTAGAAAATCAGATAAAACCGAATTACGAATTTTGAATGATCTTGATTTTTCTTTTGAAAATGGGCTTTTTATCATTAAAGGAGATAATGGCGCTGGAAAAACAACTTTGCTTTATATTCTTTCGCTTTTAGATTTTTCATTTCAAGGGACTTATTTAATAGATGATTTAGATATTAAAACACTGCAAAAAGATGAAATTGACGAGTTCAAATCTAAAATATCACTTCTTTTTTCTAAAAATAATTTGCTTAATTTTTTAACTGTTGAACAAACAATAAAATATTTTCTTGGAAATCATAAAAAAGTAGACCTAAATTTAAAGTTGCCTAAAAAACAACTAGTTTGTACTTTAAGCGGCGGCGAGGAAATCTTATTAGCGTTAGAAATTGATCTTTCTTTAAATAAAGAACTTTTTTTGCTAGATGAAGTAACTGCTATGCTAGATGAAGAACATTTTGAAAAAGTAATGTCGGTCTTAACTTCTATTAGTAAAAATTCAATTATCATTTTAGTTAGCCATGATCCAAGATGTTTTAAATATGGAAAATTGTTGGAATTAAAAAATGGAAAATTAGAAGAATGTAATTGAGCGTAGTTACTTATTATCATTAAAGTGCCGATTACATCGATGTTATTTGTTTTTTGTTCTTTATTTTGCACAATTAGAAATTAGAAAATTTAGACAATTGATTTCACTAATTATGCTTGTATTTTTTAAATATATTATATGTGTGTTCATTAAATGAATTTGACATACAAACAATAAGTAATGTATTGAAAGCTCCATCGTTGTCATGAATAATAAAGTCTTTAATCAAAAAATAAAATACAGGTTTAAAAATTGATTAAGTAAGAAATGGGACTAATCTCAAAAAAGATGGGTGCACTTTTTAATGATAACTTTTGTTTAAGATTATAAGTTAGATATAATAAAAGTGTAATTTATAAAAAGCTAGTTGATAGAATAGCTCTCTTCTTATTTATATATGTATCGTTTATTAATCGTTTAATGTGATTAATATTTGCACTAAAACGGATGTTTTAAGGATAACTATGCAATTTTTGAAAAAGGTAAATTAAAGTGTGTAAGAAATGCAATGTTTTTGCTTGTTTTATGATTGAAATTACACTTTTTAAATATTATGATTTAGTTAATTAACTAACATGATGTTAGAGATTTGGAGAATTAAATATGAAACTTACTTTTCGTTGGTATGGACCAAGCGATAGTATCCCATTAACTTATATTAGACAAATTCCTAATATGAGTGGTGTTGTTACAGCTTGTTATGACGTTCCAGTTGGTGAAGTTTGGAAAGATGAAACACTTCTTAATCTTAAAGCAGAAGCTAATAAGAATGGTTTAGAGATGGAAGTTATTGAATCAATTCCAGTTCACGAACATATTAAACTTGGTTTAGAAGATAGAGATCAACTTATCGCAAACTACATTGAAAATATTCGTAAATGTGCAAAAGTTGGTGTCAAATGTGTTTGCTACAATTTCATGCCTGTATTTGACTGGCTTAGAACCACAATGCATCACGTAAATAGTGATGGCAGTGATTCATTAGCATATTCTTATGAAGATTTCTTAAAGGTTGATCCTAAGAATTTACATTTACCTGGATGGGATGAATCTTATACACCAGAAGAACTTCAAAATTTAATGCAAGAATATCAAAGTGTTAGCCACGAAAAGTTATTCGAAAACTTAGTATACTTCTTAAACAAAATTATTCCAGTTTGTGAAGAATGCGATGTTAATATGGCTATTCACCCAGATGATCCACCACGGGATATCTTCGGACTTCCAAGAATTATTTCGAGCGAAGCTGATTTAGATAAATTATTTGCCGCTGTCCCTTCAACAAGAAACGGAATTACATTATGCACAGGTTCATTTGGTGCAGGAAGAAAGAATGATTTAGTAAAAATGGCTAGCAAATATGCTAAACAAGGCAGAGTACACTTTGTCCATTTAAGAAATGTTAAATGGGAAGGTGACCATGATTCATTCTGTGAAGTTGGCCACTGTTCAAAAGATGGTAGCTTAGATATGGCAGCTATTGTTAAAGCTTTAGTTGAAAATGGATTTGATGGCTATGTTAGACCAGATCACGGAAGAAATATTTTCGGTGAAGATGGAAAACCAGGATATGGCTTATATGATAGAGCACTTGGTGCTGCTTATATTAATGGCTTATTTGAAGCCTATGAAAAAATTTATAGATAAGAGGAAATTATGAATTTACCATTTAATATTGATTTAAAAGATAAAGTAGTAGTTGTTACAGGAGCTGGTGGAATTATTTGTTCATATTTAGCTCACGCTATTGCTAAATGTGGAGCAAAAGTTGCTTTACTCGATTTAAGAAAAGAAAGCGCTGATGTTTATGCTGATGAAATCGTAAAAGAAGGCTTTATTGCTAAAGGATATGAAGCTAACGTTTTGTCAAAAGAAAGCTTAGAAAAATGTCATGAAGAAATTTTAAAAGACTTCGGACCATGTGACATTTTAATTAATGGTGCTGGCGGAAATAACCCTAAAGCAACAACAGATAACGAATATGCTGAACTTGATGATGATACAAAAGAACTTAAATCATTCTTTGATTTAGATCAAAAAGGTGTCGAATTTGTTTTTAACTTAAACTTCATTGGAACACTTTTACCATCACAAGTTTTCGCTAAAGATATGGTTGGAAAACAAGGCTGTTCAATTTTAAATATTTCAAGTATGAACGCTTATACTCCATTAACAAAAATTCCTGCTTATAGTGGTGCTAAAGCTGCTGTCAGTAATTTCACAGAATGGTTAGCAGTTCACTTCTCACACATTGGAATTAGAGTTAATGCAATTGCTCCAGGATTCTTCTCAACAAAACAAAATGCTAAATTATTATGGAATGAAGATGGAACTCCAACTCCAAGAACACACAAAATTATTTCAGCTACACCAATGGGAAGATTTGGCGAAATTGATGAATTAGTCGGTGCAACTTTATTCTTATTAAGCGATAAAGCAGCTGGATTTATCACAGGTATTTGTATCCCAATCGATGGCGGATTTAGTGCATATAGTGGAGTATAAGAGATGAAAGAATTCTTTGGAAACGAAGTTTTATTAGATTCTCAAACCGCTGTTACACTTTATAACGAAATTAAAGATTTACCAATTATTGATTATCATTGCCACCTTGACCAAACAAAAATCGCTAGTGATGCTAAATTTAGTGACATTGGCGAACTTTGGTTAAGTGGTGACCATTATAAATGGAGAGCAATGAGAATGTGTGGTGTAGATGAAAAATACATCACTGGCGATTCAACATATGAAGAAAAGTTCATGCATTATGCTGCAATTCTTCCTAAACTCATGGGTGGCCCTTTATATTATTGGACTCATATGGAACTTAAACAAGTTTTTGGAATCAATGAGCCATTAAATAAAGATTCAGCTAAAAGAATTTACGAAGAAGCTAATAAAAAACTTAAAGATTTGTCTGTTAGAAAATTATTAAAGTTATTTAATGTTGAATTTGTCGCTACAACTGATGACCCAGTTGATGCACTCGATAAGCATGGACAATATGATGGAACATGTGTTGCTCCAACATTTAGACCTGATAAGTTATATAATTTTGATTCTTCTTATATTGCTGAACTTTCAAAAGTAAGTGGAATTGAAATTAATACACTTGAAGATTACGAAAAAGTATTATCTTTAAGATTAGATCATTTCGTAAATAAAGGATGCAAAATTAGCGATCACGGATTTAGTGATTTCCCAAAAACTTTTGCATCATTAGAAGAAGCTAAAGAATTATTTAAAAAACGTGATACTTTAACTCTTTCTCAAAAAGATTCTTTATTAGGATATTTATTCTTATTCTTATTTAAAGAATATAAAAAAAGAAATATTGTTGTACAACTTCACTTCTCAGTTACACGTAACATAAATTCAAAAATGTTCGAAAAGTTAGGGCCAGATCATGGTTTTGACGTCATTGGAAAAGAATGTGACTTAGAAGCTTGCATGAAATTTTTAGACAAATTATCCGATGAAGAACGTCCAACAATCATTCTTTATACATTAAACCCAAATACAATTGCTCCATTAGCTTGTATAAGTGGTGCATTTAGAAATGTTTATATTGGAGCTGCTTGGTGGTTTAATGACACACTTTTAGGAATTAAACGTAACTTAGAACTCGTTAGCGAATATGCTTGTATTGGTACAAATTTAGGCATGTTAACTGATTCAAGATCGTTCTCAAGTTATTCAAGATTTGATTTCTTTAGAAGAATATTAGCTTCATTTGTTGCTGATAAAATTGAAAAAGGTGAATATACATTAAGCGATGGAATTCAACTTTGCAAAGATATTAGTTACAATAATATAAAAGGATTATTAGGTATTTAACATGAAAGGTTATGAAAAAATCGAGGAATTAAGAGTAATTCCTGTTGTTGCCATCAACAAAGTTGAAGACACAATTCCTTTAATGAAAGCTTTAATTGAAGGAGGACTTCCAGCAGCTGAAATTACTTTTAGAACTGCTTGTGCTCCTGAAGCAATTAAATTAGCTATTGAAACTTTCCCTGATGCATATATTGGCGCAGGAACTGTTATTAATAAAGAACAATGCGAAAAAGCTATTGAACTTGGTTGTAAATTTATCGTTTCTCCAGGTTTAAGCAAAGAAGTTGCTGAAGTTTGCAAAGCTCACAATATTATTTATCTTCCAGGTTGTGTTACACCAACTGAAATTATGGAAGCTATTT
Organism: Candidatus Onthovivens sp.; assembly: GCA_048405595.1. Taxonomy (GTDB): domain Bacteria; phylum Bacillota_I; class Bacilli_A; order RFN20; family CAG-826; genus Onthovivens. The sequence continues at coordinate 12,240 of DBFJOT010000029.1, forward strand.
CTCTTGGAATTAATGTTGTTAAATTCTTCCCAGCGTCAAATTATGGCGGATTATCAACAATTAAAGCTTTAAGTGCTCCATTTAGCCAAATTAAATTTATGCCTACAGGCGGAATTAATGAAAAGAATATTTTAGAATATCTCGCATTCGATAAAATTGTTGGATGCGGAGGAAGCTGGATGGTTAAAGGAACTCCAGAAGAAATTAAAGAAAAAACAAAAGAAGCTGTTGCTTTAGTAAGAGGAAAATAAGATGAAAATTGTTACATTAGGCGAATTAATGTTAAGACTTCAACCATTTGATCATTTAAGATTTGTTCAATCAGAAGATTATGAAGCTACATTTGGTGGTGGTGAAGCAAACGTTGCAGTTTCATTAGCAAACTATGGATGTGATGCATACTTTGTTAGTAAACTTCCAACTCACGAAATTGGACAAGCTGCTGTTAACTCATTAAGAAAATACGGTGTTAAAACAGATTATGTTGTTAGAGGTGGAGATAGAGTAGGTATTTATTTCTTAGAAAAAGGCGCTTCTCAACGTGCTAGTAAAGTCATTTATGACCGTGCAAATAGTGCTTTTGCTTTATCAAACTATGAAGAATATGATTGGGATGCAATTTTTGATGGCGCAACATGGTTACACTTCTCAGGAATCACACCAGCATTAGGCGATAATGTTGCTAAATTAACTGAAGAAGCTTTAATTGCTGCTAAACGCCATGGTGTTACTGTTTCTTGCGATCTTAATTACCGTAATAAATTATGGAGTAAAGATAAAGCTAGAGAAGTTATGACACGTTTAATGAAATATGTCGATGTTTGTATCGGCAACGAAGATGATGCAAACGATGTTTTCGGAATCACTCCAGAAAATAACGACACATCAAAAGGTCAACTTAATAAAGAAGGATATGTCTCAGTTGCAAAACGACTTAAAGACAAATTCGGATTCAAATATGTTGCTCTCACATTAAGAACATCAATTAGCGCAAGTGAAAATAACTGGGCTGCTATGCTTTATGATGGTAATAGCTACTTTTCAAAAGAATATCACATGCAAATCATTGATAGAGTTGGTGGAGGAGATAGCTTTGCAGGTGGATTAATTTATGGATTAACACATGATTATAAACCACAAGATGCAATTGAATTTGCAGTTGCTGCAAGCTGCTTAAAACATTCAATTGAAGGTGACTACAACCTTGTTTCTGTTGATGAAGTTAAGAAATTAGCTGGCGGAGATGGAAGCGGAAGAGTACAAAGATAATAAAATCCAAATTTCTAACATTTAAGGGCTGCACATTAACGTGTAGCCTTTTAATTTTGAATTTATAAGAGATTTATTTAATTGATAAAAATTCTGAAATTTTGAAAAAAATTAAGTTTGCTCCTTTTGTGTTAAGTGAAGAACCATAGTTCTAGTCATATTAAGTTGGATATAAAATTGCAATTGCGAGAGTACTAGTAGTAACTGATGCGCATTGATTAATTAAAGTGAATCTAGCTCTA
>DBFJOT010000030.1:0-2864 GCA_048405595.1 Candidatus Onthovivens sp.
TAATCCTGAAAAGTATGTTCAGTATTATTTGGAAAATTATGAATTGATTAATGATGAAAACGTTGATAAATATTTACCATACTCAACTGAATTACCAAAAGAACTATATTTCTCTAAAAGCGATATTGAAATTAATACTAACGACCTAGATCAAATTGACTAGGTTTTTTTAATTTATATAGGGGGAATTACCGCTTACAAAAGTATGGTGTCAAATTAACTTTAATTAATGAAGATTATTGTATATCTTCAAATTATCAAAGTGATGCGTATAAAATTTTAAAACAAACTTTAAATACTAATTTCCCTGATGTTGTTGTTGCGCCATTTTTATTAACAGCTGGAACTGATGCGAGAAGATTTAGTGACGTTGCAAGTAGCATTCTTCGCTTTGCTCCTGTCGATCTCAACAAAGAACAATTTGCTTCAATTCATGGTGATAATGAATACATCTACTTAAAAACAATTGGTGAATGTGTTTTGTTTTATAAAGACTTTATTAAAAGATATTCTAAAGGGATCTAAATTTGAAAGATAATTTGTTAAATATATTTATATTTATAGGTGCGATAGTGATGCCAACTTATATTGTTTTAGAATTACTTTCGATTTTTTTCGTTCTAATGAGTCTTTTATGCTAACTAGAGATATTTTTGGTTATTTATGTATGTCGTATGTTCTTGTTTTTATACTCTTTTTTATAAAAGCGTTATATAAGAAACTAAAAGAAAGATAATTTTCTTGAATAAAAAAATAATGCATTATATTTCTTAAAAAAATATTCTTCATGTAAATTAATGGTGGAGGATTTAGAAATGAATTTTTACGATTTTAAAGTTAAAGATAGATTAGATAAAGACTTAGATTTAAAAACATTAAAAGGAAAAGTAGTTTTAGTTGTTAATACAGCTACTGAATGTGGATTTACACCAACTTATAGTGAACTTCAAAGTTTGTATGAGGAACTCCATGATAAAGGATTAGAAATTTTAGATTTCCCATGTAATCAATTTGGTGCTCAAGCTCCAGGTAGTAATGATGAAATTCATACATTCTGTGAAACTAGATTTGGTATTACCTTCCCACAAATGAAAAAGATTGAAGTAAATGGAGAAAATGCTGAACCACTTTATAAATTTTTAAAGAGTGAAAAAGGTTTTGCTCATTTCGACGAAGAGCATAAATTAACTCCAATCCTTAAAAAGATTTTAAGTGAAGCCGATAAAGATTATGAAAAATCTAGTGACATCAAATGGAATTTTACTAAATTCTTAATCGGAAAAAATGGAGAAGTTGTTCGTAGGTTTGAACCAACAACAAGTATTGAAGTAGTTAAAAAAGCAGTTTTAGACGAATTAAGCAAATAAGGATCTTGACCTTTATCATCGTTACTTATGTAGTAACGATATAGAGGTTTTTTATTTGTTATCTAAGATTTTAATGCGATAAAAAAACACCCTTTTAAAGGAAAATTAAGCAAATAACCTTTAAAAACGAGGTGTTTTTATTATTTTAATTATTTATATTTATAGAATCCTTCTCCAGAAGACATTCCAAGTTTTCCTTCATCGATGTATTTTTTAAGCATCTTTGACATTCCTTTAAAATTATATGGAGCTAAAAATGAAGGAATTTTAACATACATTTGGACGATATTATATGCTGTTGTTAATCCAACTGTATCTAAAATTTGGAAAGGCCCTTTTGGTGCCCCTGTCCCTAATACCCGAGCTTTGTCGATACTTTCTGGATCGCTAATACCATTAACATATAAATCCATACCACTAAATAAAAGTGGTACAAGCATTGAATTTAATAAGTAACCTGATTTTTCTTTTAAAACAGGTAATGGTAACATGCCCATTTCTTTGGCAAAACTCATGATGAGATCGAAGTATTTTTTATCAGTTAATTTTTGTGACATAACTTCGGTAACATTATTTCTCCAAATTGAGTTAGCAAAGTGGAATGATAAGAACTTTTCTGGTCTTCCTGTGTATTTAGCGAATTTTGATGGAAGAAGTGTGCTTGAGTTAGTGACAACAACAGTCTTAGTTGGCATTAACGGACTAAGCTTTTTATAAAAAGCGATTTTTTCTTCAACATTTTCAGCCATTGATTCGATCACTAAATCACAATCTTCAACTGCTTTTTTAAGATCAAGTTCTAACTTAATGTTTTTGTATGCTTTTTCTACTCTAGCTAAGCAATCTTCTTTATTAAAAGTACCAAATTCAGCAATACCTCTTGCCCAATACTCTTTGGTTTGACCTTCTTTTGTTGCCATCTTATTAATGGTTTCAATGTAAACTTCTTTTAAGTGATCAAGTTTAGGCTTACAACGTTTAATACTTCCTTCGCTACGGAGCCATATTGTAACGTTAAAACCCCGATATGCTGCTTGAAAGGCGATTTGGCTGCCTAAAACGCCTCCACCAGCAACTGTGACATTTTTTATTTGCATTTTGTTTCTCCTTTGTTTGATATATTTATCTTAATCACTATTTATTCCAAAGTAAAACAAAGTGATTTTTGGGAGAATATCTTTGCCAGCTAATGAATTATTTCTGTTGTAAAAATCGATGAAATCGAGACAATTTATAATTTGTTTCTGAGTTAAGGATAAGCTTTTTTATAAATTGCATAAATTATCTAAAGTAAGAGTTAATTGTTGTCGCGTGTGTTGACTTTCTTATTTAAAGTTGAATTAAAAAAAGAAATTTTTAAAAAAAATCGAGTTTGCTTCTTTTGTGTTAAGTGAAGAACCATAGTTCTAGTCATATTAAGTTGGATATAAAATTGCAATTGCGAGAGTACTAGTAGTAACTGATGCGCATTGATTAATTAAAGTGAATCTAGCTCTA
>DBFJOT010000031.1:0-8152 GCA_048405595.1 Candidatus Onthovivens sp.
TAATCCTGAAAAGTATGTTCAGTATTATTTGGAAAATTATGAATTGATTAATGATGAAAACGTTGATAAATATTTACCATACTCAACTGAATTACCAAAAGAACTATATTTCTCTAAAAACGATATTGAAATTAATACTAACGACCTAGATCAAATTGACTAGGTTTTTTAATTTATATAGGGGGAATTACCGCTTACGACAAAATAGTATCAATTTTGCATTTAGTCATAAAATGATATGTTTCGGTAGCACCATTGATCTTTTTTTCAGAATCAATGCATGAAATATATTCATTATCAAAAGATTGCTCACTAAATAGCATATCTTTATTTTGTTTTTCGCTATAGTTTGAGTTTTCAGAGCAAAAAACAAGATTAAAATTTTCACCAGTATTATCTAATTCAACACTTGTAAAATCAAATCGCATTCCGATTAAGAACGTAATTAATGATAATGTTAAAATGCTTATTTTCACTTTCATAAATTTTTTACTCCTCCATTATTCGTTACGACCACTTTCGTATAAAGAAAAGTTTAATTGCTTATCTATCTTTTCAAAATACAAGCCCCCAGTATCGACAGCATTAAATAAACCGAAATCATCGATAATTTGATTATCTTTGTCTAGAAGACGGATAGTATAAAATATATATCCTTTATCAATAGTAATTTCATTTAAAGAAATTGAATCCTTGAATTTAAATGTAAACTCTTTAGTTAGCCAGCCATTGCCATCGTCTCTAATTGTCACTAAATATTTGCTTTCATCAAAAAAATCTGGTAGGTCAAAGTACACGTTTAAAATATCATTTCCTGCTTGATTCCTTATACATCTTTTAAGCACAATTCTTTCATAATCGGGTTTAATTTCAAAAGAATTCCATGTATCAACAAATCCGTTGCAATATCCTGCATAAACCGTTAAATTAGCTTTTCCTTCTTGCTTTACTTCTGCTTTAATTGCAGTTGAAAGACAAGGACTAAATTCTAAATCAACTCCAAAGCCAGATATTACATGCTTATGATCTGCTTTATCACTAGAGCAGCCTGTAGCTCCAAAGATGCTTAATACTAATGAAGCTAAAATAGGAATTATTTTTTTCATATCTATCACCGCTATTAGTTTAGCAAAATAACACTTCAAATTCAATGCAAATTTATATTTATTTGTCAAGACATATTTAGCTGATTTTTTAATTTCTTTAAAACTCAGAATTTTAAAATATTCGGCTATTATTTTTCGTAAGCCACCTTCGTGCGGTGCCCTAAGCTCAATTTAAAAAGCTACCTAGTGGGTGGTCTAGTTGAACTTACATCTTAATTTACTTGTCCAAGATTCAGTATAGAAAGCATAATAATTGATACCTTTTTTCTTCCTATAACTTTCAAAGCATCCACACCAAATTAAATTAGGAAGTACAATCACTAACACCCAAAGAGAACCTAAGATAAGACTTAGTTTTCTCTAGCCACAATCGACAATATTGTATTACTTAAAAGAGACATTTCAAGATAATTTAAGATGTAACAATTTTTTATTAATCCAAAATCTTTTGGCCATTTAACGCTGCAGGTTTTTATAGGGAACTTTTGTCACTGACTAGCGTTGATGCATTTATTACTGTTTTGATAAAATCCTTTATAATCTACTTTGTCTACACAATTCAAATCTTTAAAAAGCACTATTTTTTATATTTCATCTTGAACAATTAAAAAACTGGCATGCGCCAGTTTAAGGGATTTTATTCTTCAGAATGCTTATTTCTTGTTTTCGCCATGTTCTGGCAATAATAAACTAACATTATGAGCAAGAGCCCAATTAACACATCCTTTAAGAGCTTTAGTTAAAAAAACGCGAGGAACCTTGGTCATTGTTTTGTATGCTTCTTTACTGAATTGAACACGTGAATCAACTATTAGCTGCATACATTACAGATTGAACATCAACTGCTTTTGCTTGAACAGTTTCTGCATATGGTTTTTTCTTGCGCGCAATCCAGAAGTTTTTACTATCGCGGTATCAATAATCAATAGGTAACGGTGGGAAGCCGCTTGCTTTAACGCCTTCAAGAATTGTTTTATGATATTTTTCTTTTAATATAATCTTATCGATTCTTAAGATAAAATGAACTCCAAATTCACTAGTGATAACATTACATGTATAATAAGGAGCATCGATTGCTAAATCGACTCGATTGTATAGATGTGAGACCTTGTTTTTATTAAGTTCTCTCTAGTTTGAACATAAGTTTTATTGCGTTCATAAAAGTATTTAGGCTTTTAACAAAGTCGTTCCTTTTTAAAGTGATTACATACAAACGGAAATTTTTATAGTTTGTCACATTTATGAATCTCGCTATATTCAGGATAATTCAAGTCGTTGCAATTTCTATACGAGCAGTCTTTGCATCTATCATTCGCACATCTATCGCGCAAGTGTTTCTTCTAACAATACTCTTGTCTAACACACGTGTTTTTGTGTCTTCTACCAATGCAAAGAAATCTATACTTTTTGATATGCCTTGATATCGCTCTAGGATCTTTCCTGATTAAAATGGCAATGTCATTTAATCTTGTTCCTACATCTAAATTTTCTTCTATTATTTTCATCTCAAAAGATGTGATGATTATACTCATAATAATTTTTATAACCTCCTTTGGAGTAGCACCAACATCACTTATATTACAAAATGGACTTAAAATTTTCTTTTGATAGTTTTCGGATATAGCAATTTTAATTAACGGAATTTTAATGAGAAAGGGGATTTGATAAATAACTAAGTATGATTTCAAATTATCTTATGCTACAATGAAATCGACAAATATTGAAGACTAACATGAAATTCACGAGCATAATTACCTTTTTATTTACTGGCATAATTTGTGTTTCTTTTCGCTTCAGAGAAAGTGCAGTTGCTAATCAAATTAGAGATACAAAAGATAAAACCAACGTTACTTTAAAAAGAGCATTTAATTCCGAGGAAGAGACAACTGATCCTAATGTTATTTTTGAAGTCGCTATTCAAGATTATAAATCACAATTTGATGATTATATTAACATCACAGCTGTAAATGTTATCAATAAAGAAAATGTAAACTTATCCAATTTTGATTTTAATTATGTACCACCTAAATATTATGATGTTATGTTTGAATATCAAAAAAACTTAGAATCTTCATTAACTTATGAACAAAACTTAAAATATATAGAGTTGCAAAAAAGAGATAACAATTTTGATAGATATGTAGCTCTCAATAGTATTAAATACACAAATCTAGAACCTAATTTGAAATACAATCACACAAACATTCCGGTAAATCCGATAATTCCAATAACTCCTACGAATCCAATTTTACCACCTGATATTGGAATTATGAGTGCAGATAATCAACAAAAATTGCAGCAGTTGCAACAGCAGGTATTGTAACTATTTTAGCTAATGCTGGGTTAGGACAAAGCGCAATTACAGCTTTTACTGCTTCAATATCTACTTTAACAGCGGCAGTATCGACTAGTTTGATTTCGCTTCTAGGTTGGGCGTTAGCTGTAGCTCTTGCAGTTGGTACTCTCATTGCATTAACAGTGATTATTGTTGAAAATTGGGATGTTATAAGTTCTATAATTGGAGATATTAAAAATTGGTTTTGTGATCAATTCAGTACTTTTTCAAGCTTAATAAATTCTTATTTCGATGATGCTGTTGTAAAAGGAAAAGAGTCGAAAATAGCAAGTAGAGTTTATGTTGGGGATAAAGAATTTGAATTTGAAGAAATTAATACTGAAGATAGTATAAGGCAAATTGAAATAGCAAAAAAAGCTAGAAGAACCTATGATGTCTTCTTAATGCAATATGTTAATAATAAAACTTTTCAAATTGCCCTAGGCGTTCCTACTACTATAGATTTTTGCATCAATTATAAAACTCATTTAAATGGATTTAGTTCCTATACATGGTACCAAAATAGTGCTAGAAAGTTGATAATGCAGGCAGGAACTGGCTATACAAACGACGTTCCTGAGTTGCATTTATATGTTGAATCAAGTGAACAAGGTAAAGAAAAGTGCAATTTTGCATTTAAACACTTTCATAATTTTACTTCTGTCGGAAAAAGGGATATACGTAAATTACCACATAGAAGTCACAGTTTCTTTGGTCTTTTGTATTATGTTCCGAATAATGATGGGATAGGCCAAGTTCATCCAGAAAGTCTAAAATATTAATATGAGAAAATTTAAAGACGGAGACTTTGTATATGATGTCATATCAGAAGAAGCGTATCAAAACGGATTTACGGCATTAAAAATAATAGGTTTTAATGATGAAGTAAGTAAGTACTATTGTTTAGCTTACGACGAAGTTTCTTTTGAACCTTATGCTATATATTTAATTAAAGAGAAACAATTAGATTTTATAAAGGGTTCGCGATTCGAAAATTATTATCCTGAGAGATATATAATAAAAGAACAAAGTAAAACAAACCCAATTAGAATACTCTATATGTATGCTATTCTTGACGTTGATGGATTAAATTATAAATTACTAAGAGAAGCAATACATAAAAAGTAATCATAAAAAACGGCGTTATAAAACGAGTAGAAATTTTATCCCCTCTCACACCACCGTACATGCGATTTTCAGCATACGGCGGTTTAATTTAAACACAACTTAGCTTTTCCAATTGATAGGTATTGCAAAGGCTAATATATTTATGTAGATTTGGCCAATACATTTTTGTTGCATCATCAACATTAAGTACCTTTAAGGTTAAATAAATATTTTACTTTTCATGATTTTTAACTCTAACAATAATATTTAATTCTAGTAATTTGATGTTTTTAGTCAATCAACTTTTTATAAAGACATTCAATTCAAAGTGAGAGTTTAATTTTTATATTAAGTTCAAACTACTCTTTAATGACAGTTTGAAGAGCATAAATATCATCTAAAGAATATAAATTATATTTTTCTGGTTCTAATGTTGACCCAGATTTTGAAATAAATCCTAGCCTATAATAATTAATTCCTAAGTTTGCTAGTTGCTTAATTTCCTCATTTAAAACTGATGTTCCGATTGGATCGTTTGTGAATTTTACTTCATAGAATATATATCCGTTTTCATCAATAGTAACAACATCAAATTGTCCGTTCTTTTTATTTTTAGAATCATCGAAATAATATGTGCCAATACGTGAAAATACAGGATTCATTAAACCAATTTTATTTCTATGAATCAAATATTGTTTCGCTACATCTTCAAAGACTTTTGGTACAAATTGCGTTATAAAGTCATCAGCAACAAATTTCTCAAAGAAACTTTGTGCATTCATAGAGTCTCTTTCACCCGTTAACATATAAATATAACGATAATAAAATCTAATAGAATTATTCTTTATAGCATATAAAGCTTTTTTATCACTGTTTATATTGATAGGTTTTATCTTTTCCACTATATCTAAACTAATTAATTTCTTTAAAGCATTATTCATGCCAGCAGAGTCAACATGAGCAAAAGTAGCAATTTCATTATTTTTCATTCTTCCTAAAGCTATCGCATTTAAAACTTCGTTTGCGCATGCTATCTTACTGATTTCATTTTTTATCGTAGCCATTATATTCATTTCTAGTTGGGAATTTTCTTTAATCGCTAATTCAATGATGTTTTCAAAAGCTGTTTTATTTAAATCAATTAAGGAATTATAATAAGGTTCCCCACCAAAAACAGAATATAAAAGTACTTTATCTTGGTTAGAAAAGGACTTGTAATATAGACTTGATTCAATATAGTCATGTTCTTTTAAATTTATAACTAAATTAAATCTTCCAAATAAAGGATTATCATAATCAACAATTTTTCTCATTATATCTATCGCCGAACCCGAAATTATTAATTTTATATTGGAAGAAAATTTATACTCGTCAATTTTTTGTTGAATAATCGAATCTAAGCCTTCAACTCTTTGTTGTAAAAAAGAATATTCGTCTAAAACAAAAATTAAATCATTTTGAGAAAAGATGAAATCAAAAACTTCTTCAATATCACGAAATGATATAAATTTATTATTAAAAATTTGTCTAACCGTTTCAGTTAATTGTTCAACTGTTTTCTCGACGCTAATATTTTTGCATTGGTAAAATAATTTTTTGCAGGTGTATTTTTCGATAGCTTTTCTAATCAAAAAGCTTTTGCCTATGCGTCTTCGACCATAAATTAAAATATTTTGTTGCTTAGTTTGATCTAGAATTTTATAGATTTCACTAAGTTCATTATATCTCCCGTAAAAATTGTCCATAATCGTTTACCTCAATAATATTATAGCATATAAGCATCTTATATTCGAGATTTACTAAATCTATATTTACTAAATTTACATTTACTAAATTCGTATTTAGTAAAATGATGTATACATTAATTTTTTAGGTGCTTAAGACCTAACTTCTTTTAAAGTGCTATTGATTATGCTTAGCTAATAAAAAGTCGATGCCATTACAGCACCAACAAAACTTATTTTATACCAAATTAAAAGATATAAAGTACGATACAAAGTAATGGTGATATATCAATTCAGGATAATTTCATCGATATATTCGGTATTTTTAACCGACAATAAAAAAATATCTATCAGAAAATCTATAATCGATAAACGTAGAAAAGCTGAAAAATAATGAAACTATTGTCAAAAGACAATATTATGAATCATCATCAATATCATGATAATTAGGCCATAATAGTTAAGCCACTCAATCATTTTAAAACTTCCCAATATCCAGTTTTATTAGAGCCTATTCTTTGAATATGTCCTGATTCTTTCAACTGTTTTAAATTTTTCTTAATGGCAGGTTCTGATAAACCAAGCTTTGTAGAAAATTGGCTAATTTTTATATTTGGATTATCCCTAATCATCTCAATCATTTTTGCTTGTGTTTTATTTATTTTATCAGATACTTTATTGGATACTTTATTGGATACCACAAATTCGTTAACACCTAATCTTTCAAATGGTATGGTAACTGTTATTCTATTCTTTTCAATTTGTATCGCATTCTTCCCATATCTTCCAATAATTTTAGGAACGCCTCTTCCTGAACGCTCACTAATTCTTAGTTGAAGAAAAATTGATGCTAGAACATCGTTAACTGGCAAGCTTGCCCCGTTATAAAACCCGTTTTCGTCTTGGTCAATAGCCAATCCACCGTGAGACATGATTTCTATTCTATCAGTGAAAATTCAAATTTGAGGGGAATTTAAAGTAAGCCATTTATTATGAATAAAGGCATTTAATATAGCCTCATGAAAAGCCTCATAATCAAATAATGGAACATCTCTTCTTTCTGAAATTCGATTTCTCTCATCCGCTTGAATGATGTTTATCGCATCGCCATATTCGAGTATTTTGTCCATTGAATACATAATGCAAGTATTGCCAAATTCTTTCACAGAAAATAATGGAGCAGTTTTATCTTTGCCACTAAAAATCGAAACCCTGACAGGAATCGAGTTTTGATCCGATAAAATATACGCCATAATATTGTATTGCCCATTCTTATTTCTAAGCTTTAGGCTACGCTCAAAGCTATCAGCCTTTAAAGCAATTCCCTTGGCAGCATAATACATAAAAAGTTTTTCAAAAGTTAACTCTTGAGCATAATCAGGTGCAGCAATGTTCACTATAGTAGGAAAACCATCTTGTAGAGTCATATTTAGTTTAAGTTCCCATTCCGGAAACTTATCAATTCTTTCCTTACTTGATCCGATTCTAAAATATGAATTGTCCTTGTATTTCGTTTGAACGGATTTTGACGCTGGAACCTGAAGTAAAACAATACGCTTACTTTTATATTCTCTCTATGACTTCAAAAGCGACGCTTGGTTTTAAATTTCTCGTTAAATAATGTTTATATGGCTCATGATTTATATCTTTATCGAAATTGATTGTTGTGCCTAAGACTTCCTTTGAACCATCTTTAATTCCCTATAAAATATATCCGTATTCTTTTCCACACAAGCAGGCACCATTTGCTACAGCAGAAATATAGTAAGCGGTAATTCCCCCTATATAAATTAAAAAACCTAGTCAATTTGATCTAGGTCGTTAGTATTAATTTCAATATCGTTTTTAGAGAAATATAGTTCTTTTGGTAATTCAGTTGA
>DBFJOT010000032.1:0-6151 GCA_048405595.1 Candidatus Onthovivens sp.
ATTAACTTGATGCTCTTTTTTATTAAATCTTTCGCAAGTTTGTTTGAGAGTATGCTCTTGGTAAAAATTATAAATTTCATTTTGTTCTTCGTTTAGTTCGTTCACGGTTCAAACCTCCATGAACAAAGAATATGTGAAAAACAAAAATTAATTAACAGGGGGATTTACCGCTTACATTTTTATGTCTAAAAATGAAACATATTTCGTGCTTATCATTTTCAACTAAACACATATTGCTTAATATAACTTTACTAATTCTTTCCATAAAAAACGCTCTAAAGCATTTTAACGCTTTAGAGCAATTATTGAAATATTAATTATGTAATGCTGATGCAGGGTTTAATGGGTTATAAGGATCATTTTCATAAGTATAATTTGTTATAACATAAAGTACATGATTCTTTTTAATATTAAGGAGCGTTCCAGAGTTAACTTTGATATTGAAATCTTTAGTTACTTCGTTATAAGTGGCTTTTGCGATAATAATTTTTGTAACATGGTCTATTAAGTAATATGTTTCATCATTATCATTAACACTAGTTTCTGGATCTTTAAAATCAGGTCCTAGATTATTTTCATTTATATGCCTTTCAGTACAATAGTTTTTAAAGACATTACCAATTGTCATCAGTTGAGAAGTATCTTTATTAAATAAATAGATATCTGTATCATCCATAGAAATATTGTAATCATACAACTTATAGAAATATTCACCATCTTCATGATTTAAGAAGCCTTTTTTCTCTCCATTAGCATATAACGAAGGTTCTTCATTGAATATTTTCACAAATAAGTTCTTTTGTTTGTAAGCATAGACATCGAAATTAAATGGACTATACGTTGAAGGATTATAAACAAGAACAAAACTATAATAAGCGTATGGCGATGTACCTTCTGTTTCTTTTAATTTAAAACTCTTAAAAGTTGAAGTCATTGTTCCACCATTGGGATCATCTGGATTAGGAACTTCACCTCTAATTTGAACTTCTTCTATATACTCACTTGCATTAACAAAAGTATTACTTTCATCACCGTTAATTTTTCCGTTTCCAGTTAGCTCACTACCTGAAGTATTTTCAAATAGCATTCTTCCATCATGTCCTGGACTTAGATTAAATTTAACGTTTTGAGATAGAATAGAATACATTTTTTCCACTCTTATACTAAAGAATAAAGAATCAACCTTAGTCATATCTAAACTATTAATTTTATAAATAAATTTATTCTTCGAATTAACAGAAACTGGTTTCCCACTTTCATCGGTGTCAGGTTGAAATTCAAATTTATTTGTTGCACTTGGGCTGCCAAGATAAAAATTATTATCTTCCAAGAAAAGATTTCTACTACCATCATAAACTTTTTCATAATGACTTACTAACGCTCCTGATGAAGTTTCGTTATATATGCCATCACTTTCAGGTATTTTATTTACAGGAGTGTTAATAACAGTTTTTAAATCAAGGATACGTTCATAAAATAGAGCATAGGCACGGTAATCATTTGGGCGGTAGTTACCATTAATAAAAATAATATTATTACCGTCTTTATTAATAAATTTATTTAATTCTTTATCTTTAATAGAACCAGATAAACCAACATAAGAATTGACTCCTTCTTGTTTTAACATTGCTCCCATTAAAGAATTTAAATCTTGTTCTGCTTCATCAATAGCGTAATATGTTTTATCAACACCAAGAGCATAAACGTTATAATCGCCAGAAGAAAATATAGTTTTATTATCGTTATAATTTAAAGGATTATTAACCGGTAAATCATTAAATTGTGGACCTGATGTATTACTCCAATTACCATAATCGTAAGTGTACCAATATTTAGCATCCCACAATCCTTCACTTTCTTTTTTAAATTCACTAAAAACTCCAGAAAAATCAATATAAGTTAACTGATTATCATCTGTATTAAAGTTATTTAAAGTTGCTGTATTAATATTATAATCAACTCCATTAATTGAGACTTGTTGCTTTTGGTCACCTTCTTCAAAAGTAAAATATCTAGTTTGATATCTATATTGAATTTTATTATTGTTGTCTTTAAATTTAGTTTTAAATTCAACTTTTAAACCATCACGATAACCTTTAGATAAGAATTCAACGCTATCTATTTTGATATTACCGAATTCAATTTTAGACATTTTGTCTGTTTCGTGATAGTCTTTTCCGTTATTAAAAGTCGAGAATAATCTAATTACTCTTTTTCCAGTATTTTTATTAAGCACCGAAACCGTTTCGAAATTATTTAAAACATCAAATAAATTTGCTCTATCATAATTAGAAAACCCATCTACAGGTTCTTCATATGGTTTTTTAATTGATGGTAAATTTGGATCATAATAACACCAGTTAGCAAACGCATAATTATGCCAAGCATTAGAATCTCCTAAATCAGCTCTAGGATTAGAAACTAACTTTAAAAAGGTTTCAGGACTAATAGAACCACTGAAAGATAATTTTATAGGTAAATATCTTCCTTCCTCAACATTTAAGTCGTACCAATAGCCTAATCGATCATCAATATTTAATTTTTGATAAATAGGTTTCCCGATAAATTGATTTGTATTATTAGGATCTTTTTCTGTTTCTTGGAATGAACTTTCACTAGCATTTAAATCAACATTAACATCATCGCTTAAATCTTGTTCTACATTACCATAATCATCCCAACCTTTTCCACCACTTGGATGCATGTAAGATTCATATAATTTTGGGAAATTTTTACCTGAATTAAATTCAAATAAGGGTTCTGAATCAGTATTTTTAGGTTTTTTGAAAGTTTTATATTCAGTAGCGCCTTTTGTTTCAGCATCATAAGTATCAATATCGTTGCAATATTGATTAGTAGTTTCTATAGGTACTTTAGATTGATTTATTAAAATTCCAGCGCTATTTGGAATCATGTATTTATCAACGATATTTCCGTTTTCATCCAAACTACGATCAATATATCCATATTTAAGTTCTGGTAAATTTTTATCTGTTTTATACTGACTTAAATACCAAGTTGATGGAAATAAATACATTTCATATTGAGTAATTGGATTTGGTTTACCAGTGTTATAATTTTCATATATGTCTTCTATTTCAGCACCTGATTTAATATCTCTATTTGCTAATTCAGAATAAATCCAATATGAAAAACCAGCACCACAACAAAGTGCGAATGTTCCTAAACTTGCTAATAATAGAGTTTTCAATCTTTTAAACATATTACACCTCTAATCTCAATATAAAGTGCTAGCGAATTCAAAATTAATTCTCCATAAGTTTTGAATTGTTCCATTATTTTTCGCATCTTGAATTGCTTTATAGATATTTTGGACTGAGTCACGATTATATGGTTTTTTTCCTTCTTCATAAAGGAACATTTCTTGTAAGTCAGCTTTAAAAGAATAAGCATAATAATCTTCAATTGTTCCATCTGGTTTAGTTATTTTTATCGTTTGTGGATTTTTATTGAATGAATATAATCCTTTATTAGCTTCACTATCAAAAGAACTATAATTAATTCCATTTAAAGTGAAATAATTCTTCTTTAAATTATCAGTTTCATTAATATTAGGTTTGTATTTATCATTTAATTGAATATACTCATCAATTCCTTCAGTAGGTTCAATATCAATATTTGTCGATCTAACACCAATATGAAATTTAATCCCCATATTTTCATATCGAGTTGGGATTAAAAATTCACCTTCAATATATTGTTCTTCTTTAAATGTTTTAATACCCATTTCTTTATCGTTATAAAAACGTAAAAATTGCATACCATCATCTAAAGCTGTACTATCTGGGTTTCCTTCACTAAAAACAATCTTTCTATAACTATATTCATTAACAAGTTTAGATAAATCGTTATATTGTTCTTCAGTTAAATTATAATCATAAGTATCTAAGTTAAGTTCGCTTCTAGCTTCTTTTTCAGCAACAAGTTGTAATCTTCCAACTTCTAAATATTCGCTGACTTCTATTCCAGCATCAACTTTTGAACTTAAATTAGTTTCATCACCAACAAACACCCAAGCAGAAAAGCCAGCTCCAATAATAACTAAAGAGCCAGCGAATCCAGCAGTTAAGAAAGCTAAGCGATTATTTTTTAACATCAACGAAACCTCTATTTGTTTGAAGTTCTTTATCAATTTGTTTAGCAACTTCAAGTGTGCGTTTATAATAGGTGGTCTCGATCTTTGACTCAGTAATATTAAACGTTAATAAGAATAAGATTCCTGAGCAAAGAGCAATAACCCCAATATTTGATTGCATATAAGTTAAGGTGACACCTAACCCATAATTTTGGAAACCATTATATTTACCAACTATTTGATCAAAAGTAATTGTTAACTCAAATCCAGCTGATGTAGAGTTACTATCACCTCTAAACGTGTAGAAAGTTTTGTTTTGTTCTTCGTTATGGAAGATTCTAATAATTCTATGAACATAAATTGTATTTTCATACTTATAGGCAGCAACATCATATAATTTTAAGTCTTCTTCGCTATCAACTTTATTTAAAGCAATAAGTGAAAATTGTTCGATTTGATCGGTTAAATTGTTCTCTTCAATATAGGTGTTGTTTTCGTTAACTTTTTCCATTGAACCAGTTCTAATAGTTAACAAAGTTGTATTACCTAAATACATTGTTTGGTTTGTAAGTTTAAATGCAATAGCTATTATAAGTAAAGAACCTATAACAAAATAAAAGATGCCAAATAATACATTAAGAATTATTTGAAATACTTTATTCTTTTCCTTACTTCTAATAATTGTGTCATGAATTGAAATAGGAGTTCTTTTAACATATGGTTCTTTACGTTCTGAATCAGTAGTATTAATCCATGTTTTTACCATTTCTTCATTTTGATAAAGAACATATTTAAAAGCATCTTTTTCATCTATTTCTTCTTTTACATTATTTTCAATAATCTTTTTATATTTACTTCTAACATCTTTTACTAACATGCCATCTTCATGGCCGTATTTGATATTATTTATCTTATAACGGCCATAAAGAAATAAGAGAATACTAAAAGTAATCGCTAGTCCAATTACGACTATCATTGATACAACAAAGGCTACACTTTGTAATTTTCCCTCACCATTAAGCATATTCAAAAAATATAAATATTAAAAATATTTATTCCTTTATATTAGTAAAAATTGGATTATTAAAAATTAAACGTTTGCTTCAACAATTTGTAATGAATTTTCAATTGTAATTGAATTTGTAATTTTATCAACAGCTTCTTTAAAAGTTTTATATTCCTTAGCTGTTGTTGGCTTCTTAACATTTCCGTTAGCTGTTGTTTCGTGATAACTGAAAAGTGTATTTTCATGATAGAAGTTGCCAGCTGTTCCGTCTTTTTGAGATTCTAACATTAATTTGAGAGTTGATTCATTTCCACCAAAATTAAGATCTTTAGTAACATCATTCGATGCTTTATAAATGTGTTTTTCTGAAGCTTCTGCCTTAAGATTGAAATTATTCCAAGTATTAGTTGCACCAGTATCAGCGGTTTTAATTTTAACATAATTTAAAAGAGTACTATCAAATGTTAATATGCTATTTACCTTAACAGCATAACCTGCATCGTATAAACTTTTTACTTTACCACTTGTATCTTCTAAACTAATTCCAAGAGTTTTAAGTAAGTAAGTTGTATCTTTTCTAGTTAATGTAAAATAAATTCCATTATCAGTTTCCAAAGTTGTTTGTTTTCCATTAGAATTAAAACTTGTTTTTCCTTGGTCTAAAACAAGATTAATTTTGTCACCTTCCGCAAGATCAGTTAATGTTGTTGGATTAATACTTTCATCAGTACCTTTAATTTTTTGACCAGTAACTTGATATTTAAATTTAACACCAGTTAAATCAGTAGTTCCAGTCAACTCAACACCAAGTGTTTTGTTTTCAGGCGATGTTGTACTATCAAAAACCCAAGCAGCAAAACCTGATCCAACAATTGTAGCGCCAGCGATTATAGGCAACGCTACAACAAAAATTTTTTCTTTTTAACATTATAACCCCTCGTATAGTAGTAAATGTATAAAATATCAATTTGATCATTTGAGATTTTATACCTAACAACCCTACTAAAACAGTTGTTAGTTTTCTTGGTTCCTAGTGGTAAAATTAAATT
>DBFJOT010000033.1:0-41978 GCA_048405595.1 Candidatus Onthovivens sp.
ATAAGAGCTTATACTAAGAAACAAAAAGCCATAATAAAAGCTTTGAATTTAGACATTAAGATAATCGAAAAAGGGCTATTTAGTTTGAACAAGTGATTTTAGTATAAAAAGTTAAGGATTTTATTCAAAAATGCGAAAATAATAATGTCGTTAAAGAGTCGATTTAGTCGACTCTTTTTTTAAAAATAATAAAATTGATGTTAATTATAATAAGTGTATATTTGATGTAGATTCAATTATATTGATAGTTTATATAAATCGAAAATTAATTATTCCGATTACGAATATAGATAATTTTTATGTCTCAATCGTAAGAGATATTTATAAATGAAACTATAGTTTCTATTTATGAATTTTTTATATTAATCTTCGAATCAACTTCTTTTTAATAACATTTATTTTTGTTTTTTGTTTGAATTATTCGGGAAAAATTTACTTATTAGCATTTAAAGTAGTAAAATATATACAACAAAAAACAAGGAGTTAGGTTATATGGATAAAAGATTGGAACCTTTGTTTACACCTTGGAAAATAGGCAACTGTGAAATTAAAAACAGAATTGTTTTAACCTCTATGGGTGGAACTTCCATTTTTGGCTGGATGGAAATAAATCATTTTGATAAAGAAGCAGCTAAATTTTTATTAGATAAGGCAAAAAATAATGTTGGATTAATTCTTCCTGGTATTCAACCAGTTTATAATCCAATGCTTGGTCAATGGTTACATAAGAAAAAAGGAATGTATAAAGAGCTCAAAGAATTTATGAAAGAAATTCATAAATATGGAGCTAAAATGTTCGTTCAATTAACTGCAGGATTTGGTAGATCATTTACTATTTCTCCAGTTATGGAAAAACTTTATACAAACCCTGTTTTAAGAGTTTTAAGTAAACCAGCAATGAATCTAGAAAAAATTTGCGCTTCATCTTCTCCAAGTCCAAATGTTTGGAGTGATAAAGTCCCATCTAGAGAAATGACTGTAAAAGAAATTGATGAATTTATCGATGCTTTTGCACAAACAGCTAAATTATTAAAAGAAGCTGATGTTGACGGTGTTGAAATTCATGCTGTCCATGAAGGATATTTATTAGATCAATTCACATTAAAATATATTAATAAAAGAACAGATGAGTATGGTGGAAGTTTTGAAAATAGATATCGTTTCCCTGTTCAAATCGTTAAAGCAATCAAGGAAACTTGTGGTAAAGATTTCCCAGTCTCTTTAAGATTCTCAGTTATTAGTAGAGCTAAAGGATTTAGAGAAGGTGCTTTACCTGGAGAAGATTATGTCGAAGCAGGTAGAGATCTTGAAGAAGCTAAAAAAGCAGCTAAATATTTAGTAGACGCAGGATATGACATGTTAAATTGCGATAATGGAACATACGATTCTTGGTATTGGGCTCATCCACCAATTTATATGCCAGAAAATTGTAATTTAGAAGATGTTGAAGCCATTAAAGATTCAGTTAATGTACCTTTAGTTTGTGCAGGAAGAATGGATCCTTATGTTGGAGCAAAAGCAATTGAAGAAGGAAAACTTGATGCTGTTGGTTTTGCTAGACAATTTTTAGCAGATGGAGCTTTTGTTACAAAGTTAATCGAAGGAAAAGAAGAAGAAATTCGCCCTTGTATTTGTTGTCATGCAGGTTGTTTTAATATGACTAGATATAAAGGCAGTGCTAATGATCAAGACTTAAGTGATTCGTTGCATATGGCTCGTTGCGCAGTTAATGCTGAAACTATGCAAACAAATAAGCACTATATAAAATCGACAACAAATTCTAAGAAAGTTGCAATTATTGGCGGTGGAATCGGTGGAATGGAAGCAGCAAGAGTCTTAGCTTTACGTGGTCATAAACCTGTTATTTATGAAAAATCTGATCATTTGGGTGGTGTATTTGTTCCTGCAGCTAGTGCATCATTTAAAGGAAAACTTAGAGATTTAATTAAATGGTATAAACTTCAAATGGAAAAACTTAAAGTTGAAATCCACTTAAATACAGAAGTAAAAGACTTAAGTGCTATAAAAGCTGATGAATTTATTATCGCTACAGGTTCAAAAGCAAGAAAATTAAAAATTGAAGGTTTTGAAAAAACTATCGATGCAGTCGATTATTTATCAGGCAAAGAAGTCGGTGAAACTGTTGCAGTAATTGGTGGAGGCTTAACTGGATGTGAAGTCGCTTATGAACTTTATCTTAGTGGTAAAAAACCTATTATTGTTGAAATGCTTGATGACTTAGTTAGACAAAAAGGTGTCTGTATGGCTAATAGTCAATATTTAAGAGATTACTTTACTTGGAAAAAAATCCCTGTGTATCTAGAAACAAAGTTAACTAAAGTTAATGATGGCTCTATTGAAGTTGCTACAAAAGATGGAAAAACTTTAGTTATTCCTTGTGACTCTGTAATTATGTCTGCTGGTTATATTTCAACACCTTTAGTTAAAGAAGCTTCACATGTTCATTTAGTTGGAGATTGTGTGAAGGTAGGAAATTTAAGAACAGTTATTTGGCGTGCTTACAAAGTTGCAATGAAAATTTAAGAGGGAAAGAAAATGAGTGTTTATAAAGCGAAAATGCGTTTAACTGATGAAGAAAAAGCAATTTTAGAAGGAAAAGAAGGTCCTACTAAAGCTAAAATGATGGAAGTTTTAGTGAGATATGGTGATACTTTTAATGCTGAATGTATGGAAAAAGTAACTCATAAACAAGCTCACTTTGTTACTTCATTTGGACTTTCAATGATTAAACCTGTTTACCCTTTAATGGATGAATTAATTAAAGATGGATGTAAAGTTGAAGGTGGATTCACAATGGATCCTCGCCCAATCGACTATGAAAATGTCAGTTGCGGACTTCTCGAAAAGTTTGTATTTAGTGGAGTTATGTATGGAAAACAAAAGCCATATGAAGAACAACTTCGTAAAATCGGACTCACTAAAACAAATGGATTTACTTGTACAAGTTATTTAAAAGAAGTTGGAAATACTCCTAAAAAAGGGGATGTACTTTCTTGGAGTGAATCTTCAGCTGTTGTATTTGCTAATTCAGTTTTAGGAGCAAGATGTAATAGAAATAGCGGTATCATCGATACTTTTGGTGCTATTTTAGGTGTTGTTCCTAAATTCGGATTTTTAACTGAAGAAGGTCGAAAAGCAACTTGGAGAATTGAATTAAGAACAACAAAAATTCCAGAAGCACAAATCTTAGGTAGTGCAATCGGAATGAAAGTTATGGAAGAAGTCCCTTATGTATTTGGTCTTGATAAATATTTAAAAGATTTACCAGATGAAGATACAATCGCTTACTTAAAAGATTTCGGAGCAGCTACTGCTAGTAATGGTGCAGTTGGACTTTATCACATCGATAAAATTACTCCTGAAGCAAAAGAATTAGGAGAAAAACTCATCAAAGAAAATGTTAAAACTTACATTATTGATGATGCTGAACTTGAAAGAGTTTATAAATCTTATCCGATGATGTGGAAAAAGAGTAACGCAAAACCTCATAAAGCTTTTATTGGATGTCCACATTTAACACTTAAACAACTTGAAAATTGGACAGATAAAGTAATAAATAAATTAAAAGAAGTTGGTAAAGAAAAGCTTGCTATTAACACTGTTTTTACAGCTTCTCCTGATGTAATTGACGCATTTAAGAAGTCACCAAAATATAAAGACTTTGTTAGAGTTGGTGCGCATTTAAGTTATATTTGTCCATTAATGTATGTTGACAATCCAATTGCTGGAAGTAAACCAATAATTACTAACTCAAATAAATTAAGAACATATTCTCATTCTAGATATTATAAAGATGAAGAAATTTTAGACATTATTACTGGTAAGGAGACATGCAAATGAGAGAATTTAAAGGAAGAGTCCTTTTTGGTGGAAATTGGAAAGGCGAAGCGGTTGTAACTCATGAAGGATTTAATACATTAGCAAGTTTTCAAACAAGTGCTTTAAATCCATTAGCAAAAAAAGTTCTTGTAAGTGATCAAAATAATAAAGAACTTCATAAGAAAAATATTACAAACAAAGCACTTTGTTTACCTCAAACAATTGGTTCAACAACAGGAGGTATGGTAATTCAAACTGTTGCTGTTAGAGACTTATCACCAAAGGTTTGGCTATTTAGTAAAACAGTTGATCCTTTAGCTGCAAGCGGAATTATTTTAAGTAATGTTTGGAATGAAGTTGGATTAATTGCGATTGATGAACTTGGAGATGAGTTTTTAAAAACAGTTAAAACTGGAGATACAATCGAAGTTAAAGAAGACGGAACGGTTATTGTATATTAAAAAAATCACCTCAGAGAAATTTCTGAGGTGATTTTTTCTGTAAAGATTAACTAACTTATTAGTTGTTTCTTTTTCTTTTTAAAATCAACAAGTTTAGAAATTGTGATGTATAAAGAAACTCCGAATATTGTTAATGAAATGAGTAATAAAAATAGACTAATAATAAAAGGGAAAGCACCATACATAAACGAGAATGTTGATGAAAATAAGATGATGCAATAAATACTGATGGCAAATAAGATGTAACTAAAAAATACAGATACGCAATAAGAAAAGTCTAACATTTCATCAGTTTTAATTCGCTTATAGTATTTATAAACAAATGGTGATAATAAAATGTTTAATGATAAATAAACTAATGCGATTGTGAAATATATTACGGCTCCTGTCACTCCAAAGCCCATAATCAAAGCGATAATAATAACGCATAATGAGACTGCTGCTAAAAAAGTGTTAACGTGCATTAAAATTGATATTTTGTTTTTCATGAATTCCCTTTCTTTTTAAATTTTGCTATTTAATTTTTTAAAGCCATTTTTAGTTTAATAATACTCAGTTGTTTAATAATATAAAGAACTATTTTAATGAAGGTCCTTCCGATCCTAATTCTGTAACATTATTGTTAACTTTATATTCTTCGATATCTTCTTTAGTTATATAATTCGATTTATAAGCCCAATAAATAGAACCGAATTCATCAGTTTTTTCATTATATGCATAGAAATTAGCACTGCCTTCAGTATGATAATCAAAAAGTATGCCATCGACATAAAGAGGCACCATAACAGTTGGGAATCCTCTACCATCTTTCCGATAGGCGTATATTTCTAAAAATATACAATCTTTATATTTTCCTTTTTTCTGCCTGATTAATATATCACCAAGTTCGTCTTCAAAAGTGATATATTCAAAAAATAAATCAGCGATATGATTTGCTTTTTCTTCAACTATTGTTGCTTTATCGAAACGGATTACTGGTGGCTCAGTGCCACAAGCGATTAGGAAAAATGATGATAAAACGACCATAAATTTTTTAATACTTTTTTTCATCATGATTATTCCTCGTGAAATTATTAATAAAATGGATAACGTCTATTTGTACTTATATTAAGCTTTAAAGATAATTTATCTTCTAAAATAATTTTACCAAAGTTTTTTTAAAATAAAGTAATAATTTCTATAATTTCAATGGTTTGTCAAAACGTAGTCCATTATTTTATAATCCATTTAACTCAATCAAATGAAATAAATTATATAAAATAAAATCAAGAATTAATTGTTAAATGTAGGGTTGAATAAAAAGTCAATAGTACTTATTTAGTTTAAGGAAGTTCTACTAATAGAGTATTTATAACCAATATCAAATATTTTAAAAAACAGCGATGCAATCGAATAAATCTTTCTTTTATCTAAATTTACGATTAAAAAAATCACTTGCAAGATTTAATCCGCAAGTGATTTTTTGCTTTTATTTATTACTAGTATTTACTTACTTGCACCTTCAACAGCTTTTGTTTTTTCTTCTAAGTCGACTGTTAAATCAACGTTAGTGAAATCGCTGTCTTCTGGTAAGAAAAGTTCCCAAGTAGTTAATTTGTTAATTTTATATTTTGCATTACCGACAGTTGCAACTTTTAAAATGTGACCACCGTGAGTTAATTCTTTGTTTAAGAAATGAATATGCCATCCAAATAAATTCATACCGCTAACATAATTTGGACAATATACACCAATTACATAGCCTTCTTCGTTATGGTATTCATTTTCTCTTTGATCGCAAGCAACTTTGTAAAGTGGTTCATATGGTTTTTCTTGTTTAAAGCAACTTCTTACTCTTACGTTAAATGTTCCATACATTTTAATCATATAGAAGTGGTTATGAATTCCACTTAATTTTCCGCTAAGTTCCTTATCGATTTTAGCTTTAAAATCTTCGATAGAATTGAAACTAATTTCTTTTTCTTCTACTGATTCATCAAAATGACAAACTGTTGTGAAAGGAAGTTTATCATTTTCATCCATTTCGTATACTTTGCCATCAGCTCTTCCGTTATAGCATCTACCATTTAAAACAATTGCTTCGCCATCGAGGCCATCGTATGTACCGATACCAGTATCACCGTGTTTTAATAAATCTTTAACTGTAATAGCACCTTCATAATCACCAAGCATTAAACTATTTAATGTTGAAACTTGAAATAAAGTATTTGATTTTTTCATAATTAATTAATTAATCTCCTTTTTTAAATTATTTTTCTTCTGATGAAGAATCGCCTGATTCATTTACTTTTTTATGTTTTTGCATATGAGCTTTAAAACTTTCAACGAATTTAGGTGTTCTTTTAATGTAATTTCCGCTTTCATCATATGTGCAAGCAAGAAGTTCTGGATGTGAAACACCGAAAACTCTCTTTGGATCTTCTGTTTTTTCTTTTTGATGAGTTTTAAAGTAATAAGTCATTACCCAATTAGTAATGAAAGGACATAAAATATTTGTAATAAAGAGAACGAAAGCTAAGATACTTGTTGCGTGTGCTGCTAATTCAGCTCCGCTAATTCCGTTATACATATAAGTTGCAACCATTGCTGGAATAGAAAGAGAAACTCCTGCGAGTGAAGCTGAACCTACGCTTGCATAACCTGGTCTTTTCAAAATGAAACGATCAACAATGTAAGGAATAATTAATGTAACTGCATAATAAATTAATGTAACAACAAGTGCAGCAAGAATGACTTCTCCTTGGAATGCTTTAACTAAATCGATTGTTGAACCGAATTGGAATCCGAGGAAAGGTAATAATATTGCGTTTCCGCCTTTAAAAATTGTTCTGATTTTAGGATCTAAGTTACCTAAGATAAATCCTAAAATAAATGGAATTAAAAGTGAGAAAATTTGAATAATTTTTGTTACTATCGATTGGCTACCTGTTCCAAAACTTGATAAGAAAATGAATGGAAGAAGTGGCATTGATAAAATAAGCATGATTGGGAATGTTCCTAAATCGCTATCATCAGCATAAGGTTGAACAATACCCATATATAAAGCTGCGTTAGCACTTGTAACAACACAAGTTAATGTAATAGGATCTATTCCTAAAAAACCTTGAGGAGCAAAAATAAAGACTAAAGCAGATATTATATAAGCAGGAACTAATCTAGCGATAATAATCCAGATTCCTCTTTTACCAACTTCTATGAAGTCATGAGGTTTAATCATTGTACCAGTGCAAAATAACATTAATCCGATGATGAGCATTTGGCCGCTAGCACCGAATAAATCTTGCATTGGGTTTCCTAAATATTGCCAAAGTGTTACAGCTTGGCCAGCTTCATTATGTAATCCACCGCCAACATGAGCACATAATGTGGTTATAATTGAACCGATTATTAATGGAACAAACATTGTTCCTGCGGGGATCTTATTTAAAAAGTCCCAAATATGAACGCCTTTAAAAGGCTTACGTTGTTTTTTATTTTTTTCTTGACTCATAAGAAATACGCCTCAATTCGATTATTTTAAACTTTCAAGAAATTCATGACCTAAAGCGTCTTGAAGTAAAATTGCATCTGCAAGTTCTTCGACTTTACAATCACCACTTAAATTATGAATTGATTCACCTTCAGCACAACTTGCTTTAGCGACTTGAAGAACATCATCTTTAGTTATACCTATTTCTTCAAGAGTTAAAGGTAATCCAACTTCATACATAAAATCTCTAACTTCGTTATATTCTTTTTTAGATGCATTCTCTAAAAGAAGTTGAACAAGTGTACCATAAGCAACACAGTTTCCATGCATTGCAGTTTTCTTTCCTAAACTTGTAACACCGTTATAGAAAGAGTGTGAAACGCATAATCCACCATTATCAGCACCTACACCACTTAAATAAGTGTTAGCTTCAATGATTGCATCAAGTTCAGGTGTAACAAGATGATTTTTAGCACTTAATAATGCTTTTTTTCCATCTTTAATTAATGTTTCATAGCAAAGTTTACATAAAGCTAATGAGCTTAAAGTAATTCCGCCATTTTCAAGTGATAATGAAGAAGTTTTATAACAAGCTCTTGCTTCAAAATATGTTCCAAGAGCATCTCCCATTCCAGCTACTAGGAATTTTTCAGGAGCATGAGCGATAACGTAACTATCAACTAAAACGAAGTCTGGATTGTTTGGATAAAATAAATAAGAATTAAATGAATGATCATCATTATAAATAACGCTTAATCCAGTGCATGGAGCATCGGTTGCACAAACTGTAGGAACAATAGCGATACGTTTTTTTGTGTAATAAGCACTAGCTTTAGCGGTATCAATAGCGCTACCTCCGCCTACTCCAACAACGACATCAATATTTTCTTTTTTGATTATTTCTTGCATTTTTGCAATTTCACCAACAGAAGAAATTCCACCAAAGATTTCGTAGATTCTTTTTGTTTTGGAATCGCCAAATGATTTTTCTAATTTTTCATGAGTTGCATTAAATCCACTTTGAGAACAAATGAATAAGTAGTTGTCGCCAAAGTCTTTAATATTTTCATAAAATTTTAAGAGGGCGTCTTTACCTTGAATATATTTTAAAGGAGCTCTCATAAGCAATAAGTGTTTCATATTTTTCCTCCTCGACTTATCAGCTAAAATTTTAGTTATCTAGTTTCTTGATTAAAAGGTACTCGTGGCATATAATTTTACCGAGATTTTGGTCTATGAGCACAAAAAATGAATCGATATATGAAGAACTATTAAAGATTAATAGCGAGACAAATTCCCTTGATTCTTTAATTAAAGAGTTAAGCGCTTATCTTTCTAATCCTTTAGCTTTAATTAATGATAAGTATGAACTTTTATCAGCGTTTACTCTTTTTGATGAAGAAATTGATAAAACATGGGAAGTTTCTAATAAAATAGGCGAATGGGATGATGAAACAATCAGTGAGTTCGACAAAAAGATTGATCTTTTTAATGACAAAAAATCTATCTTTAAAATTATTAAAATTAATAAAAATAGTAAAAGAAGATTAGTAATTAAATTGGTTCACCAAACCAAATTAATTGGTTACTTGATAATAATTGAAACTAATAAAGAACTTGAGAGTTATAGTGAAGTCTTATTAGAAGAAATTAGAAAGCTAGTTATAAAATCATTACTATTTTTGAAGGATGATACTCTAGTTGATAGTGAAGAAAAGAATAATAGAAGTGATGAAGAAATCACAAATTCCTTTTTTAAAAAAGAAGTGAATAATTTCTTTTTTAAACTTGTTAATAAAGAATTCATAAATACAATGAGTATGTCTTTGTATTTAGAGAATAAGAATATTAATTTAAGTGGATATTCTTATTTTTTAATTTTTAAAAAAGATAATTTTGATTCAAGTTACAAAAAAGAGATTAATAATCTTACTAGGCCACAAAACGATAAAATATACATTTTGCTTAAAAACTTTTTTGAACTCTTGATAAAAAAATATTCAAAATATTTAAAGGAATATTCTTTGATCAAAGTTGATAGTTTATATTTTTTTGTTGGACTAAAAGAAAATAGAAACGTACAAAAAGAAAATAGTGATGTCAGAGATGTCATTAATAGAGAAACAAAAATAAGTGAAATTCTAGATGAAGAACTCTCCAATGTTCTTTTTACAAATCATTTATATTCATTGTTTTTTATTGTTAGTAGACAAGAATATTATTCAATTTCTACTAATTATGAAGTTTACAAGGAATTATTAGATATTTTGATTCAAACTTTTACATCTTATAAGGTTTATTTTGAAGAAAACTACAAATTGTTATTACCATTAATGATTCTTAAAAATGGTGAATATAATTTAAGTAGTCTGATAAACGAAAAAATTAATTTAATAAATGATTATGATAAGGAACATAATACATCTTTTTTACTAACGTTATTTACTTACATTAAGACTTCTCGATCTTTATCTCTTACATCTAAAATATTATTTTTACATAAGAACACAATTAATTACCGAATAAAGCTTCTTATTAATGAATACGGATTAGATTTATCGGATTATGTTAAAACCTACAATTATATTTTCTCTATTATTCTAATTTACTATTTATCAAATAGACTAAAAGAACTTTTTAGATAATGTGATTTTTAACTATACAAAATTAAAAAAATTAACGATTCATACTAAAAATAGCAAACACGATGTCGCCAAAATATCGATTTTATCGAAAGAATTCGCATTAACCAAAAAAACGTTTCCTTAGTTTTGAATATATAACTTTATGCCTTTCTTAATCTTAAGCATCTTTCGTTAATTAAATTAATAAAGTTGTTTTGCTCATTTTCTGGTAACGAAGAATTTTTGATCATAATATCAAATTCGGATTTTTTATCAATTATAGAAAAGATGATTTTATATCCTGTTACTTTATTTATACCTATTTTTTCAGCGAAGATTAAAAAATCATTGTAAGTAAAATTTTTTCTTTTGCCGTTTAAAGTTAAAGCAGTTTCGTCTTGATTAACTATCAATTCCACAGGTAATAAATCATAAGCATCTGATAATCTATATCCATTTCCTTTGTTTATTAATGAAAAGTTTTTTAAATGCATGTCAGTGTTACCTATTATATAAGAGAAAATAAGTATCTTATAAAAAATAACTAAATCAAGTTGAGGTATGGAAGAGTACTTTTGAATAACCTCCCTTGCTACCTTTTCATAGCTCCCTCTATATTTATTTTCGGTTAAAGTGTTTGATAATTGACAAAAATCTTCCATTGGATACTTTATAATTTTTCCATCGATTATATCTCTATCAATACGTCTAGATACATAGTACGTTGAGCCGTTTTGTTTAATAAGTCCATGGGGTACAGTTTTTATGCTGGCAATTTCGGCTAAATTCATAGCCAAATTTTCATATTCAGCTATATATTTTTTAGAGTGATCGCCTGTTTTTAAAATAAAACCATTTTTAATATCTAAATAAGTGATTCTACTTGCTTTTTTTAAAGAAACAGGGGAAAAAGTAATCTTTTTTTGAACACCTGAAATAGCATCACCTTCTAAAAGGTGGGAGGAAGCAACGCTATCAAAATTTTCCTTAAGCAAGGTATCAAGTTGAAAATTATGACTTCGAAAAAGATTATAATAGCAAGTGTCATGATATTCTTTATTACTATTATTAGTTAGCTTGCCACATATCAAGCATGCCTTATTCATTTTCAATCTCCTCGATATGGACATTACCAATTGGGTCTTTGCAAGTTTTTAAGAGTAAAAACATTCGGTCATTTCTTGTTAGATCAAAATTTTTAAACGCTAATTCTAGTAAATAGCCTTCTGGTATTAATCCATCAAAAAAAGAAAACATAACATTAGAAGTGTAGGCGTCTCTTCTAACTGGTAATGTTAAACTCACTGGTTGATTTTGATGATTTAAACAATAATCTTCGCAATAAACGAATGAATATCCGCTCTCATCTTCTTTTAATAAACCGGCATAAATGTCGTTAACATAGACTTTTCCAATCTTCATTATTCATCCTTCTTCTTTGTAGGTTGTAATTCATAATTAAACAAATTTAAGACTTGTTGTACTTTATTTAATTGTAACGTTTCTTTTCCACGCTCTAATTCGTTTACGAATTTTGCACTTACTCCACAATAGAGAGCAACCTCTTCTTGTGTAAGATTATTTTCTTTTCTAATTGATTTAACAAATTCATTAATTTTCATAATTTTCTAACCTTTCGGTTAGTTTATCATACATTTTATCAATTTTCAATGCTTTTCTAACCTTTCGGTTAGTTTATTATCAATTTTGTTTATTTTTATCTATTCTCTAACCTCTCGGTTAGTTTTTAAGTGAAATATAATTTGCTTATTTATTTAAATAAATAAGGCTTATTTGATTTGTAACGTCATCGAAACTTGATAAAGCAAGTTGAAACTTGTAAAATTTCTTTGATAGTAAAGGAGACATGTAATGCCAAAATTTGATACACGTGTTCAACAACTTAGATATACTGTTTTAAAGTCAATTGCTAGACATATTTTTGCTGGTGATTTAGAACAATCATTTTATGATATACCAAAGGAAGTAATTCCAGGACCGAAACCATCGATGAGATGCTGCATTTATAAAGAAAGAGCTATTGTCGAAGAAAGAGTTAAAATTGCTACATTGCACAAAGCAAAAGAGGATGAAAATGTTATTCAAGTTATCTCAATTGCTTGTGATGAATGCCCACTTGGAGGTTATACAGTTAGTGATGCGTGTAGAGGATGCATTGCTCATAGATGTTATGAAGCATGTCCTAAAAAATGTATTACATTTGATGAAGGTTCTTTAAGAGCTAAAATCGATAAAACAAAATGTGTTAACTGTGGAATGTGTGCTAAAGCATGCCCATATTCAGCTATCGAAAATAGACAAAGACCATGTGAAAGAGCATGCAAGCAAAAAGCTATTTCACCAGATCCAGTAACAAATTCAGCAACAATCAATGATGAAAAATGTATTCACTGTGGAGCTTGTGTTTATCAATGTCCATTCGGTGCAATCGTAGACATTTCTTACATCAAAGAAATTATTGAAATGATTAAAGAAAGCGAAAATAATACAAAATATAAAGTTTTCGCAATCGTCGCTCCTTCAATTGGAGGCAATTTCACTGAATTTAAGAACGGCCAAATTATTTCAGCTATTAAAAAACTTGGATTCTATGATGTTGCAGAAGCTGCTTTAGGTGCAGATTTAGTTGCATTAAGTGAAACTCGTGAATTAGTTGAAAGAAGTAAATTAACAAGTTCATGCTGTCCAGCATTTGCTTTATATGTTAGAAAATTCTATCCTGACCTTGCTAAATACATTAGTGATTCACTTTCACCAATGGCAGCAATCGGAAAATATATTAAAGAAAAACACCCAGGTTCAAAGACTGTATTCATCGGGCCTTGCACAGCTAAAAAGAGTGAAATTAGACACCCATCAGTCAAAGATTATATCGATGCAGTCATGACTTTTGAGGAATTACAAGCTTTAATTGATGCTAAAGATATCGCTGTTAACGAATTAGAAGAAGACACTTATGGAGAATTCGGCGGTTCATTCTTTGGTAGAGGATTCGCTAAATGTGGTGGACTTTCAAACGCTGTTCAAGAAGTTATTAAAGAACATAATGTTGATTTTGAAGTTAAAGGTGTTGCAGTCGATGGAATTGACAACATTAAAAAAGCTTTAATGGAATTTAAAAAAGACACAAGTGTTATTAACTTTATTGAAGGTATGGCTTGTGAAGGTGGTTGTATTGGTGGACCATGTAATTTAAATCACCAAATTAGAAATAAAATGGTTTTAGACAAATATTCAGCTGCTGCTGAAAAATCAATTGTCGATAGCGCAAAAAAAGCAAAATAAAATGAAAAAAGAATTTAGAGATTTAATGGCAAAGTCAATGGAAGAAGCAAATGTCTTCATTTGCGGAGTTCCATTTGACAAAAATGCTAGTGTAGGAAAAGGTGCTTCTCTTGCTCCTGATAAATTAAGAGAATTAAGTTATGATTTACCAGCTTTAGACATGGTTGGTAATTTATTAACTGATGTAAAAATTCATGATTTTGGCAACTATGAAGCTGAAAATTTTGATGATTTAACTGATAAATTTAGAAATGAATTTTTACCAAGTGATGGATTTCATATTATTTTAGGTGGTGATCATAGCATTGCAATTGCTAGTGAAAAAGCTTTCTATGAAAAAGCTATTAAAAATAATAAAGTCCCAGTTATTATTCATATCGATGCTCATCCAGATATTTGCGATGTTTATGAAGATTCAAAATTTTCACATGCTTGCCCAAATTATCGTGCTTTAGAGTGTGGATATGAAGATAGAAATATCACTTTAATCGGTATTAGAGGATTTGAAGCTCAAGAAATTGAAACATTCAAAAAGCATCCTGCAATTGATGTTTTTAAGGCAATCGATGTAAAAAAACTTGGCGTAGAAGCTTTATTAACTTTATTAGTAAGTAAATATAATGATCCAAAATACGAAGTATATTTAAGTTATGATATTGATGCTAATGACCCAGCATATGCTCCTGGAACAGGTACTCCTGAAGCATTTGGATTAACTAATTTCGAAACTGTAACTTTAGTAACAGGACTTATCGCTAATTTAAATATCACTTGTATGGATTTAGTTGAAATCGCTCCACCTTTAGATGTCAATAACATTACTTCTTGGTTAGGACTTAAGACAATTTATGAAATTTTTAATACATTGATTAAGTCTAAAAAATTAAAAAGATAATTATGGATTATCAAAGTTGGGAAGAAGTTTTTAACGAGATAAGCAAAAAGAATTATTTTAAATCTTTAATGAGTTTTTTAGATGCGGAATATAGTAGTAAAACTATATTTCCACCTAGAGAACTCATTTTTAATGCTTTTAAGCTTACACCGTTAAATGAAGTGAAGGTAGTAATCTTCGGACAAGATCCTTATCCAAATCCAAATGAGGCGATGGGATTAGCTTTCAGTGTAAATAAAGGAATTAAAGTTCCCCCTTCGTTAGTTAATATTTTTAAAGAAGTTAAACTTGAATATAATATTGAAGCTGAATTACCTAAAAATGGAGATTTAACTTATCTAGCTAAACAAGGTGTTTTATTGTTAAATTCTTATTTGACTTGCGTTGCTCATCATCCTTTATCTCATAAAAGCGAAGAGTACAAATTATTTTTTAAAGATATTTTAAATGTTTTAACAAAAATTCATCGTCCTATTGTTTTTATGCTTTGGGGAAATAGCGCTAAAGCATACAAAAAGTTTTTATTAAATCCAAACCATTTAATAATTGAGACAAATCATCCAAGTCCGTTAAGCGCGAATAGAGGTGGATGGTTTAATTCAGATTGCTTTATAAAAGCGAATGAATTTTTAAAAGAAAATAATCTTAAACAAATCAATTGGTTTCCTAATATCGGTTAACAAAACATCGATTTAATCGAATAAATTTAGATTTTTTTAAAAATGTATGTTCTCTAACAAAGTGACATAAGGAACCTTAAATCAAGTTAAAAAAGTTGTTTACTTTGTATAATTAGTTTTCTATAATTCATGTGGGTGCTTAAGCATAGGCTGAGATAAGCGTGTTGCTCGCTTGACCGTTAAACCAGATCTAGGTAATGCTAGCGTTGGGATTCAACATAAGCTTGATTTTCTAATTCTCTACCTATTTCTTGGTAGAGATTTTTTATAGGAGTCGTTATGTTAACTTTAGGAAATTCATTTGAATTGAAAGAGATTGACTGGACACTTTTTGGAATCGTATCAGGAATATTACTAGGCGTTATTGTTCTTGTAATTGCGATTTTAGGAATTAACCATTACATTCTCAAAAAACAAAGTGAAAGCGGAGTAAATGATAGTACTGCTTTGACTTATGTTAAAAAACATCTTACTGAATTAATTTATGTTTCATCATTTATTGTTCTCTTAGTTTTATTCTTTGCTGGAAAGTTCTTTATCACTTTCAAAGTTGATGGAGTAAAAACTACTTATGATGCAAATTTCTTCTATTTAATTTTTGGTGGAAATACTACATTAGCTCAAAAAGATTACGCATTTAAAACTAACGCATTAATGTTAGGTGGATTCATTGCAATGTTAATCGGAGCAGTTTTATCATCAATTAATTTATTCTTTAAAGAAGAAAAAACAACTTTAACTAGAACTTTTAACGCCTTTGGATTAATTGGAGTTGCTACTTTCTTAATCATCATCGCTTATTCATTTAATAAATTCTTCGAAATTTATGACTTTAGTTCTTTATTCGCTGGAGAATTTAAAGGATATATCGATACATTCTCTTATTCATCATTCTTTATTGTTTTCTTACTTATCTTACTTGCTTTATGCAATGTCAGAAGAATCTTCTCAAGTGTAAGATATACAACTCAAGATATTTGCGAAGAAGCAATTTTAATCGCTTTAGCAGTAGTACTTGATAGTTTTGTTAAATTCAAAGTTCAAGCTGAAGGCGGAAGTATTGGTTTTGCTGCAATCCCATTATTTATTATTGCGATAAGACATGGAGCTTATAAAGGATTCGTCGCAAGCGCAATTATGTTTGGTCTTATTACTTGTATGATCGATGGTTATGGTTTCCAAACTTATCCATTTGATTACTTCATCGGTTTTGGTGGATATTGTTTAGTTGGCTTATTCTTTAACTTATTTAAAGTTTTCTATAAAAATAAACCACATGATGAAAACTACAAAAATTATGAATTTTTATATAGTGCATTAGGTGTAACAGTCGGATGTATTGGAGCTATGGTTGTAAGATATATTGGCTCAACAACATCAAGTATGGTTCTTTATGGTTATGAATTAGTACCAGCACTTGTATACAATTCAACATATATTCCATTCACAATGCTTATTAACTGGGTAGCTATTCTTTTACTCTTAAAACCAATTTTATTACTTAACAAGAGACATAAATACCAAGCTATCTAATCAATAAATTGATCATCCTTATGTTCTGCCAAAATGGATGATCTTTTTTTATGCATTCAAAGATAAAAAAGATACTAAAAAATTACTAATAATCTACTAAAAACCGAATTAATTCAAGTTTTGCAAGGTTTTATATCGAGTATTGTATTAATTTTAGTGAGTAAATTTATGTATGTTCATATAAAAATTTATACAACAAAATTGCAATTTTGTATTTGCAATAGAATAAAAATTGGTTACAATTTCAGTATGAAGATAAAAGATATCGTTACTAAGGAACTTGAAAAAAACCAAATGAAGCAAAGTGTTTTCAAAGAGGAAATTAATGAATTACCTACTGGAACACTTGTTAGGGTTAAAGGAAAAAGCAATGTTTATGTATATTTGAAACATCGTGAAGGTACTAGTGTAGTAAGCAAATATGTTGGTAAAGAAAACGACATGATTGTTTCTAAAATTGAAATGGATATTCGTAGACGTAAAGCTTTAGAGCTCAAATTAAAAGAACTTCAAGAAGAAGCTGATACAATGTTAAAAATGCTAAAAGTTTAAGGTTCCTTGTTTTTGGGAATCTTTTTTTATTTGTTGGTTTAAAAAACTATAAATGGCTATTTAAGTTGCGCTAAAGTAATTCATAAGTTTTTATATATATAAAAAACGCTTTTTATAGTAGAATAATAACTAGTTTATCTAGGAGTAACTTTTATGGGATTAAAAAAATATGATGAAAAGGAAGTTCAAGCTAAAGTAGAGCAAGAAGAAGCTCAAATTGATGCTGAACAAGTCGAAGAAAAATCTGAATTAGAATCGATTATTGATGAGAATAATAAGGAGTGGGAAGCACTTCAAAATTTAGACCTCGACGAGAAACAAAGAATCGTTTGTGAAAACATTGAAAAAGCTAGAAATGATTACTTTGCATTTAGTAAAAAACAAAAAATGATTTCTAATATTGTCGCTGGTGTCGTATTTGTTTTAATGATTGCATCAATGGTTCTTGTCTTTACACTCGGACAAAAAGAAGGAACAACTTGGGTAAGTTATGTTGCTTTAGGTTTAATGCTTGTTACAGTTGTTGGGTCATTTGTTGTTACAAAAACTGTTAAAGGGAAACTTGGTGCTCGTGCTGATGAATACATCAAAATTTTATTCGAAAACGTTGATGGTTATCTTTATAGCGGTGAAAATTTCAAAGAATTATCTATTAAAACTAATGGTCAAATTAAAGATGAAATTTTCATGGATTGTCGTTTTTATAAAAACTTAAAGAACACAAAATCAAGAAACTTAGTTTGTGTTAAATACAAAGATAAAGATTTAGGAATCGCTGATTTAGCTGGAAATATCTTAGTTAAAAATCGTTTATCACCAATGTTTTTAGGAAGATTTTACGATTACACATCAAATTACGATAAAGACGATAAAAGAATTACAATGCAAATTAAAGGTTCAAACCTTTCTAGACCTATTGATGATGTAGATGATTTAAAACTTGTTGAAGGAAATTCTACATATGCAATTTATACAAATGATGATGAATGGAGAAAAGTACTTACACAAAAAGTTATTAAAGACATTACTCAACTTAAGATTGATAAATTATTAATCGACGTTGTTATTTCAATTAGAAAAGGTAAATGCTCAATCGGTATTGATTATGTAGACGAATTCATGAACATTCCTGTTGAAAAAGAATTCGAATTTAAAAACGTTAAACGTTCAGAACATGATCTTCAAAAAGTATTAACTATTTTCGATGATTTGAACTAAGACATTTATTTTTTAGGA
Organism: Candidatus Onthovivens sp.; assembly: GCA_048405595.1. Lineage (GTDB taxonomy): Bacteria > Bacillota_I > Bacilli_A > RFN20 > CAG-826 > Onthovivens. The sequence goes on from DBFJOT010000033.1 coordinate 18,597, forward strand.
GGAACGATTATGGACTCATTAAAAGATAAATGGATAGAAATTCAAGGATATAAACATGATGGCCGAATGCATCGCATTCGGGACAATGTTTATGTTATTGATGAAAGCGAAGAATACATTGTAGTTGCTAGTAAAAAGACTAAAGTTGTCGAACACGATTTTAGAATTTGGTACACAAAAGAGCCTGCCATCATGATTTTTTTCAAACATAGATGGTGGAATGTAATTGCAATGCTTAAAAAAATCGGCATCACTTATTACGTTAATTTAGCATCTCCCTTTGTTATTGATTCACAAAGAGTAAAATATATTGATTATGATTTAGATGTTAAATTATATCCGAATAGTGATATTAGACTTATCGATGTAAAAGAATATTCATACCACAAGAAAAAGTATAATTATTCTGATGAAATCGATAAAATCTTAAGATTTAACATTAATCAAATTAGGCAATTCATGACAAATAATGAATTCCCTTTTAATAACGATGTTATTAATAAATACTACGAAGAATTCGTTAGTAAAACAAAGAAAGAAGATGATGAAAATGTTGATCAAGATTTATTCTAAAAGTGTTAATGATACAAACGAGATAGGAAAAATTATTGCTAAGCATGCTTTTAGAGGTGAAGTAATAACTTTAAGTGGTGATTTAGGCGCTGGAAAAACTACTTTAACTAAAGGTGTTGGAAGTGGATTAGGAATCGAAGATGATATTAATTCACCAACATTCAATATTTTAAAATGCTATTTCCATGACCCAATCAATTTGTATCATATTGATGCATATAGATTAGAAGGCGTTAGTCATGCTCAAAAAAATATTGGACTTGAAGAAGTAATTGAAGGTGATGGAATTTGTTTAATTGAATGGCCTCAATATATTGAAGAATTTATTCCTTTCGAATCACTTTCAGTTGAAATCCATAATTTAGAGAATGGAGTAAGAGAATTAACTTTAGTTACTAATTCTCCAAAATATTTCCCTTTACTTGATGAATTAAAGGAGAAATTCAATGCTTAGTTTATTACTTGATAGTGCAAATAAAGAATTGCTTGTTGCACTTTATAAAGATGACAAAAAGATTGATGAAATTCGTTATGAAGCTTGGCAAAGACAAAGTGAATTAATGATTCCTGAACTTGATAAAATTTTAAAAAGAAATGAAATCGATCCAAAAACTATCGATGAAATCGTAGTTACTCAAGGCCCAGGATCTTATACGGGTGTTAGAATAGCTTTAACGATTGCTAAAATTTATGCTTTATCTTTGAATATTCCTTGCTATGCAATTTCTTCTTTAGGCGTCTTAAAAGATGAAAACAAAACATCAATTTGTTTAATAAATGCTAGAAGTAATAGAAGTTACTTTGGCGTATATGAAGCAAATGGAAATGTTTTAATTGAAGATAAGGTTTTACCTAATAAAGAAGTTTTAGATTATATTGAGGAACATAAAGATTTTGCTATTTGTGGCGATGTTACTTATTTAGGTTTAGAAAATCAAGAAAGTGATATCGCTAAAAATATGATGTCATTAAAAAATGAATCAAATAAAGTTCAAAATATTCTCACTTTAAAAGCTGTCTATTTAAAGGATTAGTATGGAAATTGTTAAGGCAACTTTATCTGATTTAAAAGAAATTAAAATTATTGAAGATGAAGCTTTCTCTTTATTTCATGAAGAAAGAAATGAAGAAGATTTAATTTACGAAATTCAAGAAAATCCATTTTCAACGTTTTTACTTCTAAAAGAAGAAGGAAAAATATTAGGATTCATAAATTATTGGATTACTTTTGATAGCGCAACTATTAACCAAATTGCAACTAGAATTGATTCTAGAAAAAAAGGTGTTGCTACAGCATTATTACATGAATGCGAAAAACATATTAAAAGTGAAAATGTAGAATTTTTAACGCTTGAAGTTAGAGAAAATAATTCTACAGCCATCGCTTTATATAATAAATTTGGTTTTATAAAAGTTACTGTCAAAGAAAAATATTACGAAGATGGTACAAATGCCATTTATATGGTAAAAGGAGAAATTTAAGATGGAGGAACATTTAATTATTTTAGGTATTGAAAGTAGTTGTGATGAAACTGCTTGTGCAATTACTGATAATGGAAAATTATTAGCTAATGTTATCTCTAGTCAAATAGATGTCCATAGAAAATATGGTGGTGTCATGCCTGAAATAGCTAGCCGTTTACATTTAGAAAATGTTGGTTGCGTTATTCAAGAAGCATTAGAAAAAGCTAATGTTAAGATGGAAGATGTTACAGCTATTGCGGTAACTCGTGGACCTGGTTTAATTGGCGCACTTCACGTTGGCCTTCAAGCAGCTAAAACATTAGCTTTAATTTATAAAAAACCATTAATCCCAGTTCATCATTTAACAGGGCACATTTACGCTAATGAGTTTATTAAACCATTAAAATTCCCATTACTTGCTGTTGTTGTAAGTGGTGGAAATACTGAACTTGTTTATATGAAAAACCATCTTGAATTCGAGATTATTGGCGAAACTAAAGATGATGCTATCGGGGAAAGTTACGATAAAGTCGCTAGAGTTTTAGGTCTTCCTTATCCAGGAGGAGTTGAAATTGATAGACTTGCAAAAAATGGTAAACATACATATAAATTACCAACTCCACTTCATGATGGAAGCTTAGATTTCTCTTATAGTGGATTAAAAACTGCTGTTATTAATTTAGTTCATAATCTTGAACAAAAAGGTGAAAAAATCATCATTGAAGATATGGCAAAATCCTTCCAAGATGTTGCTGTTGGAATGGTTTTAGATAGAGTTAAAAAAGCAACAAAGTTATATGATGTAAAAGAAATTGTTCTTGCTGGAGGCGTTAGTGCTAATAGTTATTTACGTCAAGAAATCCAAGAACAATATAAAGATAGTGGAATAGAAGTTGAAATTCCTCCAATCTGGTGCACAACTGATAATGCAGCAATGATTGCTAAAGTTGGTGAATATCTTTATAAAGAAAAAGTATTTGCTTCGCTTGAAGTTGGTGTTGATCCATCTTGGAGAATTGAAGATTTTAAAAAGTTTTAATTATGTTTATAATTAAGTAGAAATATCGGAGTGTATTATGAGTCAAAAAAGAAGTTTAACAAACAGACATCTTTTTATGGAATTTTATGATTCTAAATTAGAAGATGGCAAAGAAGTAACATTAGAAGGTTGGATTAAAACTAATCGTGACAATGGAAGCGTTGGCTTTATTGCTTTTAACGATGGAAGTTACTTTAAAAATATTCAAATTGTTTATGATGCAAATAATCCTGATTACGATAAATTTGCTCATATGCGTTATGGAACATCAATTGAAGTTAAGGGAACAATCAAATTAACTCCAAATATGCAACAACCATTTGAAATTCATGCTGACACTATTGAAGTTCTTGGAGATTGTTCAGAAGATTATCCACTTCAAAAGAAAAGACATAGTTTTGAATTCCTTAGAGATATTGCTTATTTAAGACCTAGAGCAAATACTTTTAATGCAGTTTATAGAATTAGAAACGCTTTAGCTTTCGCAATTCATCAATTCTTCCAAACTAGAGGATTTATGTATGTTCATACTCCTATTATTACAGCAAATGACGCTGAAGGAGCTGGACAAGTATTTAATGTTATCGCTGATCCAAAACATCCAGCAGATTTCTTTAATGCAAATGCTTGTTTAACAGTTAGCGGACAACTTCACGTTGAAGCTTTCGCTTTAGCTTTTAGAGATGTTTACACATTTGGTCCTACATTCAGAGCTGAAAATTCAAATACAAACAGACATGCTTGTGAATTCTGGATGATTGAACCTGAAATTGCTTTCGCAGACTTAGAAGATAACATGGATTTAATCGAGTCTTTCTTAAAATATATCATTAAATATGTTTTAGATAATTGTAAAGATGAAATGGAATTTTGCAATACAATGATCGAAAAAGGTGTCATTGATAAATTAACAAATGTTATTAATTCATCATTTAGAAGAATGACTTATACAGAAGGTGTTGAAATTTTAACTAAAGCAGTTGAAAACGGTCATAAATTCGATAACAACAATATTTATTGGGGTATGGATTTACAAAGCGAACACGAAAGATATATCACCGAACAAGTTGTTAAAGGACCAGTTTTCTTAACAGATTATCCAAAAGAAATTAAATCATTCTATATGAAACTTAATCCAGACGGAAAAACTGTTGCAGCATGTGACTTACTCGTTCCTAGAGAAGGAGAAATCGTTGGTGGTTCACAAAGAGAAGAAAATTATGACCTTCTCGCTCAAAAAATGAAAGAAATCGGAAACGATAAAGGTCTTGAATGGTACTTAAATTTACGTAAATTTGGTGGATGCAAACACGCTGGTTTCGGTTTAGGTTTTGATAGATTAATTATGTACGTCACAGGTATTCAAAATATTAGAGACGTTCAATGTTACCCACGTACTCCAGGAAGCTTAAAATATTAATATGTTTATTGACGACGAAGAAAGAATAAGTGATTTATATAAAACTCCTAGTGATAGAAAAATCGCAAATGCAGAACCTCAATCACAGGTTTTTATAGAAGATGATAATTCGATTGTTTTAGATATGGCTAAAACAAAAGAAAAAAAGATTGAACCATCAGTAAGAGATTCCAAAACAGAAGTTCCTTTATCGACAGAGGAACTTGAACTTAAAAAGAAAAAGAAAAAGCTCATATTATTTATTCTTATGATGCTTCTTAATTTCGCTTTCTTCGGATATATTATTTATTTAATCGTTACAATATTTATGAGTTTATAAGGTCCTATTAATTTAGGATCTTTTTTAATAAAATAAGCTATCAATGATAGCTTATTTTTATCTAAAAGAAAGAAGTGTTGATGTCGTTAAAGTACCGATGTAATCGGCTATATTTTTGTTTTTTGTAAAATCGTTGTCTTCACTCATGTTATATAAAATGCCAGTTAAAGCAGAGCTAAAGAAATCGATAACAACTTCATTTGGGATGTAATCTAAAGATTGAGAAATAGAATATGATAATAAACTTGGAATAGTTTCTTTGATGTAATTTTTGATTATGTTAAATAAACATTTAGATTTGTCTGAACTAATTACTTTTCTAAAAATGCCTTTTTCGTCATAAAACATTTGAATAAGCTTTAAAATGATGTCTTCGTATTTTAGATGGCCATCTTTATTTCTTGTTAAAACTTTACCCATTTTATTTAAACTATCATTTGTAGCTTTTTTAAATAAGTAAATCATTAAGTTGTCTTTATTTAAAAAATTGTTATAAAAACAAAGCTTTGAGATCATTGCTTTTTCGCAAATATCTTTAACGGAAATTGAGTTATATGGTTTTTCATCTAATAAAGCGACTAAAGCTTCTGATAAATCTCTTTTACTTCTTAATACTCTAGCGTCGTCTTTTTTGCCTTCTAATATCTTTTTCTCATAAATTTTTGTCATAAACACCTCGATAATTTATTAAAAGTCTAGTAAGTACATTAAATGTACAACCACTAAATGTAAAGAGATAATTTAACAAATCATCAAAAAAGTAAATTTAATCACGAAATATAATATTCATCAGTTATATGATTTTTAACAAAAATAGTCATAGAAAGTTAAATTGTATCGATGTAATCGAAGGAATTATCGTTGTCTAATTTGAGATAAAAAAATATGGAAAAAATGGTTAAAAAAAGAGTTCAATTTTTATTGATTTACGTTAATAAAAGTACTTAAAAATGATATACTTTTAAGGCTATGGATTATATAAATTTATTAAACGACAGACAGTATGAAGCTGTAAGTGCTTCCGATAAATACTTACGCATTATTGCCGGTGCAGGAAGCGGCAAAACTAGAGTTTTAACATACCGAATTGCTTATCTTATCGAGCAATTTAATGTTGCTCCTAATAAAATTTTAGCAATTACTTTTACAAATAAAGTCGCTAAAGAAATGAAGGAAAGAACTTTATCACTCTTACCAGATTATGATTTAACTGGTTTAACAATTTCTACATTCCATTCTTGGTGTGCTAGATTTTTAAGAAGCGAAATTCAAATTTTAGGTTTTCCTAAAAATTATGTTATTTATGATGATGACGATCAAACTCGACTCATCAAAGAAATTGGTACAAAATATGGCTATAAAAAAGGCGATAGTATCAATAAACAAGCATTAAGTTATATCTCAAAATTTAAAAGTGCAGGTCAACTTCCTAGTGATATTAACAAGAATTCTAAAAATTATAACGAAACTTTCTATAACTACTTTGTTGATTACGAAAAAGCTAAAAATGAAGCGAAAGCACTCGATTTTGACGACCTTTTAATTTATACAGTCAAAATTTTAGAACAATTTGAGGATGTTAGAGATAAATATAGAAATCGATATCATGATATTTTAATTGATGAATTCCAAGACACTAACGATTTACAATTTAAACTTTTATCATTTTTAGTTGGCAAAAATACAAATCTTTATGTTGTCGGTGATCCTGATCAAACAATTTATACATGGAGAGGTGCTAACCAAAGATTAATTCTTGAAATGGATAAAATTTTTGTTCCGCTTCGTTCAATTGTTATGGATCAAAATTATCGTTCAACAAGTCAAATTTTAAATGTTGCAAACAAGTTAATTGCAAATAATAAAATGCGTTTACCAAAAGAATTATTTACAGAAAATAATGGCGGTAAACCTGTAACGCTAAAAAATTTAGATTCAGGACTTTTAGAAGCTCAATACGTCGCAACAACAATTGAAGAAATTATGAAAAGAAATCCTGATGTCTCATATAAAGATTTTGCTATTTTATACCGTTCAAGTTATCTTTCATTAAAAATTGAAAATGCATTAGTAACAAGAAGAATTCCATATAACGTATACGGCGGTTTAAAATTCTATTCAAGAAAAGAAATCAAAGATTGTTTAGCCTATTTTAGACTTATGATAAATCCACTTGATAATATTTCTTTTGATAGAATTATCAATGTCCCAAAACGTGGATTAGGTGAAAAATCAATCGAAACCTTAAAAGAAGAAGCTAATAAATATAATTTATCGTTACTTAATTATGTTTATGAAATTTATGAACATGAATCGGATTTAAAAGAATCGGTTAAAACAAAATTGATTGATGTCGCCAATAAAATAAAGGATTGTTCAAGAAAACTTCAAACAAATGATGAAGCTTATAGTGAAATCTTAGATGATTTCTTAACTGATATTGGATATATCGAATATTTAAGCGATTTAGATGATGATGATAACGCACTTGATAACGTTAATGCGTTAATTGATGATGTTAGAACTTATTTAAAAAATCACCAAGATTCTACTTTTGATGAATATTTACAAAATGTCACTTTATTAACAAGTCAAGATGACATGGATAATAGTAATAAAGTTAGTTTAATGACTGTTCATACTGCTAAAGGTCTCGAATTTGATTATGTATTTTGCATTGGATTAAATGATGGAGTTTTCCCTAATGCTAGAGCAACAAATGAAAGAACTAGTGAAGGATTAGAAGAAGAACGTAGACTTGCTTATGTTGCTTTTACTAGAGCCAAAAAAGAACTTTATATTACTTTGAATAAAGATTATAGCTACGCAAACGGAACAAATAATATACCATCAAGATTTATTCAAGAAAGCGGACTTGAATTACCTAAATTTGGTTTTGGATTCGCTGAAGGAAATAGTTATCGCGATGGAAATCGTTTATATAAAGTTGATATAGATAAATATAGCTCAGGAAGCGGAATTAAAAAGAATAATTCTAGAGAAAGAAACACGCAAAAATTTACTTCAGTTAATGCGGGAAATAATATTACATGGAAAGTTGGAGATACAGCAATTCATAAAGTATTTGGACTTGGTACTGTAACTGAAGTTAAAGGAGATATTATAACTGTTAATTTTTTAGATTTTGGTACTAAAAAATTATTAGGTAGTCACCAAGCTTTATCTAAGAAAGGGGATTAAAATGACCTTTGAAGAAGCAAAAAATAAACATGAGGAATTAATTAGTTTAATCGAAAAATATGCTCATGAATATTATGTTTTAGACAATCCTAGTGTTAGTGATTTTATTTATGACCAAAAAATGGAGGAATTAGAAAAAATAGAAGCTCAATTTCCTCAATTAATTACACCAACTAGCCCAACTCAAAGAATTATCGGACAAGTTTTAAAAGGTTTTAATGAAATCACACATAAAGAACAAATGTTATCTTTAAGTGATGTTTTTAATGAAGATGAACTTGTTGAATGGGTTAATAAAGTTACTACAGAATTAAATAATCCATCATTAGAATTTGTTGCTGAAATGAAAATTGATGGACTTGCAATGAGTTTAGTTTATGAAGATGGCATTCTTCAATATGCAGCAACTAGAGGAGATGGAAGAGTTGGTGAAGATGTTACTCTTAATGTCTTAACTATTCCTAGTATTCCAACAAGAATTCCTTTAAAAGGTAGAGTTGAAGTACGTGGCGAAATTTATATGCCAAAAGCAAGTTTCAACTCATTAAATAAAGCTAGAAGTGAAGCTGGTGAGCAACTTTTTGCAAATGCAAGAAATGCAGCAAGTGGATCGATTAGAAATTTAGATACTAGTGTTGCTAAATCTCGTAAGCTTGATGGATGGTGGTATTATTTCCAAAATGCTGAAGAATTTGGGATTAGAAGTCATGCTGAATCATTAAAAAAACTTGAAGAATTAGGTTTTAAAGTTAATAAAGAAAGAAGAGTCTTAAAAGGTATAAATGAAATTCTATCTTACGTTAAAGAATATACTTTAAAACGTAATGATTTACCTTATGATATCGATGGAATTGTCCTTAAAGTTAATGATTTTTCAATGCATGATACTTTAGGATATACTGCAAAAACCCCAAAATGGGCAATAGCATATAAATTCCCACCTGAAGAAGTTCAAACAAAATTATTAAATATTGTTTATACAGTTGGTAGAACTGGAAAAATTACACCTAATGCTGTTTTAGAACCTGTTAGAGTCGCTGGAAGTTTAGTTCAAAGAGCAACTTTACATAATGAAGACTTTATTAAAGATAAAGATTTAAAAATTGGTGATACTGTAATTTTAAGAAAAGCAGGAGATATTATTCCTGAAGTCGTTTCACCTATTATTTCACTTCGTGATGGAACTGAACGAGATTTTGAAATGATTACAAAATGTCCAAATTGTGGAAGTGAACTTGTTAAAGTTGAGGCAATGCATTTCTGTATGAATAAAGCTTGTCCTTCTAGAAATATTGAATCATTAATTCATTTTGCATCAAAAGATGCGATGGATATTGAAGGAATGGGTGAAAAAGTTTGTGAAGAATTCTTCGCACTTGGATTTATTAAACGCATCCCAGATATTTATTTATTAAAAAATTATCGTGAAGAAATTATTGAAATTGATGGATGGAGTCATAAATCAATTGATAATTTGATTATGGCAATAGAAAAAAGTAAAAATAACAGTCTTGAAAAGTTATTATTCGGACTAGGAATTAAAGAAGTAGGGTCAAAAATGGGTCGTACACTCGCTAGAATTTTTGGCTCACTTGATAAATTAATGGAAGCTTCACTTGAAGATTTATTAAAAATTAATGATGTTGGTGAAGTTGTAGCTTCATCAATTTATAACTATTTTAGAGATGAGCATAATATTGATATCATTAATGAGCTAAAATCATATAATATTAATATGCTTTATTTAGGAACAAATAAAGTTGATGAAACAAGTTATTTCTTTAATAAAAAAGTTGTATTAACTGGTACCTTAGAAAAATTTGGAAGAAAAGAAGCAACTATTATGTTAGAGAATTTAGGTGCTCATGTAAGTGGATCTGTTTCTAAAGCTACTGATATTGTAATTGCAGGAGTTGAAGCAGGAAGTAAACTTGTTAAAGCTCAAAAATTAGGTATTGAGATAATGAATGAAGATGAATTTATATCTCATTTACCAGAAAATGAATAAAAAGGAGTGAATGATGAAGACTGTAAATAAAGAAGTTCTTAAAGATTGTGCCAATCGTCTTTATTTTGATATGACAGACGATCAATATGACACATTATTAAAAGAGTTCGACGCTATTCAAAAAGAATTTGAACTTATGGGAAAAATTGAAGGTGTTGATGAAGCTACACCAATGACTTTTCCTTTTGAAGTAACTATTGATTTCTTAAGAGATGATGTTCCAGAAACTCCATTAAATAAAGAGGATGTTTTAAAAAATGCAGGAAGTGTTAAAGATGGACAAATCAAACTTCCAAAGGTGGTAGGATAATGAATTATTTAGATTTAACAATTGCTGAAATTCATGAAGCACTTTTAAAAGGCGAAGTTACACCTTTAGATTTAACTAAAGAAGCAATTAAAAGAGCTAAAGAAAATAAAGATAACGCATTCGAATTAATTATTGAAGAAGACGCGCTTAAAAAAGCAGAAGAATTAAGTAAACTTCCTGTTCCAAAAGATAATTATTTCTTTGGAATTCCTTATGTTGCTAAAGACAATTTATCAACAAAAGGTTATGAAACAAATGCAAGTAGCGATATTTTAAAAGGTTATATTCCTTTATTTGATGCTACTGTAATTACAAAACTTAATGAAGCTAACGCGATTTTAATTGGTAAAACAACACTTGATGAACTTGCAATGGGTGGAACTGGAACTAGCGGACATTTAGGTGTTACTTATAATCCTTATGATCCAACTCATACTAGAATGATTGGTGGAAGTAGCTGTGGTAGTGCTAGTGTTACTGCAAGTTCAGTTGTCCCTTTTGCTTTAGGAAGCGATACAGGTGACTCGATTAGAAAACCTGCTAGCCATGGTGGACTTGTTGGTCTTAAACCAACTTGGGGATTAATTTCTAGATTTGGTCTTTTTCCATTTGCTCCATCAATGGATCATGTTGGATTTTTCACTCGTAGTGTTTTAGATAGTGCAATTGCTTTAGATTTATTAAGTGGTCATGATGAAAAAGACGCTACTTCAAGTTATAAAGAAAAAGTAAATTATGTTTCTTCTTTAAATAAAGACGTTAAAGGAAAACGCATTGCTGTTATTAAAGGAATCTTGGATTCTATTACTAATAAAACTATTTTAGATGCGTTCAATTCGTTAATTGAAAAGCTTAAAAGTGAAGGCGCAATCGTTACTTTTGTAGATTTTGATATAAATTTACTCCGATCAATTTATCCTACATATATGGTTATTAGCTGCGCTGAAAGTACGAGTAACAATGCAAATTTAGATGGCATTAAATTTGGTCCATTTACAGGTGGAAAAACTTATCAAGAAGTTATTTATAATGCTAGAACAAATGGATTCTCACCATTAATTAAACGTAGATTTGTTTTAGGAAGCTATTCTTTAATGAGAGAAAATCAAGAAGAATTATTCCTTAGAGCTCAAAAATCAAGAAGATTAATAGTTAATAAATGTAATGAAATTTTTAAAGAGTTCGATGCGATTGTACTTCCAAGTGCTCCTAGTACCGCTCCATTAATTCATGGTAATGACGAAGAAGTTTCATTAGATTATGCAATCGCTGATAACTGGTTAGCGATTGGAAACTTTGGAGGATATCCTTCAATTACTTTACCTCTTGGATTTGAAAATGAATTACCATTTGGTGTTAATGTCACATGTAAACCATTTGATGAAGTTAATATGTTCGATATTGCATTGAATATTGAAGACTTAACAGGTTTTAAAGGTTTATCACACGAAAACTTTAAAGATAAGGAGGCAAAATAATATGAATTTTGAAGCAATTGTTGGTATTGAAATTCACGTTGAGATGAAAACAAAATCAAAAATGTTTTCATTAGCTCCTATTACTTTTGGAAATGAAGCAAATACAGAAGTTGCACTTTTAGATATGGCTTTTCCAGGTACAATGCCTAGAGTAAATAAAGAAGCTGTTAAAAATGCAATTAGAGTAAGTAATGCTTTACATATGTCAATCGATCAAGAACTTTGGTTCGATAGAAAAAACTATTTCTATAGTGACTTACCTAAAGGGTTCCAAATCACTCAACAAGCTAGACCAATTGGCAGTGAAGGATATTTAGAAATTGATATTGACGGAAAGAAAAAACGCATCAACATTGAACGTCTTCACATGGAAGAAGATACCTGTATGCAACACCATTTCACTGATTATACATTAATTGACTACAATAGAGCTGGTATCCCTTTAATCGAAATTGTTTCAAAACCAGAAATTAGAAGTGGCTTAGAAGCAAGAAAATATGTCGAAAAAATTAGAGAAATCGTTACTTTCAGTAATGTTAGTGATGGAAAAATGGAAGAAGGTTCTCTTAGATGCGACGTTAACGTTTCAATTAGACCTTATGGAAGCGATAAATTCGGCACTAAAGTTGAAGTTAAAAACCTTAACTCAATCGCAAACGTTGAAAAAGCAATTGATTACGAAGTTAAACGTCAATCACAATTACTTTTAATGGGTAAAGAAGTCGAACAAGAAACAAGACGTTTTGATGAAGCTAAAAAAGAAACAGTTTTAATGAGAAAGAAAACTGATGCTGCTGATTATAAATATTTCACTGAACCAAACATCGTACCTATTAGATTAAGCGATGAATTTGTTGCTGAAGCTATTAGAACATGTCCTGAACTTTACGATCATAAGCTTGAAAGATTCTTAAAAGATTATGAACTTAATGAAGTTGATGCAAAAATTTTATTAGCTAACGTTGACTTCTCATTATATTTTGATGAAGCAGCTAAATTTACTAAACTTTATCAACCACTTGCTAATTTTATGATTAGTGAAGTTAATGGATATTTAAATAAAAATGCTATCGACATCAAATCATTTAATGTTGAACCTAAATTTATAAGTGAGTTAGTTGAACTTCTTCAATCAAAGAAAATTAACTCATCACAAGGAAAAGATATTTTTGCTAAATTAGTTAAAGAAAATAAATCACCTTTAATTCTTCAAAAAGAAATGGGTGCAACTTTAATTAGTGACGAAAGCGAAATTAGAAAATTAGTTTTAGAAGTTTTAGAACAAAATTCTACATTAAGAGATGACTTTAAAGCTGGTAAAACAAGAGCTCAAGGATTCGTCATGGGTCAAATCATGAAGAAAACTGGAGGAAAAGTTAATCCGGGCATCGCTAATAAAATTATTGTTGAAGAACTTAAAAAATAACAAATATATTCAAGACTCATCGTTTAAAATGGTGGGTCTTTTATTTTTAATAAGTTGATAATTTGAAATTTAAATGTACTTATTAAAAAATAACAAACGTTTTTGCTTTTTAAATAGTCTTATTTAATGAAAGAGGTTAAATGAAGTTCTCAAAAGCGCTTATAAAAGGTTTCTTCAATAAGGAAGAAGCATCTGTACGCGTGATTTATAATGAAACTTATAGATTGCTTTTTCATATTGCGTTTAGTTATCTTCATCAAAAAGAAGATACAGAAGACATTGTCAGTGAAACTTATAAAAGAATGTTCGAAGCTAATAAATCGTTATTAGATAAAAACAATTTTACCTCTTACATGGCAACGATATGTAAAAAATTATCAATAGATTTTTTAAATAAAAGAAAACTTATCTCAAAAGAATTTGATGAAGACTTTGGTGGCATAAGTGATGTTTATTCATCTAATTTATTGAATTTAGTTAATGAAATTTTATCTAAAGATGAATTTAATGTATTTATATATCGAGCTTATTATGAATTGTCGTTTAAAGAAATAGCTTCTATTGTAGGCAAAAATGAATCTAGTTGTAGGGGAATTTATTTTGCGGCCAAAAAGAAGTTAAAAAGTAAAAAGGAATTATTTTTATGAAGAAAATATTTAAAGAATATGAAGAGGAAATAAAAATTAGACCTATCGAAGAAACGTTAACAGATGTTGAACTTATTAAAAAGAATAAAAGAATTGATGATCTTAAATGCTCTTTAAAATATATTAGACGTAGAAAAATAATTAAGTGGTCATCGATAATTGCAGTTCCTGCTTTAGTAATAGCTACATTTAGTGTATTTATGTTTTACGATATCAAAGATACTGATTCGGTTATAAAAAAGAATTTTTCAATGACAGAAATACAAAACATAAATAAAAATACATTTAAAAGTTTAAATGAAATAAATTATCCAAAAGATCTTTCTAAGAAAAACTATTCTTTGGATGAAAAATTTATTAAAGGTTTTAATGAATTCTCTCATAGAATTTTTGAAGAAGGAAATCAAAGTTTAAATTTTGGATATTCGCCTATTTCACTTTATCATCATCTAGATATTTTAAGTGGATTAGCAAATGACTCTTATAGCTCTCTTTTTGATGAATTATTAGGTGGTAATAGTCAAATTAGAGATGAACAAGTAACTAAAAACTTTTTGAATAATTTTTATGAAGAAGATAATAATGGTATGTCTTTGTATAATGGATTTTTTGTTAATAATGACGTTGAATTAAAAAAAGAAAAAATAGATTATTTAACAAAAAAATATGTCGAAGCGTTTGAATTAAATTTTACAAAACAAAATGATGTTGCTTTAATGTTAGAATGGCTTAATGACAAAGTTGAGTTTCCATTATCTATTCAAGATTTAGAGATAAAAGAAAATACATTATTTTATTTATTTTCCACTATGACATATGTTAATAGCTGGAATACATTGTTTTTAAAAGAAAACACTAAGACCGGAACTTTTTATAATAAGGATGGGAGTTTAACAGATGTTCAATTCATGAATCATTCTTATTTTGGTGAGTTAACTGATTATGGTGATTATATTTCTTTTTATGACTATTATAAAAACGGATATAAGATTCAATATGTATATTCTAAAAAAAAAGACGTTCCTTTAAAAGAAGCAATTAATGGGGTTAATTATTTAGTCGATGATGAAAGCGAATCGAAAAATGTATTCATTGATTTAAAAGTTCCAAAATTTACATTTGAAAATAATAACAACTTAGATGAAATTTTAAAGGAAACCGAAATTGGAGATATCTATAACGAAAACAAAAATTCCTTTAATGAAATGATTTTAAATACAAGTTTAGAAAACAGTTATCTTCAATTTACTAAACAGCAGAATAAAATAGAATTTAATGAAGACGGAACTAAAATTAAAACATTAGTAAGTTCTATGGCTGCAGGTGGTATGGCAGAGCCAAGTCAAGGATATCAAATTACACTAGATCATGAATTCTATTTTATAATAAAAGACATTAATAATACTCCAATTTTTATGGGCAATTACAATTGTGCAAACTAAAAACCATCGATTGTGTCGATGGTTTTTACGTTTAATTGCTATTGATCGGTTATTTTATCCCTCTTTTTAGCTAATTTTATAATATTAAATCTTTCAATTTTTGTAGAGATTGTAGCAAGTGTATCAGTAATTATTTTAGAAATAAGATCTCTATTCTTATTTGCTGATTCAATGATTTTGTCATTATTTTTATTAATTTCATTGATTTGCTTTTCTAAAGAAACTAATGGATTTTCTAAATAAGTTTTTTTAAGAGCTTCAAATTCTTCGATTAATTCTTGTGACTCTTTAAGATTTAATTCTTCTTTATTTTTAGCATTTATAATTTCACTATATTTAGTAGATAAGGAATAGACGATGCTTAAAAAAGTGATCATATATTGAGGTCTAACAACAAACATTTTTTCATATTCGCTTACTTTTTTAATAGGTGAATCGTTTGCTGTGTCCCATTCTAATTCACTAACAAGCAAAGCATATTCACAACCTTTTTTATTTCGATCATCATCAAGTTTTTTATAGTAATCACTATTTTTCTTACGGCTAGTAGAGACGTTTGATTCGTTTTTCATTTCTAAGCATACTGAAGAAATTGGATATGAACATTTTGAAGGTGTGTCACTAAACACTTTGAAAATAAAATCGGCTTTTGTTCCTTTATTTTCGCCATTTTCTTTAATAACGTCATTGTCTTTTTGCCATGTGCAATTATTAAAACCGGCTATAGCTGCATTTTCGTATTCTTGTGTACACCATTTTTCAAGTTCTTCGCCAAGTGTTTTAACGTTTTGGAACGATTTTGTAAGAGAAAGTTGACTATATTTAGTTTGTGTTTCTTCGAGTTCTTGTTTTAATTTTGCTAATTCAGAGTTATGTTTTGTTTCGAGTTCTTTCTCTTTTGATAATAACTCATTAGCATACTTTGTTTCGCTTAAAGCGATGTCGTATTTAAATTTAGTAATCTCGTTATTTTTAGCTTCGATTTGAGATTTGTATGTTTCTGCAATCTTACTTTTTTCTAATTCCAAGTCTTTAGAATATAATTCTTTAATTTTGCTTAATTCATTTTCTAATGATTCGATTTTACGCTTATGCTCGATTTCTCTTTTAAAATGTTCAGTGCTAAGGGACTCTTCTTTTGTTTTATAAGAAGCCTCGATTACAGCTATTTCATTATTTAATTTTTCTTTAGCGTTTTTACTCTCTAAATCGATTTTCGTTTCTAATTTTTTGTTTTCGATTTTTAAAGAAGTAATGATTTCATCGTATTTATTTGCGTTTTCTTTAATTTTGATGTCGCGTTCTTTTTCGTATGCGAGTCTAAGGTTTTCAATATCTTTTTTGTGGATATTTGTTAATGCATCTTTTTGTTCATTAAGTCTTTTTTCTAATAATTTATTCTTTTCTTCTTCGATTAAACGTTGAATAAAACCTGTATCGATACTAATAGCTGAATTTAAATCAATAATATCGCCTTTATGACCATCTTCTTCTAAACAAAGAGTTTTTTGGTCGATAATTTTAACTTTTATGTTTGCCATTTATCTACCTCCTATATTGTTTCTATTTACAATTATATATCACTAAAATTATATCATTTTCTTTTTGCAAAATAGAGAAAAAAGGTTAAAGAATTCTTAATTACTAAATCTATAAATGTTAAAATTTATATATGAATTTTTTATCAGAATTTAGTAATGAAGAACTTGTTTTAGTTGTTCCAAACGAACTTAAAAAATATTTTTTTGAATTAAGAAAAGAAGTGCCTACCTTAAACTTTAAATTATTTAGTTTAGGTAATTTGTTTGATGAATTAAGAGGTAGATATTTATCTAAAGAATCACTTTTGGCTGCTTATAGATTTTTTCCTGAATATACTTATAACGCTATTAAAGAAGTCTTGGAAATTGTATATCGCTCATTTTGCATTGAAAAATCTAAAAATAAAAAGTTAATTGAGTTATCTAATTATTTAAAAGATAAAGGATTACTTTTTGAAAACGAAGATTTAAAGTTGCTATTGCAAAATAGAAAAGTTTTATTTGTTAATTTTGAACACTCTACTTTAGTTAAAAGCTTAATACAATATTTAGACATTAATAATTATAAATTTCTAAAAACTATCGATGTAATCGATAGTTCTTCGACATCGAATTGTTATAGATTTTTTAACATAATTGATGAAACTCATTATGGGGTTAATGAGATTCTTTATAATGTTTATAAAAAAAGATCATCAGATAATATTAAAGTTATTTTAGATACAAATAGATTTGAATTTTATCTTACTTGTTTATTAGGGAAGATTGATGTTCCTTATAGAATTAATGGAACAAGAAGTTTAGTTGATACAAAAACATATAAATTCTTATGTAACAACGTTACCAATGATTCAGTAATTGTTTTGAACTTACTTGAAGAAAATAAAGATAATATTGATGATGAGTTTTTCGATGATATTTATAAAATATTAAATGATATAAGTATTGATTCATTAATGAATAAAAAAACTAATATATATGAACTTTTATTGAGTAGACCATTAAGTTCTGAAAATGCTAAAAACGCAATTGATTTCGTTAGTGGTGTTTGTTTTTCTAGAAAAGATGAACTTTATGTTATGGGGCTAGATAATAGTTTCATGCCTAAAGCAAAGAAAAATAATAAATTATTCAGCTATGAATTTAGATATTCATTAGGATTAGATTCATTAGATGATGTAAATTTTATGAAATCTGATTTAGAACAAGCGTTCTTAAAACAAAAAAATATAAAATACATTTCTTATCACGTAAAAGATAATAGTGGTAGATATACATCTAGTTATTATTTAGACGCTTTAAAAATTAAAACTATCGAAGCGCCAGCTCAAAAATTTGAATTTAATGATGGCGTAGCTAAATTTATATATTCAAATTATGTAGATAAATTTAATAAAAGTGGTGAATCTAACTTAAGCTTATCTATTTATAATAATTATTTTAAAAACGAAGAATTAAAACTTTATAGTAATGCCTTTTCTGGTATTAAGAATTATAAATTTGATAATTCAAGAAGTTTCTCGTATTCTAGTTTAAATAGATATCATAATTGCCCTTTTCAATATTATTTAAATGATGTCATTAAACTTGGTGAATTTACTTCTAACACACATGCTAAATTTGGTACTTTAGCACACAATATTTTAATTAATGTTTATGAACCATCTTTCGTTTATAAAGATGAATTTATAAAAGTTTATAACAAATTGAATGAAGAAGATCCGTTTACTAAAACTGAAAATATGCTCTTAGTAAAATATTATAAAGAAATCGAAAAGAGCGTAGAAAAATTAATCGAACATAAAAGCAACATGCTTTTTAAACGTAATCATAGTGAAATGAGTTTTGGATTCAATGAATTTGTTGAATTCGATGATTTTGTTGATAATGAATTTATCGCAAAGAAATATGAAATTAAATTATATGGAAGACTAGATAGCGTTATTGAAACTACTAGCGAAACACTTTTTGTTGTTGACTATAAAACAGGACAAGATGCATTTACGAAAAAAGGTTTCTTAGAAAAAAATACCTGTACACAACTTCCTTTTTATTATTACTTAGTTAAAAATTCTAAAAATAAAGAAACATATTCTAAACAAATAGATGGTTGCTTTATTAAACCCCTTTTAATTGATAAAGGTAAATTTTATAACATCTATAACCCTGATGAGGAAGATCTTAACTCTATTAAATTTAGTGGTTTTTATTATGCGGATTTTGATGCAATTAGTAAATTTGATACAACTTTAATAAGTTTAGATCCGACAAAAGATAAATTAGAAAGCCCTTATATTTCGAAATTAAAATTAAATAAAAAGAAGGAAAAGGGTAAAGATACATTGCCAATTAGTAAAAGATCAAGTGGTGCTTTATCAATAGAAGATTTTGTTGAAATTGAACAAACAATTAAAAAATATATAGCTAATTCAATTTATGGAATTGCGACTAGTAAAT
This sequence comes from Candidatus Onthovivens sp., assembly GCA_048405595.1. Lineage (GTDB taxonomy): Bacteria > Bacillota_I > Bacilli_A > RFN20 > CAG-826 > Onthovivens. Next base: position 37,922 of record DBFJOT010000033.1, read on the forward strand.
TTGAAATTGCTCCTTTTATTGACGGAAACAAAAAACCATGTATTTTTTGCGATTTCAAAGATTGTTGTTTAAATTCATTATTAGCTGAAGATGAAGAAAGCGAGGAAGATAACGATGAGTAAATTTTCAGATGAACAATTAAAAGCTATTAATAGTTCTGGTAACGTCATCGTTAGCGCTGGAGCTGGAAGTGGTAAAACAACTGTTTTAACTGAAAGAGTTAAAAGAAATATTTTGGGCGAAACCGAAAGTAAAATCAAAGTATCTTTAAATGAGTTATTAATTTTAACATTCACCAAAGATGCAGCTGCATCGATGAAAGCAAAAATTAAAGAGAAACTTGAAGGAGTTGAAGAACTAAAAAATCTTGTGCCTTTAGTTGATAGTGCCCATATAGATACATTTGATGCGTATGCTCAATTTGTTGTTACGAAATATGGATATTTAGAAAATTACCCTAGCAATATTTCGATTGTTAGTGATGATATTTTATCTGTTAAATGTGCTAATTTTATTCGCGATATATTAGATGAACTTTACGAAAATCAAGATGAAGATATCATGAAATTTGCTAATGCTTATTTGGTTAAAAGTGATGATGAATTTTTCAAATTTTTAAGAACAATTTTTATTGATATTATTAATAAAAAGTCCGATGCAATCGAGTTTTTAACGCAATATAAGAAAGATGTTTTAACTAAAAATTTCTTTAATGATTTATTTAGAGAATGCGATAAAAAATTAGTTGAAGCAATTAAAAAGTTAAGTTCTTTAACTGAGTTATTACTTTCTAAAGGAATTAAGGAATATTTATTAAATGTAATTAATACATTAAGTTCAGTTGATTCAATAGAAAAGTTAATCGAGGTCAAAGATTCTTTAGATGAGAGCAAAAAGCTAAGCTCTATTTGTAAAGAAAATATTAATATAACTTTATTAACTTCTGATGATGAAAATGAATTAATTAAAGAAATTAAAGAAACATACTCAACAATTTTACATTTTGCTTCTATTAATGAAAAAGATTTTAATCTTTATGATTTAGACAATCAAATTGAGTTTTTAAATGTCATAGTAGATAAAATCTTTATTCCTTTAATTAAAAGAATTAATGAGTTTAAATTCGATACAGGATATTTCACTTTTAGTGATATAGCAAAAATGGCAATATCGATTATTAAAAATCATGATGAAGTTAGAGAAGAATTAAAAAACAAATTTAAACTTATCATGATTGATGAATATCAAGATACAAGTTATGAGCAAGAAGAATTTATAAACCTAATTGCTAATAATAATGTATTTTGTGTTGGCGATATCAAACAATCAATTTACCGTTTTAGAGGAGCAAAGCCAGATTTATTTAAAGAAAAATATGATGCTTATTCTGCAAAAATTGGTGGAGAAGCGATCAATATGAATACCAATTATCGTAGTAGAAAAGAAATTTTAGAGCCTATTAACGATATGTTTTCTAGATTGATGGTTGATGATTTTGGTGGAGCTAATTATAAAAAAGATCACATCATCAATCCTGGGAATAAAAAATATGATGAAGCAGCTAAAACAAAAGAAATTAATGGTTTTAGTGAATTACATAACGCTGATATTCTTGGATTATTAAGTGGTAGTGAAGGCGCTTCAAAAGGTGAAAAGATAGATGCTGGGAACGCTGCTTTAATTGCTCTAGATATTAAAAAACGTATTGAAAATCATTATCAGGTTTATGATGCATCTAAAGATATAGTCAGAGATGCTAAATATAGTGATTTTACAGTTTTAACTTATAAAACTACAAAATTTGGTATTTACCAAAATGTGTTTAAACAATTTGGTATACCAGTTAATATTGTTTTTAAAGACAGCATTTCTAAAGATCTAGGTGTTAAAATCATTGCTAACTTACTTAGATTATTATATTTACTTGGAAAAAAAGATACTTCACAAAACGAAACAGAGATAAAACATCTATACTTTTCGATTTTAAGGTCACATCTTTACGAAATTAGTGATTCTGAATTATATGAAATGTTTAAAAATGGAGATTATAAAGAACAATTAATCTTTAAGCACTTTCAAGAACTCGGAAATAAATATTCTAATAAGCCAATGAAAGATGTTTATCTTAGCATTTTTAAAGATTTACCTATTATCGAATCAAGCTATAAAATAAGTAATGTTTTTAGTGGACTAGATAAAAATGAAATTTTATATAGCAAAATAAAATCAATGGATCTTATTGGCTATAATTTAAATGATTTTAGTTCCTACTTTGATGATATTGAATCTTTTGACATCAAAATGGAACAAAGTGTTTTTAGCGAAGCAAGTGATGCTGTAACAATGACGACTTGTCACGCCTCAAAAGGTTTAGAATATCCTTTAGTATATTTATCTCAATTAGCAGATTTTAATACTGGAGGAGGTAAAGGTAAAAATAAAACTTATAAAGTGATAGGAAATTATTTCTTCCTTCCATTATTTAGTGATGCTAAAAATAGTTCTCATTTTTTCGATATTGCATTAAGTGATCCACTTGATGAAAAAGAAGATCGAGCGGAACGTTTAAGATTATTTTATGTTGCATTAACTAGAGCGAAAGAAGATATTGTCTTTGTTTATAATTCACTTCAACCTGATAAAGAAGAAGACAAATTTAATTTAATTAAAGAAGATGTAACCTCTTATTTTAAAGATGGTTCGATTATTTTTGATGCTAAAGATGTAGAAGAATTCGCATTAAAACGTAAAAATTTCATTGATTTTATAGGATTTGGCGCTACCTTTGAAAGCTTTTTGAAAACAAGCTACACTAATTTACCTTTATCACGATATATGGATAAGGAGTTTGAAGATTTAAGATCTTTATTAAAAGAATATCCAGATGAGATAGATGAAAAGTATGAAGACTTGTATTTAAAAGCTTTGATGAAAGAATATAAAACAAATAATTATTCTTTTTCAAGATACTTAGTAAATCCAAAAATTATTGATAGATTTCTTCCTTTTGTTGATATAAAAGATAACGTTCCTTTAAATAATGGAGTTCAAGTTTTGTTCCAAGGCAAAAAAGAAATTTGTGGATACATTCTTAAAAAACTCATTTTAGATAAAACACCTAAGGATATTATCTTAACAGCTTCATTTTCTCCTTATATTATTAAAAAAGCGAAAATTAAATCAGTTAGAGAAGCTAAAAAAATAATCCGCGAAGTCAGCGATAACGATTATAGTTCTTTGATTAATCTTTTTGATTTACCAAATCCTAGTAGTTCATCTTTAACATTAGGAAATGAATTTAAATCTAATACTGATGAAACGCTAGAGATTATTGATTTGCATATAGATAAAGTACTTGCTACTAATAAAAAGAAAGCATCAAAGGATGTTGATGATGAAGTTGATGATAGCTCATTGCATTTTGGAACTCACATGCATGCTTTATTAGAAATTATTGATTTAAAAAATCCTAATTATGATTTTATAAAAGTAGAAAAAGAAAAGGTAATGGTTAAAAAAGTAATTGACGTATTAAATTCAATAAATATAAAGGAAGCAGAAGTTTTTAAAGAATACCAATTCGAAGATGAAATTAATAATACAAAAGGCGTAATTGATTTACTTTTAATTTTTAAAGATAAAGCAGTGATTATTGATTATAAATTAAAGAATATTGACGATGCAGCCTATGATAAACAACTTAATGTTTATAAAAACTATGTTTTATCATCCTTCAATATCGAAAATATTGAGACCTATCTTTTATCAATCATTGATGCAAAATTAGAAAACAAAAACTTACACTAAACAATTAGTTATTAAGCACCAACTTCTTGTAATATTAAAGCTTGGTGCTTTTTAGTTATGAAATAATTTTTTGATATAAAATTATTATATGTAAACTTATATATTCTTAATAAAATAATTATTACTTTAGCAGGAAATATCCTAAAGATTGTGTAAACAATTATCAAACCCCCTAGGGGGTTCGCGCATGCTAGAACGCTTGACAACAAAAAAGCAGGTCTTCATAATTTTAACGACCAAATCAAAAGAA
>DBFJOT010000034.1:0-7358 GCA_048405595.1 Candidatus Onthovivens sp.
AAGACAATTGAGCAATTATATTATATCTCATGGAAGTTTTTTTACTTATCGCTTCCGCTTTTCAATTCTCGCCCCCATAGGAGGCGGTTTTATATTACTCTTCGAGCAACATAATAAAAACTCCAACCATTCTAAGATTGGAGTCGATTAATTATTATTTTTCCCAGCTCTTGCTGCTTCCACCATTTACCATGATGTAAGATGGGTCTTTCTTATCAACTTTACAGATCTTTCCTGAATCTTTTAAGTTGCCGCTAACGACTTCGATGTCGTTTTCTTTTTCCATTCTAATTTTGAATTTAAAGATTTTATCACCTTTTTTAGTTTCTATAAGTTTTCCGTTTTGATATAAGCTAACTTCTTTTTGGTTTGTATAAACTTTAACTTCTGTAGTTTTGCCTGTTCTATTTACAAAACGTTTACTACATAAATGGATGAATGGTTCTTCACTCCAGTATGCTTTATAAACATAGAATGAATCTTTTTTAATCTTTCTATCAAAAGTAACTAAACCTTTATGGTTCATACCAGGTTCTCCACCTTGATTTCTAGCATCAGCTGCAAAATCAAACATATTCCATACATGTGTTGCCCAAAGGTAAGGACGTTTATTAATAGAATCAATCATGATTTCATGATATTTTGCTTGATATTCTTCAGTGTTATCGCCACGTCTTGGATGTGAACTATGTAAATTTGTCATAGCTTCAGCACCATACTCACTTAAACCGATTGGTCCATGTGGATAGAATAAGTGCCACATATCACAAACAAGTCCTGTAACTCTAGTGATTGGGACATACCAACCCCAATATAAGTTGTAACTTGCTAAATCTGTAATGTGAGCAATTCTATTAAAGATTGTCATAACACTAAAACAAGCAACCGTTGTTAATCTTGAAGGATCTTCTTTATGACAGAAATCATTTAATTCACGGTGATGTTTTCTTGTGTCATTTGTCACTTTAAACATTGTGATTTCATTACTTACACCCCAGCAAACAATTGAAGGATGATTGTAATTTTGGTGAATTAATTCAGCCATTTGTGTAAAAGCATTGTTATCAGCTTCTTTCATATATCTTGAGATATATGGAATTTCTGCCCAAACAACAAATCCTTCTTTATCGCATAAGTCATAGAAATATTGATCGTGTTGATAATGAGCAAGTCTAATTGTATTCGCTCCAACTTCTTTAATTAAAGCGATATCTTCATCATGCTCTTTAGTTGTTAATGCATTGCCTAAATCTTTTCTATCTTGGTGACGGCAAACACCTCTTAAAGGATATTCTTTACCATTGAGGATAAAGCCTCTTTTTGGGTCCACTCTAAATGTTCTAAAACCAATATTGTAGCTAACTTCATCTTCTACTTCTTTGCCTTTTAAAACACCCATAACTTTATATAAATAAGGATCCTTTAAGCCATTCCATAAATGTACATCGTTAATAACAATATCTTCATTTGTTGTTCCAGTCGCAACAACTTTTTCATCAGCATCTAAAACAACAATTGTAGGTTTAATACTGCCAACGACATCTGCTTTAACGTTAATTACACCATCTTTACCATCGACTTTAGTATCAATTTTTAAACATGGTGAGCTATCTTTCATAAAGTTAAAATGATTCTTTGGAAGAATTAATAATTTAACATTTCTATAAATTCCGCCATAGAAAGTAAAATCAGCTGTTTGTGGATAAACTTTTTCAGTTTTTGAGTTATCTGCTGTAACAACTAAAGTATTTTCATCTTTAATTTTGCCTGTGATATCAACAGTAAACGTTGAATATCCTCCAGCGTGTACGCCAACTAATTCATCATTTAAGAAAACTTCTGCTTCGGAGTTAACTCCATCAAAAACCAAAATAGCTTTTTCGCCATCTTTAAGTTCTACTTTTTTGAAAGCTTTTGTATAGCTACATTTACATCTTTTATAATTATCACCGCCATCTTGTCCATCATGTCCATTCCATGTATGTGGAATGTTTACTTGTACAGGGGTTTCTCCTGGCATTTCGAATAACCAGTCATTATTAAACAAAATAACTTGTCTCATAAAATTTTCCTCAATATTTAATATATCTAACGTTAATTTTAACGATATTAACATGGTAAATAATAACAAAATTATACTTTCTATTCAATATAAATACCCCTTTTTAAGTTCAGAATACTTAAATATTTGCAATGTTTTTGCAAATACATTGCAATTCATATAATAAAATCGCAAAAATGCAATACATTTAAAATCATATAAAAAGGCTCTCGTATTGAGAGCCCCATATATAATTCGAGACAATCGAATTTATACTTTTTTAAATTACCAAATTGCTCCTACTAAAACTGGTTCAAGTTTAAGTTCTGGTCCTTGTAAGACGTAGTTAATTGTATAAGTTCCATCTTCTTCGTTCCATGTTGAAGCGAATTCTTGATCTTTACTTTCTTTAAATTTAACTTTGATTTCGTTATTTGTAAATGTATATGAACCTTCACCATCAAACATAGTTGCAGCTGGGCCAGCTCCATAAACATCTCTAAGTACTCTTGTATCATCTAAGAAGTTAAATTCAAATGTACATTTTCCGAATTGAGTATCAACAACCGATGTTAATGAGAAATATTTATTCATAACACCCTTCATTTCAAATGGCATTGGTCCGAATTCGCTTTGCATTGTGTATGTGAATGATGATTCACCTGTTTCAACATTATACTCTGTTTTGAATTCTGTTGATTCTCCGCCTTCTTTAGCTGCAGGAAGTGTAAATGTATATTGTTTTGTTTTAGGATCAAAACTCCATGTAGCTGTTCTATCAAACATTGTGTTCATGATTGGGTTTGGAGCTGCTTTTAAAGTTGCATCGAAGAAAGCTGTTTTATCACCATAGATATAAAGATCCATTGTGACTCCACCTGCCATATCATTATATCCAGTTAAACCTTTTTCTGTCGAATTCCAAGTAAATGTAATATTTTTATCTTTTCCTTCGTATTTAATTGGATATGTAAATGAATATTCAGCTCTTCCTAAATTATATGTTGTCTTATAAGTTTTTCCACCTAAAGTAAATTCGAAAGTATTGTTGACAAATTTATATGTGCCTTCAACAGCTTCAAGACTTAATTTAGCGTCAAATTCTAAATTACACGCTCCAGCTTCTGTAATACTTAATTTGTTTGAGAAGAATGGAGTTGATTGTGGCTTTGATGGATCTGCAGGTGTTCCTGCAAAATTACCTACGAAATTAGCTCTTCTTAAGAAATTGATTTTTTCATCACTACTAATAGTAGGAACAAATTTATCATCTTTTAATTTTAATGTAACAGTACCTTTTCCGTCTTCGCCTAATTTAATTTCGTAATCAAAATAGTGTTCTTTAGTTTCTTCATCGAATTTTGTTGATACGATTGTTTGGTTTGTATCTTTGAATTTAAATGTGAAACCAATTCCATCAGCAAATGTGTAGGTGCCATTAAATGTTTTGTTAGCGCCTTCGACAATGAGTTCAAAATTTCCATCTTCTTTACAGTTTAAAACAACATTAAATTCTTTTGTTATTTGTAATTTTCCTGAGAATACATATTTGAATGTATCAGGTGTTTGTCCTTGTTCTTCTTCAGGAGCGCCACAAGCAAAAGCTCCCATTAAAACAACGCCTGATAAAAGTAATGTAGCGAATGATTTTTTCATAAAAATAATACTTCTCCTTTTTTAATCATTTATTTTTTTGATTTTATAAATAAGTAAATAGCATAGCCAACGCTTCCAACAAATAAGACGCCAACTACTGAATCAACACTAATAAGAGCTATTTGCCATGCAGGTGTAATAGGTACTAATCTTGTTGATTTTGAAATTCCGTTCATACCAATACTATGAACAGTTGAATAAAGAATACGATGAGCAGCAGTTCTCATTTGTTGAGCAACAGCACCATGTTTTTCTTTGAAATTATATGATGTGAAGATACCTGGACATTCTCCATCTGGAATATCACATCCAGCCATTAACATTTTTGGGAAGTGATCAACTTCATAACCAATGTTATACATGTCACTAACGACATGTCCTTTTAATCCACATTCATCACGTAACCAATCTGTTAATAATTCTTTACATGCTGGAGCATTCATTGGTCCAAATCTACCAAACGCAGCCATAGCGTTCATTGCATGACCTTTAACAACAGTTGTTTTAAAAGGTTTTAAGTAAATTTCACGAAGGGCTTGTTCATTGACCCAAACTTGGATTCCATTTCTTTGTGTTTCTTGTTCATTTAATGCTAAGTGTTTGATATAAGCATTACAACCATGTTTTTGCATTTCATTTGTTTGAATTGCAGCCATTGTACCTGCGAGTAATGGATCTTCACTCCAATATTCATATGCTCTACCTTCATATGGAGAACGGTGTGTATTTAATCCAATACCATAGAATCCAGCATATCCAGCCCAAATAGCATCTTCACCAAGCATGTCGCCGAATTTTGTAGCTATTTTTTTACTGAATGTAGCTCCAATAACACCAACTGATGGGTAATAAGGAGGTGTCATGTCTTTATCAGGGTCGTTTGTTCTATAAGCTTTTCCTGATTGATTGCCACTATATGGTTGAGTTAATCCACATGGTCCGTTTTCATCTGTCGTTTCTGGTTTGCCTAATTCAGGAATACCAACAGTTTTTTGTAAACCGACAGTAACAAGTTTTTCTGTTTGTTCCCAAGTTAATTGATCTAAGTATTCACCCCAAAGTGGATCGTTATAAGGAATTGGTTCACCATTGTTTTCTTTTAAGTCGATTAGTTGATAACCTTTATTGTTTCCATAAGTTGGGTAAGCAACGTTATCTTCTTTGATTGTTGAAGCTAAATTTTGGCTAATTAAATCTTCTTGTAATTTAGCTGTCATTTTGAGTTCAACATTTTTTGTTGGGAATGTTCCTGCCCAATCATTTCTAGAAAGGTATTTAACTTGATTATTTCCTCTACCTTCGTATTTATTAATGTCTACAAAATCAAATAAGTTTGTGATCTTAGTTTCTTCACCAGTATTTGAAACACTCTTTGTATATGTTTTTGCATCACGTTTAATATTAACTTTTTCAGTTAAATCAGCATTTCCAGCTTTATCAACACCTTGTGTGTATCCTTGTTCAGCAAGAACGTTATTAACTGCATCGTGTGAATCTTGGCCAACGGTAAAATAGTAATCTCCACCATCCATAACGAATGTTTTTTCACCCATGTGGTCATAAGTAATTAAATCTGCTTTATCAACACTTACTTTTACATTTTCAGTAGCGCCTTTTTTGATTAATGGTGATTTTTCAAAACCGACTAATTCAATAGCGCTCTTTTCAACACCATTTTTCTTATCATCTTCTGTGTATGGTTTTTGTACGTAAATTTGAATAGCATCTTTACCATCTTTATTTCCTGTATTTTTTACATCGACACTGAATTCAAATGTTTCACCTTTGTCTTCATAATTGAAATTAGAATATTCAAATGTTGTATAAGAATCACCATAACCAAATGGTCTATAAATTGTGTTAGCATAGCTGAAATCACCAGCATTACCTTGATTTACAACTTTATCATAGTAACGTGTTTCAGCATATCTATAGCCAACATAAATACCTTCTTGATATGTAACATACGTTGAATACTTTTTGTCTACGCCTGTTTGTGAAAGTGGTAAGTCGAAATCTGAAGCATTTGGATAAATAAAAGCATCAAAATTTTTCATTACTGGATTATCCATATGGTTGTTGAACCAAATGTCTGTCATATGTCCTGATGGATTAACATCACCAGTAAGAACTCTACCAACACCATTAAATCCAGTAATACCTGTAGCGCCAATCCATAAAGCAGCATCGATACCGAATTCTGGATTTTCTAAAATTGAACCATGAATTAAGTTTGAAGTATTAACTAAAACAATAATCTTTTTGATTTTACCTTCTTGCTTTAATGTATTTAAACCTTTTAATACAGATTCTTCGTTAGCGTTTAATTGGAGATAGTCTCCGTTTTTACCATCACTTTTTGTTCTTGAGTAATCTGTTCCTTCACCACCAACTCTGCTAATTGTGAAAATTGCAGCATCATTATATGTTTGAATCGACGAGAATACATCGCTATTTGCTTGGATGTCAGTCCATGGAGCATCATTAATTTTAGCTAATTCACCTTTACCTGAACGTTGATATTTTCTTTTATTAGTTTCATAGAAATTATTGAGTGTTGGGTTGACTTGTAAAGAAGCATTTTCCAATCCTTCTTTTGGTAAAATTCCTTTTTCAGCAGCTGCATTTTGAGCTGAACCTTTGCCACCGAAGCAAGGATCAACTGAAGATACACTTAATAAACTAACTTTACTATTTTTAGTTAAAGGCAAAGCGTCGTTGTCGTTTTTTAGTAAAACTGCACCTTCTTCTTCAATTTCTTGAACTAAATCTTTTCCAGCTTGTCTTAATTCTTTAACACTATTAAATCTTGACTTAAAGTGTTCTGGATCTTCATCAGAGTTTTCATCTTTTACGATTTCGAAAGATGGTTGTTTTAAGAAGTTACTAATAGCATTAACGTTTTCTGATGCTATAACAGAACCACAAACTAAAAGACCCAATAAAACTGTAGTTGATACAACTCCAATTTTCGCGAATAAAAAACTCTTTTTCATTATTTTGCTATCTCCTCTTTAACTTCAGTTGAAATTTCTTTAGTTTGTCCTAAAAATACATCGACTAAACTGCCTATAAATGTAACTGCAAATAAAATAGTGCAAATGATGAATTCGGTTGAAAAATGATCTTCATCAATACCGACTAAAACAACAGATACGTAATAATAGACTGCGTAGATATAAAATAACAACGCAACAAAAACGCAACCCGCAACTACATATGTAGCTAAGGTGTACTTCTTGAAAGCAATTAAACCAATACCAGCAACTGCTCCTATTAATAAGAAAGCAAATGCGAAATAGTTCATTTCGTCTGTGTTAGTAAAACATGTGACGTAGGTGATTGCCGTGACAATTGATAATACAATAAGTCCGACAGTTACCCAAAAACCAGGTTTTTTGCCCTCAGTAAAACTGTGTAAATTCATATTGTCTCCTTTGAATTACTTTTAAGCGCTTATTGTCGTTATATTAATCATTGCCCGAAGAATTGACTTTTTTACGACAGCTAGCAAAAATGTAAGCGCTTTACATCTAGCGATAATATAGTAGTAAAAAATAAAAGTGTTTGCAATTGCCATTTTGCAACAAATACAATGATTTTAATCATTACATTGAAATTATTACACTAATTATCATTCTTTAATTTTAAATATCATTTA
>DBFJOT010000035.1:0-38165 GCA_048405595.1 Candidatus Onthovivens sp.
ATTGCAATAATAAATAATATAATTTGAATTTTTATATAATTGTCTAGTAATGTTTTGCGCTAAGGTTGTCCTTTATTGCAATAACAGAAAATTTATTGCAATGGCTTTGTCATCTAACCTTTTAAATCAATATTATTTTATGCTTGAGTATAAATATTTATTTTTCTTGCATCTTCCTTTATTATTAAAACATGGAATTTAAATTAAGCAATGATACTTATTCTTTGATTGAAGATGGTGTCGAACTCGGTTATGTAACTTTTAAAAGAGAAGAAGGAAGAGTAATTCTTATTCAAACTTTTACTCATGAACACGCTAGAGGTAGAGGAGTAGCTAAAATATTAAATGATGGATTCTTTAAACTTATGAATGAAGAAAAAGCTAACCTTACAATTCTTTGCGGATATTCTGTTACATTTTATGAAAAGAATAAAGAAAAATATCCTAACATTAATGTATTAGGATATGATCTTTAATAAAAATACTTAGTTAACTAACTAAGTATTTTTATTAAGAAGTATATAATGTCAAGGTTGATATTGTATTGATGGCATCGATATTTATTTTATAATTTAAAAATTTGATGTCGAATTTTTGCTTAAAGAATTGCTTGATATTTTTAATAGAAATGTTATAAAAAAATGACCTTTAATAGTCTCTAAAATATGGAAAATGGCCTACAGGCAACCTAATAAGTCATTTAAGCCACTATTTTTAAAATAGGTATTTAAGTTCCTTATTTGATTACTTAGGCTAAAAAGCATATTTCTATTGATATTAATTTAAGGCTCTTTTAATTTTTGATTTTAATGGATTTGATAAAATATTAAATATAATGAAAACAATTTTTAAATTACCAACTAAAATAGTTTCGAAAGTTATGGCTCGAAACGATAAAAAAGTAAAATCTAAATTGCCTAAAATTGAAGGCGTAAATCAATACCTTTCTTATAATTATGCTTCGAAAGATAAAAAAGATTTTAGAAAATTTAATTTATATAAACCAAAAATTGAATCAGTTAATCTTCCTTTAATTATTGATATTCATGGAGGAGGATGGGTATATGGCGACAAAGAATTAAATGATGATTATGCTATGTATTTAGCTAGTAAAGGTTATAATGTTGTAACTTTTTCTTATAGATTATTAACCGATACAAATCTTAAAGGAATGGTTCAAGATATTTTCGCTTTCTTAAATTATTTATATAAAAATAAAGGAAAATATGAAATTTCTTTTGACGATGTAATGATTAGTGGAGATAGTGCTGGAGGACATTTAGCTTTATTAACTTTAGCTATTAATCAAAATAAATTCTTATTAGATGCATACGAGGTAGAACCTTTCACTTTTAATGTTGATTTTTTAGTTTTAGAACACCAAGTTCCTTATATTGATCATATTTTTAATGAGACTAATTTCATTAATAAAATTCTTAATAAAGAGATGCAAAATAGTTTCTATAAACCACTCGATGAAAAAGGACTAATTATTAAACAATACGCTAATTTAAACGACTTCATTAAGTTAGCTAAGTATCCTCCTATATTATGCGTTAGCGGAGACAAAGATGAATTAAAACCATTTTATGATCGTTCTTTAAAAGAATTTGATGAAAATGGTGTAATATATGAATCTAAGGTATATGAAAATATGTTTCATGTGTTCCAAGTATTAAATTTTGACTTACCTGAAAGTGAAGAATTTAATGATTACTCGTTACAAAGATTTGAAGAAATAATCAAATCGAAAGGAGATAAAGCGTATGAATAAGACAAATGTTTTAGTAGGACTAGGTACATTTTTGTGTATTGGAGGAGCCATTGCTTCTATAACTTGTTTATCTGTTTTTGGTTTGAATGCTTGCGAAATAGTTGATCAGCCTAATGTTAGACCAGGAGGTCAAATTGATATCGGGGATTTAGAAGATAACACAACTCCTTTTACAAGTGTAACTCAAGAAAAAGGAGATTATTCTCGTTTTACTTATCTGGATGTAGAAGATGCAGCTGCTTCTCCTTTAACTCCTTCAACGGGTGATGTAACAGTATTAGTTGTCCCAGTACAATTTAGTGATTTAAATGCTTTCACTGACCATGATTACTCAATGATCGAAAGTGGATTTAATGGCATTTTTAAAGATAATTCGAATGAATATTGGGAGAGTTGCAAGAGTTTTTATGAAAAAAGTAGTAATGGAAAATTAAATCTAAACTTCGAAATTACTGATCCTTTTACTCCTAATATTACAAGTTCAATATTTAATAGTATGGCTAATGATTATGGAGATGAATCAAAAGAAATCATTACTGAATTTTATAAAAAAGGATTAACGATTGATGGAAGTAAAGTCAACTTTAATGATTCTAAATATGACATTAATGGTGATGATTATATTGATGGTATTTGGTTAGTGTATAATTCTAAAAATTATAATGAAGTTTTTAATAAACAAAAATATTGGGCTTATACAACTACATATGATCCTCAGTTATTATCAGGTGTTGGAGTTGGAAGTCAAATTCCAGGAAGATATGCTAATGGCTCAATACTCTTTTTAGGGCAATCACGTAATTATAGTAGTATTAATCCTATTAATAGTGATGCTCACACTATGATCCATGAAACTGGACATATGTTAGGACTTGATGATTATTATGACTATGGCAATCATCGTTCTAATTTTTCATACACTGGGCAATTAGATATGATGGATTTAAATATCGGAGATCATAATGCGTTTTCTAAATACGCATTAGGATGGACTAAAGCTCAAGTCATAGAAGAAACAACAACATTAACTTTAAAGCCATTTGCATCAAGCTATGATTCTATTATTTTACCAAGTAGTAGTTTTGGAAATCATGCTTTTGGAGAATATTTAATAGTTGAATATTATACACCAACTAATTTATTCGAACTTGATAGCAATGCAAGATATTTAAATAGTTACCCACTTTTCTTTGGTAAACAAGGATTAAGAATTTACCATGTTGATGCTAGACTTAGCATGCTTTATTACAATACTTTTAATGGAAAAATTTCTTTTGGTGATTATTTACCTACAAATATAGATTCACTTCCTGAATATGATAATAGTTTAACTCAAACTGTTGGGTGGGCTGCTGTAAGTCATTCTAATGCGAGTGGAATGAGTACAAATAAAGATGATCATCCTTTAATTGAACTTATAAGTGCAGATAATCAAATCCTTTTTAATAAAAAAGCAGCAACCAATGCATCTTTATATACAGGAACTGGTGAAGTATTCTCAGTTTCTAAACAAAATAAATATTTTGAAAGCGGAAAATTCAATGATGGAAGCGATATGAATTATTCAATTAGCATCAATGATACAACTAATGAAGGTATAGAAATTACAATTAATGTCAATTAAAACAAAAGAATCGATGTCGTTAAAGTAACGATTTAATCGATTCTTTTTTTAAGTGTGATAGAAATCCATATATCTAAGGAATAAAGTCCTTATAAAGAAAGTTGTTATAAATTACGTAATAAAACTAAGTCTGGGAAGATATATGTCTTAAATCGTGTCGTCTATTTATTAATTTTTATGTAAAAAGTGATGATGTTGACTGATTTCATTACACTTTATAAAGGAAATTTTAACATATTATCGCATTTCATAAAAAAAGTAATGTGTTGATTTGGAGCATATTCTGGTGCTTAACCACTACAAAAATAGGAACGCAGCAACAAGATAAATTATGACTAGTAAAAAACCAATACAAGAAAGAATCTCTTTAAAAGTGAGTTTCGTTTTATTTTCAGGACTATAAGTATATTCAATGTCTTTAGGAATTGAATAATTTTCGCTTCCTAATAAATCATTTATATATTCAACGAATTCTTTTTCGGTTAATTTCTTAGATGTTATTTTGTTAATTTTAGAAATGTGATAAGTGCAAAAAGCATCTTCTCCATGACCAATGTTTACTATATACGAAATATTTGCTTTACGATATTCGTTTTTCGCAACATCAAATTTTAATAAACACGTATAATAAATTCCTTTTTTGGTGCATACAATACCAGAAGGACCGTAATTTTTTTAATCCAAGCTAAAGCGTTATAAGCGTCTTCGTACTTACCTTTTCTTAATAGAACATCAACTCTTTCAAGTTCAGAGTTTACTAATGTGTTTTCGTATTTATATTTCATTTGTTCCTCTTTTTTATTATATGACAGTCATAAAAATGAAAAAGAGTTTTTTAATCGTTGGACTAATAAATGTTGATTACAAAATATTAATTGCTAATCAATATATTGACTTTTGCATTTTTGAATTAAGTTAGAATCGTGATTGAGTGTAAGCGTTTATTTTTCTTATAAGTTCCTTTATCGTTGACTTATGGAATTTATATCAAAAAAAGAAATATATCCCTTAATTGAAGATGGCGTCGAACTTGGCTATGCAACGTTTAAAACAAGAAGAAAAATTAACTTTATTCAAACTTTTGCTAACGAAAACGCTAGAGGAAGAGGTGCAGCTAAAATTTTAAATGATTGATTCTTTAATCATACGAATAAAGAAAAAGCTAATATAGTTATCCTTTGTACCTACTTGATCTTTTTCTATGAGAAAAGCAAAGATGAATTCCCTGATATTAATGTATTAGGATACAATCTTTAATAAAAAAACTTAGTCATCGCACTAAATATTTTTTGAAATTTTATGTCGCTAAAGTAACGATTTAATCGACTCTTTTTTAATTAGTTAAAAAAACGATGTATGATTTTTAAAATAATAAAATAACTATTAAACTAGTAACAAATACTTGTTTAAAAAATGATAGAATGTGTTCATATCCATGTGTGTATGACTCAAAAATGACATTTAATGTAGATTATTATATAAAAAAATAGTATTATAAAAGGCCGAGAAGATACGGCTAGTAGTATGGAAAAAGATTATATAAGTAACGAAAATCAAAACCTAAACGATACTCCGAAAAAAAGAGAGGTTTTCATTTATCCAGCAAAGATTTCTAGAAGGATTCTTTCTTTTTTAGCTGACGTGATTATTTGTTTGATGCTTGCTCTTTTATTTTTCCAATCTTTAGCTATACCGATTGGTTACTCTTCAACAAATTATTCTGAAAGAAGTATTGAAAACGGTTATAATACAAACTATCGCTGCCAAATACTTTATGATAATGAATTGCTTTTTTCAAAAGATGATAAAGAAAGATTTATTTTTCAAAGTAATCTCGTTACAACAAGCAATCGTTTTATTGAATATTATGTAACCGGAAATAGTGATGTTTATGATGTTATTTATAATTATTTTATCGAAATAAAAGGCAATGATATTTCTTACATTAATCAAAATTTAATTAAATATGGTGAAATATATTTTGATAAAACTAAATTTAATTCAAATGGTACATTCGCTTTAAAAGAGGAATATAAAACAATGTTCCTACCAAATTTCGTATACGATGACGAAATGAGTAAAGATGGTAAAAAGGAATATCAAAAATTTAGTCAAAGTGTATTCTTGTCTTTGTATGGAGACTTAATTAATGATATTAAGACAAACGATTTGACTTCCAAACTACATACAGAATTAAAATCTTATAACTATTATCACAATGAAATTGAAACGTTTGAAGTTTACTATCAATCCTTAATTACTATTTGTGCTTATTCAAGTTTTTTCTTAAGCGTTATAGTATCTTTTTTCGTTGTTCCTTTAGTTACTGAAAAACATCAAACAATCAGCGAAAAAATCATGAAGCTTGAAAGAGTAAATCTACATAATTTTCGATATATGTCTAAAGGTGAAGTGGTTGAGATAGGCATTATCTCTACTTGCTTATCGTTAGTTATATTGATGTTTATACCTGTTGCAACTGTTGGATTTGATAAAATGCTTGCTTTTAGTTATTTAACTGTTGTTAGTTTAGTGGCTATATTTTTTATTGCGATACAACTTATTTTGCTTTGCGCAAATAAACTCAATAGAACACTTAAAGAACTTTCTACGAATTCAATCGTAGTTGATACAGAAACTATCGACGAATACTACAAGGAATTAGGTTATGGAAACTAACGATCAAACTAAGCCAAAACAAGAACTTGTCTATTATCGCCCTAAATTTTGGAAGAGAATTTTTTTAGGTATCTTTGATGCGGTAATATGCGCTTTTCTTTCTTTTGGTTTTTTTAATGCTTCTAAAGCTATAGCAAATAACCATACACCATTAAAAAACGATATTGTTGAACTTGATAATTTACGTCTTGAATCTGGAATTTATATCGATAATAGTGAATTTGGAAGAATCACAGATGTTGTAACTTATTACAATGCAAATACTACAATGTCACAAGCAGCGATAAAAATTTCATTGCAGCGAGATATCAACACTTTCCATATTTTTATTTTAGAAAAAACTAACGAAGAAATTTATAAAGATGTCTTAAAAAATTATGATGATTATAGACTTAATAACAAGTTTCAATATTCTAATTCCCCATACTACGTTAAAGATGAATCTGGAAAAGTTATACAAAATCCAGATGTGCAAATTCCATCTAAAAATTATGTTGACGATGTATTAAAACCTTATGTTGATGAAGTGTGCCAAGGTTTATTAATTCAAAAGGTACCTAGAGTACTTGAATTACAAAAAAACTTGTCAAATGCGCTTCTTTTTATAGAGATACCTGTTTCTATTGGTGTTGCTGTGATAATTTGTTATTTAATTATTCCGTTAATTTTCTTTAGAGGGAAACAAACAATTGGTAGACTTTGCTTCAAAACTGGTTTAGTAACAAAAGATGTGCTCATGGTCCCTGCATCGACTTATATTTTACGCTTTTTGATTTTCTTTTTCCTTGAAGTTGTTGTGAGTGTTTTTACGGCTGGCGTCCCTTTATTTATTTCAATTTCAATGATGGCTTTCAGTAAGAAAAAACAAACATTTCATGACTACATGCTAGGAATTGAAGAAGTAGATGTTGAAAATGCTAAAATTTTTAAAAATAAGCAAGAAATATCTCCTTCTGGAATGTCGGATTTTGACTTGAGCAAATTCAAAATGCGATAAAAATATAAATATATTTATATAAATTTAATATTTATGAATTTATTAAGGTTGGATTAAGGAGGCTCTGTTTGATATAATGATTATTATGCAAAACAAGAAATTATTAAAACTTGCTTCAATTGGAATGTTAGGTTTAGCCCTTGGTGCTTCTGTCACAAGTGTCGCTGCACCTACTGTTGCAAGTTCGTATGTGAATAATAGCATACAATTTAGGACTCAAAATGTGTCTGTAGCAGACACAACTACACCTGTTGGTGATTTATTGAATGAAGTTTCACCTCAAATTTCAAGTTTTAATTATTCCGATACTTCGTGTTTAATTGAAATTTCCATTAAAGTTAATGGTTTTGGTGAATCTTTTTACGTTGGTTATGGAAAAGATGCTGAATCAGTAATTTCAGGTCAGCTTATTTACACTGTCGTTAGAAGTGATGGTAAAAAAGAAAAAAGAGTAAGCGACATTACTCGCATCAACAAAAACGATTTCAGCGATAACCTTGGAGATATCGGCTCACAATCGATTGACACTGATGTATTAGTACCACTAAATTATGGTGAAAAAATTGATGAAAAGGGAACTTTCTATGTCAATAATATCGTAAGAGCTATTACAAATGAGAGTGGACTTTATATTCCTGAAACTAATTCGAATGGTGATGTTATTTTCAATCATGCTAAAGCTAAAGTTTCATCTTCAAGCAAAGTTTTTGAAATTAATAATTTCCTTGATATTGATTACTTAGGTTATTCTAATTTCGGAAATTCAACTGATTTTTCAATGCAAGTAAAAGGTGTTGCCACTAAAGAAGTTTACATTTCTTTAAGCTCCTCATTAAAACGTATCTATGAAGCTAATGTAGATAAAATTGAACAAGGGCTTTCTTGGATTAGAGTTAGAATTAGTTTCTCAGCTGATACTAAATTCAATTTCTTAATGAATAATGGCGAACATATAGTTGTTCCAAGTGGTGCACAAAATGTCGATATCACAAATACAACTAAACGTGTTGGATTCTTGATTAATGATTTTGATTATAAAAACGTCGCAAATATTAGTATCGAAAATTTCCTTGTTATGTATGATATTTATTCAAGTGAATCTGGAAAATTTGTACCTAAATCAAATAGATCTAAAACATTCTACTCTTATGATTTGAATTTATCTGATATTGAAGATTCTACTGGTACTGTTATTAAACCAGGAAATAAAAACAATACATATAAAATTAACTCAACATTGATTATGGTCGTCATCGTCTTAGGAATTTTCCTTGCTTATGGTGCTATTGCAACTTACTTATATTTCTATCTTAAAAAGAAAAATAAAGACGATGAATTCAAGAGAATGAATACAAAAGAGTATATCAAGACAAACATTATGGGATTCTTAACTATTGAAAGCGTCGCATTAATGGTTACTTCGATTGTGTTAAGATCTTCGCTTATTTTATCAACGTTTGCAGTGTTTAATTCGACTGACGTCATAATTATCTTCTTCAGCGTTGCATCGATTATATTAGTTGGATATTTCATTAAATATTACGCGACACAATTTAAGAATATTAAAGAACGCAAAAAGATGGATGAAATTAATAGTGATAAAAGGAATGGTTTAGACGATGGAACATTGATCATTCCTAAGAATAATAAATAGAGAGGAACAAAAAAATAATATGGAAATCAAATTAAAAGGATTAACAAAAATTTTCCCTGGTGATCCAAAGAAACATATTAAAGATACAGCTGCCGTCAGTGATTTAAATTTAACTGTACCTGATGGAAAACTAGTTGGTTTATTAGGACCTTCAGGATGCGGAAAATCTACCACACTTTATATGATTAGCGGACTTCAAATTCCTACAAGCGGTGAAGTTTGGTTTGGAGAAGAAGAAGTTACAAATCTTTCTCCAGAAAAAAGAGGTATTGGTTTAGTCTTCCAAAACTATGCTTTATATCCTCATATGACTATTTATAAAAACGTCGAATTCCCATTAACAAATTTAAAAGTTGAAGTTCCTCTTGTTACTTTCTTTAATTATGTGTTCAGTTATACATACACATTACAAAGTGATGATGTAGTCGAAGGAATTCTTCGCTCAATTAAAACTTTAACAGCCCGCATTGGTATCAACTCTAAAAAAGTTACAATTAATCATAAAGTTGAAGGCAACACATTAAACTTAGAAATTGCTTTAAATGATATTAGTGAAAAGAACGCTGACATCTTCGAAGCTAACTTCTCAAAAATTATCGTCCCAGAAACAACAAATATCAATAAATCACAATCTAAAGAAGCTTTATATGATGCCGTATTAAGATATGATTATGATTTAGTTCCTGAAGAGAAAGTTTGTGATGGAACTTTCTACTTAAATTTCAAACAAGTTAACGTTCAAGAAGAAGTTAAAAGACAAATTTTAGTTACTCTTAAAAATTCTGGTGTCAAAATTTATAACACGAGTAGTTATGAAGATCGTGGTGATAATAACGAAATCTTCGACTTTAAAAATACAAATTACGCTACTTTAGAAAAAAGTTTAGAGGAAATAAAGGATGAATTTTCAGTTGAATCTAGTTTGAAAATTGCTTCTGTTTCAACAAAGAATATTAAATCTAAGATCTTCCGCGAACTTAAAGAATATGTAAAGAACATTAAAGAAATTAAAGTTTATGATAATAAAGGTCAAACTAAAATCTTTATTAAAATTAAAAAAGTTGAAGAAGAATTAATCGAAACGATTTCAAATAAATTAATTTATTCTTTTGGCTTTACAAACGCTGAAATTAAAAAGAATGCATCTATTTCATATAGAAGATTAAATAAAATCGAAAGAAGAGACATTGTTTATGAAGTCTCTAAATTAGTTCAAATTGATGAATATCTCCAAAGAAAACCTTCACAATTAAGTGGTGGACAACAACAACGTGTTGCTATTGCTAGAGCTTTAGTTAAAAAACCAAAAGTTTTATTACTTGATGAACCACTTTCAAACTTAGATGCTCGTTTAAGACTTCAAACTAGAGAAGAAATTAGACGTATTCAAAAAGAAACTGGCATTACTACAGTATTCGTTACTCACGACCAAGAAGAAGCTATGTCAATTAGTGATGAAATCTTAGTTATGAAAAAAGGTGTAGCTCAACAAATCGACTCACCTCAAAACGTTTATAGCAATCCAAAGAACTTATTCGTTGCTCAATTCTTAGGTACACCTCAAATCAATGTATTTGAAGGTGAAGTAAGAAACGAAGAAATATATATCGGAAAATCTAAAGTTGGTGCAGCAAAAGGCATTAAAGATCAAAAAGTCTATGTTGCTATTAGACCAGAAGGATTTGCAATTGGCAATGATAAGAGCAAATATTTCTTAAAAACAAATATTGATATGATCCAAGTTTTAGGTAGAGATATTTCTATTGTTGCTAAAGATCCAAATTGCACTAAAGAAACGTTCAGAGTAATTGTTTCTAATAATGACACAAATTTAACTGGTAATATTAACTTAGAAGTCATCCCTAATAAAATGTTTATCTTCGATCACGAAACAGAAGAAAGAATTTACATTAAATAGTAGGTACGTTTATGTGGTTAGATAAATTTAAAAAAGAAAGGGAACCGGTTGAGTACATCAATTTTGAAAATGATACTTTCCATGATTCTCAACTAGGCGATTTAAAAGTTGGTCAAAATGGCGATGTTATCGTCAATGTCGTATCAAGAAAAAAGATTAAGAAGAACTATGCAGTTGGAGGAGTTTTAGATCAAGAAACTAAAAACAACTGGAGAGCTTGGTTCTACTTAGCCCCAGTTCTCATTTTAATGGCTATCTTCTTAATCTATCCTCTTATAAATACAATTTTCATTGCGTTTACTAGAGATTACCAATATGCAACTGGTGAATTTAGCGGTTTAACGTTTGATAATTTCTCAATTATCTTAGGTTTAAGTCCGGTAAATCCAAGTGCTCCGGTGGATAAACTTGTATATGAAACAAACTTGATTCAATATGGTATTCCAAACACCTTCTTGCTTGTTTTCATTACAGTTCCTGTTTCAATCATCATCGCATTATTAATTAGTGTTTTGTTGAATAACTTAAAATGGTTCCAAAAGATTTATCAAACAATCTTCTTCTTACCATATGTTACAAATACAATCGCTGTTGGTATGGTCTTCAATGTTTTATTTGATGATGGAGGTCTTATTAATTATATATTTAATAGTGATATTGTTTGGACTTATGGCGCTACTTGGGGCCACGCAATGGTTCCACTATGCTTATATATTATTTGGGGAAGTTTACCATTTAAGATTTTAATTCTTTTAAGTGGTTTACAAAACGTTGATAAACAATATTATGATGCAGCAAAAATCGATGCTGCACCAAAATGGAAAGTTTTATTAAGAATCACTGTTCCAACATTGATGCCTCAAATTTTATACTTATCAGTTACTTCGTTTATTGGTGCGTTTAAAGAATATACTGCGATTGTTGGTTTATTTAATGGTCCAGGTACAAGCGGTACAGGTAGCTACGAAATGTATACAATGGTTTATTATATTTATGATAACCTTCAATCTAATACATCATATGCAGCAGCATGTGCAGTCTTATTATTCTTAATTATTCTTGCATTTACATTCTTACAACTTTGGTTAAGTAAGAAGAGAGTTCATTATTAAGGAGGTAAAACAATGGAAAATATTAAAAATATGAGTGAATCACTTCCTCAAAATAATAATGAACCAAATTCAAACAAAAAAACTTACATTGACTTCAATGAAACTACAATTGATGGTCAAGAAATCGTCTTAATTATCAAAGAAGGTGATAAAGACATTGAAACTTTGAGAAAAAAAGAAAAAGTAAGTAAATCATTTTCGTTAATTATTACTTATATCTTGATTACTATCCTTGCTCTTATGATGATTCTTCCGTTCTATTGGATGATTATTACATCTCTTAAGAACAATGATGAAATTAACGCGATGACACAAACATTCTTCCCAACGGTTGTTATGTGGAGTAACTATGTTTATGTCTTCCAAGTATTTGATTTTACAAACTATATGATTAATACAATTGTTGTTGCTATTTTCTCGACAATTGGAACATTCATCACAACTGTATTTGCAGCGTTCGCTTTCTCTAGACTTCAATTTAAAGGACGTGAAAGCTTATTCTCAATATTCTTAATGACTATGATGATCCCAGGAGAAATGATGGTCATTAGTAATTACATTACTGTCGCAAGTTTTGGCTGGTTAGGAAATGATCAAACTAGAACAGAAGCTTATCTTTCTATGATTGTTCCTTTCTGGGTCAGTGTTTACTATATCTATTTATTAAGACAAACATTCAAACAAGTACCTAACGAACTTTACTTAGCAGCTAAAGTTGATGGTAAGAGTGACTTGTCTTATTTATGGAAAGTTATGATTCCACTTGCAGCTCCAACATTAATTTCAATTACTATTTTGAAATTTATGGGAACTTGGAACTCATATGTTTGGCCAAATCTTGTTACTAACAATTCTGAATTTAGATTGATTTCTAATGGTTTAAGAGGAACTGCTTTCTCAGATCCAGATAGCGGAATTGTTCAATATGGCTACCAAATGGCAGCTACTGTCGTTGTTACTGTACCTTTATTCTTATTATTTGTATTCTTCAGAAAATACATCATGCGTGGTGTTGGAAGAGCAGGCATTAAAGGTTAATATTTAACAAATTAGGAGAGAATTATTTTTATGAAATCAAAAAAATTGCTTTGGGCTATTATCCCAATGTTTGCGTTAGTTGGAATGAGTTTGAGTGCTTGCGGAGGACCAGGAGAAGGAACTGGTACAGATGATCCAATTCCAGAAAATCCAAATCCAGAAGGACCTGTAATGAAAAACAAAGTTGAAGTCGTTTTAGCTTCAACTGCAGGAAAATCAAACCAAGTTGTTTTAGAAAAATTAATTGAAGAATTTAAAGAAGTAGAACCTAACGTTACAATTGTTAACAAAAAAGTTGAAGGTAACTATGCTGCTATGGCTAAAAATGTTATCGATGGTTTTGCAACTGGTGAACATCCAGATATGACTCTTGTTTATCCTGATGCTGTTGCTGACTTTATTGATTACGGCTTTGCATTCGATTTAGAAGATTATATGCATAATGAAACATATGGTTGGACTGAAGAAGAATTCAATGATATTGTTCCTGAATTCTTAAAAGAAGGACAAAAATATGTTATGGAAGGTACATATTCTTTGCCATTCTCTAAATCAACTGAAGTTATTTACTATAACGCAGATAAAATTTTCGGTATTAAACTTAGCGGTGTAAATAACGGAAACCCAATCAACGAAGCATACATGAATTCACTCACATGGGAAGAATTCTTCGGTAATTTATGCCCAAAAATCATTGCATATAGCAACACAGCAGAAGGTGCTTCACTATTTGATAAGAGTGATGATAAATATGCTGTCTTAGGATATGATAGCGATGCTAACTTCTTTATTACATTATGTGAACAATATGGAATTCCATATACTTCAATTGATGCTTCTGGAACAGGTAGTGCTGATTTTGGTACACCTGAATCAAAGAAACTTTTAGAAAATTTAAACAAATTTACTAAAGAACACTACATTGTTACTCAAAAAGGCATTGGTGAAAATGTTGATAAATATTTTAAAGCTAATAAAACATTATTCTCAATCGGATCAACAGGCGGTGCTTCATATCAATACGATTCTAAAAATCCAACAAAGCTTTATGTAGCTCCAGTTCCACAAGCTAAAGGTAAAGATAAAAAAGTTATTTTACAAGGTCCATCAATGGCTTTCTTAAAACATAAGAAAGGTGCTGAATGGGATGAAGATAGACAATTAGCTTCATGGTTATTCTATAAGTTTGCTACAACTCAAGAAAATTCACTTCTTTGGTCGACTGAAACAAACTATCTTCCAATTAGAACTTCAGTTTATGAAAGTGATGATTATAAAGATACATATGATGAATCAGCTATTTCGGATAAGAAATCATACGATGCATTAACAGCTAGAATCGCTAATTTAGCTCCAAATTTAACATCATATTATTTTACTTCACCAGCGTTTAAAGGTTCAAATACATGTAGATCAGCTGTCGAAGCTATGGTTGGTAAAGCATGTACAGCAACTAACGATGCTAAAGACGCTCAAAAGTGGCTCGACGATGCAATTACTGAATCAAATAAGGCTATTGGCTAATAATAAGGACAAAAGATGAAAAAATTTAATTTATTATCTATAGTTGCTTTATTAACTGTTGGTTTAGCAACTAGTTGCGGAGGACCAGCTGATAAACCTGGTCCAGGAGAAGATTCTAACCCAGAAAATACTACTGTAAAAGTTAGTTTCTGGCATACATTTGGTAAATCAATTGTTACAGAGTTAACCAAGAAAATGGATAACTTTGAAAAATACATTGAAAAACGTGATAATATTAATTTAGAAATAAGTCAACATTATCAAGGCGGATACGATGATTTAGTCGACAAAATGATTAAAGCTTATGGAACTGGTCAAACTCCAACAATCACTGTTGCTTATCCAGATCACGTAGCTAATTATTTAGAAATCGCAGATGATTTTGTAGTTGATTTAAATGATTATTTTACACACGAAACATTAGGTTTTGCTGCTGATGAAACATTAAATCCTAGCTTAAAAGGCGCAGAAGATTTTGTTCCGGCATTCCTTGAAGAAGGAACAAAATATTTAGTTGAAGGAACATATTCTTTACCTTTAATGAAATCAACTGAAGTCATGCTTTATAACAAAGATATAGTTTCTACTGTTCTTCGTGATATGGGAATTCAAAAAGGTGTTGAAAATTATATGAATAACATCACCTGGACAGAGTTCTTTGATATGTGTGAATTCATTAAAAACAATAAAGAAAAATACGGATTAAAAGGTTCAGATGCTTATCCTTTATATTATGATAGCGATTCAAACCTCTTTATTTCTCAATCTTTCCAAAGAAATATTCATTTTATCGATGTTGTTAACGGAAAAGGAGAATTCTTATTCGACAATACTAAAGCACGTAATTTAGTTGACGAAATTAACAACCTTTATAAAGATGGAATAATGATCACCAAAGGTGTTAATAAAGGAAAATATGGTAGTGACGCATTTAAGTTAAATAAAGCTTTATTTGTTGTTGGCTCAAGTGGTGGTACAGGATATAGTGACCCAGGTGTAAGTTTTGATGTTGGAGTTTGTAAATTCCCAACATATAAAGATATTCCTGAAGAAAGACAAAAATACGTTACTCAAGGTGTCACTTTAGCTTTATTGAATAACAAAAGTATTAACGCTAAAGAAAATGAATTAGCAGTCCAATACGGTTGGGAATTCATGAAATATATTACAAATGAAGAAAATAATATTGATTTATCGTTAAATAGTGAAGGTTATATTCCTGTAAGAGAATCTTGCTATGAAAATGAAATATATCAAGAGTATTTATCTGAATCGGATTACATGCCAAAAGTTGCTTCTGTTGTTATTAACGAAATCAACGGAAATTATATTAACTATCCAGTATTTAAAGGTACTGATGTTGCTCGAGATCAAGTCGGAGCTATTGTTACACAATATTTATTAGGTAAAAAGACTCTTGATGTGGCTTTTAAAGATGCAATCAATCAATGTGGCAAACAAAGCTAAGAGGTAAAAAAATGAAAATGAGATTTTTAAGTTTATTACTTTTACCAACTTTACTTTTTGGTTCATTTGCATTAGCAAGCTGTGGTCAAACTAATACTCCTGTCGAACCAGGACCTGGTGATAAACCTGGACCAGAAGAACCTGGTGAAAAAATTGATTATGTTACAACTGATAAAAATATCAGATTAAAACATGATTATAAAAACGGCACTGAAAATCGTAGTTTTGTCAATGAAGGTATTGCTGAAGTTGATTTAATTACTGTAATCGATGGCGATACAGCTCACTTTAAACAAAAAGGTCAAAAAAATTCCCCATTAATTAAAATTAGATATTATGGAATTGATACACCAGAATCAACTGGCTCTGTCGAACCATATGGCGATAAAGCTAAAAAATTCAACAAAGAAAAGTTGATGAATGCTAAGGAAAATGGAACAATCGTTCTTACTTCAACTAATTTAAATGATTATGTCGCGCCTGAAACCGATTCAACAGGTGAAAGATATTTAGGTATGATTTGGATTAATGAAACCAAAAAAGATGCTCCTTTTGAAGAATTATACTTATTAAATCTTTATATCGTTCAAGAAGGATATAGCTATGTAAAAGCTGTTGATAAATTCCCAGAATTTAAAGACACATTCTATGCAGCTGAAGATCAAGCTAAAAGATTAAAACTTAACTTACATAGTGGCCAACCAGATGACGATTTCAATTATGGTGGTTATGAAACTACTGATCTTAACAAAATTAAAGAAGAAGTAGCTAAGTGTTTAGAAGATCCAAATCACGAAAATGCTTATGAAAATAAGAAAGTAGCGATTAGAGGAACTGTTGCAGGTTACGCTAATAGAATTTTATATTTACAAATGCCTTTCGAAAATGAAGAAACCGGTCAAATTTCATATGCCGGAATCAATATTTTCACAGGTATGAACCCAGTTAGTGAAAAATACACAACTTACAATACTGTATTAGAAGTTCGTGGTTTATGTAAAACTAACGAAAACTTTGGTTTCCAAATCACTGACGTTTATTTCCCAAGAATTAATAGAGGTGATGAAAACGAATCTAAAGTAATTTACAAAGCTAGTGAATGTCCAGAAGACTTTAAAGTTAACGAATTTAAAGTTGCTGCAAGTGAATTAGAAGCTCGTAATGATATTCTTTTTAGCCCAGTAAATGTTAATGAACCTCTTGTTGTTACAGGTGGTTATGATGGAAATAGTGGTGAAGTTACACTTTATTGTAAAACAGAAAGTGGAAAACAAACTCCATTTAATGTTTATATTCCATTTAGATACACTCCAGATGGAGATGTTTCTCACGCATATGGAAGCTATGCTGATTATGTTGGTAAAAAGTTCAATATGAAAGGTATTTATAGTATTCATACAAGCAATGGAAAAGTTAAATATCAAATTATTGCTAGAGATCATCCAGATATCGAATTAATTAAATAAAAAACTATGAAAATAAGAAGTCAAATTAAAAATATACTTTTATTAAATATTTGTTTCTTAACTTTAGTAGGATGCGCTTCAAGTGAAGGAGGAAAAAATCCTCCTTCGCAAAATGAAGGCGAGGACAATAATCCTCCAGTTGAATCTCCTAATAGTGAAGTTACAAACGTCTTTTTTAGTGAACTTTATGTAGGTGAATCCGTAAATGATGCAATTTTAGAAATCGGCACGACTTCTAAAGAACCAATTTCATTACGTGGTTATAAGGTTAATTTTTACGGTGGTAAGAATTTAGCTTATAGCTATACTTTCGAGGATGAAATAATTTCTAAAGATAAACTTGTACTTTTTGTAAATCTAGAAAGTGAGTTTATAGATGAAACTTCAACAATCATTAAGTTAGAAGATAATTATGTTTGTGGTAGATATTACGTTGAACTTCTCGATCAAAATGATAAATATATTGATAAGATGGGCATGAAAGGTTTTAACCTTGAATATATTGACGAAGGAAGTTTGGTTAGACTAAAAGAATATCAAATTGCAACACATGAATATGAAAAACTTAATTTCATAAAAGTGAGGTTAGGCGTTAAAGATTATTTAGGAAATTTGAATGCCCCTTTAACTTTAGAAACGCTTTTAACAGGGCCAAGACTTGATGAATCAACTTATGGAGATTTACTTTTTGCGAGCGGAAGTGATGCTATGGGTGGATATACTGAAGTTACAGTTTCTAGTTTAGGCGATGGGGATACAACTTACTTTAATTATTCTGAATCAAGTGGACATCCTGGAAGATATTCAACTAGATATTTATTAATTGATACACCAGAAGTCGACCATGGACCAAATTCTAGTATTAAAGAAGAGCCATGGGGTAATGCGGCTAAAAAATTTAATAACGATGTTCTTAAAAAAGCAACTTCAATAATTGTTCAATCCAATGCTAGCTACGCATTAAATGAGACTTATGGAAGGTTGTTAGGGTATGTTTGGTATACAGTTGATCCTAATAAATCGTTAGAATCATACAGGTTATTGAATTTCGAATTAACTAAAGCTGGATTATGTGAATTTTCACAATATGATACATATGTAACGATGTATTTTAATGATATTTACTATTACAATTATTTAGAATATGTGTATCAAATTGCGAAACGAGATAAAATAAAAATACACGGGGAAGTCGATCCTGACTACCAAAAGTGATAAATCTTAATACAATCTTAAAGTTACAAAGTGAATTATTTTGATATAATATAAGGAGATGAATATGTTTTGTACAAATTGCGGATACGATTTAAGTAAAAAAGATATAGAAAGAATTAAGAAAGAAATTAGTGATTCTTCTAAAAATGGGTCAAAAGTCGTACGTACTAAAGACACAAATTTAACATATATTTGCCCTAAATGTGGACATATAATTAAAGAAGGACTTAATGAAGAAGATGTAAAAGCTCTCTCGAGAGCTTCACATAGTGAAATTCATCGTTCAAGAAATATTATTAATGGAGGTATGGCTGCTTTTGTTATCTCCTTAATTTTAGCTGTCATCGGATATATGTTTTATTTAATGTCGTTTAAAGCAAATGCAGGTGGATATTTAGTCACAGATTGTACTGAATTTTACGTTTTCATTTCTTTAATTTCTATAGCTGCTGTTGGCTTTGCTTATGCCTTTATTTCTTTATTCTTAGGTATAAGAAAAAACAGAAAATATTCTTTGTTATTGAAAGATATTCAAAATAATATCTTTGTTCAATAAAACTTTGTAAATTAATCATCCCGTTAGTGGTGATATTATTTGGACTTATTAGGAGGAAATTAAAAATATGTCTAAAAAAAGATTTGGAGGCTTTGTTCTTGCTTCTGCTCTTGTCTTAAGTGCAGTCACAGTTGTTGGTTTGACATCATGTGGTTCAACAGAAAAAGCTGAAACAATTACAGCTATTGCTATTTCTAACAAATCTACTTTACAAGCTGCTTGGAAAGTTGGGGAAGCTTCAAGAAGCATCGAAGCTACAATTACAGGAAGC
Organism: Candidatus Onthovivens sp.; assembly: GCA_048405595.1. Lineage (GTDB taxonomy): Bacteria > Bacillota_I > Bacilli_A > RFN20 > CAG-826 > Onthovivens. The sequence goes on from DBFJOT010000035.1 coordinate 19,296, forward strand.
CAAAAGAACTTATTTGAATTAGTTTCAGAAGGAACAGTTACAATTACTTCAAGTGATGCAAGCGTTGTAAAAGTTGAAGGTGTTACTTTAACACCTCTTAAAGATGGTAAAGTTACTATTACTGTTGCAAGCGGTGAATTAAAAGACACAGTTGAAATCACAGTCGCTAAAGGTGAAACTCAAATCATATCAATTGTAATCAATAATAAAGCTGAAATTATTTCTGATTTCCATTTAGGTGATGATGATAGAACTCTCAAAATCTCAACAAACCCAGTTACTAATATTCCTACAGCGTTAGCGGAAGGAAAACTTAAAATCACAACAAGCGCACCTGATATCGTTGCTGTTTCCGGCCTTAAATTAAGTGCAAAAAAAGTTGGTAAAGCTACAATTACAGTTTCATATCAAACTAAAACAGATACAGCTGAAATCGAAGTTTTACCTGAAAGAGAAGGCGAAGTTGTTAAATTTAAAGATTTAATTACAGAAGCTGCTACAGAAGCTGCAAGTAATAAAGGCAAATATACTAAATTATATCAAGCTAAAGCTGTTGTTGTAGCCACAGATGAAAAGAATAATACTGTTGTTTATGATGGCGAAAGTTTTGCATATTTGAATTTTAGTAAGTTTGATAGAAGTTATAAAGTTGGCGATACAGTCTTAGTAAAAGGTAAAACACTTGAAAACTACTTCGGATGTATGCAATTTGTTGATGCTAAAGTTACAAAATTAGAAGCAGGTGATACAATTGCAATGCCAAGTGCTGAACAATGGGATAAAGCTAAAATTGAAGAATTTAAAAAATTAGCATTATTAAATAATAATAAGATTCAAGACCCTGCTAAATCAACTAACGTCGCTTATGTCTCAATTGATGCGATTTTTGAAGGTGAAAGTTCTGATGGATATACACTTAACTGTGTTACACCTGAAGGAGAAGTTTTCAATGTTAAAAAATCAAAGGACAAAGCTATTACCAATTTAAATAAAGTACTTATTGGCTCTAAAATTAAAATTACAGGTGCTTTACTTGGATACAACTCAAAATATAAATACTATAACTTTGTTTTAGAATCACATAAAGTTCTTGAAGAACCAGTAACACCAACATCAATCGAAATTAGCACAACAAAAACTGAAATTAAGGTTCGTGAAGCTATTGAAGTAGCACATAAATTTGGACCAGACGGATCAAATGCAAAATTAACAATTAAAGCTACAAAAGGTAAAGACCTTGTTAAAATTAACGGAAATGAAGTTTATGCTTTAGGAGAAGGTGAAGTCGAAATTCAAGGTTCAATTACATATAAAGTAATGGAAGGCGATAAAGAAGTAAGCAAGACTCTTACTAGTAACACAATTAAACTTAAAATCGCTGGTGAAATGGATGATTTAGTTAAAAAAGCTGAATCTAAAACGATTGATGAATTCCTTAATATTGCACCAACTAACGAAAAATTATTTAAAGTTACAGGCGTTGTTACTGAAGCAAGTAAATCAGATCAATATGGTAATATCACAATTACAGATAAAACCACAAGAAAAACAGTTACTGCATATGGAACTGCTGCAACCCCAGATTGCTGGACATATACAAAAGATGGAAAAATTGAAAGCTTTACAAATCCTAAATCATTTAACTCTGGAATTTTAGGTAAAAACTTTAATTTCGGCGATGAAGTTGAATTTATTATCTTTATTGACGAATATAAAGGCAAACCAAGTTATAACTTCCAATTCTCAAAGGTTGTAAATAAAGCTGACACAATTCCTGCTACATTCGAACTTAACCAACCAGAAGGCAAGAATTATGTTACTCCTAGCAAGACAGAAGGGATTAAAATGGCTGAAAAGATTACGCTTACAATTAATGCAAGTGAAATCGAAGAAGGATATGAATTAATCGTTAAACATAATGGCGAAAAACTTACACCTAAAAATGGTGTTTACACATTTATTGCTAACTTAGAAAATAAAGTAGAAGTTAAGTATGAAAAAATACCTCCTTTAGGAAATGCATTTACTTTTAATGATGCTGATTTAGGTTTAACGAACAAATATGTTAGTTCATCCGCTCCAATTCAATTAAGATATGGTTATAGCGTGTCTTACAAAAATGCATATGCTGCTGCTGATGGCATTCAAATTAAAGAAGGTAGTAGCATCTGGTTGGAAACAACTGCTGATAAGGTCATTGACAGCATTACTATTAAAGCTAAAAAGAATTGGGGAAAGGGAGTTTTGGCTTGTAAATTCGGAACTGAAAAAGTAGCAACATCAGGCGAAAATGACATACCATGTGCATCATTAGAAGCTGGTGCTATATTTACATACAAAAGCAACGTTGAAAATTCTAAGTATTTCTGTCTTACTAAATTAGAAAGCGGAACAATTTACATCGAATCAATTACACTCAATCTTAAAGCAGCTGCTTAATAAGATAAATAAAAATTTTTTAAAAGGTCTGCTGCTGCAGACCTTTTATTCCATAGTGAGGTAAAAAATGAAAAACATTTGTAAATTATTTTTGTTTACCCCTTTATTCATGTCGCTTCTTTTTTCTTGTGGTGGCGGAAATCAAGGTAACATCATTCCTCCTGAAGATGAAAATCCTATTGATCCACCTATTCAAGAGCCTGAAAAAACAGAAAAATATCGTTCCGTCGATATTTATTGCTTAAATGATTTTCATGGTTCTTTTACTTATGATAAAGAGGAAGGACAAACTGGATTTGGTAGAATTGGTAAATTCTTAAAAGATAAAAAAGACAAAAATCCTGATGACACCATTATTCTTTCTGTTGGAGATATGTGGCAAGGAGGCGTTGAATCAAATAAAACTAAAGGTAATATCATCAGTGAAGCGATGAATATAGTTGGCTTTGATGCGATGGCAATCGGAAATCATGAATTTGATTGGGGTGAAGAAGCTATTAAGGCTAATAACGAAATTATGAATTTCCCTCTTATTAGTAGCAACATTTTTTATTCGAAAGATAATAGTAGACCTGAATATTTGGTTCCATCAATTACTTTAAATAAAAACGGAGTAAAAGTAGGAATCATTGGAGCTGGAAGTAAATATTTAGGAGATGATATTTTAGCAACCATATCAAAAGATTTTGTTTTCAAAGACCCTATAACTTATATAAAACAAGAAAGTGAAAAATTGAAAGAAGAAAAGTGTGATTTAATTCTTTTAGCAACGCATGATGGTGGATTTAGTGGTAGAGTCTTTAATTATTCTGAATTAACAAAAGGCGAAGACCCTTGTGTGGATGCTATATTTTTAGGTCATGATCATAAAGCTAAAAGTGGTAGTAAAAACGATGTTCCTTACATTGAAGCAGGTAGTAATGGAAAATATGTTGCGAATATTAAGTTTGATTTAGAACTTGTAGATGGAGCGTATAAAGTTAAAGAATACAGATACGAAAACATTACAACTTTTAATAATTCTCTTTTTGAAAGTTCTCTTGAATTAATTGATAGTTTGATTGAGAAATATAAAGACTTAATTGGTGATATCAATAGAGTTATTTATGAATTTTCTAGAAGTCTTAATCGAAATGCGTTCTTAGGAATAGTTAATACTTCAATCGCTTATTATTTAAACGCACATAATGATAAATATCATACTAAGATTCAAGCTGCTTTCCATAATAGTGGTGGTATAAGAAGTGATGTTAGTTCAGGAAGGTTTACATACAAGGATTTGATTAAAGTTTGTCCTTTTAATAATACTTTAGTCATTATGAAAGTTAATGAAGCTCAATACTTTGAAATAAAAGGTACCTTTGGAACGGGGGCATATATTCCAAATGAAGTAGATTTCTCAAAAGGATATGCTTATGTTGGTACGATTAATTTTGTCTCTGAACAAGATAATATTTATGCGCTTGAAAAAATATATACTGGTGTAGTTATTCAAGATGCAATTGAATATTATCTGATAAATAATCCTGGATTATATTAGGAGGGTTTATGATGAAAAAAATTATTTATTTAGTTGCCTTAGGCTTATTATTAACATCTTGTGGAACGCCAAATGAAACTATTATAACTCCTCAAAAATACGAATTTTCATTTAAATTTGATGTAAATTTAGGAGATGTTGTATCGTCTCATCAAAACGGTACTTATGAAAAAGGTACTCAATTAACATTGAAAGCTACTCCAAAACAAGGTCATTTATTTGATGGATTTTATTCTGAAACCGATAATTCATTGCTTAATATCGAAACAAGTTATACGTTTAAACTAGATAGTGATAAAAAATTAGAGATTAAATTCGTGGAAGATCCTAATTATATTGAAAAGCCAAATTTTCCAATTGACCAAGAATTAATTTCTACTATTGTTCCAGGGGAAGATGGAGTTTTAGAAACAACATATAAACTTGTTGCTCCTGAAACTTATTATGCTGATTTTGATTTTAGTTTAACTGGTGATGCTTTAAGAAAAGAGATTGCTTCAAAAACTAAAGTCAAAAAATATTATGGCTATTCATCTACATCTCACGCATTAAGATACATTGATGAAAGCTTAAAAGTACCAGGTAAACTTTATGGAATTTATGATGGAAAAGCTTGGGATAATTCTTGGCAAAGTGGAGATACATGGAACAAAGAACATGTTTGGCCTCAGTCATTATTTAAAAATTTAAGTAATGGAAGCACGATAAAAGGGGATATTCATAACTTAAGAATTTGTACAAATAAAGTAAATGGTTCTAGAGGAAATAAATATTTTAGCGAAAATAGCGGTAGTGATTACTATTTTCCTAATGAGGTAGCTACATCGAATGATGATTTTAGAGGTGATGTCGCTAGAATTTCATTTTACATGTACGCTCAATATGATGGATTATTCTTATCAAATAATCCTAGTGGATTGTTCTCTTTTGGAAAACTTGATGAATTGTTAGAGTGGAACAAACTTGATCCAGTTGATGATTTTGAACGTCAACGCAACATGAAAATTTCTTTATATCAAGGAAATAGAAATATCTTTATTGATTTTCCTTCTATTGCTGATAGTTTATTTTAAAAAATCTGCTGTTAACATTAATCTGTTAGCAGCTTTTTTGAACTTTAAATTTCGTTAATATATAGATAAAAAATTAACTTGAATGTATAATCATTTCATGCAAACTTTTACAAGTCCTTATAAAAATTCAACAAATGTAAAACCGTTAAAGAAATTAGGAGCATACGCTATTGACTATTTCTTTACACTTGTTATTACGGTTTTTTTATACGGATTAATTTCTTTGATTGTTGGTTATTTTCCTATAACTACATCTACTCAAGAAGTAGCTTTAAGAGCACAAAATGAGCTATATAAAATAACAGAAAATAGTTATCTTTCCTATCGAGTAGATAAAAATTTAGTATCTGAAAAAGCTCAAATTAATAGAATTATTAAAGCTAATGTAATTTATACATTTAAACTTAATGAATCACTTAATGTTGATAGGTTAAATTCGAACTTATATAAAGAATATTCATCTTTAAATCTTACATCGAAATATGATAACGATGGCATGTTCCTTTATTTTAATGACTTTAAAGTAAAAAATATTGATGATTATCAAAATAAAGAAGTAGCAGATAATTTTTACTATGAAAAAATTTTAAAGAACAATGAAAAGCATTATTTTACAAAGGGTTTATATAGTGAAAATTCAGATTATTATTTGATTAACCAAGAGACAGCTGAACTTATTCATGAATATTATTTAAACAATGATTATAGCAAAGGCAAAGAAGTTTATGACTATATTTATAATTTATATAAAGAAGGTCTTAAAGAAGGAAGAAGTGATTTAATTAATAATTACATTCCTTACATAGATACTAATTCAATGCACCGACAAGCTATTAATGATATGTTAAACATAAAAGGTAATAGTTTACTTTTTAGCTACTTAATCAGTGTTGCTATTTGTTATTTAGCCTTACCTTTTTGTTTTAAAAATGGAAAAACATTAAGCTTTAGAGTTTTAAAAATTGCAGTTGTTACAAGCAAAGAATATAAACCCAATCGGATTAACATTTCGTTAAATGCTTTACTTGCTTTATTTAGTAATTTTTCTAGTTTAATAATTGTTTCCTTTTTAGTTTTCGGTGGTCAATCTAAATATTTCTTTGATGTCAACTTATTAGGATTTATTAATATTTATATTATGGGCTTTATTTCTTTAGCCTTCATTATTCTTTCCTATATTTTCACATTCTTAAACAAAGGGCATTCAAATGTTGAAGAATTTTTGTTGCTTAGAGAAATAAAAGATATTAATGAATTCAAAGTTGTTGAACAGGTAGTTAATGATGGAAATAAATCAAATAAATAAAGAAGAAGTGGAAGAAATTGCTTTAGAAAGAGCTAGTAATGGGAGACGTTTTTCAGCTACTCTTTTAGATTTGTTTTTATCTCTTCTTACTGGTTTTGTTCTTTTAGCTTTAACTTTTACTTTAATTGAAAATCACCCAAATACGATTAAGATGAATAAAACGCGTGAAGAAATTTCTATTAATAGCGGATTATATGTAAAAGGTGAAAAAACTTTATTAAGATATAATGACACAATCAAAGATAACAAAGATTTATCATTTAATGAAAAAAGTGATTTATTACATGATAAAATTTATACTTTTTATACTGAAAAAGATTTCTTTAATAAAAATGAAGGGTTAAAAATTTATCATAATGAGTTAAAAGAAGCGAAATCAACCGATGGAAAATTTATGTTTACAGAAAGTTATACTAGAGCTTTAACAAATAGTGATTATGATGAAAGCTATTATAATTTTTATAATGATTTTTTTGATCGTACGACTGGCTATTTACTGAAAAATTCAAAATATTTTGAAATCAATCAAGCGATTATTTTGATTTATTCTTTTTCGATTATATTAACTTTATCTTTACCTTTTATTATATTTTTTTATTTGATTCCTCTTTGTTTCGTCCGAACAAGACAAACAATAGGAATGAAAGTTTGTCGAATTGCTCTTGTTGATTATACTGGATTAAGCGTAAGACCTCTTAAATTCACTTTAAGGTTTTTGTTTTTCTTTATATTTGTTGTTGTCGGATCGATGTTAACGTTTTTAATACCTATGGCGATTTCAATAACTATGATGGTTTTATCAAAATCGCATCAAAGTTTAACTGATTATTTAAGTGGAACTTATTATGTTTCTATTGATAATCGTAATATATATAAAGATATATATGAATATGAACTAAGTAAAAAAGTACAAACTAATATAAAAATTGAAGACGAAAATTATCGTCCAGTTAATTAAAAAATGGACAATATGCAATTGGTGTAATAAAAACTAGTCACGTGACTAGTTTTTTTAAGTTGTTACGATTGTAAAATATGATAAAAAGAATAGAATAAAGGTATAAAATACAAAAAAACGAATATTTTAATAATGATTTTGGTGAATGCTCTTATAAATTAATTACCGGAAAAGAAAACAAGGGAGGAAATTAAAGTGACATAATTTTAAATTATATATATGTATGTATATATTAAAGAGGTTATTTCATGTTTTTATACAATAAAGTCGTTAGGTGAACTTTATTGTTAATTAAGGAGAAATTGAGACATCTACTCGACATTAAAAATGAGTTTAATTACTACAGGAGCAATTGTTGCTTCTTTATGTGGTGCTCAAATAGGAGCACAATCCCAAAATAGCAATCAGTCTAATTTGGTTAGTTGCTTAGAATTAAAATACACATCTAAAAGGACTAATCTAATATCATCACGAAACGGATATGTAGATTATCAATATAAAGTATATTCAGCAAAGTTTACTGAAAAATCAAAACTTGTTTGCTTAAATGCTGATTTCAGTTTTGTACCTGGTACAGTAATAAAAAAGAATAATCCTGAATTAAGTAATGACTATAATGATGTAAGGCTACAAGGTGGCTATATGCATCTTAAAGTTAGAACTTGGGAAAATGAAATTGATCCAATTCTTACTCTTAGATCTGGTGCTATCAATTATATTGAAAGTTATCCAAATAAAAGTACGAAATTATTAACAACTGTTTCAAGCGCATTTGGCATAAATCTTGAATTAGAAACAACAGCAAAAGGTAATTTAGCAGAAGATGGCTTCAAAGTAGAATTTGAAAGCAATAATAGAATTAATATAACTTGTCAAAACAGTATAGAAACTTTAGGTGACGATCCAAGGGTATCTTTTCAACATCATAAAAGTGATAAAGATGTAGCACAACGGTCTTTTAATGTTAAAAATCCATCTGATACCGGCTTACAATCTTTTAACTTTGATACATTTCATTTTTTTGAAATCGATAATTATTCCGTGGATTTAGATTGTCAATATATGTTTGAAGCAAAACTTGATGTCATGATGGATACGAAATATAAAATATTCGAAGCTGACCCTGAATATTACTCTACCTTTTTTACAGGGAGAGCATAGCTTATGAAAACTAAAAAAGTTATATTTACTGCATTATCTATTTTGCTTATTGGAACATCTATTTTTGGTTTCGCTTTTAAAAGCAAAGAACTTTTAACTGAAAGTGGTGAAAGTTATATCAATATGCTTGGAAAAAACGATGATAAAATGATCATGATAGAAAAAGAAGATAATAATTTAGCCCTAAATCCTAACGTATTAGGGTTTAACAAAGACGATTATGAAAAAATTCAAAATCGATACAACATCAAATTAAATGCATTACTTACATGTACTAGATATAGTCATGATAAATTTTCGCTTAGTTTATCTGATATTAGCCCAGAGTTTAAAGATGAGTTTGATAGTTACCCACAATTTTATCGTCCACAAATCGGAGGATTCTATTATTTAGACAAAGAAGCACTTAAAAAGAATAACTTTACTTTAGTAGGTACTTATCCAACTAAATTAAATGAAATTTGTTTAACCGATTTTGTTATCGATAAACTTGATCATTATGGAGTTTTTTATCAAACTAATGATGGTGAAATGCTTTATCTAGAAAAGGGGGAAGTTTCTTTTGATGCTCTTGAACATAATTTTATTTTCCTAGGTAAAGAGAAGTTTAAGGTTACTGGTTGCTTAGAGAATAAATCTAAACTAGATTATTTAAAAACTAAGTTTCAAAAACATTTTGAAAATTATAATGATGAAGATTTTAACAAAAATACAATTCTAAATTATAACTTTGAAAAGGAAGCAATCTATAATCATTCGAATTTCTTATATGTTTCGAAAGAATATTACGACTTATTTTTAGATGATGAAACCTATTATTTATTTGAAAATAACATTTTCAATTATGTAAATATTGGAAACATAAACAAAAACGTTAAAGTAGTTTCTAGCAATTTAAATGAACAAATTGTTTACTTTGATGATGATAAAACAGAGTTAAAGGATAATGAAATAGCTCTTTCTTCGTCACATTATGCCTCGCTCATTGAAAGAAGGCTAATTGATAAAATGACAAATAATGAGTTAATGCTCAAAGAAGAAAATAGAAGTTATAAAGAATACTCTATTGAGAAAATAGGAAATGAGCTTGAAATTAAAACCATATATAAAGATTTTATAAGTCCTCTAGATTATTTTTATAACATAAATGAAGAAGTGATGAATTTTGTTAGAGAAAATCCAGTTATGAATAATCTTCATTTCGAATCATTAGTTAAAGATTTTTATGAGGAATATAATGTACCTACGATTAATGAAGATGCTAGAATCTATCTTCAGTATTTAATGACAAAAGATTCTCTCCATGATTTTTTAAATTTAAATAAAGATAAACTTAATGAAAGTAATGTCAATTACCTAAAAAGACTTATTAAAATTAAATATCCTTCATATCAAAATTTTTTAGGAACGAATAATAAAAACTATTTTTTAGATTTTTCGTTAATTAATAAATTTGAAAAATATTTTCCTAGTAAAGCAAATAAAGTTTTTGACTGTGATGCAAAATTTAAATACGCTGTAGCTAATGGGAAAGTGATTGTAAAAGGGTATGTTGTTGGTGAAGAATTTTTAGGGAAAAAAGTATATTTTTCAAAAAAAATTATGGACTCGATCAAAGTAAAACAATCTAATAATGGCTTAAATAATTTAGCTACAATTGAATTTGTAGAAAATGATAAAAGAGATATTGCAAAATTTTTAAATGAAAACAGTATGAAAAGGTTTAATTATCAAGAGAAAATTAAACAATTTTATGCTTTGCCTACTAGTGAATTAATTTTACTTGATACGTATTTGAATAACAATTTACCTTTAGTTATTTTTAAATTCGTAGGTTCATCGTTGTTGCTAATAGGAGGAATAACTTTACTAATTATAGCCTTTAAGCCAACAAAGAAGAGAGTGTTCGATTAATTAGAAGAAACTATATTTATAAGTGGAGATGGGGAAACGCTCATCTCTATTTTTTAAGTTATATTATTATGACATTTTAGCGAAAGTATTATAAAATTAAAAGCAAGAAACGCTTATACAAAATCAAAAATGAACTTTATGAATTTAATTTAGTATTAAGATTTCTTAATTTTGTTTGCTGTAAGGGCTTCCATTATATTTTTAGATGTATTAATTAAGTTGTATAAGGAAAACAAAACGTTTAAAATTACTGAAGTAAAGGAAATTAGTTATGCAAATTAAGCTTGTTAATTTAACGAAAAAGTTCCCTGGAGATGTAAAAAAGAATATTCCAGATACTGTTGCGGTTGATAATTTAGATATCACAATTAAAGATGGTGAATTAATAGGTCTTTTAGGACCTTCAGGATGTGGTAAATCAACCACGCTTTATATGATTAGTGGACTTAAAGAACCTACTAGTGGAGAAATTTGGTTTGATGATGAAGATGTTACACATTTAGCACCAGAAAAAAGAGGTATTGGTTTAGTCTTCCAAAACTATGCTTTATATCCTCATATGACTGTTTATAAAAACATTGCTTTCCCATTAACTAATTTAAGAGTTGAAGAAAATAAGAAAGATTTCAAACTTGAAGAATATACAAAAATTATTGAAATCTTAAAAGAACCAAAGAAACTTGTTGACGTTATTAATAGTAGTGCTTTAGAAGGAAGAATCCGTAAAGCTGGAGCAGCAAGATTTATTTGTGAAGAATATAAAATTTCTAAATATTTAGCTCAAAAATTATTTGCTTTAAATTTACATGCTAGTGAAGAAGGATCTTTTGATGACCTTGTTAAAACTACAATTGATAAATTTAATGCGTTAATCCATGTACAAAAAGCTAAGTTAGAAGCTAAAGATGTTAAATTAAATGATAAATTTGAATACCTTGACGAAAACGGAAATACTATTTTAGAAAAAAGAAAACTTACCAAAGATGAAATTGATGCTTTAATTAGAGAAGCAGCTAGACTTGTTCAAATTCAAAATTATTTAGATAGAAAACCAGCTGAACTTAGTGGTGGACAACAACAACGTGTTGCTATTGCTAGAGCTTTAGTTAAAAAACCAAGAGTTTTACTTTTAGATGAGCCTCTTTCAAACTTAGACGCTCGTTTAAGACTTCAAACTAGAGAAGAAATTAAACGTATTCAAAAAGAAACTGGCATTACAACTATCTTCGTTACTCATGACCAAGAAGAAGCTATGTCAATTTGTGATGATATCGTCGTTATGAAAGATGGTAAGATGATGCAAAAAGATCATCCACAAGAAGTTTATAAAAATCCTGATGATCTATTTGTTGCTAAGTTCTTAGGAACACCTCCTATTAATGTCTTTAAAGGATTTATCAAAGATGGAAGTGTATTTATTGGGACTGAAAAATTACTTACAAGCGATAAATTAACTGAAGATAAAGAAATCTTTGTCGGTATTAGACCAGAAGGATTCATTTTAGATAACAAAGAAAGTGAATTAACATTTAGTTTAAGTGTTGATGAAATCGTTACAATGGGTAGAGATTTAACCCTTGTTTGTTCAAGCCCATTCTATACAGGTGATGATAAGATTAAAATTATTGTTGATAGCGATTTAAATCCTACAATCGGAAAAACCAAATTCTCTATCAGAAAAACAAAAATTTTCTTATTTGATGGTAAGAGCGAAGAAAGAATCTATTTTTAATTATGGAAAGTAAAAATAACTGGAAAGCTTGGCTCTATTTAGCACCGGCTTTGATATTAATGGCATTATTTACCTTTTATCCGTTGGTAAATACTTTCATCATGTCTTTCTTGAAAGATTATAACTATATTACAGGAGCTAATAGCGGTTTTACATTTGAAAATTATGGAATCGTTTTAGGAATTACTCCATATTTAGACACAGGAGATGTAGCTACATCAGTTTATTCAACTGATTTCATTCGCTATGCTCTTCCTAATACTTTATTTATTACATTTGTAACAGTTCCTATTTCAATAATTCTTGCATTAGGAATTGCAATTGGTATTAACTCAATTAAATGGCTAAGAGGTTTGTTCCAAACTATATTCTTCTTACCTTACGTCACTAACGTCATTGCTGTCGGTATGGTTTTTGCTCTTATTTTTGCACCAAGTGGTATTTTTAATACACTGTTTGGACTCGGAAATAAAAACTGGATCACTAATACTGATTGGAATTCAGCAATGTTTGTTCTTTGTTTGTACATTATATGGACAGCTTTACCTTATAAAGTATTAATTTTCTTAAGCGGACTTCAAGGTATAGATAAACAATATTATGAAGCTGCTAAAATTGATAGTGCTTCGAAGTGGAAAACAATTAGAAAAATTACAATTCCATTATTATCACCTCAAATTCTTTATATAATGATCACTTCATTTATTGGCTCATTTAAAGAATATAATGCGGTTGTTGGTGTATTTAATAGCGCATCAACCGGCGATAAAAATATTAAAGATTTATATACAGTTGTTTATTACATTTATGATCAAATCGGCGCCGCCGATCCAACAAAGATATCATTTGCTGCAGCTGGAGCGGTCGTTTTATTTGCGATAATCTTGGTTTTCACTTTTATCCAAATGGCTGTATCGAAGAAGAGGGTACATTATTAATATGAGTAGAACTGTTAATGTTAGAACAAATCTTACCCTTGTTATTCCTGGTAAGAAAAAAGATGTAAGAGAAGTACAAAAGAAAGATAAAGTTGTTAAAATTGTATCTTTAGTCTTCTTATATGCAATTTTGGCTTTCTTAGCTATTATTGTTTTAGTTCCTTTCTATTACATGATTGTAGCCTCAATGATGGAAGAAGCAGACATTAAAATTGGCTCCTTCTACCCAACAATGGGAAATATATTCGATAATATCGCTTATAACTATTCCCAAACTGTTAATAATCCTCAATTTAATTACTTACAACTTGTTTCTAATACACTTATTGTTGGTTTTTCAACAACATGTTTAGGAATGATAATCACAATTTTAAGTGCATTTGCTTTTGCTAGATTAAAATTCCGCGGAAGAGATTTATTGTTTACAATTTTCTTAGCGACAATGATGATTCCAGGTGAAATGATGGTTATTAGTAACTACCCAACAATGGCAAACTTAGGAATGATTAGTTTAGATCAAAACAGAATGCAAGCTTATCTTGTTATGATTTTGCCATTCCTCACTAGCGTTTTCTATATTTATTTACTTAGACAAACATTTAAACAAATACCAAATGAATTATATCTTGCAGCTAAAGTTGACGGTAAGAGTGACTGGTCATATTTATGGAAAGTAATGGTACCTCTTGCTAGCCCAACTTTAATTACGATCTTTATATTGAATTTGATTGGTTCATGGAATGCTTATGTATGGCCAAAACTTGCTGTTACAAATAGTGATTTCTACCCAATCTCAGTCGCTTTACGTAGTGCTGCATTCCAACTTGAGGTTCAACCTGATATATTTGAAACTCAAAGTTCTTGGACAATGGCTGCAACTTGTTTAACGGTTGTCCCATTATTACTCTTGTTTATTATCTTTAGAAAATACATTATGCGTGGCGTTGGCCGTGCTGGTATTAAAGGCTAAAGTTAATAATATTTTCTCGAAGTAAAAAAATAGGAGGATTATATTCGATGAAAAAACCATTTAAGAAGCGCATTTTACCTGCATTAGCTCTTGGCGCAGTAATGTTCACAGCAGTTAGCTGTACAGGTGGAAATAGTTCTTATCAAAATTTTGAAGGAGATCCAACAAAACTCACAACAACAATTACTTGGTGGAATAACTACAAAACACCAAAAAATGATGCTGACTATGAATCAAACAAAAGCTCATTTAAAGAATACGATTTCCAAAAAAATGTTATCAAAAAATTTAATGAAATTTATCCAAATATTACTGTAAATACAGAATACAAAGGAAGCTATAACGACATCCAAAAAGCAGTTTCAGGTGGTTTATCAACAGGAACAGTTCCAAACATTGCTTCATGCTATGGAGACCATGTTGCAGCATATCAAGCAGCAGGTGCAACACTTGTTATGGATGATCCGATGAAAGATCCTACTATCGGTTTAAGTAAAGAAGATAATAGCGATTACAACCAAACATATTTCAATGCTGAAAAGAATATGTACGGAGAAAAACAATTCTTATCATTACCATATTCAAAATCAGCTGAAACATTAGGTATTAATGCTACAGTTTTTGAAAAAGATGGCGCTGGAAAATGTGGAGAAGATACATTTAAAGATAAAAATGGTGTAAAAACTCCAGTTTATGTTGCCCCTGAAGCAGCTGCTAGTAAAAAACCATACGAAATTCCAAAGACATATAAAGATGTTATCGCTACAGCTAGAAAAATGAAAACAGATTTCCCATCTGTTTTTGGAAATCAAAAAAATGCTGATGGATATTTCGAAGCTGTCCCGTTCTGCTATGATAGTGCTGAAAATATGTTTATCTCATTCTTAGAAATGGCTGAAATTCCATACACAGATGCAACAGGAAAATCAATTGATAAACAAGTTTTATTCAACAACGATGATGCTAAAGAAATGATGATTAACCTCAAAAAATGGAACAATGAAGGTTTAATTGCTACTCAAGATCAACTCCCAATCACAGATAAAGCAAAAGGTTATCATGCATATTCAAGCGATATGGTTAAAGAAGGAAAAATCTTTATGTCAATCACATCAACAGCTGGTGCTAGATACTTTGCTTTAGATGGCGGATTTAAAGCAAAATTAGTTGAAACTCCAACATTCACAAAAGAATGTTATGATAATGCAACAGGAACAGCTACAACAGACAATCATAAAGTTATTTCACAAGGACCATCATTAACTTTCTTTAGAAAAGATGATGCCAATCAAAACTATGGCTCATGGTTATTCTATAAATTCTTAACAAATACAGAAAACTCAGCTACCCTTGCTAAAATGACATCATACTTCCCATTAAGAGAAAGTTCATATGAAACAAAAGAAGTTAAAGATTTAGTTACAGCTGCTGAAACTGAAGCTCAAGCAGGTGACACCTATAGCAAAAAGAGTTCAATTTACACAGGAACTTCTTTAAAACTCAATCAAACATATACAAAGAACAATGATTATTTTGTTAGTGATGTCTTCTCGTTATCAAGCAGCACCAGAACAGCAGTTGGTGATTTAGTTGAAACAGTTTTCAATAATAAAACAGCTAAAACTGATGAAGAAATTGAAAAATTAGTTGATGATGCATTTACAAGTGCATACAAAACAGCTATTGGTGCTTAATTAAAATATAAAGGAATAAATTATGTCAAAGTATTGTATTAATTGTGGAAAGAAATTAAAAGAAAACAAAAATTCAGAATCTGGATCATCTTTAACTTGCTCAAAATGCAATACTTTGAATGATGATCAAGTCATTGAACAAATGGAAATTCATGATAAGAATCAAAAGTTACATAACAATATTACAGCTGCAAATGATTTAAAAGATAATTCACTTTGCTATATTGTTATTGGAGGCATTTTACTTATTGTTGGAATTTTATTTTTCATCTTAAGTTTTAAGAAAACACCTACTGGTGGAAGATTGTTTAGACCTGATTCATTTGAGTTTGTTATTTCTGTTATAATTTTAGCTTGTTCAATTTTCTCTTTAGTTTTTGGGTCGATTAGGCTTACAAGTGCATTAAAGAAGAAAAAATATTTCAGCTCAAAATTGAAAAAATAATAGTTCGGGAACCTTAGGAAACTAGGGTTCCTTTTCTTATAAGAAAATTATGTTTCAAACTAGTGCTTATTAGCATAAAATGTATCTAATTACTTGAATGATATTTCGTTTAAAAAATGACCAATTATTAAGATAATGTAAGTTTTTCTATTTTTGTATTAAATTGATTGATTAATGTGCTAACGATTTTATATAATAATTATAGGTCGATGAAAACCCCCTTGTGTGTCAGCACTAAATAAAACTACGGCCATTTTTTCTAACCTACAAGGAGGTTAAATAATAATTATAAAAATAATTTTATTAAATCTAGGAGTGATTATTTTATGAAAAAAAGTGTTTTATTTTTATCAGTTATTAGTGCGACAAGTTTATTAAGTAGTTGTACTAGTGAACCAGAAAAACAACCTATTGACACATCAAAATTAGAAATCAAAATTGATGGAAATTTAGTCTCTGGTGAAACAGCATCATTAAGTGTGACTTTTGACTCTAAACCTATTGAAAATGATGTCATTTTTACAACATCTGCTTTGCCAACTGATGCTAAAATTAGTCAAAATTTGATAACTTTTACAAATTTAGATGAAGTTGAAATCACAATTGATGCTAAAGTTGTTTTAGAATCAACTGTTTATGACTTATCTAAAACTGTTTATGTTGCTGCTAACACACCTATCGAAGGTGAAATTTTAACATCTATTAGATCGTTAAAAGAAAAAGGAGTTAAAGATTCTACTTACTTAGTTCAAGGTGTTGTAATGCATAAGAAATCTAATGGCAGTGGAGGTTATGAAGGCTTCATTTTGAAAGAAGGCAAACACACTATTTATGTTTTCGATGATACGTTAGTTAATGAATTAGAAGTTGGCCAACGTATTGCAATTAGAGGAATTTATGATTTATGGATGACTAAAGAGTCAACAGAAACATTGGAAGGATTATTCTTTACAGGTGCTAGACAATTAAAAAATCCAACTTTAGCCCATAGATATGAAGGACAATTTACTTATAATTTTGATGAATTCGAAGAAAAATCAATTTATGATTTAGCTAACACACCGGTTGATAACATTAACATTACTTCTAATATCTATAAAATTAATGCAAAAATTACCAAAGACAAACCTGGTGATTTTGTTAACTATTATTTTAATGATCCAAAAGAAATCGGTAACATGTATTCGTATTCTACACATAATGGTAGTGATTACGAATATCTTGATGAATATGTTGATGATAATTATAGAGAATGTTTAATTATGATCATTAACGCTCAAGTTAAAGGGCCAACAGCATATTATAGAATGATTCCTGTTGCGATTGGTGATATTTATGCACAAACCGATAAAGATATAGTAGAAGGTGCAGTCATAAAGGCTGGTGATTCATTCTCTAAAAAATTCTTTGTTGGTGGTGAATCAACATTAGAAAACTTAACTTCAATCGAAGAACACCCTGGACTTAAATTCGAATATTCTTCTAGCGATAATAATGTCGCTGTTATTAGCGAAAATAAAATCAAATTAACAGGTAAAAAAGGAAGTACTAAAATCACAATTAAGGCATCTTTAAATGGAACAAGCGCAACTAAAGAAGTTACGATTGATGTTATTGATGTTCCAGCAGTTGCGTCAATGCCTATTAATGAAATCTATTCTACTAAACATTTAAACGATGAAATTTATATCGATGGTGTCGTTGCTTCTTATACTTGGCTAACTGGCTTAGGAAATCACGCTGCTTATTATGTTGCTGATAAAACCGGAAGTATCATCGTTGAATTAACAACGGAAGCATTGGAAACAGAATTAAATGTTGGTGAAAGAGTTATTATTAAAGGTAAATATTATATCCAAGGCGAAACAGAAAAAGGCGAACAAAGAACATACTTTGAAGGTAATAGAAAATTAATAGATGGAGAAATTATTTATCACGATAATAAAGTTAATGAATTACCTTTAACTATAGAAACAAAAACTATTTCTGAATTAGTTTCGTTTGTAAGTGATGTAAATAATTCTTTAGTTGGTAATTTATATAAGACAACTTGTAAAGTTGAATTTGTTGATGATACTTATTATCAAACTATTAGACTACATGATTTAACAAACGATAAAAAGACGCTACAATTATATTCTGGAAGCATTCATAACATTGAATTCTTAAAAGAATATAATGGAAAAACTATAAATATTACACTCGGTATTCGTGACAGTAAAAAAGCTGGAGGCAGCTATAGATTTGATGGTTTCGAAACAGGAATTACTATAGTTGAATAGTTTTATTTATTAAAAGTTACTACTTAAATAGTATCGTTGAAATGTCTCGGCTCTATAAAACATATAGTGTTTACTGATAAAGAATAGTGTTAAGAATTTTAAAAATAAAAATATTTATTTGCACAGGAGTGGTAACAAATACGATTCTATCGACGTTTTTTAATTAAATAATAGAATTATTCAGTTTTGGAAACTTGTTTTTGGTAAAATTCTCTATATTTTAGCGTTTTTCTATGCCTCATTAAGAGTTGTAAAAGTGCATAAACTTTCATATTTTCATCATGTGGTTGATTGTAAATGAATACAAATAAATTTAAATAGTCTTGTAAATTGTCTCTGTTGAATCCTTTATGTGAATTGAGAAAAGTTTTAAGAGCTCTGATCACATCGTTTATAGGTTTAAGTGGATTATCTTTAT
>DBFJOT010000036.1:0-47086 GCA_048405595.1 Candidatus Onthovivens sp.
CTCAACTGAATTACCAAAAGAACTATATTTCTCTAAAAGCGATATTGAAATTAATACTAACGACCTAGATCAAATTGACTAGGTTTTTTAATTTATATAGGGGGAATTACCGCTTACGATTAAAGTAGTGATTATAAGAATATCTTTAGATGTATTCTATTGAATTAACAGATGGAAATAACTGTCTTACTAAACATTATTCGTTACGAACGAAATATAATGCTATGTTGTTAAAAATAACATTTTAATTCGAATATTAGGAAAAAGATGTAAAAAACTTGAAGCGAACAATTTAAATAATGTTCGTTATTAAAAATATAAAATGTTTATTCTTTAAATGACGAGTGTATAAATTCTTAATTTATTTCTGAAAATTAAAAAAACATGATTTAATTTTTAATGTATTTTGAACAAATTATTTAAAAAAATAACTTTCTTTATGACAATATTAGGCATTATTAAACGATAAAAATTATTTTTTAATATCTAGTGGGTAATCGTTATTTTAATGAAATTTAAATTTATGTAAAGAAATTGTAAATTTAAACTTTGCTTTAAAAAAATAATGTAATGCATCGAACCTCGTAAGAGTAAAAACTCTTTTGTTTGTAAAAATGAATGGTTGTATAATATTCATATCTAAAGATGAATTCAAAATTTTTAGCATTCTTTTTGAGTAAGTAGGGGTTGATTGCTATTAATGCGTTTGTCAAAATAACGACTCTCCTTCTTATATGAAACTCAATAAAAGGAGGAAAGGATTATAATATGAAAAAAATGAATTCTACAAGTAAGAGAAAGTGGATTTTAGGAGGCACTCTTGGTTTTGGTGCTGTTGCTCTTTTAACAACTGGTTTTGCAACATGGATTATTGGTGTTAATCAAACTAAAGGAAATGAAGATACAACAGTTGCTGTTGATACAACTAAAAACGAATCCGCTATTTTAGAAGTTAAATTAAGTGATAGCTCCATTAAATTAGCTGAAACTAAAAAAGTTGATGGAACATTTATTAAAACAGATGAAAATCCAGGTGGTGATTTATCAATTACATTCTCTAAAATTACATTCACATATGGAAAAAAATTCTTACCAGAAGGACAATCTGTAAAGTCCATTAATTTTAGATTACCTACTGAAACAGATTCAGAATTACCTAATGTTGCTTTCACAGATAATACTGCAATTTCTACACAAGAAAATTCTTCTGGATTAAGAACTGATAAAGGTCCATGGACATATATCGAAGCTCCTGCAGCTATTACAGAAGGTTTAGAACCTAGGGTTGAAGGCGAATTAAACGTAATCGAACTCACTAATAAAACAGTTGAGTTTTCATGGGGTTCTTATTTTAAAAAAGGTGCAGAGTTTTTATCACCTGCAAATTACTATAATGCAATGTTAGGCGAAAAAGAAACAGTAGGCATTAAAGATTTAGATAATGTAGATACTGAACTTAAAAAGATGGGTAAAGCTTTTGAAGGAAAGAAAATTCATTTACTAGCTGAAGTGATTTATAATTAGTAGGTAAAGAACATGAAAAAGAAAATTACAGGGTTATTATTAGGATTAGCCGGTGTCAGCTTATTAACGGTTGGATTTTCGGCATGGATTATTACAGGATTAGCTGGTTCTATTGATTCTAGTCAAGTGGATGTTTCTGTTGGACAAGCGATAAATCAAAAAATGGCTTTAAGCGCTAAAGTAACAGATGGGCAATTATCATTTGATGCAATAACAGATGATACTACTGGTCCTATAATCGCTCAAAATAGTAAAGGAGAAGATTTAATATTTAAAGTCGAAATCACTATTGCTAACGCTTTAAATGGTGGTGACACAAATGATTTCACTGATACATTTAAAAAATCAAAGACGCTTTTAAGTTTAACTTGTGATAATGTAGAAGGTTATAATTTGGCTGTTTCTAATGGTAGTTACATTCAAACACCATTTCAACAACTAGGAACAACTAAATTGGAAATTCCATTCGGTGAAAAATTTAAAGAAGGATCTATTGTTGGTGATAGTAAATATAATGCTCCAGCTAATGACGTTTTAAAAACAAAATATACTTTAAATCAAGCTGGAAACAATAATAGAGATTTAAAAGTTACTGCTGAATTTGGTTTTGCTTGGGGCACAGAATTTGAATCAAAGAATCCTTGTTTAGTTGCTGACGATCAAAAGGCTGCCACATATATTCAAGCATTAAGCGAAAAAGTTTATCCATTAAATGCTGCAAAATTTAAATTGCATATCGAACAAGCGGAAAATATAAGCCCAGCTGCTTAATATATTAATGTTTCTTATTTACGCTTATGCCTTTTCGCATAAGCGTAATTCCATATTATGTCAAATTTACAATTACTTTCGTTCATAGTTACAACAGTTTGTTTAGTTTCATTCTCGATAGTCTTTACATATTTATTTAGAAATTATTTTATCAATTCTATTAAAAATATTAGTGATGGTAGAGAAGATATCGAGATAATCGATACTTTTTTAGATGAAACAAAAAAGAAGAAAACTAAAAGAAACAAAATATTTAACATAGTAGGAAAAGTAACAAGCTATACTTTTTTGGGATTAGTTCTTGCATTTTTTTGTTTTAGCTTAACTAGTAGAATTTTAGATAATAACATGCTTATTAATAACTCAGGTTTTGTTGTTATCGCTAGTGGAAGTATGGAAGAAAGAAATAAAGAAAATACTTATTTAGATGAATTTAGTTTAAATAATCAAATTTCTACTTATGACATCATCGGTCTTAAAAAATATGAGTCAATCGATCAAGTCAAATTATATGATGTCATTGCTTTTAAAGATAAAGAAGGTAAAACAATTGTGCATAGAATTGTTTCTTTAGAAGAAGAAGGAAATAATATCAAAGTTAATACAAGAGGTGATAGTAACCCTTCAAGTGACTCTAATCAATTATATTATGGTTACTTGAGTTACGAAGATATCATAGGAAAATATACTGATTTTAGAATTCCTCTAATTGGAAGTTTTGTCATTTTCCTTCAATCGAATAGTGGAATTGTAACGATTATATCGGTCATTTATTGCTTCTTGATGTTTGATTATTATAGAACTAAATTAGATAAAACTATTACTTCACGAACTAATTTATTGGTCGAATTAATTGATTACGATATTGATACACCAAATGTAAATAACTACTTCAAACAAGAACTTATATATAAAGGATATAAGTATATATTTGAAAAAGGTGAATTCAAATATAAGGAAGAAATAAAAGATAATTTAGTCAAAGAACAAAGCGATGAAACTATGTATTCACAAATTGTTACTGACGAAAATGAACCTAATAAAAAAGAAATAAGTGTCAAAGATATTAAAGATGACACTATCACTAAAATAAAAGAAGAAAAACAAAATGTTTCTTTTGTCGAAACAGTTAAATCGTTTTTTAAGAAAAAAAGTGATGACAATGTCTAGTTTCTTTATTTTAAGAGATTAGCCATTGTTATTAAATAAAAGAAAGGAAAAGTGAATATGAAGAAACTTAAAGCTCATTTTACTAGAAAAAATCTGATTGCACTCTCATTAAGCTATTTTTATATTTTGATAACAATATTCTGTGCAGTCTGTATTGATGGAAATCATCCAATCATGAAAAAAGGAAATCCAATTGAAAGCTTAGGGTTAGCTATGGGATTCCCATCAATTAATGGTAGCGTCCCTAGTTGGATATTATTTACTGTTTTTGCTATTTATATTTTGTTATTTATAGCAGCTATTATTTACGAGTATCGTTTAGCAACTTATTATGATGAGAAACCATTTAAGAAAAAATGGCTTATCGTTTATGGTGTTACTTTCTTAATTTGCTTTGGATTAGCTACTGCAATTGGATTAGTTGCTCAATATCCATACGATTTAGAAACAATTGGTAATAGTTTCTTGTTTTTGATTGAGGCTTTAGTTACTGGGTTAATCATTTATTTCGTTTTCTTAAGTTTAATTGGTGCAGCTATAATGCTTTACGTTAACTTTAAAAACATCGATAAACCATTTAGGTTTTTCGATAATAGAAGTGAAAGAGAAAAAGAAGAAGATCGTAAAAATGAAGCTTATGAAGAAGCTATTGAACAAGGCAAATTAAGCGAATCATTTGGCGAAAACGTTAAAAATAATAGAAGTGGTTTTGCAGGAGGCGGCAACACTGGAACTAATCAAGGTGATACTCCTACATTAGGCGGAGATAACTTAACTGGATTAGTTAAAGAAGTTGTTTTCCCAGGTTTATCTGAAATTGATGAAATGAACGAAATTACCGACGCAATTAATTTTGATGACAACGTACCTTTAGGCGATTTAGCTAATAAGTTTAGAAATTATTTAGCTGTTAAAGAACAATTATATTTTGATATTAAAACAATTAGAGCTTTCTTAGCTGGTATTGCTACAAGTAGACTTATTATTTTAGAAGGTCTTAGCGGTACTGGTAAATCTTCAATCGCTAGATATTTCAGTGATTTCATCGGCGAAAAATCATTCTTCGCTCCTGTTCAAACAACTTGGAGAGATAGAACAAGTATTTTAGGTTTCTTCAACGACTTTAGTAAAACATATACTGAAACTGAATTCTTAAAACGTTTATACGAATATAGTTATAAAGAAAGACAATTCAACATTATGGTTCTTGATGAAATGAATATCTCTCGTATTGAATATTACTTTGCTGATTTCTTATCAGTCTTAGAATATCCTAAAGAAGAATGGAAACTTAAAATTATGCAACTTCCATTCGGATTCATTGCTCCAAACCATTTAGAAGATGGCGTTTTAACAATCCCAACCAATACATTCTTTATTGGTACTGCAAATAAAGATGACTCAACTTATACAATTACTGATAAAGTTTATGACCGTGCTATCACAATTAACTTTGATAATTTAAATGAACCGTTTGAAGTAAATGAAGAAGTAGAAGAATTACATTTATCATATGATTTCATTGAAGGTCAATTTAATGAAGCTAGAGAAAATAATGAGTTCCGTCTTTCAAAAGAAGATCTCGCTAAATTTAAGACTTTAACGGATTATGTTTATAATGTATTTGATTTAGCTTTCGGTAACCGTATCATGAATCAAATATTAAATTTCACTCCAGTCTTTGTTGGACTTGGTGGAGCAAAAGAAGATGCTTTAGACTTCTTATTCGCTAGAAAAGTTGTTGCAAAACTTGAAGGTAGATATGAAGACTATGTTAAAAAAGGACTTGAAGGGTTACTTGATTTAGTTAGAAAAACATATCAAAAAGACTTCAAAGAAACAGAACACTTAATTAATAAATTACTTAGAAAATTCTAATTTAGGGTAAATAAAATGCGTAATTTTAATTTCTTATATGGATTTAATATAAAACTCTCTAATCACTTTAACTCAAATAGTGATGGGGTTTTAAATTACGCATTTTTTAAAAAGAACCCATTGGTTTTATCTCCTGAAAAGAACGATTCTTTTAATGAATTTATTAATAGATTAAATGATATATTAGATATCTTGTTTAATATTTTTAATAGACCTTACATTGAAACAAAGGTTTACGAAGTTATTAAACGTAATGAACTCGTCTCTAATTTTAGCAATGATTCTTTCGCTAAAACTGTAAAAGATGCAAGTTTATGGAAAGAATATAATAAGAAAATGAGACCTGAACTTGTTTATAGCATCGAATATGATGACTCATTTATTAATTATGAGAATACATTCATCATTTATGCCTTTAAACAAATCATTAATTTAGTTTCAACGCTTAAAGAATTTAATATTGAATCTACAAATTCATTAAAGTCATTCTACGGAACAAATGAAGCAAGTTTATCTAAACTTTCTGTTTATAAATCTTTAAACGAAGATAAAGACATTGTTTCAAAATATATTTATGTTGATGGTGAAAACAATCAAAACTATGAGAACTTATTAAAGATTCATAGCAAAATTAAACACTTAAAACTTCATAAGTTCTATCGTGTTTTAAAGGACCACCAATTTAAATTACCTATTAATTTAACAAATACCATCCTTCATGATATTAGATACAACAAAGTCTATAGATTCTGTAAAGATAACTTATTAATAAGTAATACACTTTTTGATTTTGATACTGCTTTTTATAACTATACAGTATTTAGAATTTTTAATTTCTTAACTGAATCTAAAAAAGTTAAAACTTTAAAGATTAAAGAATTAACTTTTAATAAAAATAAAATAGGTATAAATGAAGAAGTGAGCTTCATTTATAATAGCATTGAATATTTATTAAGTTTGGATCCATTAAATAACGCATTAATTTTAAAAACAACAATTGGGAATGAAACAAATGAAACTTTAATTAAGACAATTTATTCTTATAATAATGAATTATTTGATTCATTTAATTACGATAATCTTATCATTTATACAAATAATAATTTATCTAAAAACTTTAGTAATATTGTTGAGCTAAATTTTGAAAAAGACATGTTTGATGATTCCTTAATCGAAAATACATTGATCTCAACTCAAATTTTAATTCCGTATTTAAAAGATAAAATTACTAAATGTCCATATTGTGGAAAAGAACATTTAACTAAAGAAAGTAACCATTATCATTGTTTAGATTGTAATGGTGAATTTAAACTAATTAATAAAAATGAAAAGAACTTTATTCGGATTAAAAATTTATGGAGGAATTACTAATGGAAAAAGTTAATGAATCTATAAGTACAACTTTAAATGATGAAAATAGTGAATATGCTTTAGTAGTTGATAATGTACATAAAAGTTATGGCAAAAAAGAAGTTCTTAAAGGTATCAGTCTAAAAGTTCATAAAGGTGAAATTTATGGATATATTGGTAAAAATGGTGTTGGTAAATCAACATTAATTGATTCTATTATCGGACTTAAAGACTTTAATTCAGGAGATATTAAAATCTTTAATCATTCAATTAAAGATGAACCTTTAGAAACTAAAAAATTATTTGGCTATGTTCCTAGTGAACCTGTAGCTTATGAACTTATGACTGGAAATGAATTTTTAGAATTTATTGGTAGCTGTTATGACATGGTCCAAGAATCATTTGAAGCAAATGTTAATTGGTTAAAAGAAAAATTTAATCTTCCTGATGATGATTTAAATAGAAGAATTAATGAATATTCTCATGGTATGAAACAAAAAGTTTGTTTAATGGCAAGCTTACTTCATAATCCTAAATTATGGATATTAGATGAACCTACTGTTGGTCTTGATATTATGGTTTATGAAGTTCTTTTAAAGATGCTAAAAGAATATGCTAAAGCTGGAAATACAGTTTTTATTACATCGCATAATATTGATTTAGTTAGTGCGATTTGTGACAAGGTCGCCATTGTTAATAATGGAGTAATTTATCAAGAAATAGATTTCAAAAAAGAACCATACAAAAGAAAGGACCTTAAGCGTATATTCTTTAGAGTTTATGGTGATAAGATATGATCGTAGAGTTACTTCATAAGGAATATAGAGAGAACCTTGGTTTCAAAAAAGATTTAAGCTTATTTAAAAAAATACTTAAAATATTTGGAACTTTTTTAGGCTTGAGTTTATTTGCAACTTTTGAAGTATATCTTTTTAGTGCGTTAGATAAGAAATTAATTGAATTTAGTTCTTTCGGATCGCTTGATTTTCTTATTTTGTTTTTAGTGGTTTTACTTGTTTTTAGTATTTTTGCTTCTTTAATAAAAGCTAGAAACGTCTTTTATAAAAAAAGTGATAGCGCAATTTTATTACATTTGCCTATAGATAATGATGAAGTAATTATTAGTAAAACATTATTTGTCTTTGTTTATAGCGTAATGGTCAATTTTATTATTAGCGTTCCTCTTTTATGTTCGTATGGAGCAACTAGAGGAATTGAAGAAGGGATTTTTCCTAGATTTTATATTTTAAGTATTCTTTATCCATTATTTGTTTCTATCTTTACTAGTGGTGTTGTTTTGATGCTTCTACCTTTATATTATAAAATTTATTCATCATTAAAAAATAAAGCTATAATTCAAATCCTTTTAGGGAGTGTTTTAGTTATTACGCTTTGTTTTTTGTATCAATATGTGCTTGATTTATTTTTAAATTTAATTAGTAATAGTAAATTTGATTCTTTATTTAGTGCTGATTTTATTAATGGCTTACATTCTATTGCGCCTTATTTATTTCCAGTAAGTGGCTTTGTTAACATGACTCATGTAAAAGAAAACTTAGTAAGCAATATTACAACAGCATTTGGGATTAGCTTATTTGTATTATTAATTGGATTTATTATTAGTAGTATTGGTTACACAAAATATTTAAAGAATGAATTTAGTCAAAATAAAACATTCCATAAACCTAAAAAGACAAAAGTTAAAAAATTTTCTAATAGTTTGCTTAAAAAAGAATTCATTTTGATTTTTAGAAATAGTAACTATGTTTTTAGTTATACAAGTTTACTTATCATGCAACCATTTTTAGCGTTTATTGTTATTAGTAGTCTTAACTCACTTTTGTATGAAAACATGAAAATGTTTTTAGCTTATTTTCCTGAATTAATTAATGGAATGAACATCCTTTTACTTTTGCTATTTAGTAGCATTATTTCAAGCAGCTCTCTTGATAGTTATAGTAGAGAAGGAAAAGAAATTACAATTGTTAAATATCTACCAATTAGTCCAGTTAAACAAAGTTATATCAAAATTCTTATTCCTTTAATGTTTAGTAGTTTTTCATTAATTTTAACAAACATTATTTTAGTATCTTTTGATTCAATTACTGTTTTATGTTTCTTTGTTTCTATAATCTTAGGTTTACTTTTACAAGTGGCTTTAAGTTTTGGAGGAATATATATAGATTTAATGAAATTAGATATGAATCAAAAAAATGATTTAGGCTTCTTAGGAACTGTTATTAGTGTCGTTTTACCTATTTTGATTTTTGTAATTCATTTAACTATGACTTATTTCAACTTAAACGTTGGTTTAATGTATTCGTTAGAAGTTTTATTAATGGCAATTATTTTAGTTGCCTTAATTTTACCTTTTAAGCGAATCGTTAATAATTATTTTATAAAGATGAGGATAAACTAATGAATAAGAAGACTTTGTTATTAATTTTAGTTGTCCCTTTTGCAATTGCTTTGCTTGGCTTTACAAATGTTTTAATCATTAAAAATTTTGTCGAAGTAGATATAAGTGATATTAAGTGGAATTATAGCGACCACGAAGGCTTTAAAATTCGCCAAGAAGGATATCTTCTTGAAGCGGAAGGTGTCGTACCTGAAGGCGTTAAAGTTAGTGAAGGTAATGATTTAATTTGGTATTTAGCAGATTCAAATACTTCAATTGCTTCAATTAAAGAAAATAATGGAAAGTATTATTTAGAAGCTAAAGAAGAAGGCGAAACTATTATTACTTGTAGCAATGAAAAGCGAACAAAATCAAAATCATTTAATGCTGTAATTTATAAAAATGGTGCGATTATTGTTAATCCTTTGCCTAAAGGTAGTGGTTATAGTGTAAGCGGAACAAGAAATTTTGGTGAATTTGATTTAGATAAAAACAACAATAAAGTTTCTTCAACGATTAAATTTGATGTCAAAATGTTAAGTGATGACGCTAATGATGATTATAAAATTATCGATTATAGTGAAGAATCAATTGACGTTACAACTTCTCCATTAACAATTACACCTAAACCTAATGCAAAAGGCGGAGAAGTATTTGTCAAATTAAGTTCAAAATATCACGATTACATCGAAACAACTTATAAGTTTAATTTAGTTGAAAACGGTGTTAATGTTTATGACTATTTAGATTTATTAGAATGTACAAATAAGAGTGAAAAAGGTGAAATTGTTTGTCTTCAAACTAATTTAGAATCTAAAGCTAATACATTTAATAGCGATGGAACATATAAAGACACTAACGTTAGACTTTTTGGAAATGAAAAAGAATTAAATTTCAAAAATGAAGTCTATACTTTTGATACAACTTATAACCATAAATTTATTACTCAAATATATGGCGAAGAAACTAATAAAGATGATGTTATTACAGGTATTAGAGTTCAAAAAGATTTTTATGGAAATGGTTATGTAATTAATGGTCGTGAACTTACTTATCCGAATAACGGAACTATCAATCAATATAGTGGAAAACTTGAACCTGGAGAAAAGGATTTATTTAAAGGCCCATTAACTTTTTTTAGCATTGGTAAATTTGAGATGCCAGTTGTAAAAGCTTTTGGACAAGATAACTCATTAATGTATGTTGATGGAGATAATATCACTATTGACGATTTAATTATTGAATCAACTGATAAATTTAATAACGAACATGGAAGTGATACATCAACTTATAACATGTATAACCTTGAATATACTGGAACAGTAATTGATGTAAAAGGCAAAAATGTCGTTATTAAAAATAGCGAAATTAAGAATGGAAGAACTGGTTTAAGAGTTTATAGCAGTCCAAATTTCAAAATTAAAAATACTTTACTTTCTACCGCTAGAGAATTTTTAATGAAAGTAGGCTGCAACGAATATAAAGAAACTAATTCAAATCAAAACGTTACTTATTCATTCGGCGGGCAAACATTTAAAGGACCTTTAGATTCATTTTTAAAAAATAAAGAAGGATATAATGCCGACTCAATGGTTACAGAAATGCTTTTCCGAAATAAAGGAAGCGCTTCTACAATCTATGAAACACTAAATCGTCTTCAAACCAATTTAGATTCACCTAATCTTGATAAAAATGGAAATCCAGTTTATGGACAAGACATTGTTATTGAAGATTGTTATTTTCATAGAAGTGGTGTTTTTAGTATTGCTTTAGATTCTTATTTCAATGGCTGTTTCTTATATGATGGGACTCCTGATTATATTAGCGATAACTTAGATAAATATTTAGCTGGTCTTATTACGCGCCCTGATAATATTGGAGCGACAATGATCCCTAGTAAAGTCACAATTAAAGGTGATACTAGATTCTATGACTGGAAAGATATCGAAACAATTGATGCAAGTTGTTTAATCGAAGAACGTTTAGGTGAATTCTTGGCTAGTATGGGATTTGGCGGAGGAGAAAGCGTACCAATTGATAGTTATTTCCCAATGAAATCTCTTTTATCTAGCGAAGCTAAAAAGAACGGCTCTTTATATGAGCACGAAGGAAAAACACACTTAAATTCACCTATTGCTTATTATGGTGGTGGTAAAAATTTATCAACTGTTGATTATCAAGAAATTACTACTCAAGATTTAAGTGATAATTTACCAGTAGATATATTAAAAAGTGCAATTGGAAGCTCATCAAGCGACTTTGTTGTAAATATGTTAAGTCGATGTGTACCCGTTGCTTCAGGATTTAATTCATTTAATTTTGTAGTTAATGGTAAAATAAAAGAAGGAGAGAAACCTTATTTGTTCAATGAATCTCCTTCAAAAAATGATTTCATCTCAAGATATAAAGGAGTGTAATATGAAAAAAAGTGCAATATTATTATTATCAAGTGCTTTACTTTTTGGGGCTTTAGGAACTTCTTGTAGTTCGTTTATGGGAAGTGATGCTTATAGTATTGAAAATGTCACATCTAAATTAAATAGTGATGGTTCAACAACAGTTACTATTGAGTTTACTGATGAAAGTGATACTCCAGATTATACATTTACAATTCCTGGCGGAAACGGAATCAAAGATGTTGTTGCTGTAACTGATTTAGAAAATTCAGTTGTTAAAGTAACAATTATTTTCACTGATCCTAGCTTAAAAGATTATGTTGTTAATTTGCCTATCGTTAAAGGACCTGGAATTGAATCCATTACTGAAGGGGTTGATGAAGGAACAGGCGAAAAAGTAATGATCATTTCGTTTACTGATGATAGACCTGATGTAAAATTCCCATTACCTCAAGGTGAAAAAGGATTAGGTATTAAAGAAATTAGATCTGAAGTTCAAGATGATAGAACTGTTAAAGTTGAAATTGAATTTGATGATGGAAATATTACCAATTTAACGATTCCTGCACCACTTGATGGAGTTGGTATAAAAACAATCGCTGTTGAAGTTGATGTTGAAACTGGAAAAAATAAATTAATTTTTGAATTAAGTGATGGAACTAGACAAGAAGTTTTAATTGATAGAGCTACTGTTTGGTATTCAGGAACAGATGATCCTAATACGATACCAGATTTAGGGTTTAATGGTGATTTCTATTTTGAATCTATTCATTATATAATTTACAAAAAAACTTCCGGTGTGTGGATGGAAATAGCGAATTTAGGAAGCGCTTCAATAAGCGTTAAACACACTGTTACATTCGATTTAAACGATCGCTATGATGGTGGTGGAAGGGCACAATTTGTTTCAGGATACAAAAATGAATATTCCATCCCTGATGGTAGATATTTTGCTGCTTTAGGCTATGAAATGCCTTTAGCTACAAGAGCTGGATATAAATTTAATGGTTGGTATAGAACTGCAAACATTAATTCAACAAGCGGAGCTTTTACAGATACAACTCCCATTTTTAGAAGCGATAAATTATTTGCTAATTGGATCAAACTTTAATTAATACATGAAAAAGTGGAAAAGAAGAAATATAACATTATTATTTATGCTATTCGCTTTATCAATTACAAGCGTCTCTTTTTCAGTGTGGGTTAACACTGAAGCTGCACAAGGCAATGTAGATATCAATGTCGGTGTCGGGGAGGCTCATGATAATGGTAGTTTTTTCAAAATTGTTCCAGGCACAATGAAAGGAATTAAATATTGCACTGATGGTTTTATTGATGATAAAAATAATATTAATTTTTTTGAAGCTACCATTGGTATCGAAATGCATGTAAACGCTACTAATATCAAAAAATATTATGATGATTTGACAAAAAAAGATTTCTTTTTTATTTGTAAGTTAGCTTATGGAAAAAACAATAAGTTAACAACGAATTTTATTAATGAAAATGTGATTTTTAATTGTTATGCAGGAGGAAATCTACATCCAACAACTAAGTTAAATTCTTCAACTTCTTTTAATGCTAATAAGAAAGAAGTTATAGGAGATAGTGGTAACCTTAGTTCTTATTTTGGGTTAAGTGATTTTTACTTTAAGGTTGAATTCACGTTCAATATAAAAAAAACAATATCTATATATGACGATGCAGGACATTTTTTAGGTTATAATTACAATTGGTTCGAGGAGTATTTATGTAATAACCAAGATGAATCGAAAACTTTAAAAAATGTTGAACTTAACTTGTTACTTAATTGTGGTACTTATTCATGAAAATTAGAAAAATGCTTTTATCTTTCTTATTTATTATCCTATTGGTTATTCCAATAGGCTTTTCGGCTTGGATTTTTTCTAATTTGGATATAAATATTGGAGCGCAGAATGTACCTAAAGAACCTGTAGCGTATATTCAAAGGGGTGTTAATAGGGTAAATTATGTTAGTCTTGAAAGGGCGCTGGGTGATGCTATTTATGGAGATAAAATTTATATCATTCCTAATAAAGGAAAAAGCAAATGCTATTTAAATACTGATGCTAGTGTCCGAAAAGGCGTTACGCTTATACTTCCTTACGATAACAATCAAAATTATTCTCGATATGATGTTAAAGATGGACACGCTTTATTTCAAGAAAATGTATACATGCAAACAGAAATGCTTTTGAATGAAGGAGTTACTCTAACAAACTATGGAAGCATTATAGTTGGTGGAGTTATGAGTGGAGGTTCAGGAGGTCATTACAATAATGGACAAAATTGCTCTGACTATGGACAAATTACTCTTTGCAAAAATTCACAAATTATAAACAAGATTGAATCATCAATGACCTTATTCGGAATTGTAAGAGAAAAAGATGCCGGGGAAATACCAACCACTCAAATCTTAAATGAATCAGGCTCTCTTTTTAAAGCTCCTTTTGTTGTTACTGAACATAGAGGTGGAACTATTTATACTGCAATGTATAATTCTATGAAAAGAGGTACCGCTAAAGCTTCTCCTTTTAATAGATGGTTTTTTGCAAATGCTTTAACTAATGTTAGATTTAATCCTGGTTCGAAATTTATAGCACATGCAGATTTATTTGCTCAAAAACAACACAATCATGCCGATATTAATATATTAGGTCAAGATAAATCCTATTTAATCAATACTCAATCTGATACTGTAGTAGATTGTTATACTACTGTCAAAAAATTTCCATGGAATACTTCGTTTGAATTTGTTAATAATATCACCATTCACGGAAGTTTTAATATGAATAATATGTCTATGACTATTCAAGGCATGACTATTAATACAAAAAGTGTCTTATTCCCTATTTCTTATCACCAAAATATAAAACTTAAGAAGTCTTTATTTGGTGTAGAGTCCCATGTTATGTTCGATCAAAATATAAAGTTGCTTCCAGGTGCTAATTTTGTAATTGAAAATGGTGTATCCTGCAATATAGATAAGATGGCTGTTTACGAAGCGTTTGAAGATGTTGGCTTAGGCAGTTTTGCTTATCCGAAGCGTGATCAAGTCGAATCAGCGACACTTATTATTAAAGGAACTTTAAGCTGCAATACTTTTGGGGGATTTGCACAAACTTTAAATGATGGTGCTTTATTTGTCATTAATGCCAATTCCACTATTACAACTTACGAAGTTAAAAGTGCCCCTGGCACAGTTGCTGCTATTCTGGGAGGGCAAGCAGATTTTAATAGCTTTAATTGGTCTGCTTCCGGTTATATTGCTAATGAACTAGAAATGCAACAATTACAAGTTAAAACACCATACGAAGGAGTCACTAACAAATGGACAATTTCTACAAGAGCAAGAGCATATAATTTGACTTTTAATGCTAACGACCCTGCTCCTGATGATTCGTTTAACGCTTATTTATGGACTGAAAATGAAGTTCAAAAGACAATTACTTTTTATACTTTTGAAACATCACCTTTTACTATTTATAACGCTGGTGTATCGCCGGCATCTTGCGAACATTATACTATGATAGAATGGGTAGATTCTGAAAACCATTCTTTAACTAATAATGGACTTACAGTTACCCCATCTAATTTAGACGGGCAAATAAATAATTATGAACTTAAAGCTAGTTGGAAACCAACTAATTATCAAATCAGATATAATTTAACGTTTGAAGATGACTATAATTTTAGTGATAAAACAAACTACTTTATGAGCAGTAAAACTTTTAATATTATAGATAATAACTTGATTGAATTGGATACATTTATTCCACAAGGAAAAGAGTATGCTCTTTATTCGTGGTATCGATATGGCTTTAATGGTTTCTTAAGTGAACAAGTTTCTTCATTAAATTTAGTTGATGAATTTAATAACAATCACACCGTTCTTGATTTATATGGTGCTGTTTTTAAACAAAGTAGTAGAACTACCATTACTTTCAACAAAAATAATAATGATTATCCTGGTGAAATACCTTATCCGAATGTAGAAGCCCCTTTAAATCAACCAATACCAGAATTTTTCTTAACTTCTAATTGCGCAGCAATGGAAGGATTTAACGTATTAAGTGACAAACCGATTTATTTTGCTTATTATGAATCAAATGGAGTTGAGCATAAAGAAGGTGATTTGATAAAAGGCCCAACTGTTTTAAATGGTTCATGGAAAAATAAGTGGAAATTCACTTTTAAATTAACAGCAGCTCATGATTTAGATGAAGATTCTTCGCTTAATATCAAATTCAACCAAGAAGAGTTAAATCTAGTTAGGGCAAAGCTTAGCATATCAAATCCTAAAGAAGTTATTTATTATATTATGCCTGTTGAGCATGGTATTGATTTTACTATAACTACATCTGGCAGTTTGACTAATTTCTTTGGTAAATATATTCATGGTAGCTTATTTGGCTCATACGTTAATGAAGACGGAACATCAGAAACGAATATAAATCTTGGAACGACAAAAGTCGGACAAGGCGTAAATGCGACAATTAGAACTTATGGAGATATGGCTATTCATTTTAGCTGCGGATAAAATATTATAAATTTTATTAAAATTATTTTGTAGAGTTAAATTATAGGGGAATTTTGTTGAACTATTTTCTTGAAAAAGTCTAAATGTATTATGATTAATTTCGTAAATAAAATGTCGTCTAAAATTTCTCAATATAATTGTATTCAAAACCGGAAGAACTTTACTAATTTATTAAATGATTATACCTTTAGTGTTCCTGCGAAACTTTGCTTCATACGCATGTTAGTTGTATAGTTTAAAAAATATACTTAGAGGAAAAAAAGATAGAAAAATTAATTGATGCAAAGGCTAATATATTTATTTATGCTTGGATAATTTAATTATGTCGAGTTATCAACAAAAATATTAGACTAATCTTCGTGTTTATGCTGGCTTTTGTATTATCGAAATAATAAAAAAATCTAAAAAATAATAGAGATTCACTGCTTATTGGCATATCATCATTTAATTTGACTTAAGCAACGTTAAATAACTAGCTTAGCGATACAATAAGAAAAAGGGTAGACCTGAATTGGTTAACCCTTTAAAACACTATCTTAGTATTTTGTAATAAATATAGAGGTAGCGCCTTATACGAGCCATGAACGTATGAGGCGATAGGAGGGACAAAATATTGATTATTTTCTCTCCAACCTATTCACATAAATCATTTATTTCTTTCATTGCTTTTGGATCGATTTTTAATTTTCTTTCAAAATCAACTAAGCCATTTACTTCGATTTCAACATCGCTTAATTGAGTGAAACAATAGCCTCTAATATCTGGTAAATCTCTAATTGCTTCGATTTGTTTTCTAATTTTGTATTCGAATTCTTTTTCGTCTTTTACTAAATTATAACCCCAGCCTTTAGATTTATCTTTTGTAAAAGCTAGACCGCAAAATTCAGAAAAAATAAGTGGTTGACCAGTATAGCTAAAGCCTTTAACTAACATTTTACGATCTTTATTAGCTTGTGCTTCCTCGTTTCTTTTTAGCTTAGGTAATTCTTCTTTATACAAATTAAATAATTGATCGTATGTTTCTTCGTAATTATGGAATGTAATTAAATCACTAGTTGTATGTTCCCAACCATCATTTGAAATAATGAATCTATTTGACACTAATGATTTGACATATTTATATACGTCTTCACATGAATCAATTTCAGTGTTGACAGTAGCAACTTCGTTAATGCCCCAACTTTCATTAAATATAACATAGCACATAATAGAAGGGTGATTATAGTGATCAAAAATTTGATTTTTTATTTCTTTTTTAGCTGTAGTGATGTAATTATAGCTATACTTATGTGCACTAGGTAATTCTTGCCACATTAAAAATCCTAGAACATCACAATAGTAATTAAAAAGAGGAGTTTCAATTTTTTCGTGTTTTCTACAACCATTAAATCCCATCTCTTTCATTAATTTAATATCATTAATGAATTGATCTTCTTTACCTGTGTAAAAACCTCCTGGATAGTAACCTTGATCAAGAATAAGTTTTAAATATGTATCTTTATTATTTAAGTATATATGTCCGTTTTTTGATGAAACATCATTAAAACCAAAGTATGAAATAACTTTATCTTTTTCAATAGTGTCTCTTGATAAAGTTAAGATTACATCGTATAAATTTGGATTTTCAACTGACCAAGCGTTCAAATTATTGATTTCAAATTCTACTATTTCTTTATTGTCTTTAATAAGAATATCTTCGTCATGGATTGTTTCACCTAAATAAAGAACTTTAATATTCAATGTGGAATTAATAGCTTCTTTAGTGCTGATTTCTATACTTACATTTTGATTTTTAAAAGATGGTCTAAAATAGAAACTATCTATATGAGTAGAAGATAAGAATTCGATATATACGTCTTTCCAAATACCACTAGTTTCAGTATAAAAACATTCAAATGATTTTTGTCTCCATCTTTGTTTTCCTCTTATTTGGTCGATATTCATCTTATCAACAATTCTTAATGTTAAATCGTTTTTACCTAGCTTAACAAACTTAGCTATATCGAATTTAAAAATATCATAACCACCACAATGTGAACCAACTAAATTACCATTAACAAATAACTGGCAATCATAATCAACGCCATTAAATATAAGATTTATAACTTGTGAAATTTTTGTTAATTCAATTGTTTTATGATACCAAATAACATCACATTGATGTGTAGGCTCATTGATTTGGCTGTCTTCTGTTTGATATGCATAAGGAACAATTATTTCTTTTGAATTTGTAGGGAAGGCAAGATGCCATTGATGAGAAATACCTGAATTACCATCATCAAACATAAAATCCCATTTGCCGTTTAATAACAAATAGTCTTCTCTAAATAATTGTGGGTTTGGATGATTTTTTACATACGATAAAGTGTGACGCATAAATTAACCTTTCTTTTCTTTTAAAAACTGAATAATGGTTTTACCTGTGTGCTTTTTGAACCAAAAATAGAAGTATTCTTCATTTGCAAAACCGATTGTTTTAACAATCTCACTAGTTTTTGAATCTGCTAGTAGCATGTTTTTAGCCATTTGAAGTCTTGCATTATCTAAATCTTTTAAAGGTGCGATATTAAAGAAACTTTTGTATAAAACATTAAAATAAGAAGGTGAAAATCCTAGTTTTTTTGCTAAATTAGCAATATTTAAATTTGATGGATTTTCGTAAATTTCCAATCTTAATTGTTCAAAGCTGTTTTTAATATTTTCACTATAAAGATTATTAGAACCTATATTTTTACGATGCAATGCATCAGAAATTCCTATAAAGATTCCAAGCAGCTTATAATCGTTATGAATGTCATTTACAAATTCGCTTTTGGAATAAGTGTACAAATCGCTAATTAAATCACTTAGCCTTTTAGATTGATTAGGAACAAAAATTGTATTAAGTGGAATTTTTAAAGAATCAAATATAGACTTATCGAAACATTCAAAATCTATATAATCATGATTAATTCTCATTGAGTCACTTGTAAATTCTTGTTTAAAACCAGGAGTATATAAAATGCAACTTCCAGGTGTAGCGCTAATCGTTTCATTATTAATAGTAATAGTGCAACTACTTAAGAAATGAAAGAATAAATATCGAGGGCTTCCTTCAGGACGTTGTATTTTAAAGTCTCCTTTTTCAATGACCTTACTTCCGACGTAATGTAACTTAAAATTCATAACTTCTCCTTAATTAAATATATTATTTATTTAGTAGTCAAATTTGGAAATATAAGAAAAATGTATATTTCATTAAAAATATTATATACTAAAAAGCGGCCTTTTAATATTTATATATAAATAAAATTGAAAGCGCTTACACTTTTTAAATGTTGGAATGGTCGGAAAAGAATAAAAATATCAAATAATTATGAAAGATATTAATATTATCAAGACGTAACCGACTTACTACAATATTTGTAACAATGGAGGACAAACTATGAAAAAATTTGAAAAATCCTTATTAGTTTCTATGGCTGCAATTGGCCTTTTAGCAACAAGTTGTGGCGGAAGCGATAATCAATCTGGCGTTGGACCTATGGAAGAAGGTAAAAAATATAATATTGAATTCTTCGGTTGGGGAAGCGCTGAAGAACAAGCTAACTTCGGAGAATTAGTTAATCAATTTAATACATCTCAAGATCGAATTCACGTATCTTATAGTGCTACTGATAGCAACTCATACATGACTACGCTTAAAAATAGAGCAAACAATCTTCCTGATGTTTTCTATATGCCTGATTTTAACTTTATGGAATGGGCTCAAAGTGGAAGATTAATGAGATTAGATGGAGACTTTGAAGGGGCAGTAACAGATAAAGAATTAAGTAATATTTGGGAAATGTCTCATAAAATGTATCGCTATGATAGAGATACTTTTAAGTTAGGTGAAGGTGCTTTATATGGATTACCAAAAGATTTAGGACCTTATACACTTGTTTATAATAAGACAATGCTTAATGAAATAATCGCTAATAGTAATGGTGCTTTAAGTTTACCAAGCAGTGAAGAACCAATGACATTTGATGAATTTAGTGAATATTTATTAAAAATCAAACAATATAAAGTTGGCACTCAATATGAAGATGCTTATGGAATCAGCCATTATGAAATTATGCCAGCTATTTATAGCAATGGAACTGATTTTTATAAAGATAATAATAGACACTCAAATTTAAATGATCCACGTGTTAGTGAAGCGATTCAATGGATTACCGATCTTTCATTAGTTGATAAAACAATGCCAACTGCAAGTATGCAAACAGCAACTAATGGCTATCAAAGATTCCTTTCAAAAGGTTGTGTTTTTACATTTATGGGACCTTGGGATTTAAAAGCTTATTGGGAACAAGTTGATTTTGAATTTGATGTTATTCCAGTTGCTAGAGGAAATCATGAAGATTGTATTTCAACAGCTTGGATCGGAAGTGTAGCTTATTCAATTTCAAATGCAAGTAGAAATAAAGCTGCTGCTTTAGAATTTGTTAAATATTTATCATTAAGTGAAGCTAGTTCTAGAATGAATTATCAATTAGGACAAGCTATGCCTAATATTGTTAAAATGGCTGAAACAGATTGGTTACAAAATGTTGGAATCACTGATGAAAGAAAGAAACTTCCTGAGCACAAAGAAGTCTTCGTTAATATTACTAAAGGAACAGACAAAGTTAGAGGTAAAAATAGAGCTGCTTACTTCTGTCCATCAAGCTTACCATATGACAATTTATTAGATAAATTATCACCAGTATGGACTGGAGAAAAAACAGCTAAAGAACATTTTGCTTCTTATCATGAAACATTTGAACATGATTTAGATGAAGCTTATCA
This sequence comes from Candidatus Onthovivens sp., assembly GCA_048405595.1. Taxonomy (GTDB): domain Bacteria; phylum Bacillota_I; class Bacilli_A; order RFN20; family CAG-826; genus Onthovivens. Next base: position 20,861 of record DBFJOT010000036.1, read on the forward strand.
ATATTTTGAATAAGGAATCTAATCATGAAACGAAAAACAAACGAGAGCGATTTAAACGCAGGTTTTAGAAAAAAGAAAACCAAACTCTCTTTAAGATTAAAGGAAGAATTAACCGCTTACTCGTTTATTATCATACCAATAATTGGATTTTTAATTTTTAGTGCTCTTTCAATGAGCATCAGTATCTATTATTCATTTACGAATTTCAATCCAGTTATGAATGTTAGTAAATGGGTTGGCTTTCAAAACTATATTAATCTTTTTAAAGATGAAAAATTTATTGATGCTTTGATAAATACCATTTGCTTATTGGGATCAATCCCTATAGGTATTACTTTAGGTTTACTTTTAGCTATATATTTAAAGAAATTAGCTCACGGTTCAACATTATTAAGTCTTATTTATTATTTGCCTGCAGTTACTAGTGCGGTTGCAATTAACGTAATTTGGAAATATATATTTAATGGTGAATATGGAATTTTAAATGAAATATTCAACTTAGATATTTTCTGGATTGGTGAACAAGATCCTTGGCTAGTTAAAATTGCAATTGTTATTAAAAGTGTTTGGGGTGCGATTGGTGCCACAATGATACTTTATTTATCAGGTTTAAATAATATTCCTAAAGATTATTATGAAGCTGCTGATGTAGTTGGAGCTAGTAAATGGCAACAATTAATTCATATTACAATTCCTTTATCAAACCCAACCACATTTTATTTATTAGTTACTGGAATTATTGGTGGACTTCAATCGTATGCTGATTCCCAAATCTTAGCAAGTGGAGTTAGTGGAAGTAGAACCGTTGTATATTATATTTGGAGCTATGGTATTAACAATAATAGATACGGAATAGCTTGTGCTGCTAGCGTGTTTTTAGCTCTTTGTATTATTGGATTATCTACAATTCAATTTTCAAGATCAAAGATGTTTCAACTGAAATAGGTGATAATTATGGTACAAGAGATATTAGAACAAAATAGAATAAATGGAAAAAAACAAATCAAGAAAAAGATTAAAAATCGTACTTTATTTGTTGTTTTCACTACAATAGTACTTCTCGGTGCTTTGACAATGATTTTCCCATATCTTTGGATGTTTTTAACATCTTTAAAAACATCAGCTGAAGCGATGTCAATGGTGCCAACATTTTTTCCAAAAAATCCTAATTGGGGTATTTTCCATGAAGTATTAACTAGTGATAAAGTAAATTTTCTTCATGCTACAGGAAATACTTTAATAATTGAATTCACAGTCATTTTAGTAGGAACTTTCGTTTCAACTTTAGCTGCGTTTGCGTTTGCTAAAATGAAATTTCATTTTAAGAAAACTATACTTATTGTTTTAATGACTTCAATGATGATTCCTTATGCGGCTGTTATGTTGCCTCAATATAGAATTTATATGGAGTTAGGAATTACTGGGAACGAAAATACTTTTGTAGCGATGTTACCATTAATTTTACCAGGTTTATTTGGAAACATTTCAATGACGTTTTTCCTTATTACTGCAATGCAAAACTCGATTCATGATTCTTTAATCGAAGAAGCGAAAATCGAAGGATGCAGTTGGTTTAGAACTTATTGGAGCATTGGCTTACCTTTAGCAAAACCAGCGATTGCTGCTCAAGTAATCTTCTGGTTTGTTGGAATTTGGAACGACTATTTTGCTCCAAGTTTATATTTACAAAATAAAAATAATTGGACTTTGCAAGTTGCAATTACAATGCTTAATAGTAGCTCAAATGGTAGTGGAAATGATTTACCTTTACTATTTGCCGCTTCCTTTTTAAGCTCAATTCCGATGATTATTTTATTTATTTTGTGTCGTAAAATGTTTGTTAATTTAAATGCTAATAGCGGAATAAAAGGATAATAATTATGTATAAAAATCCGATTCATATTAATCAATGCGAAATGAATCATTTCGGGGACCCTTTTGTTTTAAGATTTAATGGAAAATATTATTTATATCCATCAACAAAAGGAGGAGATAGTGGAGTATATTGCTATGTATCAGATGATCTTATAAATTTTAAATTTGCTGGTAAAGTTTTTGATGATGATATCAGTGAATGCGCTTATGCTCCTGAAGTCGTTTATTACAATGGTGAATTTATTTTATGTACTTCACCTAGAGGTAATGGGCATTACTTATATAAAGCAAAATCACCTTTAGGACCATTTGTTAGATTTACAGATAATATCAAAAATATGATTGATGGTTCTTTCTATATTGATAAAAATAATATTCTTTATTTCTTAAGAGCTAATCATTATGGAATAAGCATCTTAGAAATGGATAAAGAAGGCAATACATATAATAGAAATGACCTTAATTGTCACATGGGAGCATGGACTGAAGGACCTGGACTATTTTATTTTGATGATAGATATTATTTAACTTATACAGGAAATAATGTTTGTAGCACTGGATATCGAATTAATTATTCTACTAGTAAATTTATTAATCATGACTACAAACAAGGTGTAAATAATCCTATTTTAATTTCAACTGATGGTTTGATAACTAGGTTTGGTCATTCTAGTAATGCTTTAGGACCTGATTTAGATAGTATGTATGCTATTTATCATGAACTAAGAATTGATAAAAATGGTCATCACTTACCAAGAAGATTTTTAGTTGATCGCTTTGATTTTAATGGTAGCTTGGCTTGCGTGAATTCTTCCACATTCTTAAATGAATCACCTAAAAAAGCTCATTTTCAAGGGTATGGAATTAATGATAATTTCATTAAAAAAGATGATGGATATTTTTATAAAGATACTTTTGATAAATTTACTTTTGAAGGAACAATTAAAAGCGGATATCAATTCATCTTTAATTATATAAATAATGAAAACTACTTTGTTTTAGATGTTAGTACTAAAATATTGCTTAAAAAGATAGTTAATGGTAATGAAGAAATTTTATTAGAAGAAAATAATAATTTCGACTTAAATTATCTCCATACTTATAGAATTATTGCTGATCAAAACGCATTAGAAGTTTTAATTGATGGTGCTTTAATTTTTAGAACTAAAGTTGATTTAAAGCCTTCTCAAATCGGATTAAAACTTATTGATAACGAAAACTTGGAATTTAATGCTATAACAAAAGAGGCTTTTAATTCTTCAAGAAAAAATTACTCATATGTAATTCCAGGCATGCTCATGCTAAAAAAAGAGAATTATGTAAAATTAGATCCTATTGATGAAGTCAATGTTGGTGTTCTTGAAGAAAAGTGCGAAGTTACTTATAAAACTATTGGAGAAAAAGGAACTTATTTTATTTCAATAAATGCTTCGCTTAAGCAAAAGGTTAAATTAGAAATTAATGGTAAACTGGTTGAATTAAATCCATCAAGTTGTGAATTTGCTTTTTATGATTATGCATTAGGAAAATTTAGTTTAAATAAAAAAGATGAATTAAACATTAAATTAATCGAAGGAGAGATTGAGTATAAATATCTTAAAGTTAATTTAATCAACTCACATCCTTCAACTAAGAAAATTTCAAAAGCTAGAAAACTTAAAAAAGATTCTTATGAATTAAATCGTTTTGATTCCTTGGTTAAAGAGATCAGTTTTGATTTAAAGATTAATAAACATAATTTGTATCAAAAAGCAGGATGCTTATTTCAAGCTTCAAATTTAAGTGATGATGTAGCTCAAGCTCGATACCCAATAACATCTTTCTTTGTTGGCATAGAAGGAAATTTATTAGTTTTAGATTACTTCAATTACGGTTCAAAGCGAATTTACGATGTACCTGTTTTATTAAATGAAGAGAATAAAATAAATTTAAAAATTGATGGAAATAATATCAAAGTTTATTTAAATGGTCAGTTAAAAATAAATACAAATGTTCCGATTTTAACTGGTTTTGGTAGATATGGTTTTTATCGAAGTATCGATAGCGACCTTCAATTAATGAATTTACAAGTCAAGGAGTGAATATGAATAAGAAACAATTAATTTTACTTATTTTATGGATTAGCCTTGTCGTTGGTTTAGTTTTGTTTGCAATCATTTATATTGCGATTGCTCAACATAATCAAGCAGCTATTGAAAATGGCAATAATGAATTAACACAAATATTTTATCTTTTAACTGCAAGGAGGGTCTAAAGTGAAAAAGAAGAAAATACTAGTATTAAGCGCGTTGTTACTAGGCTCAACAATTAGTTTATCTAGTTGTGGCGAAAGCGCAAAACCAGGAGATGGTAATCCTGAAGATAATAAACCAAACACAGATGAATTAGTAAATAATCATGATCCGTTTGATTATCCAGGTAATTTTGAGGCTCCTGAATTATTAGTCGATGGAATAAGAGACGAACTTTATAATACTAAAGGTAGTCAAACTCTTTACATCGATAAAGGAAGTGAACATGAACTAAGTGCAACTTTCTATCGTGGAGAAAAAGCATTATTCGCATATTTTGAAGTAAAGGATAATAATATTTTAAGTTATGGGGATAGTGCTGGAGATGATGTTACTCATGGTGATTCCATTGAATTTTATTTAGACACTAAAAACGATGGTGGTAAAAGACCTCAAACAGACGACTTCCAATTTAATTTTGGAGTTCATAATAAAACTAGAATTATGCAAGGAAGCGGTTATGAATGGGGCAACTGGAGTGGATTAGTTCAATATGAAAATATTGTTAATGGTACATTAAACAATAAAGATGATGTAGATACAGGTTGGAACTGTGAAGTAATGGTTCCGTATAAAGAATTAGGTATCACAAAAGATTCAATTTTAGGTGTAGCATTAGGTAGAGTTGATAAATTTGGACAAGGCAACGCTGTAGAAACAGATTGGAAGTGGTATGGACTCACTTTTGAAGGCTTGTTTGTTGAACCTCAAACTATAAATAATTATATTTCATTAGTTGGAAATAAATTTTATAAACGTGAGAACGTCCCACTTATCAAAACGGTTTCAGGTGTTGTAAAAGATAGTGCAGGAAATGTATTAGCTGATGTTAAAGTTAAATCTGGAACATTAGAAGCAACAACAGATGCAACTGGAAAATTCACGTTCTTGAATTATTCATTCTTAAACGATAACGAATTCATCTTTACTAAAGAAGGATATGTTTCAAGAACGATAAAGATCACAAAAGTAGAAGCTCAAGAATTCGAAAATGATGTTGTAATTGAAGATGTTGTTTTATCTAACGAAAATCAAGAAACAAAAACTACATTTAAAGGTAGCATCAAAAATATTAAAAATGGTTTATTAGAAGGCGTCACAGTAAAATTTGGAACTTTAGAAACTAAAACAACCAAAAACGGAGAATTTAGTTTAGATGTTTCTTTCAAAGGCGAAGCAAAAATTGAATTTATAAAAGATGGTTATAATTCAAAAACTATCGTAGTTGATGGAGTTAACATTGTACCTAATGGAGAAACTAATATTGGTGTTATTGGATTAGATTTAGAATATTCGATATTTAATTTTGCTGGACAAAGAGAAGTTCCATCTGTAACAGGAGGTGTTACAAGAACTTTAGAAGGTGTTAAATTTAAATTTAGTTCGACTACTGAAATTAAAGAAGGCAATTTCATTGAATTCTGGATCGACACAAAAACAAGTGGCCAAAGTAGAGATAATACTGATTACACATTCAAATTCAATTTCGATGGCGGAGTTATTGAAGCTAAAAATATGGGAAGTGGAAAAGAACTTGATATGTCAAAAATTAAGTCTTCTCAATATAAAGATCAAGACTCATTTGTTATTGAAGTTGAAATGGATTATGGCTTATTAGGCGTACAAGCTGGAGAAATTATTGGAATGTCAGCAGGTGTATTCTTCAATGGAGATTGGGATGGATGGACTTATAATGAACAATATGTCGCTCCAGAAATTCCAACGAAGTATGTAAGAATTGGCGTAAATAACGAACTTTATATGGCTAATAATAACATTGGAGGCGATGTTGATCCGTATGCTTACAAAAATTTAGGTGAATTTGGTGCAAAATTTGGTGGTTTTGTAACCGAAGTTACTAGAGATGTCGAAGACGGATTATTCGTTAAAATCACATCTAAAGAAAACTGGAACGATCAATTAAAATTAGAATTTTATATTGATACAAATAAAGCTCCAACTGAGCAAAGAGAAACTCATAGTTTCAGAATGGATCTTTGGGGCAATGGAGATGTTTCCTTATTTGGTAATTATAAAGGTGTTGGTAGCGAAATGAATGATTTAACAGCTACAACAAAAGACAAAATTATCACAAGTGTTAATGGCAAAATTCTCACATTCAAGATTCCTTATTCAATTTTAAATGTTTCAAACAATGCTACTATAGGAATTTCCCAAGGCATATGGAATGAAACTAAAAAAGATTGGGACGGATGGGGATATGAGCAAGATGGCTATAATGGATTTATAGCTCCAGAAAAACCAAACTGCTATGTTAGAATCAATAGTAAAAACGAAGTAACAAAAGACACATTAACTTATCTCGATTTAGGTACAGTTGGTGGTAAGAGTAAGGGTGAAACTCATATGTCTACACTTAAAATGAAGATGTCTAGACAAGAAGAAAATTCGCTTTTATTAGATATCACAAATGAGACTTATAAATTCGAAGACTCTAGAAACGGAAAAGAAAATTTAGAATTTTATTTTGATTTCGGAGATAAAGCTAGATGTGGAGAAGCAATTACAAAACCTGGAAATAATTTTAGAGATGAAAAAACATTTAAAGTGTTTATTTCTCCAAATGGAACTTTAGGTTTTGTTGAAAACTACCCAGCTGGACGACCTGCAAGAGTTTCAGAAGAGCTCTTTAAATTATTTACTGTAAATAAGGTTGCAGATAACAGAATTCAATTAATAATTAATTTTGAAGGATTAAATATCATTCAAGATAAAACTATTGGATTTAGTTGTGGTGTATGGAATGAAGACATTAAAGATTGGTCACCTTATAATTTCGGCAAAGAAAGAAGAGTTGAAAATGCTGGACAATATTTAAGAATTGATTCAGCAGGAAATGCTTTAGCAGATTAGGAGATAATTAAAATGAAAAAACAAATTATTGCTGTTGCTTTATTATCAATGGTTTTGTCTACAGGATTTTTAACTGGCTGTAAAGCATCAATTGAAAATAATCCTAATGAAGGAAATACAAATACTTTAGTAGATAATGATCCAACTTTAGCTGAATTACCTACAGTTGGAGAAAAATACACTAACGATTTTCAAGAAGATAAAATTCCTGGACAATGGGATAGCTATGGTATCGGAGATCCATTTGTTTATAGATATAATGGCATTTATTACTTATATGCTTCAACAAAAGATGGATATAAAGGTGTTAGAGCTTGGAAATCCAAAGATTTAATTAATTGGAGCAAATGTACTGGAGCAGGACTTCAAGAAGGGTATGTAAGTGAAGATGATTCAACAATTACAGCATATGCTCCAGAAGTTATTTATAAAAACGGAGTCTTTTATATGGTTCAATCTCCAGGAGGAAAGGGCCATATTATCTTAAAAGCTGATAATCCTGAAGGACCATTTGTTAAAATAAGTGATTCAATCGATAGTACAATTGATGGAAGCTTCTTTTATGACAAAGAAGAAGTATATTTCTTTAAAGCAGGTGGTACAGGTATTAGAGCCGATGTATTAAATGAAGATTTAACAGGTTTTAATGGTGAAAAAGGAAGCAAGAGATTTGATAACACATCTTTAGGAAATTGGACTGAAGGCCCATATATGCTTAAAAGAGATGGAAAATACTATTTAACATATACTGGAGTACATGTTGTTTCTCCTGCATACAGAGTAGCTTATTCATATTGTGAAGATGAAAATTTTTATCGAAATGATGCTTTCACATTTGGTGATAATATCATTTTAAACACAAGTGATAGTTATCAAGGTTTAGGACACTCTTCAACTGTATTAGGTCCAAATTTAGATAGTCATTATGTCGCTTATCACAACTTAAGAAGCTCAGGTGGACCAAAAAGAGGTTTTAATCTTGCTAGATTAGATTTTAACGGAACACAAATGACAGCAAACCATCCAGAAAAAGAAGGCAATATTGTTCCAACATTAGCGACATTTAATGATTATGATGGTACTAATCTTGAGGTTAAAAATGAATTTAAATTATCTAAAATTGCAACTAGTGAAAACAGATTCACAAGTGAATTTAACTTTAAGGGTGCTGGCACTAAATTAGTCTTTGGATATGTTGATGATAAAAATTATAATGTAATAAGTATCGATGAATCTGATGGCAAACAAATAATAAATGTCAATAAGATTGAAAACGAAAAAGCAACCTTGATTACAAAATACGATTTAACAAAAAAATATGATTTATCTAAACTCCATACAATAAGAATTTCATATACAGAAAATCAATTTGATTTACATTTTGATGGAATGGAATTAATTAATGATTTTAATACAACATTAAAAGGCGGAAAAATAGGTTATATTACAAACGATAAAACCATAATTGGATATACAGGTTTTAGTAATGAAGCTGAAGGAAGTGCTCAGCATAATGAGTTCAAACAAGATTTAATCACAGCTGACAACCATATTATTGAAAAATCTAAACTTAGTGAAGGTAGTGGCCTTGTAAAAGTTGAAAAAAGTAAAAATGCTTCACCAGATTTCTTAGAAAATGGATTTATTGGTGCTAATTATATGAAATTAGCAACTAAAGGAGATCGCGCTACTTATTTAACAAACTTTGATGAAGAAGAAAATTTATCTGTTGATATTAGAGTACCTAAAGAAATGTTAGGCAAAAAGATCGGAATCAAGGTTAATAATGGTGATATTTATGAATATCAACTTGATAAATACGAAGTAGATACTACTGATTTCAAAGTTACTTTAGGTAATATTAAAGTAAACGAAGGAGCTAATTACATTAGTATTTACAATGTAGGTGATGAAGTTAAATTCTTACAAGCAGAATTTACAAAAACTACTGATTTAAAAACTACATTTGAAAATAATTTATCTGATTATGTCAAGCAAGGAGTAACATACGTCAATGCTTGGAAAATTAAAAACGACGGTCATTACGCACTTGGTGGAACTAGACAATTAGCTTACTTTGGAGATGAAACTATTGGTGATGTTGAAGTTGAAGTTACTGTTAATTTCGATGGACAAACATTAACTAAGAGCGCCGGACTTATTATTAGTGGTAAAAACGCTGCATTCTCGTTGCACGATAACAAAGATTCTATACAAGGATATTATTGCTCAATTAATAATAACGATATCGTTTTATATGATTGTAATTATAATAAAACTGTAAGAGGTGCAAGCAGTTATTCAACGATTGAAGGCGAGTTAAATAGCGGAAAAGATATTAAATTAAAAGTTGTTAAAGTCGGTAAAACTATTAAGTACTATGTTAATGACAAATTACATTGTGAATATGTCTCTGCATTAGGTAATACAAAGGGATATGTTGGACTATATACTGATGGAGCAGCTTGTACATTTAAGAATTTAAAAATTAAAACTTTATAAAAACGGATAAGCACTTGCCATTTAAGGCAAGTGCTTTAAAATATTAAGGTATGGAAATAAAAAATTATACATTTGCAGGGATATCAAAAAAGGTATTTACATATTTTGTAGACTTATTAATTGTTTTTGTATTAGCTTTAATACTTAATATTTCTTGTGTTCCAATATTAGAGAATACACCACAATATAAAAACGCAAGCAAAATAGTTGAAGACAAAGTTGCACAAATTTATAGCTTCGAAGAAGAAGCTAATTTAATTGATTTTATAAGTTTGGATGGAACAAAAAAAGATATTCCGTTAGATAGAAACGAAATGTTTGCAAAGTACATCTATAGAAATATAGCTTTAAGTTATGTGAATGACTCAAATGGTGATTTCAAAAACAATAATGTTGTTATTGATGAATTTAAATATGGAATACTTACAAGTGACAATGATTATCTATCATATTTTTATATAAAATTTATTCCTAATCTAGGTGATGATAGTTTTGTTGATTACAATAAAAAACCAATTGATTATTATGTTAATGATGTTTTAAAAAAATATATAAAAAATCAAAACGCTTTTATTGTTGATGGTGATTTACCTTACTTGAATTCAGAATTTGGATACAGTTTGTATCGCTATGTTATTAAAAACGAAACTGATTATCAAGCAGGAAAAGAAAACTACGATATATTGGCTAACTATTTTAACGATACAATGAACAACTCTTTAAATCTTTTCCAAGATTATAAACCATTCAAAGAGTCGTACAGTGTTTATTTAAGTAATTATGAGTCATTAATTAATTCTTCGATTTTATATCAATTTATTATTTATACTATTTCTTTTGTAATTTTATTGATTGTAGTTCCTTTATTTAGTAAGAATCGTTCCTTAGGTTCTATTATTATGAAAACTACTTTATTCGATTTGAAAGAACAAAAAATCAAATGGTATATGTTACTTTCGAAAAAAATGGTTGATTTTGTTTCGATGTATTGGATTAATTTAGTTATTTCTATTTTTACAATCGGAATGATTGGTGTTGCTAAAAGCGTTTTTAGTATCGGCGGACTAAATATTTCAATGTTTGTGTTTATTTTTATCTCTATGATTTTTGCAACTATAAGTGTAACTATTGGAATATCAAGAGAAGACAAAAGATGTTTATCTGAATTAGTTAGTAATACAATTTATTTGATCGAAGAAAAAGATCATGTTGCAACTTATCAAGAAAAAATAAATAAATTAAAAGAGAGTAAGACAGAAAATAATGATTAGATACTATATAATCAAACTTAAAAATCATAAGTTTGATGATAGATTAATTTCCTTTTTTAATTCGTTTTTAAACGAAGAAACCTTAACTTTGATAAAAGATGATTTAGCAATTATTCCTAGTGAAAATAATCTAAATATTGTGTTTGATAGTATATTAAAAAATATTGAGTTTGACTTCTCGGTTAAGTTAAATATTATGTTTGCGCACAAATATTTTTCTTATTATGACTTGTTACTAAACGAGAGCTTTAAATACTTTAATAACGATGTATTCTCGCTATACGAATTTCTATTATGTTTAAATTTAAATGAAAATAGAAATATGAATAATTTAATAATTAACGAATTTAAAAATGTTAATCCTGTCTTGATTGACACTTGTGAAATGTATTTAAAATGTAATAAAAACGCGTTAGAAACAGCTCAAAAAATACGAATTCATAGAAATACACTTAATCAAAGAATGAGTAAATTTATTGAAATTACTAATTTAGATATTAGAGATTTTTATAACGCATCTTATTTTTTCTTATATTTAAAAATAAGAGAAATGTATATATGTGCATGATGCACATACAATTTATTTGAAGGAATATTTATAATAATACTAACAAAATAATTGGAGAAAAATATGAAAAAAATTAGTGTTATTCTTGAAAACTTTAAGGATAAACAATTATCCAAAAAGAGCAAAAAAATAATCGAAAAAGAAAAAGAAAATTATCATAAAGAAGTTTTAAAAGAAGAAAAGGCTAGACGTAACGAAGTTCGTGAGTCTCCAGAAGGAGCTTATATTTCATTAAAAAACGTTAATAAAATTTATGATAATCACGTTCAAGCTGTATTTGATTTTAACTTAGATATTAAAAAGCACGAATTTATTGTTTTTGTTGGGCCATCTGGATGTGGTAAATCAACAACTTTAAGAATGATTGCTGGATTAGAAAGCATTACTAGTGGTGATTTATTTATTGATGGACGTTATGCAAATGAACTCGAACCTAAAGATAGAGACATTGGAATGGTTTTCCAAAGTTATGCACTTTATCCACACATGACAGTATATGAAAATTTAGCTTTTGGATTAAAAGTAAATCATGTTTCTAAAGAAGAAATTGAAAAGCGAGTTTTAGAAGCCGCTGAAATTTTACAAATTACTGAGTACTTAAATAGAAAACCTAGTGCTTTAAGTGGAGGACAATGTCAAAGAGTTGCCTTAGGAAGAGCTATTGTAAGAAATAGTAAGGTCTTTTTAATGGATGAACCATTAAGTAATCTTGATGCTAAACTTAGAGTTCAAATGAGAAGTGAAATTGTCAAATTACATAAAGCTTTAAAAGCGACTACAATTTATGTTACTCATGACCAAACAGAAGCAATGACTATGGCATCAAGAATTGTTGTAATGAATAAAGGAAGAATTCAACAAATAGGCACGCCAAGTGAAATTTATAATAATCCAGCTAATACTTTTGTTGCTACCTTTATCGGATCTCCTGGAATGAACATGATAAAATGCAAAAACATCAACAATAAAATTGTTTTTGATGGAAATCGTGAAATTGATATGGGTGAAGAGTTCAAACATCAATATAAAGATTTTTATTTAAAACAAATTGATGAGGTTAATGAAAACATTGAAAAATGGAAAGATGTTTTTTGTACAAGAGAATTTGCTAAAAAACATCATTCTTCATTTGATTTAAGCGATATTGCATTAGAAAATCTTAAGAAAGAAATCAATAAAGATAAGAATGTAACAGATTCTTTTGAAAATTATAATGATGAAGTTTTAATTAAAAAGAATTTAATGAAGTTAAGATTAATTGATTTTGTTAAAGAAAAAATTGAAGATGAATCTTTAAAAAACATTAATGAATTACTAACTCTTAAATTACAAAATATTAATAATTATAAAGAAAATACCGTTACTTATAATGAGTTAATTGATTCTTATAAAGAAATTCTAAAAGAAGTTGAATTTGAAAAAAATAGAATACTTAATCCTGATATAGAAAAATTAATTGATACTAAAATAAAGCTAGTGAAGGCTTATAAAGATGAAAGCTGTGAATTAGTATTAGGTATTAGACCAGAAGATATTCATAATATTGAAGAATTGAACAGTTCAAATAATGAGAAGTTTAATTATTCTGTTAGTGTTGCTGAATTATTAGGTCATGAATATTACGTTCATTTACCTCTTAAAGATGAAACAGAAATCATATTCAAAATGAATGCAAAGAAATATATCGAATCTAACGATAAAGTCGAAGTATGGTTCGATAAAGAAAAGATCCATATATTTGATTCTATTACATCTAATAAAATATTATAAAAGCATCCCTCAACCATCACGATTGTGATGGTTTTTCTTAAGATTTTTTTATAACGTAAGGGTGTTAATTTAAGCGTGTAAATTAGATTTTTATAACGTAGATTTTTTCTTTTACCTATCGTTAATGCATTTAACTCAATCAGAATCAAACGAACAAAAGTAAAACAAAATACAATTACATCAATAAATATTTAGGACGATGGAATCTCCTTAAAGGTGTATTATTTGATGTCACTCTTAATGGTAAGATTTTCTTTTACGAATAATGAAAACAAAGTGATTAAAAACTTGCAATGAACGTAGACAAATATTAATGGATATGTATATTTGATCGATCTATAATTTGATCACTTTGGAGGAAAAGTATGCCTAATTATAGTTTTGGTTATGGGAAAGCATGTTTAGAAAAAATATTTTTAGGTGAATTTATTTCGTTAATATCGAGTTACAATGATTCTAAAATTCTTAATGGAAAGAAAAAAGTTTATCCAACACAAGTCGATAATATCGAGATGATTGAAGAAACAGCTGATACTATTAAAATTTCTTTTAGATGTAAGATACCTCGGACTTTTGAAAATTGGATTAATTTAAGTGATGAATATATTTCGATTAATGAAGTTATTAAATCTTGTCATGTTAAAAGATTAACTTTATTAGCGGAAGAAGATGGTAGAGCATTTAAAGAAAGACTATATTTTGATGATAACGAAACTGACGTAGTACTTTATGAAAGTCAAGAATTATGGAATCAAGAAGAATTTTAACTACTCATTTTATTTTCGTAATTTATTAAAGAAAGTATCTTAATTAGTCAAATAAAAACCATCGATTTTAATGTCGATGGTTAAATTTTAATTTTTATATTTGTCTACAATCATTGCGATATCGTTTATGGAAGCTTTTGCATAATCAGATTTAGTGATTTTACTAAGCTGATATGTGTCCATTGGTTTTTGTTCGACGATTTTTTGAAGTTGCTTATCGGTAAAAAATTTAGATTCAGGAATGTTGTATTCTTTCGATTTATTAATTCTTAATATATATAACTCTTTTTCGAGTTCTTTGTCTTTTTCTAATTGTTCCTTGCTTGGATCATTTTTCATTTTTGAATTAATTGCTTCATTGACTTTATTTTCATATAGTTCTTCGTTTTTAGTAGCTTGATCGCTATCGATAGGTAAGAAATATGAAGCAACAGTTTTATAAATCTCGTTATTATATGATCTCGTTGACATTTCGATTGTGGTAATAATGCTTTTGAAGTTAGCATCAGACTTTAAGAAGTTAGAATATCCAAGAGATGGACTACTTTCTTTAGTAAGGTCAAATGTAGGAATAATCATATAATCCATTACATAATCGAACAATTCAAAAATTTTAGATTTAAATTCTTTGTAAGAATATTCTTTAATGAATTTATGATCGAATGCTTGTTCGTTATAGTAAATATCTTTATAGGCATCATGATTTTTATATTGCTGTCTGCAGTTAAAATACTTAACGTTGTAAATGTTCTTAAGAAGGTATCCGATAACAGCAAGAGCGTAAAGTTTACCGTTTTTAGCTAAATTTAACTTTTTGCCATCGGCTAAACCAAGTTTATTTATTTTCTTTAAATATTCAGGGTAAGCTTTTTCAAGCCATAAAAGATCTTTATAGAATTCTATTGAGTAGTTATGCTTAACGAAAATCTTGTCGTATTTGTCTTTTTGTTGAAGGATTTTTGTGACATTGTTTCTAGCTGATCCAGGTTGCATGAAAACAAACGAAAATAAATCTTGTGCGATCTCATTGTTTTTGGTTCTTTGATAGGTTTCTGGGAAAAGCTTAGTATCACATTTTTCACCACGTTTAATTTCGACAAAAATACCATTATCACTAAATAATGATTTAAGATTTCTTTGTTCGATTCTATTAGCAATTATATCTTTTGCTTTGATTGGCTTTTGAGTATTGCTTGCCTCAGCTACATCTGCGACAAAGGCGTTTTTATCTTTAACATCGTTAAAAGTATTTTTAATAACTTTACATACGATATAAAAATCTTTAGTAAACATAACCTCACCGATCATTCTTGTAGTTTGGCCACCATTAACGATTGAGAACTTTTTAAGAATTAATTTATTATCTTTGATTCTGTAATCATCACATACTAAAATGATGCCGTTATTGAAGTACCAGAAATTTTCAGGATGTTGAATGATTGATTCTTCGATTTTTAAATCAATAGCGTCACTTTTTATATAATATCTTAAGTTCATTGCGAGTAAACCGCGTCTACCTTCTTTTTCCCAAAGTTTTTTCAAGGATAAAGCGCTTATATTACAAATAAAGCTATTGTCGCTATATTTAAGAACATTATCATCATCATCAATATCTAAAGATTCTTCTAATACATAATCGTATGGAGCAGTATTTTCTTCAACAACTTGAAGTAAATCGTCACCAAATACTATTTCAACGTTAAGCTTATCACTTCCAAAGATTTGATTTAGTTGTCTTTTATATTCGTTTCTCTCGTTTCCTTGAGGAACATAGTTTGTAATTACTTTAATCGAATAACAATTTACGTCCTCAAATTCACTAAATCTTTGGCTTAAAAATTCTGAAGAAGTGGCTGCCCAAGTAAAATTTCCTTTTAATGCGTTTTCGATATAGCTTGATATATGAGAAACAACTTGTTTACATTCTCCGAAATTAAAACTTGCTCCTTCAGGAACGTAAAAAACTGTAAGAACATCAATTTGGTCTTCCTCTGAAGCGGTGTTTAAAAATGCTCCATCAAGGTAGTTATTATCGTTTCTTCCGCCTAAAATACCATCGTTACATTCATCGATTTTATCTTCTAAACAACTGAAATAAAAATTATAAGCGTAAAGTCTAGAAAGTTTATACTCGTATGATGAATCTTTTGTAACTTTAAATTCAGCAGGTAATTTTTCTATATATTTGTCGAAATTCATAATTATGAAAATCCCCCTTAATTAATTAGATCATTTAAAAATGGATTTGTAAAGATCCCTGTAATTAGAGGTAGACTGACAAAAAAATAAATATTTTAATTCATGCGTGTTTTGGATTTGAAAATTTAGCGAAATAAAATAAGAAATTTTGAAAAAAATCGATTTTGCTCCTTTTGTGTTAAGTGAAAAGGATATAGATTGATTCTATTTCATCAGTAGCTACTAAGAATATTTCTATTATTGGGCAGGAGATAGAAGTGTCTTAATGAAGTAAAGTTATTTATATTCTTCTTCGGGCTTTTATTATTCGCCCGGAGGCACCGCGCCAAGAAGTACTACAAAAGGAAACTTGTGTGCACCTTATTTTCTTTTTTTGCCAAAGGGCGAAAAAATTAATTAAAAAAAGTAAGCGTCGATAAAAAACAAATTTTCTTTTATGAAACGCTCTTTTTGTCTTGCTTATATAAAAAATGTTATCTCATGTATAATTTAAGCAAGAGGGATTAAAAAATGAAACAAGAAACAATAGATAGAATTCGTAAATTTACTAGTGACAGAGATTGGGATAAATTTCATTCACCTAGTAATTTAGCTAAATCAATAGTTATTGAAGCGAGTGAATTATTAGAATGCTTCCAACGGTCAGATGAGGATTTTGATTTAGAACATGTAAAAGAAGAGTTAGCTGATGTGTTAGTATATTCTAGAAATTTACTTGATAAACTTGGGCTTGATGAAGACGAAATTATTAATTCAAAAATGAGTAAAAATGAAGCTAAATACCCTGTTGAAAAAGCAAAAGGCAAATCAAATAAATATACAGAATTATAATCGTAAAAATGAAAAAAGCTTCAAATCATTCTATTTAAGTTATATTTAAGTGTTTTAATATGTACTTAATGTTAATATATTTAAAAATGAACACGTTTCATAAATGAACATGTCCGACTTTTTATTCGGATTATAATGTATTAAAATGAACTCATTCATTAAGGTGGGAGTATGAAAACAAATTATAGTTCGAAAGAGGAAATATTCACTAAAGCAAAAGAAATTGTTTATAGAGAAGGTGTCACAAAACTTTCAATGAGAAAGTTAGCAAGTGAATGCTATTTAGCACTTGGAACTTTATACCACTATTTTGATTCAAAAGAAGATTTAGTGGTTTATATTATTGAAGATTTTTGGATGAACCATTTCAAAACTTGCTATAAAGCGAATGAACAACTAGGTTTTAAAGAAGTCTTTAAGCGTTTTTATGACGTCGCTTACAACGCTTATGGAGAATTTGAACGCATCTTTTCAAATGTAAAAGTAGTAGGAGCAAAATCCTTGCTTGTAAAAGGAAAAGAAAAAGAACAAAAATTTATTTTAAAACTTAGAGATTTTTTATGTGGTGTCGCATTAAAGGATCCAAATGTTAGACATGAAGTTTTCGATGAAGACTTCACTTTAGAAGAATTCGTATCTATGCTTTTAGATATTGTAATTTTATCTTTAGACAATCATAGAGATATCAAAAATTACATCTTAGCCTTAATAACAAAAACAATTTATTAGTTGAAAGGACTTGGGATTACTCTCAAGTAATATTTATGAGAGCGATATTTGAAAGTATTTTCGATATTGTTTATTTAATCACTGTCATCACTATTGGAATTTTCATGATAGTAAAAGGTAGAAAAAATAAGCAATATCTTTTATTTGGTATTATGGCCGTAGTTTTAGGTGGAGGAGATTCATTCCATCTTATTCCTAGAGTTATTAGTTTAATTTCTGGAAACGAAGAAGCTTTTTTAGTTCCGCTTGGAGTCGGAAAAGCTATTACATCAGTCACAATGACTGGATTCTATATTCTTCTTTATTATGTTTATCGAATCAGATATAACATTAAAGGTGAAAAATATATCCACATTTCCTTATATTTATTAAGCGTGCTTAGAATTGTCTTGTGTTTATTACCACAAAATGAGTGGACAAGTGCTGAACCACCTTTATATATGGGAATTATTAGAAATATTCCATTCTTAATTATTGGTATTATTATTATCGTTTTATTCTTCATTCAAACTAGAAAAAATAATGATAAGTCGTTTAGATTTATGTATTTAACAATCGTCTTATCATTTGGCTTCTATATTCCGGTTGTATTAGTTTCACATCTTTATCCAATGGTCGGCTTATTAATGATTCCTAAAACATGCGCTTATGTTTGGACAGTTGTTATAGGATTAGTTGATATGCTTAAATCAATGAAAGAAGCAAAAACAAAAACTTTAGAAGAAAAAATAAACAAATAGAATTGAGGCTACTTAATGTAGCCTTTTCAAATCTCAAAAAGTGCTAAAATATACGATAAAATGGTACTTTTTGAGAGCCATTTGCTATAAAAAATATTTCAATATGTTATAATTTTAAATAGCGATTTTATATGGAAAAAATTAAAGAAACAAAATATTTTTTTGATGCTAAAGCATCTTCATGGGATGAAAGAAGTAAAAGTAATCTCGATTCACTTAAGAAAATGATTTTAAGTAGTGGTCTTAAGGAAAATGAAGAAGTACTAGATGTAGCTTGTGGTACTGGAATTATTACAGGTATTTTAAATTCGATTACAAAAACTAAAGTAATTGGATTAGATCTTTCTAGTGAAATGATTAAAATAGCATCAACAAAATATGAAGATAATAGGGCTATTGAATTTATAAATGAAAATTTTTTAGAATTTAATGGTGATAAAAAAGATGCTATTTATATTTTTAATGCATATCCACATTTTCAAGACATATTGGTTTTAAAAGAGGCTTTATATCGTAACTTAAAATCTGGTGGTAGATTCGTTATTTTTAGTGACTTATCACTTGAAAGACTAAAAGTACATCATAAATATTGCATGCATGTATCAAGAGAAATAAAATCATTAAAAGATGATTTTACTCTCTTTGAAGATAAATTTAACATAATTAAAAATGAAGATGATGACAATCATTATCTTGTTATAGGCATAAAAAAATAAGTTCCATTTAGAGAAAAAGGGGGGTTCTAAATAGGAACTTATTTTTAACAAAGTTAGAATGCTGTTAAAGCTGTATCTGCTGTAACAACTGCGCCGCTAACGATACTTGCTTCATCACTTGCTAAGAATAAAGCAACTTGAGCGATTTCGAGAGGATCAGCCATTCTATTTCCGAATGTTTGAGCGAGCATAACTGATGCTAAACCTTTTTGAGATGCATCTTTGAATGCTTCTGGACCGACCATTTCAGTTTGAATTCCACCTGGACAGACGACATTACATCTAATTCCGGTGTTTCTATTTGAGAAAGCTGTGTTTTTTGTTAATCCGATAACTGCATGCTTTGCCATTGTGTAAGCGCATCCGCTTTTTCCACCACAAATACCAGCGATAGAAGCGATGTTAACAATACTTCCTTTAGTTTCTGCCGCTAAGAATTCTTGAACGGCTTTACGTGTAGCAAATGCAGGTCCATAAACATCAACTTTGAAAATTCTATCCATTAAAGTCGTGTTTAATTCATCAACTGGAGCAAAATTGTCCATTAAGCCAGCGTTATTAATTAATATATCGAAATGACCAAATTTAGTTTTTGCAAATTCAATCATAGCATTATTTGTTTCTTCTAACGAGATATCTCCAGCGAAAGCAATGATTTCACCTGGTAATGATTTTGAAAGAGTTTCTAATTCTTCAAGTCTTTCCTTTCGTCTAGCGACAGCAACGACTTTAGCTCCTTCTTTAGCGAATAATAATGCAATCTCTTTACCTACGCCACTTGAAGCGCCAGTAACAACTGCAACTTTGTTTTCAAGTCTCATTATTATGTTTCTCCTTGTCTAACATTAAAATTATAACAAATTGAAAGAAATAAATTAAGTTTTAATTTCTAAATAGCGAAAGATGCAACTTAAAATTTTCCTTGATTAAATAAATAAATTGTATCTTCTGCTCCTTAAAATATCATATAAATAAACTTTGATTTAGATATATGAAAGAAAGTGAAACAGGTGTAAATATTTGCATTTATAATGGTGCTTTTTACTATTTAAAAAACCTGTAAATGTTATAATTTGAAGTATTAAGGAGCATACACAAAATGGGTTTATTTACTGGAAAAACTGTCATAATTACAGGTGCCGGTAGAGCAGTTCTTGCTGATGGAAGATGTGGATCAATTGGATATGGCATCGCAACAGCATACGCAAAAGAAGGCGCTAACATCGTTATTACAGGAAGAAACGTTTCTAAATTAGAAACGGCTAAAGAAGAATTAGAAAGATTATATGGAATCAAGGTTTTAACACTTGCTGCCGACATTAATGAAAATAATGATAATGAAAAAGTAGTCAAAGATGTCGTTGAAGCAACAATTAAAGAATTCGGAAGAATCGATGTTTTAATTAATAATGCTCAAGCTAGTGCAAGTGGAGTCACTATCGAAAAACATACAACTGCTGATTTTAATTTAGCGATGTATTCAGGATTATATGCTGTATTTTATTACATGCAAGCATGTTATCCATATTTAAAAGAAACTAGAGGAAGTGTTATTAATTTCGCTAGTGGTGCTGGATTATTTGGAAATTATGGACAATGTTCATATGCAGCCGCTAAAGAAGGTATTAGAGGTTTATCAAGAGTTGCAGCAACTGAATGGGCACGTGATGGAATTAATGTTAATGTTGTCTGCCCACTCGCATGGACAGTACAATTAGAAAAATTCGCTAATGCTTACCCAGATGCATTTAAAGCAAATGTAAAAACACCTCCATGTGGGCATTTTGGAGATAATGAACTCGAAATCGGTAGAGTTTGTGTCCAATTAGCTTCACCTGATTTCAAATATATGACAGGTGAAACAATAACACTTGAAGGTGGACTAGGTTTAAGGCCATAATATAAAGAGCCCAAAAGGCTCTTTATTGTTGTGGGGGCATAAGTTAATGGTAGACTTTCTATCTCCGAAGTAGAATGTAGAGGTCCGATTCCTCTTACCCCTGCCAAAATTATATAAACTTATTTTATTAAATTGCTTCCTTGTCTTTCGCTGAGGAAGATTTTTTATTTAAGAGCTTTAATTTTGCTATATCAATTATTCTATATATTCCGAAATAAGCGAATAATAGGATGGCTGATAATAAAGAAAATGATAATAAGTAAGCGATGTAATTTGTTATCCAACCAAAAGAAAGATAGATTGAATGATAAACAGGCATGTTCGAGACAAAAAATGGCGAAATATAAAAACAAGAAGCGATATCAGGGTCATCCAATCTTGTATTATGTATATCTTTAAGTGGAGCCCCATCTATTGTAGAAAAATTAATTCCACCCGTGTAATAAAGTGTGACATTAATTAATTGAGCGATTACTGTAAAACCAACAAATAACATAATTGCGTTAATAAGTGGCTTATAATTTTGCTTAATATTTTTACCGATTTTTTTATAAACAATAGAAATAATCGCGATGTGAACGATTAAAATATGCCATACAAATGATCTGACTGTGTCCCATGGATTAGGCCGTCTACATAATTGAGCTTGACCAAATAATAAAGGGAAGATGCCACTAGCTAAACAAAAAGTTCCTAAGTAATAAAAACAAGCATCTCTAACTTTTTCGTTTTTAATAAAAGGTAAAATTGGGCACATATAAATTGGAATACTACAAAATTGGAAAGGAAAACTTGACCAATCATAATGACCTAATTCAAAGTAGCGATTAATTTCATGATATATTTCAAGCGATAAAAAGGCGATACCGTATGCAAATATTAATGAATTTAAAATTTTTGTATGGTTCTTCTTGTCTAAATATCTAACAAGAATCGAAATGGCGATAACACTAATAAGACCAACTAGTAGACATATTATAGGTATTAATGACCAAGGTCTTACAGATGGTTTGAATGCGTGGACTATAAATCCCATATTTTTGCTCCCCCGAACTTGAATTTATCATAACAATATTTGTTTTATAAATAAAGAGTGACAGAAATATGCCACTTAAATTTCATAGTATTAATAATCTTAATTATAAAGTTGTTTAGGTTTAATTTGATTAATTCGTTTTGTGATGTATCCGCCTATAACAATTTTAATTATATCAAAAGGAATATAAGGAACTACACTAATCATTAATGATGGTAAATATTCCATATTTAAAAACCAAGCTAGAAAAATTGATCCTGAAATATATGTAACAAGTAAAGAAATAGTTGCTGCAAAATAAAATTTTAAGTTGTCATATGGGAATTTGATTAAATAGATTAAATGAAATATTGGAGCACTAATAACAAAACCTATCACAAATCCAAAAGTAGGAGTAACACCAGCACTAAAACCAGCATAAACAGGTAAAAATAAACCAATAAGCAAATATAAGCTAACAATCAACAACTTATCTATAAATTTTTGAACGATTCCAAAGATGATTATTACGCCTAAAAATTGTAAAGAAACTTTTATGTTATCTCCTAATGGAATGGAAAACATTCCAATAATACATAAAAGTGCAAGTAACATTGCATCTAACGTAATTCGTTTAGTGATATTTGTCATTTTTATACTCGATTTGACCAACCTTAATATTTTAACTAAAATGCAAATAAATGAAAATGAGTATTATGATCCATATATCAAATGGTAACGATGTGTATTAAGTTTTATTTAGTGTAGCTCCTCACAAATAAATTTTATTTTAATTGTATTTTTATAACGAAGTTAATAGTTTAACAAATATATTGACATAATAATTTGAATTTGATAAATTGTAAGCGTAAATGCTAACACGCTAACATAATTATAGGAGGTAGAATTATGGTATTTGGCGAATTTATTAAAGAAAAAAGACAAAATAAGGGCATTACTTTAAGAGCGTTTGCAGATAAAGTTGGGATTGCTCCGGCATATATGAGTGATATTGAAAAGTCTAAAAGAAATGCTCCAACACAAGAAATTTTAGAAAAGATGATAATAGTACTAGAATTATCAGATGATGAAGCCAATGAATTATTTGATTTAGCTGCTAGCAGTAAGAATGCGATTGCACAAGATTTAAAGAAATATGTTAGTGATAATCAAAATGTAAGAGTAGCATTACGTAAGGCAAAAGACCTTAATTTAGGAGATGATGAATGGATTAAGATTATTGAGGAAATGATGAACAAGAAATAGGTGGTGTTATATGTATTTTTATTCAAAAGAAAAATTAGAAATTATGGCTAATGAACTTAATAAGGAATTCTATCCCGAAAGATTAGAAAAGATAATTCCATTTGATGCGTATGATTTTATGGAAAAACAAAAATTAGAAATTGAGTGGAAGTATATAACTCCAAATAAGCAATTATTAGGAATGATATTTTTTGATGATGCAGTTTGGCCTGTTTGGGACAGCGGGAAATATAAAAATGGTGATTACCCACATAATGAATTCTTTAAAAAAGGGACGGTGGTAATTAATAATATTCTTATTGATGAAAAAGATGCCAAAAAAGAAAGATTTGTTACGGGGCACGAAGCAATGCATTGGGTTAAAGACAAGGATTATTTTACGACTCATGGAACTGATGTAATTCATGCGTGCGAAGAAGAAGTATTCAAAAAGACATATTGGAGCAATCGAATGAATGAAGTAGATATCATTGAAAGACAAACAAATTATTTAAATGCAGCAGTACAAATGCCTAAAAATTTAATTAATAGAGAGTTTTTCAAGAGATTACGATATAAAAATATTCCAGAAGGTCCGATTGAATACACAAGGTATATGAAAAAGCATATTAGAAGTTTAGCTGATGATTTTGGATTAAATTACAACCCAGTGTTGTATAGGCTATATGACTTGAATATTTTAAAGAGGAAGGAATGATGTTAGTGAAATAAAAAAGCTCACCTGATTAACAAGTGAGTAGAATCACGATTTTGGTTGATCGCGACCTGAACAATTACGATTATACCATAAATGATTCATATTTTAAAATTTATAATGATTCAAAAATGTCAAATTTTGTGCGTAATAAGGAGGAAGTATTGTATGGTATATTCGCATAAAAATCTTCTTTATGGTGGTTTATGATAAAGAAGAAAAAATTAAAAAAACTATTAAACCTAAATTTTATGGATTTAACTAATAGAACATATAATTGCGGTAAATATGATTTACCTTATATCAAATGTCCTAACATAGCTAATCCAGATTATCTTGCTTTATATAGTGAGACATTTAATTATAAAAAGACAAATAGAACATTTGTTTGTTTTTATCAATATGATACAAAATTTGATAATATAAACGGTGTATTTGAAGCTATCTATTATAATGATGTTAAATTACTCGAAAAATATAAAAAAAGATTTAAAGATGTTAGGTATGCTATTGCACCTGACTATTCAGAAGTGGGGGACATACCTAGAATTGAAAACGTGTATAGATTATTTAAATCAAGAATTATTGCGTTATGGTTATGGTTTGAATGTGATGTTATTGTAATACCTAATATTACATATGCAAGTGAAAATTATTTCGATGTAATGCTTGATGGTATGGAAGATACGGAAGTTGTTGCTTTTAGTGTAAAGGGTTCGATAAAAGAGCAGTCTGAAAAAGGATTACTTCAAAAAGCAATTAAATATACAACTGACATGCTTAAACAATTAAAGAAAATAGTTGTATATAGTGTGTCAGTAGACGATAAAAAAGTGTTTGAATTATTTGAATACGCCTCTAATAAAGGAATAGAAATTGTTATTCCAAATAATATTCTTAAAGAAAGGAATATTATCAATAAGGAGGCGAAATTAAATGGGTAAGACTAATAAAAGCGGATTAGGTATTGGTGTTGGCTCATCTCCGCAAGGCAATATTATGCAAAGTGATTTTGACAATAAAATAAAAGAATTACTTACGAAAGATGATATGCTTAAACTGTTAATTGGCGCTAAAGTTAAATTCAACGCAGATGATGTGGTGTTTGTTACAAAAGATAAAAGTGATCAACTGATTTGGTTGGAAAAAGGAAATGATAATGCAGGATTAAAACATATTTTAAACAAGCATGCTGATGATTTTTTTGCAAAGCATAACGTTTCTAAAGAAAATATTGTTAGTTATATAAAAGAAATAGTCGCTAATGGAAATATAGAATATTCACGATTGACAAAGAGAGGCAATCGAGAAGGGATTGAAAAACTATATTCTCACAACGATAAATATTATTTATTAACTGGTACAGGAACGAATGGTTTTATTGTATCTGCATACCCTATAAAGGAAAAAGAAGCTATTAAATTGAAAGAGAGGTATAAAAATGGTAATTCAAAAAGATAAAATCAAATTAATGTTTGATTATTTACAAGGTCCTATTTGGACTAGTGATATTGAAACTGGTGAACCATTAACCGGAATAGACATCATCGATAATGATAAAGTACTTCCTGATCTAAATTTAAGATGTTCTAAATTATATTCTGATTGCTACGAGTTTGATGTCAACAATCAACCATGCATATTCAATAAAGAAACGGCTAAAAAGAATAAAAAAGTGATTCTTGAATTACTTGCAAAGATTAAAGATAGGCTTGATGAAATAAATGATGGTACGTTTTATGTTGAAGATTTAGCTACAAAAGAGATTGAAGAATTATAAAAAATGAAGTTTATTATTGAAGAACCTGATTGTATAAAAATAGTAAAATCGTTTGTAAATTCGAAAACTAAATTTTGAGGTCTATTAGAAATATTTGAACAATAAGATAATTAAAAAGTTCACTATATAAAATAATTACATGTGCAGTGAATTTTTAAGTGCTATATTATGAAAAGTTACAAATAGTGAATTCACGAATAACGGAGTGATGATAAGCTACTTTGAATCTTCGAGATTACAATCAAGTCATCACATATTTTGATATTTTACAATTTATACTATTTATAAAGGTTACATCATAAGAGTTTTTTAATGTTAGATGTAAGCGGTAAATCCCCCTATTAATTAGTTTTTGTTTTTCACATATTCTTTGTTCATGGAGGTTTGAACCGTGAACGAACTAAACGAAGAACAAAATGAAATTTATAATTTTTACCA
>DBFJOT010000037.1:0-20467 GCA_048405595.1 Candidatus Onthovivens sp.
CTCAACTGAATTACCAAAAGAACTATATTTCTCTAAAAACGATATTGAAATTAATACTAACGACCTAGATCAAATTGACTAGGTTTTTTAATTTATATAGGGGGAATTACCGCTTACTAAGAAAATAGAGGATACATTAACTTCTAATGGTAGAAAAATAGATTCTAAAACCGTTGAAAAGTATCTTTCTTGGCTAAAAGATAGTTTCTTAATTTATGAAGCTAAAAGATTTAATATTAAAGGAAAAGAATATCTTAAAACTTCAGAGAAATATTATGTCGTTGATATTGGCTTAAGAAGAGCTTTGCTTGGAAATTCTTATACTGATATCGGACACATTTTAGAAAACGTTATTTACCTAGAACTAATCAGAAGGAATTATAAAGTTAGTATTAGAAAATAAAATGATTTAGAAATTGATTTTGTTGCCTAAAGTTATGAAAAAACTATTTATATCCAAGTTGCAGCTACATTAAGAGATGCTACTACATTAAAAAAGAGAGATAACTTCTTTAGAGAAAATTAATGACCATTATCAAAAAATCATTCTAACTCTCGATGAAGATCCATCATCTTCATATAATGGTATAAAAATAATTAATGCCTTAGAATGGTTGGTTGGCAAGAGCAAACAAAGATTTGCGTTTAATAATTTAAATGCGAAATAATATCGACTACATCGATACTATTTTGGTATGTATCAAAAATGATGTCGTTGAAATGATTAGTTACTGAGCTGCTTTATGTTAGAAAAACTGAGAATTCGGAAGTAAATTAATTGTTTTAATTAATCTGACATACTTAAAATGCTTTTGTATTTCGCAAAAATAAGATTTATTTAAATTTGCGAAATAAGATGCAATGTAGTCGAAGGCGATCAAAATGAAATTAATTGAAAGGAAAAAAATATTTAAATAATCTAATAGATGTAATTAATATTCCTGATATAAAAGTAATTACAGGGTAAGCGTTAAAAAATCAGATCTCTTTTATATTCTCGAAAGTGCTTAACTTTTAACTATAAAAGAATTTTTCCTAAATGTTCATTTAGGTTAAGATTTAGTTATTTTTAACTTAATTCATTTATAATGAATTTATCACTTAATTCCTACCTATAAAATAACGGAGTAACAAATGACATCAGAAAATAAAATCCAAAAATATTTGGTACAAGGTGAAGGACTTCTTAACGACTATAATTTTTTAGATAATCATAAAGATGTAATAGAAGTAGCAAGATTATATCTAGAAGGAAAAGGTGTAGAAGAAAATAAAGAACTATCATATAGATTAATTGATAGAATTTTAGATTCTTCTAGAAGAGAATTTATTCATAATAAGCCTTCATTATATTATGAAGTAGCTTATTTATATGCTGCAGCTATAGAGCAATGTTTTGATGATGCTCAAAATCTTTATCGAGCTTTAAGATTCTATCTTGAATCAAAAGAAGCATTAAAATATGTAGCTATTAATGAATTCACGAAAGCCTTATCGGTTGATATCTATTTTCGTATTAAAGAACTTAAGAAAAGATTAAAACTCAAAGAAAGAAAACCAAAAGATATTGGTTATTTATTAAGTAATGTTGATGATTATTGGAGTGCATCCAATATCAAAATAAGTAAAGAAAAAGATAATTCGTACCTAGTAACTATCGTACCAGTTTCACAAGAATTTGTGCTTGGTGTTCATGAAGATATTGCTTATCTTGAAAGAACTAGAAAGGTCCAATATTTACTTAAAACAACAGATGGTTCTATAGATGAATTATTAGAGAAGAAAATAAATTCTATTCAAATTGAAGATAAAACAATTGATATTTGTTTAAATAATGAAGAGTTTTTGAGCTTTTATAATGTTGATGAAGTAATTTATGTTCCTCAAAACATTAGCTCATTAGATAATCAATTTACAGTAATTGAAGCACTTAATAATGACAAAGAAATTGCTTTATATGTCATTAGAAAAAGATTAAATAAAACTCAAGTTAATAAAAAAGTAACTGAACTTAATTTAGATATAGATACAATAAAAGATATATCGTATGTATATGAAGATGAAGTGCCTTTAGGCGCGATAAGTTTATAAAAAAATTGCATACTAAAAAAATAGAAAAACCAAATAAATTTTTTCAGCTTGTGTAGGCTCTACTTTCCCGCTTTATGGTTCTTAAATTTTTATTATTATTTAAGACAAAAACAATGGCCATAAAGCGGGCAGGCAGTTAATTCTACTATCATCATAATGAATTTCGGCCTTTCAAACTAACTCCTGGAGAATACTATTTCTTATGCTTTTTTCCATTTATAGGGAAATCGTGTTTTTAGCGAGCGTAAATTTTACGTCCTCGAGCAATTGCATTTTGGAGAAATGAATCAAAACACAAAAAGAGTATTTCACTATACACAAAAGAAGAAGCTTTAGAGTTTTTCAAAATTTCTTAAAGAAGTTTATAAAATTTTTAAATGACTTAAAAACGATACCTCTTTCGTTCGTTAAATGTTAGGTGATTAAAACAAAAAAATGAATAAGCAAAGAACTTTAATACAATTATATAAATAAAGGTCTATAATTTTTTTGTATTAATTGAGGCTATTACTATGTTATGGATTTTAATGGCGATAGGTTCAAGTTTCTTCGCTGGACTTACTGCGATTTTTGCTAAATTAGGAATTAAAAAAACTGATTCTGATGTTGCTACTCTAATGAAAACCGTTGTGGTTTTAATATTTTCTTGGATAATGGTTCTTATTGTAGGTAGCGCAGAATCAATTAGTGATATCAGTAATAAATCATTTTTGTTTTTAGTGCTCTCAGGAATAGCAACTGGAGCTTCTTGGATTTGCTATTTTAAAGCTTTATCAATCGGTAACATAAATAAAGTAACAGTAGTTGATAAATCTAGCATGATCCTTAGTGTATTATTAGCAATTATTCTTTTTGGTGAAACAAATAATTTAATTATCAAGTTAGTCCTAATTGTTTTATATAGTTTAGGTGTCTTTTTAATGATCGAGAAAAAAAGCGACAATAAAGAAGTTAAAAAGAGGTGGCTTCTATTAGCTTTAGCTGCAGCTATTTTTGCAAGTTTAACAACAATCTTTGCGAAAGTTGGTGTAAAAAATGTAGAATCGAATCTAGCTACTGCAATTAGAACAAGTGTTGTTTTAATAATGTCTTTTATGATTGTATTAATCAAAAAGAAAGAAAACTTACTAACGCAAGTTGAACCAAAAGAAATGATGTTTATATTTTTATCAGGTATTGCAACTGGCGCTTCATGGCTTTGCTATTATTACGCAATTCAAAACGGCATCGTTAGCGTTGTTGTTCCAATTGATAAAATGAGTTCCTTATTTACTATTTTATTTTCTTTTATTGTTTTTAAAGAACGTATATCAAAAAAAGCTTTAGTTGGTCTTATTTTGATGTTAATTTCTACAGTGAGTTTAGTGTTTGTTGGTTAAAAAACATCGATTCAATCGATTAAATTTTTAATAATGAATTAATTTTCTTTCTTATTAAGAAATAATTCTTATCAATTTGATGTTCATCATCAAAAGAAGTGTAGTTTCTACCTAACGGATGAGTCCAAATGGCTTTGCGCCGCATGGATAAAAAATGAATAAATCAACTTTTGTCTATATCAAACATAAATCAATACCTCTTATTTTGACTTAACTTTTTTGTTTTTCATTTTTTCTAATCATAAAAAGTCCAAGTATTTTAATGTAAGTAAAAATATAATTTTATATTCTTAGAATTTATACAAATTGAAATTTTTTTGTAATGGATGAAAATCAAAAATATATTTTTGAATTTCAATAGTGACATAATTTGGCTTACAATACCGACTATGCATAAATTTCGACAACTTACGCCATATATTTACTGGTTTACGACAAAAAACTCAAATAAAGAGGTGTTTATTTAAAATGTAAGGGCTTACATAAGAGGTATTATGAAAAAAATCAAAAAAATATTTTTACCGATTTGTGCCATTAGTCTTTGTAGTTGTGGTGCAAATATAGAAACACCCCCAATCGAGCAACCTGAAGAATATCCTTCTTTAATTACTGATGAAGACTATCTTGAAGTAGAAGGAACTAAAGTTAAGAAATCTCACGGTAAAGGCGAAGAAGTTTTGTTTAAAGGGATAAATGCTGGTGGATATTTAGTTATTGAACAATGGATGTGTGCTTTTAAAGGAAGTAAAGCGACAGGATATTTAGACCATAAGACAGTAACAGATATTCGGACCGAAAGATTCGGACAAGAAAAAACACTAGAACTTTGGGATTACTATCGAACAAATTTTTGGACTGATTTTGATTTCGAAATGTGCAAAGAGATTGGCATGAATACAATTAGACTTCCGTTCAGTTATATGAATGTTGATCCTGAATACAATAATGTTAAGAAAATCATAGGTCAAAAATATAATTTCGAAATATTGGATGATTTTGTTAAACGTGCCGCTAGTTATGGGATTTATACTATTTTAGATTTACATGGAGCATACGGATCACAAAATGGCCAAGATCATAGTGGTGAATCTCAATCAAGAGAAGAAGTTGATTTTTATACAAATGAAGAAAAAATGTCAAAAACAACCGATCTTTGGGTAGCGATAGCCAAACATTTTAAAGATAATCCATGTGTTGCGGCTTTTGATTTACTTAATGAACCGGGAGAAAAAGCTGAATCAACCGGAGAAATTCATTGGAAATTCTTTGATAGATTAAATGATGCAATTAGAACAATTGATGAAGATAGAATTTTAATCTTTGAATCATGTTGGGACGGACCTAATCTCCCTTCGCCTAAAAAATACGGATGGGAAAATTGTATTTATTCATATCACAATTACTCAGGAAAATTTAATAGTGTTGAAGATAATTTAGGGTCTTATCAAAGCAAATTAAATAGTGCAAACAAATCAAATCATGGTGTACCTAATTATATGGGTGAATTTAATTGCTACGCCAAAAAAGAGTCACGGACCACTGTATTAGATTTATTGAATAGAAATCAATGGCACTATACAAGTTGGACTTATAAGGTAAATGATTTGACTGATAAATATAAAGGTTGGGGAGTCTTTACTTCGAAAGCTAAACCAATCGTACCTGATGAAGATTCATTTGAAGAAATAAAAGAAAAAATGTATTGTGTCGACACGACTTACCTCGACACAGAAATAACTGAATTTAGTGATCAAAGTACTTTAAAAGATGTATTAACTGAGTACTTAAAATAAATTTACTTTCATGGAGGAAATATAATGAAAAGAAGTAAAAAATTATTAGCACTTGCATTAATCCCATTAATGGCAACAACAATCGGATTAACAAGTTGTGGATCAAGTGGAGATGGAGATGGAAACGGACAACAACAAGTTGAAAAAATGTCTATTACATGGACAGTACCAAGCGAAGCAACAGTTTCAGTCGAAGGTTACGAAGCAATGCCTAGTGAGGTCGATAAGGATACAAGCATTTCATTTACAGTCACTGCAAAGACTGGTTATGAAATTAATGTCGTTAAAGTTAATAATAAACGTTTAACTCCAAAAAATAATAAATACACAACTAAAATCACAGCTACAACTAAAATTGAAGTTGTTGTTAAAGAAAGCATTCAAAAAATCGAAATCGTTAATAAACCTACCAAATTAAAATATTTTGCTGGTGAATCTATTGATACAACTGGAATGGAAGTAAAAGCTACTTACAAGACAGGAACAACAAAAATTATTAAACAAGGTGCAGATGGATATAGCATTACTCCTAGTACATTCGAAGGTGGAGAAACAGAATTCAAAGTTCTTTACGAAGGACAAGAAGCAACAGTCGCATTAGATGACAGAGTTGAATATTTAGTTACTATTGATGTTGATGGAGGAACACTTTCAGAAACATATGTAGAAACATTAAAAGCTAAGAACCTTAAGAATTTTAATATTGCTGAAAACGGAAATATTACTTTCTCATATTTTACAGATTTACAAGGCGAAATTTTAATGCCTACTGAAACTGACATTAGCAAACCAGAATATGAATTCTTATCTTGGGAAGGAGCAGTATCTAAAATTACAGCTTCAACAAAAAAATCAATCACAATGAAAGCTAAATTCCAAATTGGCTTAGTTGATGTTGAAAAGATCTTTATTTCTACTGAAGTTGTTGATGGTAAAGAAACACCTTTCTTAAATATCGAAGGATTCTTCGGGGCTGCTAACGAAGTACAATTATATTTGTTCGAAGGAAACGACAATGTCGAATTTAAAGGTGAAATCTTTAAAGGACAAAAAGGTGATCAATTCAAATGTAAATTTAACATTTTCGATCTTCAAAACTCTACAACCGAAGATGGACAATCCTATGAAGGAAAATGGATGGATATTAAGTTTGCTGCTAAAGTTGGTGAAGAAACTGTAACAATGGAAATTTTTGAACAAGGTTCATACGAAATTGACACAACTCAAAAAGCTGCAATCGGAAATTATGTTTACGCTTTTGCTGTATATAACGGAGCAGTTAAACTTTATTATTTTTATTCAGTTGCAACTTATGAAATCTCAATCGGACAAGCACTTGTTGAAGACACTAAAAAAGATGTATTAAAAATTACTGGTAAATTTGATACTAAATTCGCAAATAAATTTGCTAAATTAACTTGGTTTGGCGAAGGAGAAAGCGATCCATATACATCAAATATTGGTGCTCAAGGCGAATTTGAATTCAGATTACCATTACAAGACTTTACATTGATTAAGAAAAACTATTTTGCTCATATTACTATTGTTGAAAGCGAAACAGACGATACCATTGTATATGGTGGAACTAATACAAACTTAGCACATGGTGGATGCGTAACAAAATTCGATAAATTACCATCTAAAAAAGGCGATTTCACAAATGCAGTTGGCGGTGGATATAAGAGTGAACTTAATGGTTATACATACTACGTCGGTTATGGATGGGATGGCTTAATGATTTATGTTGTTGATATTGATTTATCATTTGACAAAGTCACTTTAGAAAAGAAAGAAGATGGCGTATATTACACATTCTCTGGAAAATACGAAAGCGGTAAAAAAGATCTCGAACTTAACTTTGCATTTGAATTCCAACACAATGATAACGTCGATCACTTAGGCTGGGATGTAGTTTATAAGAACTATTATAAAGATGGTGAAGAAGGAACAGATGCTTATTTCAAAGCAACAATTGATGAGGCAAATTCAACATTCACATATTCTATTAGAGTTGATAACCTCTTCTCTACATACAACAAAGAAGATAAATGGGTTTTAACACCTCACATCGGACTTGATGAGAACGGGTTAGGTGATTTAAAAGCTAAAGAATACACAACAGAAATTGTCACATTCGAAGGAGTTAATTATAGCATCCAACAAGATGATTCTACATGGAACTGTACATCACTTGTTATGGAAAAAGCTCAATAATTTAAAAAAACTGATGCAACCTTTTTGGTTGCATCATTATTATCTATTTGGAGATTAATATGAAAGCAAGAAAAAAGAAAATTATTAACTTTGCTGCTATCGGATTTATCAGTGCTTTTGCTGTTACTTTAAACGTATTAGCATTAGGAACATTCGCTGATTTAATTCAAGAAAGATTAATTGGATATGCTTCAGCAGATGCTGATTCTATTGAAGAATCAAAAGCTAAAGGTGAAGAATTAGCTAAGAAAATAGTTCAAGAAGGTACAGTTTTAGTTAAAAATGAAGAAAATGTATTACCATTAAACAAAGCTACAAATACTAAAGTTAATGTTTTTGGCTGGGCTAGTAGTGATTGGGTTACTGGTGGTAGTGGAAGTGGCCGTGTTGTAAATGATAAGGGCCAATTGACAGTTGGAACAGATTTTATTAAAGCTCTTAATGAATACGGAGTTGAAACAAACAAAGAATTAACAAACTTTTATAATAAATATTGTTCTGTAAAGCCAAAACGTAACGAAGGTACTTTAAATAGTTATGAATATGAATACCATCGTATAATTGAACCTAACATTGAAACTGATTATCCTGAAGAATTATTAAATAGTTCTATTGAATTTAGTGATACAGCATTTGTTGTTTTAGGAAGACAATGTGGTGAAAGTAACGATGCACCTAAAGTTCAATACAAAGGAAATAAAACAAGTTCATCACCTGATGATGCAGATAGAACATATTTAGATGTTTCTACTGAAGAAGAAGCTTTACTTGAATATGTTGCAACAAATTATGCAAATGTAGTTGTAGTAATCAATTCTACAAACCAAATGAATCTTAGTTTTTTAGACAAGATTGATAATTTAAAAGCATGCGTAGTAAGTGGTGGAACTGGTATTAACGCAGCAAAAGGATTGGTCGATGTTTTATATGGTGAAGTTTCACCTTCTGGAAGATTAACTGATACTTATGCATATGACTTTAAAACTGCTGCAACCTATGCAAATAGTGGTATGGAAGGAGAAAACTTCTATACAAATGGCAAAGGTTATTACCCATTCGATGGGACAAATTATGGAAACGTTGGAAATTCAGGTGCTAAATACCCAGGATTAGCATATGTAGATTATTCAGAAAGTATCTATGTTGGTTATAAGTGGTATGAAACAGCTGACAAGATGGGATATTGGAATAATATTGATAATGAATTCGGAAAAGGATATGAAGGTGTTGTTCAATTTCCATTCGGTTATGGATTATCCTATACTGACTTTAAATATGAAATTGTTGGTTTAAGTAAAAAATATGGATCAACAATTGAAAAAGAAGATACTTTTGAAGTTACTATAAGAGTTACAAATATCGGTGAAACAAAAGGTAAAGATGTTGTTGAGCTTTATTATGAAGCACCTTATTACGAAGGTGGAATTGAAAAGTCATCTATTAATCTTTTAGCTTTTGGTAAAACACAAGTTCTTGAACCAGGACTTTACGAAGATGTCAAATTAACTTTTACCGCTGAAGATCTAGCAAGTTATGATTGCTATGATTCTAACAATAACGGAACTACAGCTTTTGAACTCGATAAAGGTGATTATCATATTAGATTAATGAAAAATTCACACGAACAAGTTGAACTTGCACAAAGTGCAGCAAACGTTGTTGATAGTAGTGAGATTGTTTATAAATTAGATAAAGAAATTATCTTTGACACTGATATGAAATCAGGATTACCAGTAGATAATAAATTTACAGGTGATAAAGCGCTTGATGGCGTTGGAATTGATGGTGAAGATTCAGATGCTGGAATTACATATTTAACAAGAAGTGATTTCGAAGGAACTTTCCCAAAACATGAATCTGCACGTTCATTAAGTGAAAACGCTGCTTACTATAATTTATATACAAGCCAAATGGCAAATGATTATATCGATTCTTCTTCTCCTGAAGTTATTTTTGGAGCTAGTAAAGGATTAAAAGTTTTTGAAAATAAAGAAGTTACTGATTTAGGCTATATTCTTGGAGAAGATTTTGATGCTCCAGAATGGGAAGATGTTTTAAATCAAATTACTTTTGAAGAAGCAAAGAATTTAGTTTTACATGGATACTGTAATACAGCCGAAGTAAAAAGCATCGGTAAACCAAAATTATTCGACATTGATGGTCCAGCACAAATCGGATCTTTCAATGCTAGTAATATTGGAACTGGATTCCCTAATGCAACAGTTATCGCTCAAACTTGGAATGCTAGATTATCATATGAATTTGGTTTAGCAATCGGTCAAGAAGCAAAGAACTTAGGATATGAAGGATGGTATGGCCCAGGTATGAACTTACATAGAAGTCCATTTGGCGGAAGAAACTATGAATACTATAGTGAAGATCCAGTTTTAAGTGGAATCATGGGAGCTAACTCTGTTAAGGGTGCTAAAAATTGTGGCGTTTATTCTTACTTAAAACACCTCGCTGTTTATGATCAAGAAACATATAGAGATGGCTTATATACTTGGTTAACAGAACAAAGTTTTAGAGAATTATATTTAAAACCATTTAAAGACGCAGTTCAAATCGGCGGCTCAACAGGTATTATGACAAGTTATAATAGAGTTGGAGCTGTATGGGCAGGCGGAAGCGGTGCTTTATTAAATGGAATCCTTAGAGATGAATGGGGATTTAAGGGTGCTGTTTTAACAGACTACGCTGACCATCACAAATTCATGAGTATGGACCACGCTATTAGAAATGGTGGAGATATCTGGATGGATGGATATTTAAATAATGGTAAATTTGCTTTTGAAACATCAAGTAATACATTTAAAAATGAATTACGCAGAGCAACCAAAAATATCATTTATTCATGGTTAAATGCAGCTTACACGCACGCAAATTACGACCCAGAAGCAGATAACATTACAATCAACATCGGTAAAAGAGGTGATCCAGATACAACTTGGAAAACTATTATCTATGTTGCAGATGCAGTACTATTTGCTGGATTAGCGGTATGGGGATTCTTTACTTTCAAGATGAAAGATAAAATTAAAGAAGATACTACAATAACTGAAACTAAATAATATATAATGAACGGGAGCTGGATAAATATCCTCGCTCCCTTTTCGCCTATATTGAAGGTAACTATATGATAAAGACAGCAATCGTTGATGATTATAAAAAAGATTATGATAAACTCGTTGAAGCTTTAAAAAATTACTCTAAAGAATTTGGAGAAGAGTTTTCATATGAATATTTTGATAATGGTTTAGCTTTTTTAGAAAACTATAAGCCTTATTACGATATCATTTTTATGGATATTGAAATGCCACATATAGACGGAATAGAAATAAGTGCGAAGATCCGAAAAATCGATACCAAAGTCTGTATCATAATCGTTTCTAATAGCGCTCAATATGCCGTTAAAGGTTATAGTGTTGATGCATATGGCTATATAGTAAAACCAATTACAGCACTTAATTTTAATGCTGTAATTAAAAAAGCAATTGAAAAGATTAAAAAAGATAACAGTGATTTTTTAATCTTAACTATCCAAGGTGATTATAGAAAAATACTTATGAGAGATATAAAATATATCGAAGTTATGAATCATGATTTATTTTTCCATACTGAACAAGGTGTTTTTAAAAAGAGAGATGTTCTTAGAAATTATGAAGAAAAGCTTGAAAAACATGGTTTCTCAAAATGTGATAAATCCTTTTTGATAAATTTAAATTATGTCGATGACATCATTGAAAATGAAGTTATTGTTGGTGGTGAAAATATTAAAATCTCAAGAACAAGAAAGAAACAATTTGTCGAAGATTATGTCAACTTCCTTGGAGACAATATTTAATGAATGGATATGGTGATTTAGGTAATTCCGAAGGAATAATTTATATATTTTTAAGATTTATTATTCCATTATATTTGGCACATTTAATTCACCTTCTTTTTGCTGAAAAGAAAAAATCTTGGGGCATACTTCTTGTAGCTTCAACAGTTCTTTATGTGGCACTAAGTTTAACATTTTCGTTTTATAAATTAGAAATTAATGTTTCGTGGTTTAGAACGATATTCTTTACTATATTTGTTTTTTCACTGATAGTTCTTTTCTTACCTTCTAATATGAATCTAAGAAGAACGTTATTTTTTGGAATAAGCGGTTATGCGATCCAAAACTTTGCAGACAATTTATTCTTTGCAATAAAATCAATTTTTAAAATTAATTTCGATAATCGATATTACGACCTATTGATGTTTATAGCCGTATACGTAATCGTTTATAGTTTGTATTTGCTATTATTTTTGAAAAAATTAAGTAAAGAATCTTTAAAAAATATGGATAAAAAAGTTGTTATCGGGACTTCTTTATTTGCTCTACTTGTTGTTAATGTCTTATCTATGTATAGTCAATCTTGTAATGATAGAACTGGTTTAATAGCAACAAATCTTTATGCTATCATTGCTTGTATTTTGTTATTGGCTATTCAATATAATACTTTTTCAATTGGAAAACTTAAAAATGATAAAGTTGTTTTAGAGTCGCTTTTAGATAAAGAAAACGAACACTTAAGATTGTCTAAAGCTAATAACGAATTGATTAATATTAAGTGTCACGATATTAAACACCAAATTGAAGCATTAAAAGATGCTATATCTGATGAAGATAAAAAATGCATGCTAGACGACTTAAAAAAAGAGATTTCTTTTTACGATGAATCTATTAAATCTGGCAACGCAACTCTTGATACTCTTTTAATGGAAAAGTATTTTTATTGTAAAAAACATCATATTAAATTTTCTGCTATTATTGATGGCTCAAAATTAGATTTTATCGATAACATCGATGTTTATTCTCTTTTTGGGAATGCTATTGATAATGCTATTAATAGCGTATTAAAAGCAACTTACGATAAACGTGTTATTACTTTAAATGTAAAAATTGTGAATGATGCAAAAGTTGTTATCCACATGGAAAATTACTGCAATGAAAAAATTGAATTCTTGAATGATTTACCTCAAACTAAAAAGAATCAAGAAGTTCATGGTTTCGGTACAAAATCAATAAAATATATTTGTGAAAAATACGGTGGAAAAGCAACTTTTAGAGTTGCTGATAATAAATTTTTATTAAATGCTGTTATACCGTTAAGAAAGGAGAAGAAAAATGAAAACTAAAATGCAAGCTGTCTTGTTATCATTAGGTCTTATTTTTCTATCTTTTGGACTTTTAATAAACGTTGTAACGAGCATGTTTGAACCTAGCTTCAATGCTTTTTTTGGGCAAGGTGAAAAAATAATTGTTCCTGTTGATAACTCTGAAAATTGGGATACAAATTATTACACTCAAGAAACAAAAAGTGAATCAGAGATTAAATTGAGAAATGATGAATTTGTAAAAGAAGTTGTTGGTGAAGGGATTGTTTTATTAAAAAATGAAGATCTTTTGCCTTTATCAAAACAGGCAACAATAGCTCCTTTTGGCTATGGCTATAAAGCCCCATCATATGTTGGTAAAGGCAGTGGAACTACTAAATTTAACTCACCATTTACACCAAAAGATGCTTTAGAAAAACATTTTATTGTTAATACAGATGTTGAAGAAATCACACTAAATGATGCTAACATTAATGAACTAGAAGAAAAAAACGGAACAAGTAATGATTCAGCATATGGAGTTGATAATAGAATTAAAGAAATTAAAGCTTCAGCTTATGAAACATTAGATACTGCATCTTTAAAAAATAGTCATGGCGTAGTTTTTATAGCAAGACAATCTGCAGAAAATATCGATATTAAAATTGATGAATATGTTGATGGTACAAAACATAGATTATCTTTAACTCGAAACGAGTTAGAAACTATTAGATTTTCTAATAAATTTTGCGAGAGCACGACTGTTGTGCTAAATGTACCTGCGCATTTTGAAATTCAACCAATGATGAGTGATTCGAATTATAAAGTGGATGCTTTAGTTCATATCAGTTATCCAGGATCAATAGGTTTTAGCGCTCTATCTGATGTTTTATGTGGCGAAATAAATCCTAGTGGAAGAACAGTTGATACTTACACAACAAATTTATTATCTTCACCAGCAATGCAAAACTTTGGAGCTCATTTTTATAAGAACCAGCAAACTATACCTTTTATTGAATATGAAGAAGGTATTTATGTTGGATATAAATATTATGAATCAATTTATGAGGAATCTTTAGCTGACTCTACTATTAATTTTGATTATGAATCTGTTGTTCAAGCACCATTTGGATATGGTTTATCATATACTGATTTCTCTCAAAAAATACTTAAATATGAATTAAATGAAGATAGTCTTTCTATAGAAGTAGAGGTTGAAAATATTGGGGAAACTCCTGGTAAAGATACTATTTTATTATTTTATGGTGCCCCTTATACTTCATTTGATAAAGCGAACAAAATTGAAAAATCAGCAAAAAACTTACTCGATTTTAGTAAGACACCAATAATCGAACCTAAAGAAACATTTGTACAAAAATTTGAGATACCATTGAGTGACATGGCTTCCTACTTTGCTAATTATTTTGTAAATGATGAAAAAGTTGGTTCATATATTTTACAAAAAGGTGAATATAAAATTTATCTTAGTATGAATAGCCATGATGTATATGAAGAAATTTGTTTTGATATAGATGAAACGATTTATTATTTAAATGAAGATAATAATAGCGATGTCGAAGAAACATCGATTGCATCGAATAAATTTAATTTTTTAACTAATTATATGTTAGAAGAAGGAGTTACTAATCTATCTAGAAATAATTTTGTTAATACATATCCTGAAAAGGCTAAAAATTTTAATCGTAACCTTAATGAAGAATATTTAGAAAAAACGAAATCTTTCGAAGGGTTTAATGTGAATACACATCCTCAACTAGGAAACATCTCAACAAGTGAAGTTTATACAGAAAAAGAACATCATTTTTTAAAAAACGATCTTACGTTATCAAGTTTAAGAGGTGTAGATTTTTATGATCCTCTTTGGGATGAACTTTTGGAAAATATAAATTTTGATGACGAATCAGCTTATAACGAATTAAGGGATTTGTTTATTTTTGCTGGTTTTAGTACGGGGAAGTTATCTTCTATAAATAAGCCTTCAACTCATGATTTTGATGGTCCAAGTGGCTTCAATGACGCTTATAATATCTTTAAAGAAACATTTTATTGTTATCCATCAGAGGTTGTTGTCGCATCTACATATAACGAAAATTTAGTTAAAAAACTTGGTGAATACATTGGTGAAGAAGCTTTATTAAATAATATTAGTGGATGGTATGCACCTGGATTAAATATTCATAGAACTCCATTTGGCGGAAGAAATTTTGAATATTATAGCGAGGACGCTTTACTTTCTGGCTATATAGCTAAAGCTGTAGTTGAAGGAGTTTCAACAAAAGGTGTTTACCCTTATTTAAAACACTTTATTCTAAATGAGCAAGAAAGTTATCGTTCATCTATTCGAGTTTGGGTAAATGAGCAAGCGTTAAGAGAAATATATTTAAAACCTTTTGAAATTGTAGTTAAAGAATCAAAAACAAATTTGAAATATACAAAAGATGACAGCGGAGAATTAGGAACAAAAGAAATTAATACACCGTTAGCTGTTATGTCAGCTTTTAATTATGTCGGTCCATACCAAAGTTCTTGTTGCAAAGCTCTTTTAACTGATTTGCTTAGAAACGAACGGGGCTTTAAAGGCTTTGTAATAAGTGATTGCGAGGTTGATGGTAGTCATGATGCAAGAATTAGAAGTGGGAACGATCTATATTTATGGTCGAGTAATAGAATAGAAGTTAAAGAAGATTTAACTAAGTATATTAAAGATATATCTACTACTACAGGGCAAAACGCACTAATTAATTCTATAAAAGCTGTGTCTTATGTTGTTGCTAATAGCAACGCTTTGAATAAAGTTGCACCTGGATTTGTTAGTTATTATAAGACTCCATTACGGAAGATTATTTTAAATTACACATTTGAATATAGCTTTTATGTGATTGGTTCTTTACTTCTTTGTTTGTTCATAGTTTTAATGATTAATCAAGCTAAAATAGATAAAGAAAAAGTGGAATCAATACACGACTAAAAAAGTTCAATATACGACCAAATTCTCATTTTATATTGCCTTCTTTTTAAAATGTAAGGGCTTACATCAAAGGAAATAACACGTCGAGTGTATTTTCTTAAAGACATTTTTAGTTTACGTTACCCTGTTTATATAAATATAAACATTTGTAAACTATCGGAGGAAATATGAAAAGAAGTACAAAGAAAATCATCTATGGTTTAGCAATTGGTGTTATTGCTGGAGCAGCTATAGCAGGTAATGTTGTCGCAAGTATTTACTCACCAATGATCACCACAGCTTTATGTGGTACTGGTGTAAATTTTGATGGTGAAAATTTTGAACAAGCTACAGCACAAAGCGCAGAATTATGTAAAGATATTGCTGAAGAAGGAATCGTAATGCTTAAAAATGATAATGAAGCATTACCTTTACAAAACAAAAAAATCAATGTTTTTGGATGGTCATCTACAGACCAAGGTTTTTTACTTTCAGGAATTGGAAGTGGTTCCTCAACAATCAATCCAGAAAAGAAAGTTACATTTTTAGAAGCACTTAAAAAAGGTGGTTTTGAATATAATCAAGATATAATCGATCTTTACAATAATTATGATTCTAAAAACTACGGATACAATGCTTCTAGAATCAATTTAGTTGAACCAAGTATTACTTCATATTCAGATACATTAATCGGAAATGCTCAAAATTTTAGTGATACAGCGGTAGTGGTTATTTCTAGAATTGCCGGAGAAAACGTTGGAGAAATTCCTTTACAACAAGTCAAATCACACGGACAACCAGTTGATAAGAATAGACATTACCTTGAAATTTCTACTGAAGAAGAAGCTTTACTCAAAATGTGTGTTGAAAAGTTTAGCAAGACAGTTGTTATTATCAATTCAACCAATCCAATGCAACTTGGATTCCTTGACACAATTGGAGTAGATGCATGTTTAAATGTCAATATCATGGGACAAAATGGCGCTGACGCTATACCACATATTTTAGACGGAAGTGTTAATCCTAGTGGTAGACTTACAGATATTTACGCTTATGATTTTAAAACCGATCCATCATTCGCAAATTATCAAAGAAAAGGAAATCATGTAACATATTTAGAAGATATTTATACAGGTTACAAATGGTATGAAACAGCTGATGTAGAAGGCTATTTTAATGATGTTTCTAATGATTATGGCGATGGATATAATGGAATAGTCCAATTCCCTTTTGGATATGGAAAATCATATACAACTTTCGAATGGAAACTCGATAAAGTAAGCTTACCAAATGAATCAGAGTTAAAAGCTGACTCAAAAATTGAACTTAGTTTCTCATGTACTAATACAGGAAACGTAGCAGGAAAAGATGTTTTAGAATTATATTACACATCACCTTATACAAAAGGTGAAATTGAAAAATCTGCTATCAATTTATTAGACTTTGAAAAAACAGCTTTACTTGAACCTGGTAAAACTCAAAGAGAAATTAAATTCACCATAGATGTTTATGATTTAGCGAGTTACGATTGTTATGATAAAAACAACAATAATAATGCTGGTTATGAACTTGATGCAGGTGATTATGAAATTAAATTCATGGAAAACTCTCATGAATTTAAAGCGATGAATAATAGTTCATTAAATAAATTAACTTACAAAGTTAAAAATGACATCTTATTTAATGAAGATCCAGTTACAAAAAATGTTGTAGAAAATAGATTTACAGGCGAAAGCGCAATTGCTGGAGTTCCAATTGATGGATCAACATTATTTACAAACGAAGCAGATGCTCCTAGATATTTATCTAGAAATGATTTTGCTGGAACATACCCAAAAGCTCAAAAGAATCCTACAAATAATGCTGAAGTAACTAAAGCAAATAACTACCAAAATAGTGAATTTGAAGATGTAGAAATGCCTACATTAAATGCGGATCATGGATTATATATTAGAGTTAAAGAAGATGGCAGCAAACCTAGTGAAAACGATTTAACAGGTAAGGGTGCTACAACTAAATTCAATGATGAACTTCTTAAGAAAATTGGTTCTGATTACGATTCTGAAGAACTTAATTTAATGGTTCAACAATTAAGTGTAAATGAAGCTTGTAAAATCGTTGAGGATAGTGGATTTGGAACACCGGTTATAGCTTCAATTGGTAAAGCAAGATCATATGATTTCGATGGCCCTGCTGGATTCAATACAAATACTCAAACAGGTATTTCTTCAGGTGAATGGACAGCATTCCCAAATCAAGTTTTAATAGGTCAAACTTGGTCAAAATTCATTGCTAAACAAGTTGGATTGGCAATGGGACAAGAAGGACAAGCTACTAATTTACAAGGTTGGTACGCACCTGTTGTTAACTTACATCGTTCTCACTTTAACGGAAGAAACTACGAAATGTATTCTGAGGATGCAATTTTAAGTGGAAAACTTGCTGCTCAAACAATTTTAGGAGCTAAAGCAAACGGTGTTTATGCTTATTTAAAACATTTTGGTTTAACTGAACCTGGAAATAACTCAAGAAACTTAAATACATGGTTAACAGAACAAAATTTAAGAGAAAATTATTTTAAAGCTTTCGAAATCCCTGTAAAAGAAGGAGAAACTGTTGCGATGATGTCTTCTTTCAGCAGCATTGGTGGGGTTTGGTCAGGAGCTAACAATGGTTCTAATAGACAAATCTTACGTGATGAACGGGGATATAGAGGAAGTATGATTACTGACTGGAGCGATGGATCAGGAAATATGAATTGCGCTGATGGTGTTCGTGGAGGTAATGATATTTGGTTAAATCCAGTTCTCAACAACAACAGATCTAAATTAAATAGAAATAAAGCTAGTGATGTCTATTGTGCTGTTGAAGCTTCTAAAAATGTAATTTATACATTCGCTAGTACATATAATTTCTCTAAAAATTACAATCACGAAGATGATAAATTTAGTGCTGAAATTGGAGATACAATTATCA
Organism: Candidatus Onthovivens sp.; assembly: GCA_048405595.1. Classification (GTDB taxonomy): domain Bacteria; phylum Bacillota_I; class Bacilli_A; order RFN20; family CAG-826; genus Onthovivens. The sequence continues at coordinate 18,549 of DBFJOT010000037.1, forward strand.
AAGAACCATTTGCATGGTGGGTTATCTTATTAGGTGTAATCGATGCAGCGGTTTTGGTTGGATTAAGTACTTGGGCTTATTTTGGAATCATTAGAAAACCAAAAATTAAAGTTGAGACAATAGATAAATAATAATAAAAGATAAAGTCTAGTAATTCTATTGAGAAAATCTAGACTTTTTCTCTTGCTATAAGAATAATTTTCTTAATAGAATATAACTACTGTTTGAAACGCTCCAGATACAAAGGCTATAACTTTGCTGGAGCTTTTTTCTTGGACGAAAGGTGTTATGAAAGAAAGAAGTTTATTAAAAAGTTTTCTAGTTTACGTAAGTTTAAATATTTTAGGACAAGCTGCTTTTTCTTGTTACACAATGGCAGATACATTCTTCGTGTCAATGAAACTTGGAACTAATGGATTAACAGCTTTAAATATCGCTTTTCCTGTTTTTTGCATAATAAGTGGAATAGGTTTAATGATTGGAATGGGTGCTGGAACAAGATATTCAATTGCGAAAAATAGAGGTGAAACTAAAAAAAGTAACTCATATTTTACAAACGCAATATATTTAATAATTTTATTTTCTATCATCTTTATGCTTCTAGGAAGTTTATTTAGCAAAGAGATAGCAACACTTTTAGGAGCTGATGAAACGATACTTCCATACGCAAATATATATTTAAAAACTATGATGCTATTTGCTCCAGCCTTTATGTTTAATCATCTTTTACAATGCTTCGTTAGAAATGATGGGAAACCTATGTTATCAATGACGGCAATGATTGTAGGAAGTTTAGCTAATATTTTATTAGATTATATTTTCATATTTCCTTTTGATATGGGAATATTTGGGGCAATATTAGCTACTGGATTATCTCCGCTTATCAGTATGTTAATAATTTCTCCTTATATATTGATGAGAAAAAATAATTTTCATATTCAAAAAGAAATACCTAATTTAAAGAAGGAGCTAGAGTTATCATCTAGTGGAATCCCTTCTTTAGTAACAGAATTTTCTTCAGGAATAATAATGTTCCTATTTAACTTCTTGATTTTAAGATTAGAAGGAAATGTAGGTGTAGCTGCTTTTGGTATTGTAACTGTTATTTCTCTAGTAGTAGTTGCAATATTTACTGGATTATCTCAAGGAATTCAACCTTTAATGAGTTCTAATTATGGTCAAGGTGAGGTAGCTAATGTTAAAAAACTGTATCGATATAGTTTAATTACGCTTTTAATACTAGCGTCATCTATGTATTTAATTATATTTTTTGGAGCAGAATCGATTATCGACATATTTAATAGTGAAAACGATCCTTACTTAAAGGAATTAAGCACTACAGGATTAAAACTTTATTTTATTGCTACTCCGTTTATTGGATTCAATATTGTTTCATCTACATTTTTAACTTCATGTGAACGAAATATAAGTGCTCAAATTGTTTCTTTATTAAGAGGATTATTTGTACTTTTACCAATTACATTTTTACTTTCATATACTTTAAAAATGTTAGGTATATGGTTAGCTTATCCTGTAAGCGAAGGAATTGTTTCTATCGTTGCTTTAGTTCTTATAATCCTTTCTTTAAAGTTAAATAATAAAGATAGAAAAATTCAAGAATAGTAAAAGTTAAACTAGTGGACTAGACATTTAAATTATCACCAAAGTAATTATTATTTTTAATGAGTAATGGTTCGTTTTTCCTTTTAAACCAAAGAAAATTCCTATCAGTTAATTTTTTCAATGGAACCAACATCCTTGATAATTCTATTGGATATTTTTATGAAATTTGTTTTTAAAAAGTAAGCGGTAAATCCCCCTATTAATTAGTTTTTGTTTTTCACATATTCTTTGTTCATGGAGGTTTGAACCGTGAACGAACTAAACGAAGAACAAAATGAAATTTATAATTTTTACCA
>DBFJOT010000038.1:0-28348 GCA_048405595.1 Candidatus Onthovivens sp.
CTTTTAGTATAATTATACTAAATATATATTGGAATTTCAAGCCCTAATTATAAAAAAGCACGATTGTTATCGTGTTTTTCGAATTACTGTTGTTTTTTAGTATAAAAAGTTAAGGTAAAATCTTTCGCACTTTGATTATATTCATTAAGACATGTGTCTTTTTCTAAGATCATTTTCGTATATATCAAAGCTTTTTCATAATCTTCTTGTTTATCGTAATAATGTAATAATAAATTCGCATTGGATAAGTTATCAAATAAAGACCCTAGGTTTGTTGGCATTTTTTTTCAATATTTTCAATTGCTTCATCAGTAAATATAACTTTCATAGTAGTTTCAATACTTAGCAAACTCTTATTTTTTGGATATTTAGTTTTAAAAGATGTAAATAGTTCTTTTGCTTTTATTTCATCGCCTCTATTTATAAAGTAATAAATTTGAATAAGTTCGTATAAACTTTTATTTTTTTGGAACTTGGTTCTTGTATTGTTTCGAATAAATTTTGACTTTCTTTTAAATTAATAGCAGATAATATGTTGCATTTAAGAAGTAAAACAAGACTTTTAGTTTCAGCATTTATTTTTTCTTCTAATATCGAATTCGTTCTTTTTTCAAATTGATCATAATTCAAATCAAAAGCAAAGCTTGTAAGAATTTTAGGTATAGGATTCATTAAAGCATTAACTATTAAATATATTAAAGATAATCCTAAAGTTAACCCCATTATAGTTAATAATGTAACCCATAGCTCAGCTTTAAGAACAAGCATAACAATTAAAGGTACAGTTATAATAGATGCAATCATAAAAATTGTAAAAGCAAAATTAAAAATAACTTGTTTCAATGCACACATTCCAGTTGGATATTTTTTCATTTTTTAGTCTTCCTTATAGTAAAAATATTATCAATAGATATAAATTTTATCAACATTCTTTTATGACATTCATTTTTAAAAAAAATACGAATTGCATCGATAACATCGATATAATGGCGACTCAAAAAGGACACATTACGTGCCCTTTTTGTTCAATTTATATCTAATTAGATAGTTGTTTTTCCTTTAATGTAACCTGTGTAAGCTTGTTTTAAGATTTCTTCCATATCTTTAACTAATGGAATACGTGGGTTACATGGAGTACATTGATCTTCATATGCTCTATATGAAAGTTCTTGAGCATTATCGAACCATTCTTTTTCATCGATTCCTTCTGCTTTGAAGTTCATCTTTTCACCACATTCGATACCTAAATCATAGATTGCATCAGCTAAAGCTCTAACACCTTCTTCAGTTGTATTGAATTTGAGTCCGAGTAATCTAGCAATGTTTGCATATCTTTCATTAGCATCATAGACATTATATTTTGGCCATGTTCCAAGTTTTTGTGGAATTTGTCCGTTATACATAACTGTGAATGGTAATAAGACTGCGTTTGTTCTTCCGTGAGGAACATGGAATAATCCACCAATCTTATGAGCCATTGAGTGGTTCATACCTAAGAAAGCATTTGCGAATGCCATACCAGCCATTGTTGAAGCATTGTGCATTTTTTCTCTTGCTTCGAGATCGTTTTTACCATTTTTGACACATCTTGGTAAGTATTTAAAGACCATTTGTGTAGCTTGAATTGCTAAAGCATCTGTGTAATCTGTAGCTAACATACTAACATAAGCTTCTAATGCGTGAGTTAAGACGTCCATACCAGTATCTGCTGTAACTGATGCAGGTAAGTTTGTTGTGAATTCAGCATCAACAATTGCGATTGTTGGAGTTAATGAATAGTCTGTTAATGGATATTTTTTACCATTTGCTTTATCACTGATAACAGCGAATGGAGTGACTTCACTACCTGTACCTGAAGTTGTTGGTATACAGATTAATTTAGATTTTTTACCTAATTCAGGATATTTAAATGCTCTCTTTCTGATATCCATGAATTTTTGTTTTAAATCATCGAAGTTAACTTCTGGATGTTCATAGAATAACCACATACCTTTAGCAGCATCCATTGATGAACCACCGCCTAAAGCGATAATTGTATCTGGTTCGAATGATTTCATTAAATCAGCGCCTTTAGCGACTGTTGTGATATCTGGATCTGGTTCAACATCAGTAAATAATTGAATTGTAACTTCGTTTCTTCTTAATTTTAATTGGTCAATGATTTTTTGTAAGAATCCAAGTTGAACCATTGATTTATCTGTAACGATAAAGACTTTATTAACACCTTTAGCGTCTTTTAAGTATTGGATACTATTTCTTTCGATATAGATTTTGCTTGGAACTTTGAACCATTGCATATTATTTCTCCTCTTTCCGATACGTTTAACATTGATTAAGTTAACTGCACTAACGTTACCGCTAACACTGTTGTGACCATAAGAACCACATCCAAGTGTCATTGATGGTAAGAAAGAGTTATAAATATTACCGATTCCACCAAATGTTGTAGGTGAATTCCAAATAATTCTACATGCTTTCATTCTGACTCCGAAGTCGTCAGCAATTTGTTTGCTTGCTGTATGGATACAAGCACTATGTCCTAAACCATTGAATTCAACCATAGCTTCAGCTTTTGCAAAGCCATCTTCGACTCCACTTGATTTAATTAAAGCTAAAACTGGTGAAAGTTTTTCTCTTGTTAATGGTTCTTCTGGACCAACTTTTGAACATTCGCACATTAAGATTGGTGTATTGTGTGGAACTTCAAAGCCTGCGTTATGAGCAATTTCCCATGCTGGGTGACCAACTAAACCTGGGAAGACGCCTGTAACGACACCATCTTTATTTGGTTGGAACATATATTTTTCAAGCTTTGCTTTTTCTTCTTTATTACAAAGATAAGCACCATACTTTTTAATATTTTTAACGAATTCGTTATAAATTTCTTTATCAATAATAGCAGCTTGTTCACTAGCACAAACCATACCATTATCGAATGCTTTTGACATTAAGATGTCGTTTGCAGCTTGAGCAACATTTGCTGTTTTTTCAACATAAGCTGGAACGTTACCAGCACCAACACCTAATGCAGGTTTTCCACAGCTATATGCTGCTCTAACCATTGCGTTACCACCTGTAGCTAAAATGCAAGCGATTCCATCGTGTTGCATTAGTGCAGTTGTTGCATCGAGTGAAGGATGTTCAATCCATTGAATACAATCTGCTGGAGCACCCGCTTTAACAGCTGCTTCTACAATAATTTTTCCTGTCTCAACACAGCATTTTTGTGCATTTGGATGGAAACCAAAGATAATTGGGTTTCTTGTTTTTAATGCAATTAACGATTTAAAGATAACTGTACTTGTAGGGTTTGTAACTGGAGTGACTCCACAAATAACACCTAATGGATCAGCAACTTCAGTGATTCCTGAAACTGGATCATCGCTAATAATTCCACATGTTTTTAAATGTCTCATTGCGTTTGTGATATATTCACAAGCAAATAAGTTCTTTGTACATTTATCTTCGAAGACACCTCTATTTGTTTCTTCGACTGCTAATCTTGCTAAGTATTCGTGGTGATCAAGAACACTTGTTGAGACCTTTGCAACGATATAATCAACTTTTTCTTGATCGAGTTGTCTAAATTTTTCTAAGGCAACTAATCCTTTTGAAACAAGTTCATTAACTTCAGTAACTGCTTTTGCGTCTAAAACTTTATCCATTATTCCTCTCCTTTTTTGTGCTTTTTAAGATATAGTTGGTGAGATAAAACCGCTAATGATGTAGCTAAATCCATATTTGAAACAATAATGTCTTTAGGCAAAATGAGTTTTGTAGGAGCGAAGTTCCAAATTGCTTCAACTCCAGCCGCAACCATTTTGTCAGCGATATCTTGAGCAACTTCTGCAGGTACAGCGATAATGCCGATTTTTGCGTTGAACTCATCAAGTGTTTCTTTATTAATATCGTTTACATCGTATATTGGCTTATCATTACATGTTGTTCCAATTAATGATGGATTCGATTCAAATGCACATACAATTTTTAATCCGTAATTTTCGAATCCGTTGTAATGTAAGAAAGCTTTACCTAAGCTACCAACACCAACAATAAAGGCGTTATGAGTATCATCATATCCAAGGATAGTTTCAATATCTTTAATCAAAAGATTGATATCTCTTCCTTTATTTGGAATTCCATCTATTGAACTTATCAAAGCAATATCTTTTCTGACTTGTTCTTTATTTAAATCAAGACAGCTAGCGATAGTTTGACAGCTAATATCTTTCATTCCTGATCCGCTCAAGTTCTTAAGTAAATGTAAGTAACTTGGTAATCTTCTTAATTGGTTTTTAGTAAGGTGTTTCTTTTCCATTTGAATCTCCAAACTCGGTATTTATTTACCGAATAAAATAATATAGTATTTTTTTACTGAAATAAAGTAAAAATATACTTAAAAATAACGCTTAGACTATGAAAGCGTTTACATTATATCAAAAATTATTTTTTAATACATTAATGGTAGTGAATTATAGTAATAAATACCGAATTATCGGCAATCTTTATGCAAGTTAAAAGCGCTTCCTATCATATTCATTACTGAAGTAACGATTAAGGCAACCATAACGCTTATTAATATTCCTGTGTATACATTATCAACATGAGGAATGAATAAATTAAATAAGAAAGTAAATAAATTATACCCAAAAAATAAGCTTGAAACGATTAAAGCGTGCTTCATTCTTCTTCCGTTAATAATCCCAATAGTACAAATAATTGTTGTTACTAGTAAAATTATTAAATCTAATATTGCAACAGCTATACCTACATATTCTAATTCAGTAGATTGACCATGTAAAAAATTCATTAAGGAATCAGTTTCGTTAAAAGCAAAGAATAAAAATAATCCTAGGAGCACGAAAAAAAGAGCGCAATTAACAATTGAGCTGATTAAAATGATAATTCGCCCTAAAAAATTTTTCATATATTAAATATAGAATAACTAAAAAATTAATCAATCTTATTCATGCGATATCCAATACCGACATCAGTTCTTATTAATTTACTAGACTTGCCATCACGGCTAATTTTCTTTCTGATGCCAGCCATGAAAACTCTAAGAGCATTTTGGTCTTGACCTCCAGCTCCCCAAACATGAGAAATAATATAATCATAAGTTAATGTTTTATTCAAATTATTAGCGAGTAAAACAATTATTTTATATTCAAAATTGGTAAAGTGTACCTCTATTCCGTTTACGAATACAGTTTTAGCATCATAATCAATAGTTAAGTTTCCATTTATTAATAAGTGCTTTTCTTCTTGAACAACATATCTAAACTCTTTTCTAATACGAGCATAAAGTTCATCGAGTGAGAATGGTTTTGTAATAAAATCATTAGCTCCAGCATCAAGTGCTAAAACTTTAGATTCAACATTTGTTCTTCCACTTACAACAATGATAGGTAAAACATTATTGAATGTTCTAAGTGTTTGAATAACATAAATTCCATCGTTATCAGGTAAATTTAATTCCATAATAACCATATCAACAACTGTTTTGATACAAAAATCAATAGCTTCTCTAGCTGATGAAACGGTTGTTACTTTATAGCCTTTTTCTTTGAGTCCATTTTTGACTTGAGTTTTTGTTAAGCGATCTACTTCAACGACGAGAATCTCTTTGTTTTTCTTATTCATGCCAAAATTATACACTTTAAATGTTATGTTTTGAACGAAAATTATTATTACGTTATTTATAACCTATAAAAAGGAATAAAACACTATTCTTTTTGCTTAAAAATTAAAACAATTTTGCCGATGAAACCGATTAAAAATAGAAGTAGGAAGATAAGAGACACAAAGCAAGAAAACATTTGAAGCATTCTTAAAAACTCTCCTTCAACAAACGCCGTTGCAAAAGCAAAAATAAAAACTAATATTAATGCTGGGTAAATCATTTTAGAAAAATAGTTAAATAATTCTTTCATATTTTTTCCTTTCACTTCATTTTTTATTTTTGAAGTTTTTTAATCTGACATTTTTAAATTAGTTGAAACTGTTCAAAATATTCTAAGAACAATCAAATCTTTTAATCATGTTTATATTTTTTTATAAAGATGTGAAATTAAACTCTTATACTCTTCCAGAGTCGAAATCATAAATATCATTAAGTTCGCCAGCTCGCACTATCAAATCTCTACTCCCATTCATTGTTTCACTCCGCAATAAACCGTTCCAATCAACACCAAACATAAAGTCCAGCTTAAGTCTGAAATCTCCTCTAAACATTCCATTTCTTGTATTAGCGATTTCGAACATGTAATTAGAATTTATATGATTAGTCTCCATAGTTTCTCGTGCATATTTATAATACCGTTCACATTTATCGGTATTTGATGAATTAACCTGCACAGACATAGCAGGTTCTGTCCTTGTAATCGTCTTAGAATATCCAAAAGAAATATTTTTTCCTATATTTCTGTTTTCTGTTACACTTAAATTATCTAAGCTAAATCCGTTCTCGAAAGAGTAACCAAAAGTAACTCCGTGTTCTATAGATGAAGTGATAGCCGCAACACCAGGTTCGTTTACAGGCCAATAGTCTTTTTTATAAGGAATATTTCCCCATCTTTTGCCATAATAATATTCTTCATTCGAATCATAAGCTTGCTCAACTGTCATATGAACAAACCCTTCTACATTACAATAAGGATTATATCCAGTTTCATTATTTTTTAAAGCCACCAATCCAGGAACAAAAGAATTATTAGACGAGACTATAAAAATTATACTTTTTTCATTAGCGATATATCTTGAAACAGCTATATGATAAACAATATATCCTTTATCATCAAATCTCATGACAAACTCTTTCTCAACAACGCAATTAATAAACGTAGTTGGGACTGAATTATTAGCGACACTGACTCTCGAAGGTTCAAGCATAGATTGTTTCTTTAAAAATCCATCGTTAACATATTTATTAACGAAAGAAATAATTCCATTCAATATTTTTCCAGGTTCACTGCTTAGTTCTTCAGTAAATTCATATGACTTAATACTATCATTGATTTTAATTTTTAACAAAGCATCAAAAGGCAAATTTATCGCTCTATCAGTGCGATATAATATAAAAATTTTTGCGCTACTATTTCGTACAATGTTGTTAAATTCATAAAAAGTAACATCAGTATTGCCATAAACTTCGTATAAGGGGGTTCTCGTATTAACTTCTTCTAATGTTATGTTTTCTGCAAACATTGATAATTGTGGCTCAACAAAACGATCATTTTTCTTAGTTTGAACATAATTTTCTTTTCTACTTTTAAAAGCGTTAGTACTAACAAGTAAATTAGAAAATGTGGCTGCAAGTAACGGCAAAAGCATTCCAACTAAAGATATTTTTATTATATTTTTTTTCATAATATATGCCTTTCTTATATATTGAAACTTTTTATCAAAATAGTCAATATTTTTAACACACTTTAAAATTATTCAATTTTGTCCTTATGTTTGTTTATAAACTTAAAATTTGATCTATACATTATTATAAAGATATTAAAGCGTCCTATTTTCATTCTAAAAATTTTTTAATATAGGTATTTGTTTCTATTTTTTATTATAATTAACATATGAAAAAATATGATTATATTATTGTTGGAAGCGGCCTATACGGCGCCACTTTCGCTCATGAATTAAAAAAAGCAAATAAAAAAGTTTTAGTCGTTGAAAAACGCGACCACATCGCAGGAAACATTTATACAAAAAATTTGTATGGAATTAACGTTCACGTATACGGTGCTCATATTTTCCATACAAGTGATGATGAAGTTTGGAACTATGTTAATAGTTTCGTTAAGTTTAACAACTTCATCAATTCCCCAATTGCAAATTATAAAGGCAAATTCTATCACATGCCTTTTAACATGAATACATTCCATGAAATGTGGGGTGTTACAAAGCCTGAAGAAGCAAAAGCAATTATCGAAGAGCAAGTTAAAAAGGAAAATATCACTGAACCTAAAAACTTAGAGGAACAAGCAATTAGTTTAGTCGGTAGAGATATTTATGAAATTCTTGTTAAAGGTTATACAGAAAAACAATGGGGTAGAAAAGCAACTGAACTCCCTTCATTTATTATTAAAAGATTACCTTTAAGATTCGAATACAATAACAACTACTTTAATGATAAATACCAAGGCATTCCTATTGGTGGATACACACTTTTAGTTGAAAAAATGTTAGATGGGATCGATGTTATTTTAAATAAAGACTATTTAAAGAATAAAAAAGAACTCGATGAACTAGCAGAAAAGATAGTTTACACTGGTCCAATTGACGAATATTTTGATTATAAATTTGGTCAATTAGATTATCGTTCATTACGTTTTGAACTTGAAAAACACGAAAAAGAATATTATCAACATAACTGTGTTATCAATTACACAGAATATGAAGTTCCTTATACAAGAATTATTGAACATAAATATTTCGAAGATCAAAAATCTCCTGTTACATACATCACAAAAGAATATCCTGATAATTACGAATTAGGTAAAGAAAGATATTATCCAATTAACGATGAACGTAATAACACCTTATATCAAAAATATAAAACTGAAGCTGATAAATTAAATAACGTTATTTTCGGTGGCAGACTTGCTAACTATAAATATTTCGATATGGATGACACCATTAGAGCTGCATTAGACGATGTCAAAAAAGAGTTAAATCATGGAAAATAATAATACAAAAAACATAATAGCTTTATTAAACAATGCAGGCAAAAAAAGTAATTTATATTTAATTTATTATTCAGTAATTTTCATTTTATTCGCAACTTTAAGTGCATTCGATATCGTAACCAATTTTATTGGCGAGGCACCAACAATATCGGAATTTAATTTAGTAATCGGCATAATCTTTGGAATCATTGCATTAATTAGTTTAGGTCTTACAATTTCATATTTAATAAAGCCTAAACAATTATTAAAAATCGATTTCGAAAAATCCACTTTATCAATCATTAAATCTAAAAACAAGATTAGAAATCTTAAATTTAGTGACATCTATTTTTTCAAAGATAATGACCCTAATTTATTTTCGTCAATATTTAAAGATGGAAAACTTAAAATTTATACCAATGATGGTGAATGTATCAAAATTAACTATTTAACAAACTCAAAGCTTATTAAAAAAGCTCTTGAAGTTATGCTAAATGTTAGCGAAAAAAATATCTATAAAAAGAAATCTATTAAGATTTTCTTTATAAGAATTTATCAATACTTACTAAAATTTTCACTTAAATTTGTTCAACACAAAGAAGCTAAGTTATTATCGACTTATGAAGAAATCGCAGATACTTTAAAAGCTAAAAATATTAAAAAAGTTCTCTTAGTTGAGAGCGGTACAATTACTAGAAATCTACTAGATAACTACTTGAAAACTACTTTAGAGGCAAAAAACATCGAATTTTCATCTTTTAGCGATATTTCGTCCAACCCTACACTTGATAATTGCATAAATGGAAAAAGTATTTATTTAGAGAATAAATGTGAAGCAATTATTGCTATTGGAGGTGGTTCACCACTTGATTGTGCTAAAGGAATTGCAATTCTTGTTAACACTAAAAAACCACTTTCAAAGTTTAAAGGGGTATATAAAATTCATCATAAAGTTCCTTTAATAGTTGCTATCCCTACAACTTGCGGTACAGGTAGCGAAACTACTTTTGTTACAGTTATCACCGATGAGAAAACATCTACCAAATTCACAATTACATCTAATAAAATCGTACCTAAGTACGCTTTACTAGATCCTACATTAATTAAAGATTTACCACTTCACTTCGTTGGTACTACTGCAATGGATGCTTTCTCACACGCATTAGAAAGTTATTTAAATATAACTAGAGATTCAAAAAGCAAAAAGTATAGTTTAGAAGCAATAAAGTTAATCCATGATAATTTATCAAAAGTTAAAGAAGATCCTGCAAATTTAGATAACAAAAAGAAACTTCTTGAAGCTTCTTTTGTAGCTGGTAAAGCTTTCTCTAGAGGCGTTGTAGGTCCAATACACGCTTTAAGCCATGCTCTTGGCGGCAAATACAACTTAGGTCACGGCTATTTAAACGCTATCTTAATGCCAAGATTCTTAAATGTTTATTTGTTTAGTTGTTATAAAGATTTAGCTGAAATTTCTAAAGCAATGGGAATTCCTTCAACAGGTGATGTTTATAAAGATGCAAAAAATGTAGTAAAATATGTAACAATCATTAATGAATCTTTCTCATTTAAACAAGATTTAGACATGTTAAAAGAAGAAGATATTAAGTCTTTAGCAGATAAAGCTTATAAAGAATCACATTTACTTTATCCATCAAAACATTTCGTTACAAAAGAAATGTATGAAGATATATTGATTTCACTATTAAAAAAATAAGAGGTAAAAAAATGGAACAAGTATATTTAAAAGAAGGTAAATTATTAAACGAAGACGGAACTTTAACTGAAGCAGGTTATGCTTTTACAAAAATTAAAGATTATAACCGTGAAAAAATTAAATGGTTTAATAGAATCAAAAGAAAAGAATGGGATTATTACGCTTTCTTAAACGATAAAAATGGCGTAGCAATCACAATGAGTAACTTAACTTATTCTGCTTTACTATCTTTTACATATTTTGATTTTGAAGTTAACAAATATCTTACAAAATCATTCACAATAATGTTCCCAAAACGTAAAGATTATAAAATTCCTAAAACAGGAAATAATATTTTAATCAGAAACAAGAATTTCACATTCAGTGTCAAAAAAAGTGATGTTGAAAATTCAATTTATGTAAACATTAAGAAGTTTGCTGATGGTTGCCCATTATTATTAAATTTAGAATTTACTGAAGAAACAGATAAATCAATCGTAACAACTATCCCTTTCAAAAAGAAAGGTAACTTCTACTACAATCAAAAAATGAATTTATTAAGAGCTGAAGGTAATATTCAAATCGGTAAAAAATCTTTCTCAATTTTAGAATCATATGGCGTTCTTGATCGGGGAAGAGGAGTTTGGCCTTATAAAACAACTTGGTATTGGTCAAGTTGTAGCGCTAAAGATAACGAAGGTAACTTAATTGGATTTAATTTAGGTTATGGATTAGGAGATTCAAGTAAAGGATCAGAAAACGTTCTTTTCTTTAATAAAGAAATTCATAAATTAAATGATGTTAAATTCATTTTCAAAGAAGATAAAAAAGGTAAAATCGATTATTTAAAGGATATCGAAGTAATTTCCGAATCAAATGACATCAACTTAATTTTCACTCCTTGCTTTAATCGTCACGACAACATCAATGTTGGTGTAATTGCAAGTAATCAAAATCAAGTGTTTGGAAGATTTAATGGAACAATCACAGTTGATGGAGTTACTTACGAATTTAAAAATTATTTAGGTTTCTTAGAAAAAGTCATTAATAGATATTAATTTAGACATTAAAAAGCGTATCGCCTAGATTCAAATTTATGAAACTAGCGTTACGCTTTTTAAATGGGCAAAATTTAGAAATCTTTATGTTGATAAATTTTAATTGCAGCGAAATGGCATCCAACAATCAATGCTATTAAAGCTCCTGCTACACCATAGAAGAAATATAAGGCATTATTTGTTCCTAAAAAACTCATTCCTAGAAAAATACCACCATATAATAATCCACCAACAATCATAAATATAATTACACCAATTGCTTGATTAGATATTGAACTGAAAATTGATGAATATAAGATTGATAATGAATTAAGGAATAAAATTGATAATATTCCATAAATCATAATTCCAAACGCGAAACCAGCGTTTAAGAATTCATTGCCACTTGTTAATAAGAAAATTGGCATGGCAATCATATAAATAAAGGATGGAATACTGGCAAAGAAACCAAATAGTGCTTTTTGGTTAACGATAAGACTTCTAGATCCTCCACTAGCTAATATAAATTTTGTAAATTGACTTTTTTCATCAATCGAAACCGAATTCATAACAAGTGAATATGGAGTGATTATAGCAACAAACATGAATGAAATTACTCTGCTGCAAAATTCAAAAGCATAATCAATTGACCCAACATCCATTCCTTCAGGAGGAGTTTGACGAAATTCAACTAATGCAAAAATTGAAATTACAATAAAGAGTATATCCAGGAGCAAATTCATTATGAGCGAGAATTTCATTTGAATAATATCTTTATAAATTAAAGCCATCAGTTTTTTCATATTGTTTTACCTCTAATTAAGAAAACAATGATGTCTTCTGCACTTGCTTTAGTCGCTCCTTCAATAAGAGCATTTTCTTCATTGTTTTTAATTAAAACTTCAACTCCATCAGCTGTTGTTTTATATCTAATAACATTATTTTTATCAAATGAATCAAATTTTTCATTACTTAAAGTAATTTTTAAGAAATTATTTTCTAAAGAAATTTTATTTTCTTTAAGCAAAATTTTACCTCGATGGATAAAAATAAATTCATTACAAATTTTTTCTAAGTCACTAATGATGTGACTTGAAATTAAGATTACTCTCTTTGGTCCACTTTTCACAAATTCGATGAGTAAATCACAGAATTCGTCTCTAGCAACTGGATCAAGTCCATTCATTGGTTCATCTAAAATCAATATTTTTGCATCGTGAGATAAAGCGATAGCGATATTGAGTTTAGCTTTCATGCCTTTAGAAAGTTCTTTGACTTTCTTATTGATATCAATATTGAAATCTTTTAAATAATTTAAAAACATCTCTTCTTTCCACGAAGTGAAAACACGTTTAAAAATTTGATTGATAGATTTAACTTTTAAATGTTCTGGGAAACATAATTCGTCTAAAGTAAATGAAATGTCTTCTCTTTCAGTTGGAGTAAGTGTTTTTAAATCTTTGTTATTAATTTTTACTTCTCCGCTATCAGGAATAATTAATCCTGTAATAGCTTTCATGGTAGTTGATTTACCACTTCCATTCTCTCCAACAAAGCCATAAATTTTGCCTTCTTCGAGAGTTAAAGAAACATCATCTAAAGTAAATTGTTTATACTTTTTTGTTAAATTGTTCGCTTCTAACAAAACCATTAGAGGACTCCTTTGCTAAATAAATACCCTAGTGCACAAACTGATTTAGCATCTTTTAAAGCACCACTATTTAAGAGTTCTTTAATTTCGTCTAAAGTAACTTCTAATACTTCAACTGCTTCGTTTTCATCTAAATGTTGGTGAGTTTTAACTAAGTTAGTAGCGTAATATAAATAAATGATTTCATCAGTATAAGCACATGAAGGATAAATTTCTCCGATATATTCAATGTTATTTGCTAAATAACCCGTTTCTTCTTCAAGTTCTCTTTTAGCTGTAATTAATGGATCCTCACCTTTATCACATTTTCCCGCTGGAAATTCAAAAATAACTTCATCATAAGGATAACGATATTGTTTTTCGATTAAGAATTTTCCATTTGGAAGCTTTGCTAAAATGCAGCTCGCTCTACAATGTTTAATATATTCACGATAACTTTCTTTTCCATTTGGACACAAAACTTTATCACGATAAACATCTATAATTTTTCCTTTATAAATTTCTTCGCTTGAAATCTTTTTTTCTTTTAATTCCATATTTAAGCCCTCGATTAATTTTATCACACAAAGAAAAATTGAGTTATTTTTTTAATAATTTAATAGCCGTATAGTGAACTTTAATTTCTTGAATTAGTGTCAGGAATAATGAAATTAGTTTAAAATAAGAGTTATGGAAAATATAGTCGATTATTTAAAAAGTATAAAAGATCTCTTATTTGAAGAAAAACCATTTAATGAATTAGATGCTTTAGTTTTATCTAGACTTAGTTATATTGATTTTCGTTCTATTTTAAAAAGCACAAAATATTGGTCTAAGAAAAAATTAACAGATGTAATCAATGAAATTTTTATAGAAAAAGAAAAAAGCAATTATAGATTTAGACTAAAAGAAGATATGCAACTTCTTGATGTATTAAGATCTTCTTTAAGGTATAGAGAGTGCTACATTAAAAGTTATGTCTATGACACTGTCATCGAAGAAGTTAAACAATTTAGTGCGGTAACTTTTATAAATGAAGAACCTAAGCAAAAATTTATGTTCATCGCTTTTAAAGGAACTGATGGAACGGTTACAGGACGGAAAGAAGATTTTAATATGGCTTATTTAGAAACTGTTCCAGCTCAAATTGAAGCCGCAAAATATTTAAAAAAGATTACACGTTTTTCTTCATACAAAACTATTTATGTTGGTGGACATTCTAAAGGTGGTAATTTAGCAGTTTATGCTGCTAGCCAAACTAGAAAAAATATCCAAAACAACATTAAAGAAATTTATAGTTTTGATGGTCCAGGATTTAAAGATGATTTTTTAGAAACAGAAGGATTTATTAATATTCATGAAAAGATCTCTTTATTCGCTCCTCAAAGTTCAATAATTGGACGCTTGTTATCAAGAAATTACAAAACTTATATTGTTCAAAGTAAGAAAAAACTTCTTTACCAACATAATATTTATAACTGGAAAATTGAAAATAACGATTTTGTTAAGCTTGATAAGTTTACTTTCTTATCAAATAAAATTGATAAAGTCTTAAAAGATAGTTTAAGTAAAACAACAATCGAAGAAAGAAAGGCTATTGTTGATGAATTATTTGATATTGTTAAAGACTTATCTAAAGATGATGTAATAGATTTTGGCGATGGAATGCTCGACTTCTTTAAACGTTTTAAAAATACTTTCAAAGGCAAAAGCAAAGAAACTCAAGAACTTATATTAGCTTTATTCACTAAAAGTAAGGAAGAATCACCAAAATTATACGTAAAGCCAATTAAAAACGAGTCTACATTGTCTCAAACGATTAATAAATTTAAATATACATTCGCAAGAAAAAAAGCGAAGAATCCTAAGGTCATTGATTATATCGATAACGATACAAAACTAATCGAATCTAAAGAGTCTCCGCTTCTACTTGTCGAAGATAAAACTAATAAATAAATTAATCAATTATGATTTCATAGGTGAATACATAGTGTTCACCTTTTTTAATCTTTTGAATAAATGGTTTCTTTGATATTTCACGAACTGGATTTTCATAATCTGGTACACCAGTCCAAGGTTCAATGCAAACATAATCTCCCCAAGTTTTATCACTCCATAAAGCAAAGAAAGTTGCTTCATTCGATCTAACTGTTAATTTAGAACCATCTTTTTTGAATAAACTAATAGAGTTATCAAAATCTTTTGATTTTAATATGATTGTGTTGATGTCATTAAATAATTTTTTATTCAAATCAATTCTATCTGTTTCAAAGAAATCAATTTCCCCTTGAACAAATGATGCTGTATCATCAAGTTCCATTAAGTGAAGTTGTGTTTCTTGATTGAACTTTAAATAGTTGCCTGAAATATCAAATTCTTTTTCAGTTTTTGTACCTGGTAATTTAAACGCTGGATGAGCGCCGACTTCAAAAGGCAACTCTTCTTCACTCTTGTTTAAAATATCATAAGAGATTTTGATTTTATTATCTTCTAATTCGTAAATAACCAATAATTCAAATTGAAAAGGAAATCTTTTTAATGTTTCGTTATCACTTGTAAAAGAGATAGTAATTTTATTTTCATCATTGCTAACATCTTCTCCAATCATATATCTAATTAAACCATGATTTTTAAAATCATATCTTTTCTTATTATGTGTATAGTAACCATCTTTTAATCTTGCGATAAATGGGAAGATTACTACATCTTGACCTTGCCATGAATCTGGATTTTTTTGATATAAAAGTTCTTCATTTCTTTTCTTGTCAAAAATAGAAGTCATTGATCCGCCACATGTTGTAACGTTCAATTTAATATATTCATTCTCTATACGCATAACTATTCCTTTTTAATTCTAAAACAAAATGATTATATCATTTTAGGATATATAAATATACGTTTTAGGTCGAAATTATACTACTAATTATCTACTAGAAAACTACTAATTTTCTACTACTAAATTACTAAAAGCTCTATTTTATCGAAATTTTCAGCCTTAACGAATCCTTAAGATTTGAACAAATCTCAATTTGTCCAAAATAAAAGCTAACTATATTTCAAGTTAGCCCTTCTATTACTATTTCAATGAATTCATCATCAATTCATTTAAGTTTTTAATAAATGTCTCTTTATCTTCGATTTCAAATCCTTCAAGTAACATTGCTTCGTTATATAAAACAGATGAATACTTGTTAACTAATTCTTTATCAGCTTTTACTTTATCTAATGCTTTAAAGATAGGGTGAGTTGGATTAATTTCTAAGACTTTATTCGCTTTAGCTTTTTCTTCTCCTGGAATTTGGTTAATAGTTTTTTCCATATTAAGTGATAAACCATCTTTTGTTGAGATACAAACTGGTGAATCAACTAATTTATTAGATAAAGTTACTTCTCCTACTTTGTCTTTAAGAGCTTCTTTGATGTTATCTAATAATTCTTTGTTTTCTGCTTCAGCGACTTCTAATTGATCTTTTTCTTCTTTAGTTAAATCTTCTTTATCGTGTTCAGTAATATTTTTGAAACTGACTTTATCGTAATCATTCATCATCTTAATTGCGAATTCATCAATTTCTTTTGTGAAGAATAATACATCAACACCATCCTTTTTATATTTTTCAATTTCTGGAAGTAACTTAATAGCTTCTTCACTTCTTCCACTAGCGTAATAAATATATTTTTGACCATCTTTCATATTTTCTTTATATGATTTGAAATCAATATATTTACCTTCACTATTTAATGATTTGAAAACAAGTAAGTCGCTTAATAAATCTTTCTTAAATCCATAGCTTGAATAAATTCCATATGTTAAATGGTCACCATAAAGTTCAAAGAATTTTAAGTACTTATCGTAATCTTTTGATTTTAAATCTTTTAAATTACTAATTACTTTGTTTTCGATAATATCAGACATTTTCTTAAGTCTTACATCTTCTTGAAGAATTTCTCTAGAAACATTTAAACTTAAATCATTAGTGTCGATTAAACCATTAACAAATTTTAAGTAGTCTGGAAGTAATTCTTTACATTTATCTTTAATGAAGATTCCTTTGATATAAAGTTTTAATCCCTTTTCAAAGTTTTGTGAGTAAAGTCCATAAGGGATTCTTGAAGGAATAAATAATAATGAATTAAAACTTACAACACCTTCAACATTAAGATTTAAACTGACTAATGGATCTTCAAAATCCATAAAATTATCTTTATAGAACTTATTTAAATCTTCTTCAGTTACATCTTTCTTATTTTTCTTCCATAATGGAATCATTGAGTTAAGTGTTTTCTCAACTTCTTTATCATCAAATTCACCTGAAATTTCTTTACCATCTTTATCGAGTTTTGGTGTCTTTTCGATGACATTCATTTTAATAGGATATCTTACGAAATCACTATATTTTCTTACAAGGTTTTCAATTGTGTAATCATCTAAATACTTATCATAATCTTCTTCACCTTCAGATTTTCTTAAATGTAAGGTGATTGTTGTACCAGTATCTTCTTTATCTTTTTCTTCGATAGTATAAGTACTTAATCCATCACTAGTGAATAAATAACCATTTTCACCTAATTTTTTAGTATGGACTTCGATAGAATCAGCAACCATAAAAGCACTATAGAAACCAACACCAAATTGTCCAATAATATCCAATTCGTTCTTTTCTTTAGCTTCTTTGATTTTTTCTAAGAATTCTTTACTACCACTATGAGCAATTGTGCCTAAGTTTTTAATTAAGTCTTCTTTACTCATACCAATACCATTATCTTTAATGGTTAAAGTTCTTGCTTCTTTATCTTTGCTTAAATAAATTTCATAAGATTTTGAAGGAACTTCACCATTACTTGTTAATTCAAGGTATTTATATTTATCAATTGCATCGCTCGCATTAGAAATTAACTCACGTAAGAAAATATCTTTATTAGAATAAATTGAGTTAATCATTAAGTTTAATAGTTCTTTACTTTCAGTTTGAAATTCTTTTGTTTCTTTCATACTAATCCTCCCAAATTGTAGTTTCGTTAGCACTCACAATTTTTAACTGCTAAGTATATTGTAATCTCATTTTTAGCACTGTCAATATAAAAGTGCTAAATTTATTTTCATTTAAATTAAAATTAAGTTCAAAAATATTTCACGAATTTTGAAAAAAATCGATTTTGCTTCTTTTGTGTTAGTGAAGAGGGTTCCATAGATGCCATTTCCCCTCTTCATATATTTGTTCTTTGACATACATAATTTTATAAAGATTAAGTTATTCAATAAGTTAGAATTCTTGATATAAGAAATATTTTTTGTGCTTAAAATTAATCGATAGTTATTGTGAGGTTTTAACTATTATCTTTATATATAAGAAAAAAAAGATACCCATCACATACCGAGTATCTTATTAAACTATTTTATCTCTTGGATATTAGTTCTATTTATTTTATAAAGTAAAGGAGCGTCATTACCTCTAACATTAACAAGTCCTTTTAAGACATGACCATAATCATCAACAATGATAAATTCACCATCGTATCCAGCAAACTTAAGTTGACGTTTTTCTGCGTTGTAGAAATATCTAATATGTTCATAATTGGTGATTTTAGAATAATAAGTAGCACTATAATCTAAGAATGAAGTTCTATATTCTTCAATACTTTTACTTACGAAGTTTATTGCTTCTTCATAAGTTTTTATTGAGCCTAATAAAGAAGAATTTTCACCACCTTCTTCAAAAGTCTCTTTTGTCTTATCTATATTTATATAATAAGAAGATGGCATATTAACTTCTTCATAATTAATAGCTTCTTCTGTTTGCTTGATTTTGAAAGAATAAATAGTTGAGTCGTTATATTTGATTGTGTATTCGGTATCGTTCTTCCAAGTAGCATCAGTTTTAAAGTTTTTAATAATTTCTTGGCCGACATCATATCTAACACCTTTAAAACCTTGTTGATCACTTGGTGAAATACCAAGATTATTAATAATCATAAAGAAAACAACTGTTAAAGTTAAAAGTGTAGAAATTATAAGGCAAAAAATTAAAGTGTATCTTCCAAATTTATTTCTTTTTTCTTTGAAAGATAAGTTGTGACTACTATAAAATTCATTTTTCATTAGATAAAACTCCTGAGTTAATTCTACTATTCTTTTAACTCTTAATGTAGTTTAAATACGAAAAAGATTAATTTTATGTTTGAACGTAATTTTTTTATTAAATCTTATCAAAAAGAAATGAGGCTTCATTTTGAAGCCTCACTTTTATCTTTTAAAGTTTATAACAACACTGATTATAGTTGTGATTAAAAAGATTAATGCGAATGTAAGATATATTCCAAACGACCCGCCAAACCAATTTACTCCAGTCATTTTATCAGCGAGCGGATAAGCAAATAAGTATATAGCTCTTCCAGCAGCGATTCCATAAAAACCTGTGCTTAATAATGGCAAGAATTTATTAACTGGTTTAAATTTAATAAACAAAGAAGCAATATCAACTACTACTGCAAGTAAACCAAATACATAAATTAATGTATCACTACTGTCATCGATTTTCATCTTACCGCCATCAAGAGATAATACTAATATAACACCAATAGCGCCAATTAAAATGTTTGCGAGTACAAGATAAAGTGAAAATCCTTTATCTGGGATTAAAGATTTAATTTTGCTCAACATTTGAATTTACCTCTTTATTTTCTTTACGTTCTTTTAAATAAGAAACGATTGAAAGTCCGACTAATGCAACAGCTGTTGTGCCTAAAACTCCATCAATTGTATACATTGTAACTTTCCACCATGGCATAATGTTACTTACTTCAGAATCAATAGATAATCCATTAATTACAAAGTTTCTAGCGATTGTGTAGAAATAATGTTTAGCAATTTCTCTACTTTTTCTCCACATATGACCATCTTTTTCTTTAATAAGATAATTTCTAAGTTCTTGTGTTCTTTGAGTATCATTATTAAATTGGTCAATACCAGCGTCAATTGCTTCGTGTGTAAATAATGCTTGAGCGGAACGACTTGAATCGGTCATTGCAATACCTTTGAAACCCCACTCTTTTCTTAAGACACCAGTCATTGTGTTGTAGTCAGTAGCAACAACTTTTAATCCTGTTCTAGCATTACTTGTCATTGTTCCTAACGATCCACCTTTTGTAAACGATCCTTCGAAAGCTTTTAGAGCTCCTTCACGATATGTTTGTTCACTCATAAATGTGCAGCCATTTCTCCAGACTTCTTGATCGTTAGCGCAGAAATGTTTGTTATATGTTGTTAACCCTTTTTTAGTTGCAGCTTTTGTTGCAATAGCTCCAACTAAATATTGATGTGTAGCATCTTCACTCCAATATTCAAATGATCTTCCTCCAAATGAAGTACGATGTTGATTTGCACCAAAACCATAAACCCCATGTTGTTTTGACCAATAGCCATCTTCTGCTAAAAACTTACCTCTATTAGCGATAAGTTCATTATTGAACGTTGATGCTGCAATAGTTGCACAAACATGTGAGAAGCCAGGATTATTTTGAATACCATCTGGTCCATCAGCAGAGGATGAAGCAGGAGCATCTACAGTTTCAATAGCATAGTTACCAAAATGTTCTCCAACGATAATAGATAAATCATTTGGTTTTAATTGGTCGATAAATTTTTCCCACTTTTCATCATCGTTATAATCAACATCTTTCATTTCAATAAATTTGATTCCGTTTTCTTGGCCATATTTAAAAGTGTTGATATTTGGGGCATCTTCAGGCTTCTTATAGAAATTACCACTCATAATTTGGATCATTTCATCAGTAGCTTTTAACCCTGTCATACGTTTAGGATAAGTGTTCCAATCGCTTCTTGTCATGTATTGAACACTATCTTTCATCCAATAATTAGCATCAATATCATCAAATCTATTCGATACAATTTCTCCTGTTTCTCTAGACTTTGCGTATGTAATGTTAGCATAAGTATCCAACGTGTGCAAAACTGCTTTTTTAGGATTTCCATTTACAGTATTGCCTTTTTCATCAACTAAATTTGTACTTCCTTCTAATGCTAAAACATTATTTAAAGCATCATGTGATGAATCACCAATACTAAATTTATAATCTCCTTTGTCAAAAACATAGCAGCCTTTTTTTGTATTATCAGCACCATTTATTGCATTTTCATCGTAAGAAGCAAATAAATAATCATCTACTGTAATAGTAACTTTATCAGTTTCGCCTTTTGCTAAAGCATTAACTTTTTCCATAACCTATCAATTGAATAGCGCTTTTTTCTGCTCCGTCTTCAACGTAAGGTACACTAGCATAAAGTTGGACAACACTTTTAGATTTGCCTGTATAAGATTCATCGCCGAGATTCTTAACATTAACAATAGCTGTAACTTCATGTTTATCAAGATCCCAAGAAATAGATTCGACTGTTTGTTCAAAATCAGCATAAGATATACCACTTCCAAACGAATACACCATTTCATCAGCATAGTTCCAACTATCTTTGCTAGCATAAACACCTGCTTTACTATTAGCATTAAATCTATTCTTTATTTGATCATAATATCTAGTTTCATAATATTTATAACCAGTATAAATACCTTCGGCATAAACTAAATAATGAGTTTGTGGATCGTTTTGAAATGAAAAAGAGCCATAATTTCTAACCGCTGGTGAACTATATGAATTTGTAGCGTAAGTATCTACAGTTCTACCACTTGGATCTGCTTTTCCTTTGATTAATGATGCGACTCCTTCGAATCCTGTATATCCAGGGAATCCTACCCAAAGACAAGCATCAACGCCAAGTTCTTCCAATTCGCTAATTTCCATTGGATAACCAGTATTCAAGACAACAATAATTTTTTTAAATTTGTTGCTTTCTTTAACCATTTTGATGGTTGATTTTTCAGCTTCATGAAGAGCAAGCATACTGATTCCATCCTTATCAATCGGATTTCCATTAGCATCAGTTGTATTATCTTCGCTAGCTCCACCACCAGCTGTTAAATCTTGTTGTTCTCCACCATATCTTCCTAAAACAATAATGGCAGCTTCATTATATTCATCAAAACTTGATTTTACTGAATCATAATAACTACCAGGTTCCTCAGCTATATCGCCTCTATCTCTTTTTAAAGTAGATTTTTCTAAGTGAGAGTAAACATTAGGGTTAATTGAAAAGCCTTCATTTTCTAAAGCTTTTTTTATGTTAATCGCTTCTTTTCCGGTTGTAGCACTTCCTCCACTACCACCACGATATATAGGATCAACACTAGTTCTGCCGAATAAAGTAATTTTTTTCTCGGTTTTTAATGGTAATGCATTTTTATTGTTCCAAAATAAAACCGAACCTTCCTCTTGAGTTTGGATTTCGTTTAACCTTTCGGCTTTACGCATTTCT
This sequence comes from Candidatus Onthovivens sp., assembly GCA_048405595.1. GTDB lineage: Bacteria > Bacillota_I > Bacilli_A > RFN20 > CAG-826 > Onthovivens. Next base: position 22,418 of record DBFJOT010000038.1, read on the forward strand.
TCAATACTTGTATATTCCGTTGGATAATAATTGGTATCATCAGTAACTTCAAGACCTTCATTTTTCACACCTAAAAATGAATTTATTTGGCCTTCGTTATCGATCGCTAAGACATTAGCGAATCCAATAATTGCGCAAAGAGAGACAGCAACAGCTGCCCCTCCTCTTACATGTTTAAATTTTAATTTCATAGATTAAAGAACTAAATTAGGTGTAGCTGTTGTAACGTAGTCGAATTGGTGTGTAGTAGTTGCTGCAGTAATTCCAATAGCTTCAGTCCAAATTAATTTTTGTGAAGTTGTAGTTCCTGGTGTAGTGACTTCTTGTTTCAAGAATTCTTCACCACTTGTAAAAATTGGTTTTTTATTTTCATCTAATCCAGCTTCTTGTGACATAGTTTCAGTCCAATTAGCTGTATCGATAAACATATTACTTGTTTGTGCACCATATTTTACAAGAGTTTATCTGGTAGGTGAACTTAAAGTATAATCGACAGATGTTTCATCTAAAGCATTAACTTTTTCTTCGTATGTTCCATAAAATTTTTGTTCAGCCATTAATTTAGGACTTGCTGTATGATCATTTCCTTCTGGTGCTAATGTTAATGAACTACAATTTGTTGTAACAACAGTAAATACATAACTACCATCGCTATAAGTTTCTAATGTTTGGAATCTTTAATAAAAAGATAGAAATTAAATCCAGGTCTCATATTTTGATATTCAGTTTTCATATCAGAAACATATTTAGTTTTTAAAGTACCTGCTGAAGATCCTCCACAGCTAGCTAACCCAAGTATGCTAGTTGCTACTAATCCTGCAAATAATAATTTTTTTGTTCTCATTGTTTTTTCTCCTTAAGTTTGACAAGTTTATTCTATGTAAGCGCTTACACTATCACAACTCAGGTGGCATAATTTAAAAAGAAACAGGGATTGTGTTTCTTTATTGTAGGGAACCCCTTAAAATTGTATAAATAATTTTAACGTCCATATTTTATTTCTGTAAATAATTTTCTCATGTTAAAAATAGCAATTGTTGAAGATTCAGAGTCAGATTACAAATCTTTACAAAATCATTTAGAGAGATTTCAACAAGAAAACAACATCGTTTTTCAAATTGATCGCTACACGAACCCAATACTTTTACTTGAAAAGTATAATTTTTCTTATAATTTAATATTTTTCGACATAATGATGCCTGGAATTAATGGGATGGAAGCCGCAAAAATGTTAAGAGAAAGAGATAAGGATGTTTGTATTATTTTCATAACATCATTGGCGCAATATGCAATTGAAGGATATGCTGTTCAAGCTTTAGATTATATTTTAAAACCAGTTAGTTATTTTGATTTTTCTCTAAAATTTACTCGTGCTATTGACAAATTTTCTACCAAAAAAGAAAAAACCATCATCATAAAGACTAAAAGCGGACAAAAACTGATTGATATAAAAGACATAATTTATATTGAATCGATTGGTCATAATGTGGTTTATCATTTATCAAATCAAGAGATCGAGGAGCGTTCATCTTTAAAAGAAGTCGAAGCGAATTTAAGAAATTATTCATTTTCGCGTTGCAATAGTTGTTATATTGTAAACCTAAATTTTGTTACAGGAATTAAGGGGTATGAATGTTATTTAAACGATATTGTGCTTCCGATATCTCAACCAAAAAAGAAATCATTTTTACAAGAAGTAACTAACTTTATAAACTCAAAGTAATATGCAAGAAATACTAATAAATATTTTTGGATCTGAATATTATAAATATTTTGTAATTGCCATCTCTGGTCTTTTTGAGATTTTTGTAACTATGGCATGTTTTATGTTTAACGCTAAAAAGAATGACTATTTTTGGTTTAAATTAATTTTAATATTTGTTTGTATTCCACTACTTGCTTTACCTTACTCAGCGCTACTATATGCAGATAGGTCTTTAAATCCATTCGCCAGAAGTTTAATTAATAGTCCTTTTATTCTATTGTTTGTATGTGCAAGTTTGCTAATTCTTTACAAAAATAGAAAACACATGTTTTTGTTAGACTACATCAGCGTTTTATCTGTAGCGTTAATATCAGGAGCTTTTTATTCATTACTTTTAAATCTAAGTGGCCAAGATAGTTCTTCATCTTTTTATATTTTTGGAATCATCAATAACAACATTTGTTGGATTATTTATTGGATTATACATATTCTTATCGATTTTTTACTTGGATTACTTTCAAAAAGCAGACATGAATTCAATGCTTCTTCAAGAACAAAAACCATAGTTTACATTGTCAGTATAATTGTTATTTTTGGTTATTCAGTTGGACTAGGAGTAATTACAAGGTTTGATAAAGTAGCAATGCAATTAGCGATGTACGTAAAAATTTTAATCATTGCTTTTTATTCTATCGTTCTTGTTATTAGAAGCGGCTTACTATACACATCAAAAAAAGAACAAGAAATTTTACTTATCAATCAATCTTTAAGAGATAATCAGCAGCAATTCAAAAACATGCGTGATTCAATAGACATAATTAACGCTAAAACACACGATTTACGTCATCAGCTTTCGAAATTAGGGGATAAAATCGCAAATGAGGATTTAGCAATTTTAAAAGAAGCAACAAAAATTTACGATTCCACTATTAAAACTAACAACCCTTCATTAGATGCGATTTTATATCAAACCCAATTGTTAGCACAGAAAAAAGATGTCAAATTTTCGATTATTGCAGATGGACACCTATTAGATTTTCTTGAAGATAGTGAACTATATTTTTTGTTAAACAATATTTTCAATAATGCATTTGAAGCTATTAATAACTTGCCACAAGATAAAAAAATCATAACTTTTAAAGTTTATGAAAACTTAGGAATGACAGTTATTGAAGAAAGTAATTATTGTAATTCCGATGTAGTTATTAAAAACACAGTCCCAATTAAATCAACAAGCAAGGACACTTCCATGATTCATGGCTATGGAATGAAATCAATAAATTATCTTATCCAAAAACATAACGGGTTTATATCTTGTAAAATTGAAAATAATATATTTCGCATCGTAATTACGTTCCAAAATAATTAATTTTTTTCATTAAAACTATGTTTTAATGGCCTTATGACCCACTTTCAAAATTAATTTTTTACCTTTATTATTAGTTTTGTTTAAATGAGTGGATTAAAAATATGAAGATTGATTTTAACAAAAATTGGAAAGTAAAAGTTTTAAATTCAAAGGATGATTATAAAAATATTTCTGTTCCTTATGATGCAATGATTTATGAAAAAAGAATCGATGATGCACCAAGTGGAAAAAATTGTTGTTGGTTTGATTGTAAAGATTATGAATTCATAAAAGAATTCGTAATTAAAGACCATGAAAAAGATAAAGATCTCATTTTAGAATTTGAAGGTGTTTATCATAACGCTACTGTATTTTTAAACGGAGAAAAAATCGCGTTTAGGCCATATGGTTATACTAATTTTTATGTCGATATAACTCACAGAGTAAAAATTAATGAAACAAATGTTTTAAAAGTTATCGCTTATAATTCAGATCAGCCTAATTCAAGATGGTACTCGGGATGTGGAATTTTAAGACCTGTTTATCTTCATGTTCTGAATAGAAAAAGAGTCAATCTTAATGGAATTAAGATTAGTACTCTAATTTATTCTAAAAAGATCGTTAATTTTAATATCTGTACTTCTACTCCTGGTTTATTAACAATAAACATTTTTGATGGAGATAAACTTTATAAAACAGTCACTGAAAATACAGAAGGTTTGAAAGATATTAAACTCGAATTGCCTGATTTAGAATTATGGGATATTAATAATCCAAAACTATATAAAGCTATTGTTGAATTTGAAGGCGAAAAATACGAGGAAAAGTTCGGAATTAGAAAAATCGAGTATGGCAACGAAGGTTTATTAATAAACGGCAAACGTGAACTCTTATTAGGAGCTTGTATCCATAGTGATAACCAATTATTAGGAGGCTTAACTAATCGTTCAAGTGAATTCAGAAGAGTAATATTGCTTAAAAAAGCAGGATATAACGCTATTAGAAGCGCACATAATCCTATTTCAAAGCGGTTATTAGAAGCATGTGATGAACTTGGCATGTATGTTTTAGATGAATATGTTGATTGTTGGACAACACATAAAACTAAATTAGACTATGTTTTATATTTAAAAGACTACTGGAAGCAAGACTTAAAAGATATGGTTGATAAGGATTTTAATCATCCATCTGTAATTATGTATTCAACTGGTAACGAAGTTGGTGAATCTAGTAGAAAAGAAGGCATCGAGTTAACTAAAGTTTTCACAAATTATTTGCACTCAATAGATAACACTCGACCTGTTACTTGTGGGATTAATATCTTCTACAATTTTTTAGCAAAAGTTGGAATCGGATTTTATAACGACAAAAAAGCTGAAAAAGAAGAAAGCAAAAACACTAAACCAAAGAAGAAAAAAGCAGTTGGAAGCGAATTTTTCAACAACTTAACGAATTTGCTTGGCGCTCCTACTTTAAATTACGGAGCAAAATTACATTTCTGTGATCGGGCAACAAAAGATACTTTTGCTAATATGGATATTGCTGGATACAATTATGGCGTAAAACGATATAAACACGACCTTAAAAAGTATAAAAATCGATTAATTTTAGGAACAGAAACATTTTGTGCTGATGCAAGATATTTTTACTTACTAGCTCAAGAAAATAAACGTATTGTTGGTGATTTTGTATGGGCAGGCATGGATTATTTAGGTGAAGTTGCTGTTGGAAGCGAAGTTGATGACATCGATTGTGATAATAAAATGCGTGGCGAAGCTGGTTGGATGAGTGCCGGAAGTGGAAGAATCGATTTAATCGGAACAGAATTAAGCGAAGCCGACTATACAAAAGTTTGCTTCGAGCAAGAAGACATCAAAATTGGCGTAATAAATCCAATAAGTTATAAATCTCGCCACACTACTTCTAGTTGGAAATTTAGTAAAGCAGTCCCTTCTTACTCATTCGAAGGTGCAGAAAACATGGAAACTGAAGTCCAAGTATACTCAAGAGCACCACGAGTAGCATTATATATAAACGACGTTTTAGTCGGAATTAAATCAACAAAAAAGAAAGCTTTTGCGAAATTTAAAATTAAATACATTCCAGGTATTTTAAAGGCTGTAGGTTTAGATTCTAAAGGAAATTCTATTTATTCGATGTCGCTAAAATCAGCCTCCAATCGAACAAATTTAGTTTTAACGGCTGAAAACGTGCTTGAATCTTTGGACGATTTACTTTTTGTAAAAATTCAGTATAAAGATGATGAAGGTATACTAAAGCCAACTTATAACGAAAAGGTATACGTCGAAGTTTTAAATGGTGAACTTGTCGCTTTAGGAAACGGCTGTCCATATTCAAAAGACGGATATCATAATAATTTTACAAAAACATATTATGGAGAAGCATTAGCAATTATTAAGCCTCTTCATAAAGGTGAAATTTCAATAAAGGTTAAAGATAATTCAAGAGATGAAACATTAAAAGTAAGTTTTTAATTCTTCTCTTAGATTCTTAAGTTTAATTTTGTTATCATCACTAATTCTAAAGCTATCTCTACACTTAGAGATAGCTTTTAATTTAACTTTTAAATTAATTTTTGATTCTTTTAAATATTTATATGTAGCTTCAAAATTATAAACAGCAACTATCGAAATTAGCCAAGCCTCAACCATCATTACATAAAAATATTTACTGTCGAAAATTTTATTTAATACAACTTCACTTAGAGAAGGATCTTTTCCGTATTCAAATAAAAGTAAAAAACCATATCTAATAATAAATTCTTCCTTAGAACATAAAAACTTTTCTATAGATATTTCATCTTTATTAAAATCATGGCTTGTTTTAATCATTTTAAAAGTTGAATCCGTCAACGCCC
>DBFJOT010000039.1:0-47671 GCA_048405595.1 Candidatus Onthovivens sp.
AATTTAATTTTACCACTAGGAACCAAGAAAACTAACAACTGTTTTAGTAGGGTTGTTAGGTATAAAATCTCAAATGATCAAATTGATATTTTATACATTTACTACTATACGAGGGGTTAAAAATATGAGGAAGAAGTTTTCGCTTGTTTATAGTTTATTACTAGGAACAATTGCTACAACAACTCTCGCAGGTTGTGGAAGTTCAGTTGTAGAAAAGAAATTTTCAATGTCGTTACAATTTGATCATACTCAAGGATCTGTTTCTGTAGATAAATCTAGCGGAACAATAGACTCAAATACTAATGTTACAGTTACAATCACTCCAAACGATGGATTTGAAATTAATATCGTAAAAATAAATAATACTGAAGTCGTCGCAAAAAATACTATTACATTTAGTCCAAAAGAAGGAACAAATAATGTTTTTGTATCTTTTAAACCGGTAACTATAACACCAACAGTTGATAAATTTAATGTCAAAATCGAACATGATAATACTCAAGGTTCAGTTTTATGTGATGTTTTAGAAGGTGAAATTGGAAAAGTTGATAAAGTCAATTTAACTATCACACCTAATGAAGGATTTGAAATTGAACAAGTCACTCATAACAATAGTGTTCTTGCGGTGAATGAAAATAAAGCAAGTTTTGTTCCTGTAAAAGGTGAAAATTTAATTAAAGTAACATTTAAAGCTTCAATCGTTGAAACTGATTTTAATGTTGTTGCTGAATATGATAATACTCAAGGAAATGTAACAATTGATAATCCAAACGGAACACTTGAAACAATTGATAAAGTTAATGTTGCAGTTTTGCCTAATGAAGGATTTGAAATTGAATCAATTACAGTAAATGGAGAAACTCAAGAAGTCACAACAAGTTTTTCATTTGCACCAATCGAAGGTGAAAATTTAATTAAAGTAACTTTTAAAGTTGTCCAAACCGAAACAAAATTTAATGTTGGAGTAGAATTTGATCCTGAACAAGGTGAAGTTACAGTTGATATAAATGAAGGCATCGTTGAAGAAACTGAAAAAATAACTGTTACAATCAAAGCAAAAGAAGGCTTTGTTATTAACAACATTTCAATTAACGACGAACCAATCGATAAAATTAGTGAAACTGTTACATTTAAACCTGTTACTGGTGAAAACAAAGTAGTTGTTGTTTTTAAGGCAAAACCTATTGACAATAGTTTTACTGTAAACATTATTAAATCTGGGGTTGGTAGTGAATACCTTACTGTAAAATTAGATAAAGCAGAAGGTAAAGCTGGAGAAACTGTTAATTTTACTCTTACATATAGCGTTGCAGCCTTTGAAATTGTAGATATTTTAGTGAATGGAAAATCTATTCAAAAAGAAACGAGAAGTTTTATTGCTATTAAAGGTGAAAACGTTCTCGAAATTAAAATCCAAAAGAAAGTTGTTACTCCTACAATTGATAAAGGTAGTGACTTTGAAGATGTAATAAGAAATGAATCAACTGACTTACATAGTTCTCAAGAAGCTATTGAAATTATCTTTAATAAAATCGAAGAAGTAATTGAAAATAAAGGTGCTACAGAACATGCAAGAAAGTTAATTGGTGCTTACGCAAGACAATTCAACCTTTATGATAATGTTTTCAAAAAATATGGAATCACAAAAGCTGATATCGATACTTTCTACAATGTTATTGCAACAGATAGTTTCATCGCTATCTTAAATAGTGACTTAAAAGATCAAGCATTATCCGATGCTTTGACAAAAGAATTTTATAGAGTAGTTTCTGATTTATTTAAAGGCGACTATTCAATGGATAAATTTGTTGGATTTATATCAACAGCAATTTTTGCTACTGTTTCGATGACTTATGGCCAAGATTATGGCTATAGACTCATTCAATATTACGATTATATTGAAGATAATAGTCAAGCAGGCAAGTTTGCAAGAAATAATATTAGTAGTTCTAAACCAAGCAATGATGAACTCAATGACTTATTCGGAACTTATGAAACGATTGGACAATTGATGTATTTAACAATTAAAAATTGTACTTCAGCTCAAGATGCAACTGAGTTAGAAAGATTCTTTAAAATGTTTAAAAAAATTGGATTAGGAGTTTTAAGTCCAAATGAAATGGTTGATGAACCAGTTACAGAAGATGAAATTTTTAAGATTATAAAATTACTCAATGACTTGTTAAATAATCATTTCTTATCAAAAGAAGGATTCATGAAATTTGTCGATAGAATCTATGGTTTTGGAGATGTTGCACAATTACATTTAAAATTATTTGCTTATACCGATATTGGCGAAAATTTATATGTCACCAATACATATAAACAAGTTATTGACACAATTTATACAAATAAAGAACAAACTTATTACTTAATTAAGTTTATCGGACTTTATTCAAAGCATATTGAAAAACAAGATATTTCTGATTTTATGTATGTCTTTTCTAAAACTGATAGGCTAAACGCTTTAGATTTAGCAAAAGTATTAATTATTGCTTCCAGACATATCGACAAAGTAAGAGTTGCTTATCGTCAAAGTGAAAAAGCAACTGCGGCAATTAATAATATGGGCCCACTTCTTACAAAAATTATTGTTACAGGAAGAAATGGAACTGTTCCTGAAACATTAACTAGCCATATTGATTTTGAGAGAATCATTAATAAATTAGTTGAAATCGATGGATATAAATTAAGTGATGCAAATAAGGTCACATCATTTGCTCAAGAAATCATTGATTCAATACCTAACGATTCTTCAACGGATAATATTTTTAACCACAAAATTACAATTAATGTAAGCCAAACATGTTATAAAATTAATCTTCAAACAAACTTTGTAGTTTCAGCAACATATGATGGAACAGATATTACTAAAGATTTAAAAATCGATGGTTTTAGTACTGAAAAAGAAGGATATTTCGTAGCTGAAATTTCTTATAAAGATTATACATTCTTCAAAACTTACACAGTTACGAAAAATGGAATTGGTATGGATTATGAAAATTACATTATTCCAGCTTTAAAAGTTGAACAAGATGCTAGTGAGTTCGACAAAACCTTTACTTTCTCAGATGGCACAATTAAAAAATTTAGTGATTTTGAACCATCAAATAGATCTTTTATAGATACTACAACTAAGGGATTAAAAACTGGTTGGGTAAACTATTTAGGAAATTATTATTTCTTTACTTACGAAGTTAAATAATTAAATTCATAAAAGTCTTAACTTCAATTTTGTTAAGACTTTTGCCACGTTTATATATAGGGGGTACTCATTTTGAGTTATATTATATTACTTTTGTATCTTGTAATTTGCGGTGCTGCATATATTTTATTCCGCTATCTATATAAAAATAGATTCATCTCGTATTATAAAATCGATGAGATCGCTGATACAGATGAACAATCTTATATTACTTATACTAGCGAAGAAAAATATAGAAATTATATTGAAAGTTATTCGGTTTATATCACTGATGATTATAGATTTTTCAAAGCTCATTTAACGAATTTAGTCGAATACATCAATTTCGATCTTATTTGTTATAGAGATAAAAAGATATATAAAGTATGTAATGTATTTAATGAAGTAAGAGATAAAAAAGAAGATTTTACAATCAAAGTTCCTGATAATTGTGATGAAGTAAAAGTCAGAATTAATGAAGTAAATGGAATTATTTTTAACAATCAAGAATTATTAAAAACAAATCTTTTATGGAGAGCAATTATTTCAAGTTTAATTTCAGGGGTTTTAAGTGTTGGATTAATTTATTTATATAGAGTTTTATTTAACCCATCTGTAAATGGATTTTTTGATTGGGATTATTTATTCGAAAGTTTATTTAATGAACCATGGAATTATCTTTATGGAGCATTATTAAGTTTCGTTATGAGTTTGTTAATCTTCTCGGTTATTTATTTTCCTAATTTACCTAGGGCTAAAAGAGCTAAATTTAATAAAATTAAGAAATTTAAGATTAATAAAATAATTAAAGTAAAATTTAAGCCAAATAAAAAAGTAGAAAAAGAAATTATAAAATTAAAAATAAAAGGTCGTAAAAAATTCAAATCAGGACTTATCCATGTTATTGGATATGATAAAGATGAAAACATAACTCTTGATAAAAGATTCGGAATTAAAAATAACAAAAAAGTATATTATATTAAAACTTTAGGTTATGTTGACCATATTCAATACGAGGTTGAATCGGCTGATTTTAAAAAGTATTATTTTGAGTTTGAAAAATTCAGAATTAAGCAAACAAAAAAAGGACTCGAAGGTCATTTCTTACACTTAAAAGGAATCGGTGTTGCAACATTGATTTTCACTATTTCAATTGGCGTAACTAGTGGATCTGCAATTTATGAATTCACTAAGATTTATCAAATAAATAATAACATGAAGCATTTTGTCTTTACTGAAAATAAAGACAAGACATATTCAATTAGTGATTATAAAGGTAAAAATAATGTCATCGCTATTCCTACAATGTATCAAGGATTAAGTGTTACTAGTATCGAAATTGGAGCTTTTGCAGGAAAGCAAACTATAGTAGAAGTTATAATTCCTGGAAAAGTTTATGTAGGTGACGCTGCTTTTTTAAGTTGTAAATGGCTTAAATATGCTGACTTTGGTAAAAATATTAAAATTGGATCTAACGCGTTTAATGGAACGCATTTAAGAAATGTCGAATTTAAAAATAACGAAGTTATCGGTGAAGGAGCTTTCGCGAATATTCCGACTTTAAGAAAAGTAATTTTGGATGGAACAATCACTTTACAAGATAGTGCTTTTAAAAATTCAACTATTGATTATTTAGAAGTTCATCCAAGTAATTTCAACGTTCCGTCTTCAACTTTTTATGGAGCAAAAGTAAAAAAAGGTTACATTTTTAAAGGATCTCCTTATACATCAAATAACGTATCAAGTTATTTTAAATCTGGATCGAATGTTAAAGTTGAAAACACATGCGTCCATGATAAACATAGCTTTATGGTGAAAAATGGAAAAATTATTGATGATTATTCATATAAAGATTATGAAATTAAACAAGAACCAACATGTTCAACAAAAGGCGTTAAAGAAGTTGAATGTACATATTGTAAATTTCATTATTTCGTAAATATAAAAGTCAATCCAAATAATCATACTTATGTGGATGGAAAATGTATTGGTTGTGGTAAAAAAGATCCAAATTTTGTTGAAGAAAAACCACAAGAGAATTTAGAAGGAGGAAATGCTAATGCTAATTAATTTATTACTAGATACAACTACAACTAAACCTGACTCAAGTAATCAAATTTCACCAACATCCCCTCTTGCTATTTTTATTTATGCTCTTGTTTTATTTTTAATCATTGGTTTAATCGCAATTTTAATTATTGTTAGAGAATATAAAAATACAAACACCGTATTAATTAGAGAAAAGAAAACTAAAAAAAGTTTGGATGTTTTCGCTAATGGTACTGGTGCTTCAAGCGGAACAAATGCTCAAAAAAATAAAAACTTTGAGCGCTTTAGCGAATTAACCTTGCTCGATAAAAGTTTAGGAAAAGCTGAACCAATCAATTATGATTACGTAACTAGTTTAAAAGATTTCAGTGATTCGTTTAGAAATTATTGTGCTTCAAAAAAGAAACTTTATTACACAATTCAAGATATTCGTGCTTTTATTAGTAACTTAGCTACAAGTAAAATCATGATTCTTCAAGGTATGTCAGGAACTGGTAAAACTAGTATTGCTCTTGCTTTTGAAGATTTCATAGGCAATCAAACAACAGTTATCGCTGTTCAACCTATGTGGAAAGAAAGAAGTGACTTAGTTGGTTACTTTAACGAATTTACTAAAAAATTTAATGAAACACCTTTGTTAAAAGAATTGTATAGAGCGAATTTCGATGATCAAATCTATATTATTGTCCTTGATGAAGTTAATATCGCTCGTATTGAATATTATTTTGCTGAATTTCTTTCACTTTTAGAATATCCAAATCCTGAACAACGTACATTAGAAATCACAAATGATTCATGGGCAAAAGATCCTAAATTATTAAATGAAGGAAGACTTAAAATTAAACCAAACGTCTATTTTTTAGGCACTGCAAATAATGATGAATCAACATTCTCTATTTCAGATAAAGTTTATGATAGAGCGATGATTTTAAATTTAGATAAAAAAGCTGAATCGTTTGAAGGCGAAGAATGCGAACGAATTAAAATTTCAAATGATAATTTTGAAAAGTTAATTAAAGAAGCTAAAGATGATTATACAAATTATGAAGCACTCGATGAAAAAATCGATATCTTCAATAGAATTATTAACGATCACTTCCAAATTAATTTTGGAAATCGTATGGTTAACCAACTTAAAACATATATTCCAGTATATATTGCATGTGGTGGTAATGAAGATGAAGCGTTTGATGATTTTGTTACACGTAAAATTTTAAGAAAACTTGAAGGAAAAGATGCCTTAAAAATTAATAGTGAAATCACCCCATTTATTGATGAAATTAATACAGAATTCGGTAAAGAATCTTTACCTTTAGTTAAAGAATATGTCTCAAGTTTTATTATTAACGGATAAGAACCATGGATAGAACAGGAAGAAGATATACACAGTTTAAAGGGATTAAAGGTTACCAAGATATCGTTAAAAGTAACGATAAACTTTTAACTGCTTATGAAAAAATTATCGCTTCATCGAAAGCGAAAAATGAAATCAAAGGTAAGATTAATGATATTAAAATTGAAGAAGAATGGATTTTAAAATTAGAAGAATACTTACCTTACATTTCTAGTTGCATTCAAGAAAATAGAAAATTTATCAAAAATCATGGCGAGACTGTGCCTATTGAAAAGGTTAAAAAAGTAAGTAGAGAATCAGTCATTGATTTAGCAATGCATAGTAAAAACATCAGAACAATCAAGGAAAATAATGAAATTGAACCATCTCAAATTCTTGTCGTTCAAAAGTTGGATGATTATTCAGTTTACGAAAATAAATTTTTAGTTTTCTTATTGAAATATTTAAAAAGTTTTGTCGAAATTAGATTCGACAAGATTAGAGAAGCAAAATCTCTTTACGAAACAAAAACTAGTTTATCAAATCAAGTAAATTTATTTCGTAACACCATAAGTTTTAATATTGAAATTAATGATAAAAGGTTTAGAGATTTAAATTTAGAAGAAAATGATAAAAATACAATTTTAATTCAACGTATTAGAAAAATTGAGGTCGTCATTAATCAACTTCTTCATACAGAACTAATTGAACAAGTTAGTAAGACTCCTTCAATTAGACCTCCAATTCAAAAAACTAACGTCTTAAAAAATGATGTTAATTTTGTTAAGGCAGTTGAGTTATATGAATTTGTAACTAATTATTCTAAACCTGGATTTGAAATTATCCCAATTGAGACAGTGAAAACTGACTTTTCAAAAGAATATTTAAGTTACTTCTCAATGATTCCAACTTTATTAACGTTCTTGTCTTATGCTGAAATTAAAGATTTATTTAAACTTTACGAAGAAGAACTTAAAAAAGAAAATGATGAATTAAGGGAACTTGAACTCGAAAAAAATATCCGTAAAATCCATGAAATGATTGGTAAAGAAGAAATGGATATTAAACTTATTTACCGCTATGTCATCAACATGGAAGCTCAAAAGATTTTTTTAGACAATAAAGTAAAAGAATTAGAAGAATCTTTAGTTAAACAAAAAGAAGAATTAACTCAAAAATACGAAGCTGAGATTGCTTTATTAAATGATAATCACGTTAAAGAAATTGAAAATCTTAACGTCTTGCATCAAGATGAAATCAATAATTTAAATGTTGAACATGAAGCTAAAGTGAAAGCTTATGAAGACCATATTTTCGATATCACTAAAGAATTTGAAACAGAAAAAGGAACCTTAAATACTCGTATTGATGGACTAAATAAAGATATTGTTAAACTTGAATTAAAAAATAAAGAAGTCTTAGCCCGTCTTCGTGCAAAAGAGATTTCTAACGACAGTGAAATTTACGAAAACGAAAATAGTATCGAATTCTTCGATACTTTGGAAGCAGAGAAAAAAGCTTTTGATGCATATTTTAATAAGAAATGGGCCAAAGTTAAGAAAGGAATTTTAGCTCAAGAAAAGAAAAATGCAATTGACGAAGTGAAAAATAAAAAGAAGAAAAGGAAGGAGAAAAAAGTAAGTGAACAAGAATAAAAAAATAAATAAATTGATTATTATTCTTTGTGGTATTGAACTTGTACTCATACTTTTCTTTTTAGCATATTTACTTGTCTCTTCTTTTTTAATTGGTGGAGATAGTTTAATCGTTTCACCTGTTTTATATATTTCAATTTTATTAATTTGCTTAGTTCCAATTGGAATGTTTGGTTATTATTTGTCAATTAGAAATAGAAAAACTAATACGTTCAAGTTCGAAAAAGAAGATAATGACTTAACAAAAAGCGGAAAGCCAATAAACAAAAAAGAGAAGAGTGAAAGATTTAGCGAATTAAAAGAATTAGACAGAGTCTTAAAAGATAAAACTGTTCAATTCGATGAAGTCACTTCCTTAAAAGATTTTGCTACAGCTTTTAGAAATTATTGCGCTTATAAAAAAGGTTTATATTATACCGAAAAAGATATTAGAAGTTTTATTAGTAATTTAGCTACTAGTAAAACGATGGTTCTTCAAGGCATGTCAGGAACTGGTAAAACTAGTATTGCTCTTGCTTTCGAAGATTTTATAGGCAATCAAACAACAGTTATCGCGGTTCAACCTATGTGGAAGGAAAGAAGTGACTTAGTTGGTTACTTTAATGAATTTACTAAGAAATTTAATGAAACACCTTTATTAAAAGAACTATATCGCTCAAATTTCGATAATCAAATTTATATTATTGTCCTTGATGAAGTTAACATTGCTAGAGTTGAATATTATTTCGCTGAGTTCTTGTCACTTCTAGAATATCCAAATGAAGATCAAAGAACTTTAGAAATCACAAATGATACCTGGCCAAAAGATCCAATGAAATTAGAAGAAGGCAGATTAAAAATTGGTAACAATGTTTATTTTGTTGGAACTGCAAATAATGATGAATCAACATTTACGATTTCGGATAAAGTTTATGATAGAGCAATGATTATTAATCTTGATAAAAAAGCTTCTAAATTTGTAGGGGAAGAACAAGGAAGAGTAAGAATTTCTAATCAAAACTTCGAAAACCTTGCAAATATGGCGGTAAATGAGTATCAAGAGAATGAAAAAGTTGATAAATGGATAAATGATATTAACGTTTTACTTAAGGAATACTTCGCGATTAACTTCGGTAATCGTATGGTAAACCAAATAAAAAAATATATTCCAGTTTATGTTAGTACTGGTGGAAAAGATATCGAAGCATTCGATGATTTTGTATCAAAGAAGATTTTAAGAAAGCTTGATGGAAAAGATGCATTAAAGATAAATAGTGCTATCGAACCTTTCTTAGAAGAACTTAAAGCAACATTTGGTAATGAAAATATGGTAGAATGTATTAGGTACGTAGAGAAATTTAAGATTAATTAGGGGTATTTTCGATGCGTTCAAAATTTTGGATATATGCAAGCTTAGGATTAGTTGCAGCCGCTTCAATTGGTGTTGCTGCTACTTTTGCTTATGCTGCAAGCGGTCAAATAGCTTTAGTTAAATCAAATATTAATATTGTTACATCTTCAGTTGATCTTGTTTATAATGGCGAAATTCAAGAAATTCATGGTAACGAAGGCGCTTATTATAATGGCGAATTAAATATGGGAGATGGAATATTTTTTATCGACCAAGTCACAGAAGCTTTTAAAGCTGGAAAATACGAAAATAAAGTTAAATACGATATCATCAATGCTAATGGACAAAATGTTAAAAAAGACTATAACATTAAAAATGATTTTGGCATCATTAAAGTTAAAAAAAGAAAACTAGAAGTATCTGTTAAAGAAGGATGTGAATCTGAAATCCCTGAAGGAAAAAATCCAATCGATATATCTAAATTAACTATCAGCGGTGATGGAATTGCTGATAATGATGATGTAACTTTTTATTGCAATAAAATAATGAATGGCAATTCTTATAAATTTACTTATTCGTTAGAAAGCCAAAATAAGCTTTATAACACATCAACAACAAATTGTTACACTCTCAATCCTGAGCCATTATATATAGACGAAAGTATTTTAGATTATTTACCTCCAGGAACACAACTTCCTGATTTAGATGATTTCGAAAACTTTGATCCAGACAATATACCTCCAGATGCTTTTATTAATCCTGAATTAGGAGATATTGCTGGAGGACCAGATATTAATTCTCAAATGGATAAAACTGCCATTATGAAAGTTAAGTCTGAATCAAGAGGATTATTTTTACTTCGTGGAGAAAGTTTTGGAGATTATAACTATAAAGGTTTTGAAAAAGCTAACGCTTATTCAAATAATTATGGATATAATCCTAATCAATTTTTCTCAAATTATTTATCAAATCACGAAAGAAGGGCTTTAGAGATTACTTATTTAAATAATTTCTATAGTAAGACTGATTTTGCTCCATATTTTTGTGACAATTATGATTATCAAGAAAATGATATAAAATTCACATTTACTAAGAATGACAAAAGAAGCTATACAACATATAGTTATGGCTTTGTACCTCAAACAAACCTCGATGTAATCGATAGTTTTAAAATAAATGAAACTATTAGTAACTACGAAAAAGAATATAGAGATTTTGTTTATAATAATTATTTAACAATGCCTGATCCTTTCTATAAAGATTCGATGATTAATTATTTAGCAGGTGAAGGAATTGATATCAATTTAAGTTTAAAAGAGTTTGATAAAGAACTTATAAACATGTTTGAACGCGATTTTAAATATGATCTTAAAGCTTATTCTGGAAGTAGTGACACAGTTTATGAATTTTTAAATAATATAAAGATGGGCAATTGTCAAAACTTCGCTTCTGTGGCCACTTTAATTTATAGAGCAAAAGGAATTCCAGCAAGATATACAACAGGATATTTCTTCTTAAATAGAGAACCAGGAAAAACTACAATTGTTACTCCTTTTCAAGCTCATGCTTGGGTTGAAATTTATAAAGATGGATATGGATGGCTTCCATTAGATTATACAATTGGTAGTTTAGAGAATGCTTTTGGTGAAGAAGAAGTAGATCCTGAAATTGAAGATCCTAACGATACAGGCGAAGAAGGGGATGCTTTACTTCCGGTTTCAATGACTAAACCTCAAACTAATTACTTAATGGAAGTAAAAGCATCAACTCCAGGAAAATATTATTTAAGAGAAGAAAGCTATGGAGATTTTAATCTTAAAGAATTTGCTCCTGGAAATAAATATAAAGTTGAAAATAATACAAATCCAAATCACTTCACAGGTATTGCTTTAAGTAATTTAGGTAAAAATTCTAGAAATATTGATATCACATATAAAGAAAAATTTGGTAAAAGGCATCAACTTGTACCTACTTATTTTTCTGGCGATGGTGATGTAAATACTGATTGTGATTTATATTATGATTACGCTTCAATCAATGAAACAAAGAATTTATCAAGTTACGACTTCGATTACATTTCAAATTCAGATGAATTATCTGATTATAAAATTAAAGATCCTTTATTAGAGGAAGAAGAGTATAAATATTATTATTACGCTAAGAAACATTACTTAGATGTTCCTAGAGACATTAAAGCAATTGTTGAAGAGGCGCTCTTAGAATATTCACCTGTCATCCCACAAAGTCCAGACTTAATTTGTAGAGTAATCTCTGACTATTTCCGAGATAAGAATATTGTATTTAATCCTGATCTTGAATTCTCTTATGAAGATTTAGTCAATGATATAGAGGGTTTTTTCAAAAATAATGCTGGAGAATGTAACGCAAAAAGTGTAGCAGCAATGGCTACGATGTTATTAAGAAGTTTAAAAATTCCTACACGACTTGTTAAAGGCTTCCTTTATATTGCTGAAGATACAAACGCTTATGCACTTAATAATTACAATGAACATTATTGGAATGAAATTTATATTAAAGGTGTAGGTTGGGTTGAAGTTGATTTTATTAGTTCAAGTGGAAAATTACTTGAAGATTATTTTACTGGAAAAACTCATATTACAATTAAAACCGATAACCAAGAAGTAACTTATAATGGAAAATTTAATGATGGAAACTTACCTTATGTTTTAGAAGGTGATGATCAACTTGAAAGTAATCATTTCCTTTATTACGATGATTCAGTAGGAGGAATTGACATCGATCAATATGAGTTAGTTTATAATTATTCAATTCGTGATAATAACTTTGCTGAAAAGAATTATCGCTATGCAATCGATGAAGAATTCGGAGTGATGAATATTAATAAAGCTAGCATCACGATTTATACAAAATCGATTTCCGAAACGTTCCAAGCTGGAAAAGTTTTAAAAACTGAAATTGATTATATTGAATGCGATACATTCACTATTGATGATTTAGATTTTATATTTGAAGGAAGTCAATTAACAAACGTTGGACAAATGAATGCTTCAATTGACTTAGAGACGTTAGAAATTGTTAACGCTAGTGGCGTCGATATTACGAGTAATTTTGAAATTAGAATTGTAGAAGGAGTTTTGGAGTTTAAGTAATGTTAACTGATAATTATTTAAAGAAAATTAAACCATTTATTAGTTTTTATAAGTTCATTTATAAAACTAGATTCTACCTTATTAGCGGAGGTGTTCTTTTAGCTGCAACTGGAGCTGCACTTTTAGGTATCAAAGGAATTATTTACCATAACGTTGAAATTAGAAGTGGCCAATATGGCGACTCATTAATTTATAATGCTAAAAGTATTTTTAATACTGATGATATCAAATATGAATTTAGAAAATGTGATATAAATAGTACTTGGACAACTATTGAACCAACTAAAGTTGGAAATTATGAAATTAGAGCGGTCTCAAGCAATATTTTTGGCTCACCAATTTATGGAGAACCATCTTTATTTTCAATAAAACCTAGAAAAATTAAACCAATCATTGAAGAAAGTTACACTTATGGCGAACCAATTTCTTTTAAATTCAAATTAAAAGAAGGTGATGAACTTAAATTTGAAGAATATGAAGTCGTTGATTTTGTTAATTCACCTAAAGTAGTGATTAATGAAAATAGTTTTAAATTCGGTAATGAATTAAATGAAGATATTACTTCTTGCTATGATGTTGATTTAACTCCAATTGATGTTAAATTGTCACCTCGTTCAATTTCTTTAAAAGCTTCACTTAAAAAAACATACGATGGCAAGCCACTTACTGTTGAAAAATGTGAAGACATTGTTGAAGGAAGTTTAGCTTATAAAGATTCAATTGCTGTCACAAAAAGTGATTCTATTACTAACGCTGGAATAATTAATGATAACGATATCGATTTAGAATTTAATAATCTCCAAGAAGGAAATGTTTCTTTATTATATAATTACAAATTTGTTGAACATTCATTAACAATTGATAAAAGAGAACTTACAGTTGCTTTACCTGATGTAACAAAAACATATGATGGAAAATTTACAAATTTAGGTGAATACACTTTTAGTGAAGGCACTTTAATTAGTGGTCATAAACTTGAACTTGAATTTAATCAATATGTAAATGCTTGTAAAGAAATTTATAGACCAAAAACATATAAAGTTATTGATGCAGATGGAAATGATGTTACGTCAAATTATAAAATTGATTTTATTGGTGGTAATTTAACAATTAATCCAGCTCCAATTTCAGTTAAAGTAGGCGATGGAACATTTGTTTATGATGGAACCGCTCATGAAAATAACGAATTTATTTTAACAAGTGGTACATTAATTGACGGACATCAACTTAAAGCTGAAAAAATTAATCCTACGACAATGATTGATGTTGGAAGTTATGAAAATAATTTAGCTTTTAGTGTAGTTGATGGAGCAAATAATCAAGTTTCGTCAAATTATGATATTACAGTTACTAAAGGAACTATAACTATCAATAAAAGACCAATTGTAATTGCAACAGCAGATATTGAAGTTCCTTATAATGGCGATTATACAGTCATGAATTATGATGCAGCTACATTAGTTGGCGGAACTTTGCCTACTGGACATTATATTAATATTATTCCTAAAGTTTATGTCGGCATTGAAATTGATGGAAGCTGTAACAATGAATTAGAAGTTAAAATTAATGATTCTAATGGTATTGATGTCACTTCAAATTACGATATTACTTTTAAATATGGAAAAGTTACTGTTACGAAAGGTTCTTTAAAAATTAAAACCGATAGTAAATTCTATATTTACCAAGAAGGAAAAGAATATTCTGCTCCTTCGTTCTCTTTTGTTGAAGATCCAGTTTTACCAGCTGGACATAAAGTTAATTATAAAGAAGATTACACTAGAGTTAATAAACCTGGAAGGTATAGTAATATTCTTAATATGATTGTCTTAAATGAAAAAGAAGAAGATGTTACTGATAAATTTAATATTGAAATGCAATATGGAATGATTGTAGTTTTCGATGAAAATGATAATTCTCTTGATGGAGGCGGAAGTTCATCCACTCCAGGAATCAATATAGAAGAAGAAAATAAGCCAAATATGCCAATTAGACCTGCAGAAGGAGATAATAATCAAGGTGGCGAACAAAAACCTAATGTTCCATCTAATCCAATTGATCCAGAAACTCCTAATGAAGAAGGACAAGGAGGTTCTAATAATCCTCAAATACCTCCTGAAATTAATAAGTATAGTTATACTTCAACTTATAAAGGGCCAATTTATTTTAAACAAAATACATATTTAGATAGCACTGGAACAGCTCCAACTAAAGCACCAAATTATCCAATTCAAAGTGGTGATGTTAATCCAAATTTATACATCTCGAATTTATTAAATACAACAAATTGGTATAAAATCAATGTAAATTCTACGTTATTTTTCGGAAGAGACTTAATTCCTCAATACGTACAAAAGTTTGATGATGAACAATTATTTGATACATTTATCGTTTTATCCAATAAAGAAACACCAGAATTTTACTTCAATCCATATGATTATTTAATTGATGGCGAAGATGATTTAGACATTAATTTAATCGAAGAAAGAAATAAAGGCTATAGTCTTTATGAAGATTATGTAAAACAAAAATATTTAGGTGTTGAAGAATTACTTAAAGAGAAAATATTAGCTGAAGTTGATAAATATAATTTAGTCGGTGAAACTGAATATATGACTATTTATAACATCGCTAGATATATAACAAAATATCATACTATAGATATTAGTTATGCTGGACCTGAAAATGTTGATTTTGTTGAAAATTTCTTATTTGGAGATAAAAGAAGTAACGAATTTATTTATGCTTTATCAACAGTAAAAATGTTAAGGTCGCTTGGAATTCCTGCTCGTATTGCAACAGGATATGTCGATAATTCATTAAAAAATGATAAAGGAGTTTATAATAGTTCATTTACGAATGATGCTATTAAAAATTCATGGGTTGAAGTTTATAGTTCTAAATTTAAAGCTTTCGTTAGTATTGATCCTTTTAGAAAAACAGGAAAAGATTATATTCTTCCAGAACCAGAAATTGATAGTGTAAAACCTGAAACTCCTCAAGAACCAGAGAATCCTCAAAAGCCAGAAACTCCTCAAGTACCTGAGAAACCTCAAGACCCTGAAAAGCCTCAAAAACCAGAGAAACCAGAAGAACCTCAAAAGCCAGAAGAACCAGAAGAGTTCAAACGTGACCCAGTAACACAAATTGTTAGAATTAATACACTTTCAGGCAGTTGGACATATGATGGAAAACGGCACAAAGAAGAGAGTTATTATATAGCAGATGGTAATTTACTTTCTTATGATAAACTTGTTGTATCATCGGCGCCTAGTATTAAAAATTACACTAAAAATCCAGTTTATAATAAATTAAGATTCAAAGTAATTGATACTAGAAGCAACAAAGATGTTACTAGAGAATATTCTAACTTCTTAAAAATTAAGTATGGTACATTAACTATTGATAAATCTTATTTGAATATTTATACGGCTAGTAAATCAAAATCTTATGATGGAACTAAGCTAACAGGTTCTTTTGAAGATTTAAGTTATAGTAGTTATTCATTAGCTGAAGGTGATCAAATTTTGTCTCAATATGTTAGATGGTTTACTTGGGTTAAAGATTATGGTACAAGTTGTGATAATATTTGTGTCGTAACAAAAATCGTCAATTCCTCAGGTGATAATGTTATTAATAACTATAAAATAGACTATACATATGGCACATTGTCCATTTATTAAAATACTCGATGTAATCGAAAGAATTTAAATTTTAATTAAATGCACATGATAGTTAAAATTGACTTGAATGTGCATTTTGTTTTATTTGATATGAAATTAAAGTAGGTGTAATTATATGTGTTTTTATATATAATTAATCAATTAGGAAGAAAAAAGATATGGACATTTCATTATTTGATTATTATTTACCAGAAGAGTTAATTGCTCAAGAACCAAGTAAGGTTAGAGATGAATGCAAGTTATTAGCTGTTAATAAAGAAACTAAAACTTACGAAGATAAAATTTTTAAAGATATTATTGATTATTTAAAACCAGGAGATGTTTTAGTTAGAAATAATACTAAAGTTATTCCAGCAAGATTATTTGGAACAAAAGACCAAACTGGAGCACATGTAGAAGTATTATTATTAAAAGATTTAGGAAATGACACTTGGGAATGTTTGTGTGGAAATGCTAAAGCTATTAAAGTTGGAACTAAAATTCATTTTAAAGATGATATTTTAATTGGAACTTGCTTAGGCGTTTTTGATGAAGGAATAAGACACATTAAGTTTGATTACAAAGGCATTTTCTTAGAAGAACTCGATAAAATAGGCTTAATGCCATTACCTCCTTATATTCATAAAGAATGTAATGAAGATGATAAAAGTGATTACCAAACAGTTTATGCTAAAGTTAGTGGAAGTGCTGCAGCTCCTACTGCCGGATTTCATTTTACTAATGAATTACTTTCAAAAATTGAACAAAAAGGAATTGAAGTATTAGATATTACTTTGAATATCGGCTTAGGTACATTTAGACCTGTTAAAGTTCAAGATACAAATGACCACGTAATGCATAGTGAAACTTATGAAATTACTAGTGAAGTAGCAACTAAACTTAATGAAGCAAAAAGAGAAGGAAGAAGAATTATTGCTGTTGGTACAACTGCAGTTAGAACTTTAGAAAGCAACTTCAATAAATTTAATAAATTTGAAGCAGAAAAAAGCGCTACTAGTATCTTCATTTCTCCAGGTTATGAATATAAAGCAATCGATTGCCTAATAACAAATTTCCATTTGCCTAAATCAACACTTGTTATGCTTGTTAGTGCATTTATGGGAAGAGAATTTACATTAGAATGTTATAAGCATGCTGTTGATTATAAATATAAATTCTTCAGTTACGGCGACTCAATGTTTATTTATAAATAGATTTCATAGTGATATGGAATCTATTTTTTTTATAAAGCAAAGAGGAAAAATATACTTAGAAGTGGAAGTGGAAGAACATATATATTAATCATTTTTATATCTCTCAAAATTTTTATAATTAGACCCTAATATAACAATAAGTAGTTTTATAGTAGAAAAATAGTAAGAAAATAGTACTTAAAATTTGAAAAAACCTTTAAATTGCAAGGTTTTTGCTTGTAGCAAGTTTTTTAGAAAAATCAAAGGTATTATTAAATGTTAATAAATGCTACAATTCGGTACTATGAAAAAAGTTATTGATTTTATTATTAAGACGTCGTCTGGTATGGCGATGGGATTATTTGCAACATTGATCATCGGATCAATTTTAAAGCAACTTTGTAGTTTCGGAAGCGGATGGGAAACTGGCATTAACATATCTTTAATGATTATGGGACTAATGGGTGTTGGTATCGGATTAGGAGTTGCATATTCTATTAAAAAAGAATTAAGCATTCTTGAACTTGTATCAAGCATGGTTGTTGGAGGAGTTGCTAGTTTAGCTAATTTAAAAGCTTATGATAATCCTATTCCAACATTTAATCCTTCTGTAGCAGGCAAAAACCCTTTATTGATTTATTTAGTTGTTGTCGCAACAATTTTAATTAGTAAATATATTTTAAGGAAAAAAACGCCTGTAGATATTTTACTTGTACCTTTATTTTATATAGTTAGTGGAACACTTTTATCAGTTATTTTGCTTTATCCAAGTTATTACATAATCTTTGGTATTCAAAAACTTGTTGAAGTTTCGATGCCTTTAATTCCTGAAGTTATGTCGATTATTATAAGTGTTGTAATTGGAATGGTATTAACGATGCCGATTTCTAGTGTTGCAGTTTGTGTAGCAATTGGAATTGCTGAAGTAGCACCTTTAGCGGCTGGAGCTGCAGTTATAGGATGTACAGCACAAATGATTGGCTTTGCCACTCAATCTTTTAGAGCGAAAAATAGTATTGGTAAAACTATTTCAGTAGGAATAGGAACCTCAATGTTATATTGGCCAAATATTATTAAAAAGCCATCTATTTGGATTCCAACAATTCTTTCAAGTTTAGTTTTAGGACCTATAGGAGTTTGCTTGCTTGGGACAACTTGTTCAACAGCAGGAGCTGGTATGGGAAGTTGTGGACTTGTTGGACAACTTGCGATGTTTGATACAATGGATCCAACAAGTTATGAGATTTATGTAAGTATCTTTGTGGTCCAATTATTAGGTTCTATTATCTTAACTTACATATTTGATTATTTATGTAGAGATGTATTTCATCTTTACTCAATTGAAGATTTAAAACTTGATATATAAATTAACTAAAACTAACGATTAGATATCTAGAATGAAAAATGAGAGTTTGTGGCTTTTAATGGTCACGCTCTCTTTTTTGTTAAATAAAAGAGTTTATATTACAAATTATGATATTTTGTACTACTAATTGACATAAAATCAGTTTATTTGTATTATGAAATTAATTAAAAAAGTTAAATATAACCTAAATTTACCTATTAGACACACAGATGATAAAAGTAAAGTAGATATGTTTATTAGACATCTTGGAGATAACTATTTCAATACTACTAATACGGGTACAAGTAGAACTAATATTTCAACCTGGTACGATAATTATTTTTTTGATCATAGTTTAGGAAATATCGCTATGAAGTATCTAAATCGCATTTTCAATTCGTCGAATCTATTTATAACTGCGCCTTACCTGTTCCAATAAGCATTTTTCCAAGGCGCTCGGTTTTAGGTATTGGATATAAAGACATATTTAATGGCGTAAAAACTGATAAATTTATTATTACTAAGCATGTATATAATAATAAGATGTCTGAAGTTGCTTTTAATGTAAATGAATTAAGACAATTTTATTTTATTCACAAATAATGAGGTATGATTATGAAAAAAATAGCAACATTTTTTAGCACAATTTTATTAATGCTAAGCTCATGTCAAAGCACAAAACTTGGACGAGATTTTAAATCGTTATCATTAAAATTTAATAATTTTAATGAAGGATTAACTGTTATTAAAGGAATGGAATATTCTTATTCGAGTGAAGAAGTTCCTTTAAATAAAACAAATGAAGAAATCGTCGATATAATCGAGACTATTTTAAATAAAGCACAGTATTTTTATACTGAAGGAAAAGATGCAAACGCTTTAGGAAAAGCTTTAAAGTATCAATACACTGATTCAAAGAAAGTTTTTATTATAGAAGATGCAATGACTCTAGATCTAAATGAACTTCAAGTAGACTTTATATCACAATCAGATTATTATCTTCAAGTTCATTCGAATTTATTTGCAAGTAATGGCAAATACCTAGATGAAAATAAAAATAGATTAGATTTTTACGCTAATCTATCAAGTAAAAGTGATTACGATTTATATAAAAGTATATTTAATTAATAGTAACTAAAACACTAATTTATTCTTCGCTAGTGTTATCAAGCTGCCCTTTATGACTTATCTTTTCCCAAGTTTTTCTTTTTGAAGGATGAATTAAGCCATCAAGCAGCGCCCATAAAAAATCACTCCAGAAAATAAAACCAGTTGTGCAAATATAAAATTTAGCTTTTTTACTACATGTAAATTTCTTTCTTATAATTAATAATTCAACATCATTTATAATTGAGCAAATTAAGAACATTAAGAATATATCTAAGAAGAATAATCCTAAGAATAAATTGCCAAAATATAGTGCGCCTTGACTATAAGCAATCATGCTCATAATAAATCCATAAATTAAATGGATCATAAATACGAATTCAACTCCAATACATAACCCCATAGCTAATGCGTATTCAAAACGGGCTAAAAATGGGACTTTTGAATATTTTTTTGTTGCTTGTTTATAAAATTCAAAAGATTCTTTATTAAAGTAACCCCAAATCCATCTAACGTGTTGTTTATGCATTGTAATTAAGTCGGTTGGTTGCTCGTCATAAAATATAGCATTTGGATTATATCCCATATCGATGCCAGTTTTATAAGCGTAACGAGTTAATTCGACATCTTCGGTTAGACCTAAAAAGTTCCATCCGTTTGCGTCCTCAATAATCTTTTTATCAATATAATAGCCAGTCCCACTAATAGCAAATTTATTAAATAAAGTAGTTCTAGCTTTATTAGTAAATTCGCTTTGGAAAGCGAATAGAAGTGAACTAGAAGCTGAGATAAAGCTTGTGTTAACGTTTGTTGATAAACGTTTACCAACTCCGATTTGATGTCCTTCGTTTTTTAATTTATTTAATTCGTAAATATAATCTTTATCGATTCGGTTATCAGCATCAAAAATGATGATTGAATCGAATTCGATATTATTAGCTTTTAAATAATCATAGCCTTCTTTTAAGGCGTAACCTTTTGTTCTTTTGTTTTCTAAGTCTTTTCTTACAATGTAATTAAAACCGTATTTTAAAGCTAATTCATTACTTTTATCATTTTCTCTTTCAGTAATAACGAAAACTTTAAATAAATCTTTAGGATAAGTTTGATCTTTAAGTGATTTAAAAATATGATTAATGACTTTGCATTCATTTCTAGCTGGAATTAAAACGACATATTTGTAATTAATTGAAGCTTCTTTTAGTTTACGGTCTTTCTTTTTAGAAGCGATAAAATAAGAAATGTAATAAGAAAAAAGGATAAAAACAAAAAGTACCGCTATAAAAAGCGCTACATAACCATAAATTAAATAATTTTGAAATTCCATTACCTATATTTTACATAGTAAAATAACTTTTTCAACAAATCGTATCAGTTTTCTATTTCTTGTGAAAGTAATGGAGAAAATAAAATTCAAATAAAACTTAGTTTTTTATATTCAGAAACATAAAATCTTATGTCGTCAAAATATCGATGTATTCGTAAGTATTTAAATTATTCAATCTTTTAATGCAAGAATGGATAGAGACAAAAATCTACTTTTATTGATTGAAGAAATAATTAAAATTATAATCATTATATGCAAATCAAAGAAAACTACTATATTGAGTTCTTAAAAGAGTATCACGAGATTAAAAAAGAATATAAAGAAGAAACTCCAAAATTATTACTTCACGTATGCTGTGGAGCTTGTTCTTGTTATCCTTTAGTATTTTTAAGTGGTTTATTTGATGTAACTATTTTTTATTCAAATTCAAACATCTATCCTGAAGAAGAGTTTAATAAAAGATTTGATGCTCTTAAAAAATATGTTGAGTTTATTAACGATAAGTTGCATTCAAACATTAAGTTAGTTTTAGATTCTTATAATCACGAAGAATTTGTTCCTATTCTTGCTCCATATAAAGATATGAAAGAAGGTGGAACTAGATGTGAAAAGTGTATCAAAAAAAGAATGACAAGAGCTTTTGAGTACGCAAAAGTAAATGAATTTAAATTTGTAACAACAGTTATGACGGTTTCTAGAAACAAGAATGTTAATTATATAAATAAATTAGGAAAAGAACTTGAAACTAAGTATCCTGGACTCAAATATATCTTTACTGATTTTAAGAAGAATAATGGCCAAGATATCGGTGTATTGATATCAAAAGAGTGTGATGTTTATCGTCAAAACTATTGTGGATGTGAATTTAGCATCTATTAAATATCAATTTTCTAATTAAAATAGCATTACTTGAAAAAGTAGTGCTATTTATTTTATTAAATTTGTATCCAAAAAATGAGTTACAATACCTAATTTTTTGCTTCTTTTTGTTAAAAGAATGAATGAAAAAAAGTATTAACTTGGCATGTTTGACATTTTTTAACATTAGGAAAATTTCTTTAAAAGTTTTTTAGAAAGTTACAAAATTTATTATAAAAAAATCAAAAAAGCTCGATTACATCGATACTTTTTATAATTTTAAAAAAGTTTAAAAAAATGAGCAAAAAGTGTTGACACCTATATCTATATATAGTATTATTTTAAGGCTTGTGAAAAGCGATGATGTGCGAGGTTGCGGACACGCCCATAAACGTTGTCATGATGGCCGTTCGGGAATTCGCATTGAGCAAGTCACAGGTTAGTTTATGAAAGGAGCGAATTCATGGCAAAGACTAAAAAAATTAGAGTTCGTTTACAAGCTTACGATCATAAAGTACTCGATATGAGCGTTAGCAAAATTGTAAATGCAATTACTAAAACAGGTGCTCGTGTAGTAGGACCTATCCCATTACCAACGGAAAAACAAGTATACACAATCTTAAGAGCTGTTCACAAATATAAAGATGCTCGTGAACAATTCGAAATCAGAACTCATAAGAGAATCATCGATATCATCAATCCAAATAGTGATACAATCGACGCATTAAGAAGATTGGATCTCCCAAGTGGTGTTGACATTGATATCAAGTTATAAGGAGGACAAGACGAATGAAAGAAATCATCGGTAGAAAAATGGGAATGACTCAAGTCTACGCTGAAGATGGAACAATGTATGCTGTCACAGTCGTCGAAGTCTTACCAAACGTTGTCACATTAAAGAAGACAAAAGAACACGACGGATACGAATCAATCCAAATCGGTTACGAAGATAAAAAAGAAAGATTATTAAACAAATGTGAAAAAGGTATCTTCGCTAAAGCAAACGTCACACCTAAACAATTCTTATATGAATTAAAAGGCGATGAAGTTTACGGATTCGAAGTCGGTGCTGAAATCAAAGCTGACTTATTTAAAGAAGGTGATGTCATTGACGTCATCGGAACAAGCAAAGGTAGAGGATATGCTGGTGTCATCAAGAGATGGGGTCAAAAAGTTGGTCCTAGAGGACATGGTTCAGGATATCATAGACAAGCTGGTTCATTCGCTAATAACGGTTTAACAGTTAACCGTGTCATCCCAGGCAAACATATGTCAGGACACATGGGAAACCAAAGTGCAACAGTCTTAAATCAAATTATTGTTAAGGTTGATGCAGAAAAGAACTACATCTTAATTAGAGGCGGAGTTCCAGGACCAAAGAAATCAATTGTTAAAATTAGAAGCGCTGTCAAAGCATCACTTCAAAGAACTGTTGTCAAACCAGTCATCGATAGAAGCGCTACTGAAGCAAAAGCTGAATAGGAAGGGAGAACAACATGGCAAATTTAAAAGTTAAAGTCTATTCCCAAGATGGTTCAGAAGTTAGCTCAGTTAGTTTAAGTAAAGATGTATTCGGTGTCGAAGCTAACAACCAAGTTATGTTCGATGCAGTCTTAACTTCACAAGCTAACGCAAGACAAGCAACTGCTAAAACAAAGAAGAGATTCGAAGTTTCTGGCGGTGGTAAAAAACCATTTAGACAAAAAGGAACCGGAAGAGCTAGAGCTGGTTCAACAAGATCACCAATCTGGGTCGGAGGCGGTACAGTCTTTGGACCAACAGGTGAACAAAACTTCAAAATTAAGCAAAACAAGAAAGCTCATGCACTTGCATTAAAGAGCGCATACAGCTTAAAAACTAAGAAAGATTTAATCGTTTTAGATGAATTAAAAGTTTCAGGAAAAACAAAAGAAATTATTTCTTTATTAAATACTTTCAAAGCAAGCGATGTTAAAACACTCATCGTTACAGAAGATCCATTAATTCTTCAAGCAGCTAATAACGTTTCAAGCGTTACATTAAGATGTGTTGGAAATATCTCAGTTTACGATCTTCTCAACAACACAAAAGTTATTATCACAAAAGAAGATATCAAGAGAATTGAAACTTCATTAGGTGGTAACAAGGAGGAAACTAAGTAATGGCTAACAAGAAAGAAGTTGCTTTAACTCCTGAAGTTAAAACAAATAAAGCAACAATCAGTGATTTCGAAGTCATCGTTGAACCACTTATCACTGAAAAAAGTACAACAGCTACTTCAGAAAACAATAAATTCACATTTATCGTTAAAAAAGGAGCTAACAAAGTTCAAATTAGAAACGCTATTAAAAGAATTTATGGCGTTACAGTTACAGAAGTCAACACAGTAAACGTTCCAAGTAAAACTACAACACGTGGTTCAAGATATAAAGGAACAATTAGCGGATTCAAAAAAGCAATCGTCACAATTAAAGAAGGCGAAACAATCAATATCTTTGCTGAATAGTCGCTAAACTTAATTATAGGAGAACAAAAATGTCTATTAAGAATTATAAACCATATACTCCTTCAAGACGTGCAATGACAACATTAAGTTTTGAAGAGATTACAAAAACTACTCCTGAAAAAAGTTTACTCGTCACTCTCAAAAAGTCTGGTGGTAGAAACCAACAAGGTGTTATCACAACTAGACACATTGGTGGAGGAAACAAGAGAAAATACAGAATTATCGATTTCAAGAGAAATAAGGATGGAGTAGTTGGAAAGGTTCAAGCAATTGAATACGATCCAAACAGAAACGCATTTATCGCTTTAATCGCTTACTTAGATGGTGAAAAACGTTACATTATCCAACCTAAAGGACTTAAAGTCGGAGCTAAAATTGTTTCAGGCGATACAACTGATATTCTTGTTGGTAACGCATGTTTATTAAAGAATATTCCTGAAGGTACATTAATTCACAATATTGAATTAAAACCTAAGAAAGGTGGACAACTTTGTAGAAGTGCTGGTTGTTCAGCTCAAATCCTTGGTAAAGAAGGAAAATACGTTATCTTAAGATTACAAAGTGGTGAAACACGTAAAGTCTTAGGAGAATGTAAAGCAACAATTGGTGTTGTTGGAAACGAAGATTACAGCTTACTTAACTTTGGTAAAGCAGGTAAAAATAGATGGTTAGGTATTAGACCTACAGTTAGAGGTAGTGCTATGAACCCACCAGATCACCCACACGGTGGTGGTGAAGGTAAATGTCCTGTCGGTAGAGATGCTCCACGTACACCATGGGGTAAACGTGCTCTTGGCGTCAAGACAAGAAAAACAAAGAAAGCTTCTTCTAAATTAATTATTAGAAGAATCAACGATAAATAGTGAAAGGAGTTAGAAAATGGCACGTAGTTTAAAAAAGGGACCATTCGTCGATGAAAGCTTAATGAAAAAAGTTCAAGCTTTAAACGAAGCTAACAAAAAAGCAGTTATCAAAACTTGGTCAAGAAGAAGTACAATTTTCCCAGATTTCGTCGAACATACTTTCGCTGTTTATAACGGACATACATTCATTACAGTTTATGTAACAGAAGATATGGTCGGACACAAACTCGGAGAATTTGCTCCAACAAGAACATATAAAGGACACTTCGGTAATAACGCTGAAGATAAGGCAGCTGCTAAGAAAGCTGCTGGTGTTAAATAAGGAGAGGAATTATGGCAGAAACAAAGAAAACTACTAAAAAAGTAGAAGGTGAAACAACCGAAACTAAAAAAGTAGCTAAAAAGACTGCTACTAAAACCAGTGCTCCTAAAAAGACCACTGCTAAAAAAGCAGCAAAAACTGAAGAAACAGCTACAGAAACAAAGAAAACAACTAAAAAGACAACAGCAAAGAAAACAACAGCTAAAAAAGAAACAACTAAACAAGCTAAGAAAGTTGAAGTTGTTGAAACTAAACCAGTTGTCACTGAAGCTCACGCAAAAGCAATTAGCGTAAAATGTACACCTCGTAAAGCTAGATTAGTTATTGATTTAGTTAGAGGTAAAGATTGTGATGAAGCACTTGAAATTTTATTCAATGTTAATCATAGAGCATGTACACCTGTTAGCAAATTAATTAGAAGCGCTGTTGCTAACGCAACAAATAACTTCAACATGAATGCTGATAAGTTATACATTGCATCAATCCAAGCAAGCGATAGTATTAAAATGAGAAGATACCTTCCAAGAGCTAAAGGAAGCGCTAGCGGATTAGTCAAGAGATTCTGTAATATTTACATTACAGTTAAAGAAAGAAACTAAGAGAGGTAATCGAGAATGGGTCAAAAAGTTAATCCAGTAGGAATGAGAATCGGTTTAACAAAGAACTGGAACTCAAGATGGTATGCTTCCGATAAAGATTATGCAAATTTCTTAGCTGAAGACATCAAAATCAGAGAATTCTTAGAAACAAAAGTTGGTAGAGATGCTCAACTTTCACACATCGAAATCGAAAGAAAGAAAAACGATAAAGGATTCTTTGTTAAAGTAATTATCTTTGTTGGTAAACCAGGAACAGTCATCGGACAAAAAGGTGAAAATATCAACAAATTAACAGAAGCATTAACAAAAATGCTCAAATGCACAGTTAAAATCGACGTTGTTGAAGTTAAAGCTCCAAATTTAGATGCAAGAATCGTTGCTGATCAAATTTGCGCTCAACTTGAAGCACGTGCAAGCTTCAGAATTGTTCAAAAGAAAGCAATTTCACAATGTAGAAAAGCAGGCGCTAAAGGTATTAAAACTGAAGTTAGCGGAAGACTTGCAGGCGCTGATATTGCTCGTAGTGAATGGTATAAAGATGGAACTATGGCTATTAACACATTAGCTAGTGATATCGACTATAGCTGGAGAGAAGCTATGACAACTTATGGTAAATTAGGCGTTAAAGTTTGGATTTGCCGTGGTACAAAAGATTTCTCATTAAAACCAGATACACAAGAAGCACCATCAAGAAATTCTAAGAAAGGAGAATAGTTATGTTACAACCAAAGAGAGTTAAATATAGACGTCCACATATCATTAGATATGAAGGTTTATCAAAAGCTGGTAACACTATTGCTTTCGGAGAATATGCTCTTCAAGCAGTCACAGGTAACTGGGTCAGCGATAGACAAATCGAAGCATGCCGTATCGTTTTATCAAGATACACAAAACGTGAAGGTAAAATTTATATCAGAATCTTCCCTCATTTAGCAAAAACTAAGAAACCAGCTGAAGTTCGTATGGGTTCTGGTAAAGGTAGTCCAGAATACTGGGTTGCAGTTGTTAAAAAGAATAGAGTTATGTTTGAAATCGGTGGAGTTAGCGAAGAAGTCGCTGTTGAAGCATTACACCAAGCTAGTTATAAACTTCCACTTCAAACACGTATTATTAAAAAAAGTAAGGAGGCTAAATAGTTTATGAAGATTAAAGATGTAAGAGAATTATCTACTGAAGAATTAAATAATCAAATTTACTCCTTAAAAGAAGAGTTATTCAACTTAAAGAGAAAAAAAGCAGTTGGTAGTCTCGAAAACAACTTAGAAATTAGAAGAGTTCGTAAAGACATTGCTCGTGTCTTAACTGTCTTAAAAGAAAGAGAACTCGGAATGGTTAAAGAAGGTAAGTAATCATGGATCGCAAAAAGAGAATTACTGGAACAGTCGTCGGAGACAAAAGTGCTAAAACAATCGTCGTTTTAGTTGAAGGTTATAGAAACCATCCAAAATATAAAAAGAGAGTTCAATTCAGAAATAAATACTATGCTCACGATGAAGCTAACTTAGCTCATATCGGTGACATTGTTACTATTGAAGAATGCAGACCAATGAGTGCTTTAAAGAGATTCAAACTCGTCAGCGTTGTCAAAAAAGCTTACGAAGATGTTAAGATCGAAGAAAGTGCTGAATTAAAAGAAGTCTTACATGAAGAAGAGGAGGCTAAATAATTATGGTACAAGTAGAAACAAATTTAGTTGTAGCAGATAATAGTGGTGCTCGTTCTGTAAGAATCTTCAGAATTTATGGCGGAACACGCAGAAAGACAGCTACAGTTGGCGATATCGTCCAATGTGCTGTTAAAGATGCTATCCCAAACGCAAAAGTTAAAAAAGGCGACGTCGTCAAAGCAGTTATCGTTAGAACTGCTTATCCATTAGAAAGAAGAGATGGTTCAACAATCAAATTTGATGACAACGCATGCGTTATTATCAATGAAGATAAGACACCAGTCGGAACTCGTGTCTTCGGACCAGTCGCTAGAGAACTTCGTGAAAAAGGTGAAGGATTCATGAAAATTGTTTCCTTAGCACCAGAAGTTTTATAAGGAGGTAGATGAAATGAAACTTAAAAGTGGTGATAAAGTAATCGTTATCTCTGGAAAAGATAAAAACAAAGTTGGCATCATTCAAAAAGCTTTACCAAGAGAAAATAAAGTTATCGTTGAAGGTGTTAACGTTCGTAAAAAACACGTTAAACCAACTCAATCAAATCCAGAAGGAAGCATTCAAGAAATCTATGCTCCAATTGATGCTTCTAAAGTAATGTTCTATGACGAAAAAAGTAAAACAGGTTCAAGACTTGGTTACAAATTCGACAAGGACGGAAACAAAATTAGAGTCATTAAAAAGACTAACAAGGAAGTCAAATAAGGAGAAAGGTTATGGCAGAAACAAAGAAAACTACAGCTACAGCAACAACAGCTGCAACTTCTAAAGGACATAAAGCTCCTGCAAGACACACTCGTTTATTAGACGCTTACAACAACGAAATCAAAGCAAACTTAATGAAACAATTTGGTTACACAAGCCCTATGGCTGTACCACATTTAGATAAGATTGTTATTAATATCGGTGTTGGTGATGCAACTCAAGACAAGAAAAGACTTGAAGAAGCTGTCGAAGAACTCGCTTTAATTACTGGTCAAAAACCAGTCGTTACTAAAGCTAAAAAGAGTATCGCAACCTTCAAATTAAGAGAAGGTGAACCAATCGGATGTAAAGTAACTTTAAGAGGAATTAGAATGTATGAATTCTTCGATAAGTTAGTTTCAATCTCGCTCCCAAGAGTTAGAGACTTCCGTGGTGTTAATAAAAATGCTTTCGACGGAAGAGGAAATTATACTTTAGGTGTTAAAGAACAATTAATTTTCCCTGAAATCGATTACGATAAAGTCCAAAAAGTTAGAGGTATGGACATTGTTATCGTTACTACAGCAAAGACTGATGAAGAAGCACATGCTTTATTAAAAGAATTAGGCATGCCATTCGCTAAATAAGGAGAGAGACAATGGCTAAAACAAGTTTAAAGGTCAAGCAATCAAGACCACAAAAATTTAAAGTCAGAGAATATACACGTTGTACAAGATGTGGAAGACCTCATTCTGTCTACTCAAAATTTGGTCTTTGCAGAATTTGCTTAAGAGAACTCGCTTATAAAGGTGAGATTCCAGGCATGAAAAAATCTTCATGGTAATTTAAAGGAGGAATAGAATAATGCATCAAGATCCAATAGCAGATATGCTTACAAGAATTAGAAACGCTAATGCTTTACATCATGAAAAAGTTTCTATGCCTTCAAGTAAAATGAAGGTTGGTATCGCAAAAATTCTCTTAGATGAAGGCTTCATTACTTCATTCAAAGAAAATAAAGATAAAGACGGACACAAAAAACTCGACATCGTCTTAAAATATGGACCTAACGGTGAAAAAGTTATCTCAGGATTAAAGAGAATCTCAAAACCAGGTTTAAGAGTTACAGCTGATAGCAAACACATCCCATTCGTTTTAAAAGGATTAGGTATTGCAATCATTTCTACAAGTAAAGGACTTCTCACAGACAAAGGCTGTAGAACAGCTAATGTTGGCGGTGAAGTTATCTGCTTCGTTTGGTAATAGGAGGAGAAGTTATGTCACGTATTGGTAATAAACTCATTCATATTCCAGAAGGCTTAAATGTAACAGTCGGTCCAGACTTCGTTGATATTAAAGGTAAAATGGGAGAAGATAAAATCTCATTTAACCCTGCATTAATCGGAGTTGAACTTAGTGAAGGTATCTTAAAAGTTACTAGAGCTAACGAAGAAAAACAAACTAAAGCTATGCACGGAACAATCAGAGCTTTAATTAATAACGCATGTATCGGATGCCACGATGGATTTGTTAAAAAATTAGCAATCGTTGGTATCGGATATAGAGCTGAATTAAAAGGTGGAAACATTGTTTTACATGTTGGCTATAGCCACCCAATCACAATCGCACCTCTTCCAGGAGTTACAATTAAAGTAATCGATGGTAAAACAAAAGATTCAAACGGACTCATCGAAGTTTCAGGAAGCGATAAATTCGCAGTCGGTCAAACAGCTGCCTTAATTAGAGAAACACGTAGACCAGAACCATACTTAGGTAAAGGTATCCGTTACGTTGATGAACACATCTTACGTAAAGAAGGAAAACGTGCAGGTAAGAAGTAATAGGAGGCTAAATTTATGATTAAAAATAGTGATAGAAATCAAATTAGATTAAGAAAACACATTAGAGTTCGTAAAAAGATTAGCGGTACTTCTACTTGCCCAAGACTCTGTGTCTATAGATCAAACAAGAACATCGAAGTTCAAGTTATCGATGATACAAAAGGCATTACATTAGTTTCAAGTTCAAGCGAACAACTCCACTTAACAAATGGAAACAACATCGAAGGTGCTAAACTTGTCGGTGCTGACATCGCTAAAAAATGTCTTGCTAACAATATCGAAACAGTCGTTTATGATAGAGGTGGATACGTCTATCATGGTAGAGTCAAAGCTTTAGCTGAAAGCGCTCGTGAAAACGGCTTAAAATTCTAAGGAGAAACTTATGGCAGAAGAAAAGAAAGAAATCCAAGCTACTGAAACAAAGGTAGCTGAAGAAAAGAAAGCTCCTCAAGGTAAGAAATTCTCCAGAGGTAAAAAGAATTTTACTAGAGCTCCAAGAAAAGAAATCGTAAAAGAATTCGACGAAAGAGTTGTTGCAATCAACCGTGTCACCAAAGTTGTTAAAGGTGGTAAACGTATGAAATTCTCAGCTCTTGTTGTTATCGGAAACGGTAAAGGCAAATTCGGATTCGCTACTGGAAAAAGCGGCGAAGTCCCAGATGCAATCAAAAAGAGTGTCGATAAAGCAAAGAGAAATTTAGCTACAGTCACAATCGTTGATGGTGGTACAATTCCTCATGAAATTATCGGTAAATTCGGTGCTACAACAGTCTTCTTAAAACCAGCTCCAGAAGGAACTGGAATTATCGCTGGTGGCCCAGTTAGAGCTATTTTAGAACTTTCAGGCGTCAAAAACGTTTATAGTAAAGTTTATGGTAGTAGAACAAAAATTAACATTATTAGAGCAACACATGCTGCTTTAACAGGCCTCAAAAACTATAAAGATGTAAAAGCTTTACGTGAAGGAGGAAAAGCTGATGTTAAATAATTTAAAACCAACAGTCGGAAGTAGAAAAGAATCAAAAAGACGCTGCCGTGGTGAAGGAAGCGGACTTGGTAAAAACGGCGGAACAGGTCATAAAGGTCAAGGCTCAAGAAGCGGTGGCGGAGTAAGACTTGGATTCGAAGGTGGTCAATTACCTTTATTCCGTAGATTACCAAAAAGAGGTTTCAAAAACTTCGGACACAAAGAATACGCAATCGTTAACTTAGATACATTAAATTTATTTAACGATGGAGACACAATTACAATTACAACTTTAATTGAAAATGGTCTCATCAAAAAAGAATTCGATGGCTTAAAAGTCTTAGGAAATGGTGAATTAACTAAGAAAGTTACAGTCGTCGCTACAAAATTTTCAAAAACAGCAATCGAAAAGATCGAAAAGTGTGGCGGAAAAGCCGAAATTAGTAAATAATATTTATTAGTTATTTAATTAAGGCTCGTAACCATGAAGAAATTTTTAGAAATATTTAAAAACAAAGAAGTAGTTAGTCGTATATTTTTTACGGTAATGATTTTATTTGTTTTTAGAATCGGTTGTGCAATTCCTACACCGGGAATTGATGCAAGTGAATTTTCCGATCAGTTAAACTCCAACTCCAATAATATTCTTGCACTTATGAATTTACTTGGTGGTGGTGCTTTACAAAATTTCTCGATATTTGCTCTTGGCGTTTCGCCTTACATTACTGCCCAAATCATTATTCAGTTATTAAGCATGGATGTCCTCCCTGCTTTAACTGAATTAAATAGACAAGGACAATATGGTAGACGTAAGATCGAAATGGCAACAAGATACTTAACTTTAATGCTTGCTGCTGTCCAAGCTTATGGCATCATTCAAACTGCATTAAATACTTCATGGATTAAGTTTACTTTAGAAGAAAACTTCTTAACTTATGCTTATATCGTTACCATTATGGTTGCAGGTGCAATGCTTGTTATGTGGCTTGGTGACCAAATCACAACCAAGGGTATTGGTAATGGTATTTCGGTAATTATTTTTGCAGGAATTGTTAGTAGCTTACCTAACCAAATCGTTACTGCGTTCCAAAAATGGGTTTTAACTTCATGGAATCATGGTAGTGTTGAAGCTACAAAAGGTATATTCCAATTCTTACTTTACGTTTTATCATTTATTTTAATTATCGCTTTCGTTGTATATATTGAATTAAGTAGAAGAAAAATTCCTGTTCAACATGCTACAAGAAGCGGTGGAAATGAAAAGCTTAGTAAAGCTAGCTTCCTTCCAATTAAAGTAAATAGTGCAGGTGTTATCCCTGTCATCTTTGCAAGTAGTATTTTAATGGCACCTAGTGTTATCGCTACATTTATTAGTAGTGATGCTGCTAATGCTGAATGGCTTAAAGTCTTCCAATACAATCAACTAGTTGATATGGGTGGAGGAGTTTACATGCCTTGGGGTTTAATTATTTATCTTGTATTGGTATTTGCATTTACATTCTTCTATGCAAATCTCCAAATTAACCCTGCTCAACTTGCAGAAAACTTCCAAAAGAATGGAAGTTATATCCCTGGAATTCGTCCAGGTGTCGAAACGGAGAAATACGTCAGTAAAGTTTTAAATAGAATCACATTAATTGGCGCTTTATCGCTTAGCTTTATTAGTGCCTTACCTGTTGTTCTTACACTTACTGGAGTGTTTGGTAATGATTCAACTCTCGCTTTAGGCGGTACAGGACTTATCATTGTTGTCGGTGTTGCTCTTGAGCTTAATAACCAAATCAATGGTCTTATCGCTGGTAAGAGTTATGATGAAGTTATTGGAGGAATGTAAAAGTTAAAATGA
Source organism: Candidatus Onthovivens sp. (assembly GCA_048405595.1). GTDB lineage: Bacteria > Bacillota_I > Bacilli_A > RFN20 > CAG-826 > Onthovivens. The sequence continues at coordinate 33,442 of DBFJOT010000039.1, forward strand.
AAAATATTATATTAATGGGTCCACCAGGTGCTGGCAAAGGAACCAATGCAAAACGCATCGCTTCGTATTATGAAATCCCTCACATCTCTACAGGAGATATGTTTAGGGAGGCAATCAAAAATAAAACTCCACTTGGAGAGCTCGCTAATAAATATATTTCAGAAGGACTTTTAGTTCCAGATGATGTCACAATTGGTTTAGTTAAAGAAAGATTAAGTAAGGACGATTGTAAAAATGGCTTCTTACTTGATGGCTTTCCACGTACTATGGAACAAGCTAAAGCTTTAACTACAATCGGAAGTGAAATATCAAGACCAATTAATTATGTTATAAATATCGTCGTTCCTGAATCTATCTTAGTTGATAGAATTTCAGGAAGACGTGTTTGTAAAAAATGCGGTGCTCCATATCATATTCAAACTATGAAGCCACGCGTTGATGGTGTTTGTGACCTTTGTGGCAACGAACTCGTTCAAAGAAAAGATGATAATGAAGAAACATTAAAATCTAGATTACACGAGTACCACAACATGACCGAACCTTTAATTTCTTATTATAAAGATTTAAATGTTCTTCAAGATGTCAATGGCACCAAAAATATTGAAGAATTGTTCAAGGATTTCTTAAAAATCTTAGGAGATAAATAGTAGTGTCAATTATTATTAAATCACCTCGTGAAATCGAATTAATCAAAGAAGCCGGGGAAATTGTTAGAGAAACATTTAAAGTTTTAAAAGAAAATACAGTTCCTGGTAAAACAACAAAAGAACTTGATCGAATCGCTGAAAGATTTATTAGATCAAAAGGCGGCATTCCAAGTTCAAAAGGTTATGGAGGATTTCCGGGAGCAATTTGCATTAGCGTAAACGATACTTTAGTCCATGGTATCCCTTCAAATAAGATTGTCTTAAAAGAAGGTGATATTGTAAGTTATGACATTGTTGTAACATATAAAGGATATTATGCTGATGCCTGTAGAACGTATCCAGTAGGGGAGATCGCTCCTAACGTCGCTAAGCTTGTTGAAACAACAAGAAACTGCTTTTTTGAAGCGGTTAAATTAGTAAAACCTGGAGTCCATCTTGGAGACATTTCTCATACTATTGAAACTGTTGCTAAGCGAGAAGGCTACACAGTTACCGACCAATTTACTGGACATGGTGTTGGTAGAGAAATGCATGAAGATCCTTATGTATTTAACGTTGGTAAACCTGGAACAGGACCTAAACTTGTTAAAGGAATGGTCATTGCAATTGAACCAATGATAAACGAAGGAAAAGTAGACTTAGTTATTGAAAAAGATGGCTGGACTACTAAGACAAAAGATGGTAAAATGTGTAGTCATTATGAAAATACGGTCATAGTGACTGATACTGGCTATGAGCTCGCAACTTTTAAAGAAGGGGACGAATAAGTAAATGGCAAAGCAAGATGTAATAACCGTCGAGGCGGTAGTAACTGAAGCATTACCTAATTGTAATTTTAGAGTAAAGCTTGAAAATGATGTCGTAATACATGCCACTGTTTCTGGTAAAATCCGTATGCATTACATTCGCATTTTACCAGGTGATAAAGTTACCATCGAATTATCGCCTTATGATTTAAACAATGGCAGAATAGTTTTTAGACACAAATAGTCTATTTGGAGGTAATTTTATGAAAGTTAGACCATCCGTAAAACCAATTTGCGATAAGTGCAAAGTTATCAAAAGACATGGAAAAGTCATGGTAATTTGTTCAAATCCAAAACACAAGCAAAGACAAGGTTAATTAGGAGGAATCGCAATTTATGGCACGTATTGTCGGTGTTGACGTTCCAAACGATAAGGTAGTAGTTGTTGCTTTAACCTACATTTATGGTATTGGAAACACAACAAGTAAAGAAATTTTAAAGAAAGCTGGAGTCCCAGAACTCAAGAGAGTTAAAGACTTAAGCGAAGAAGAAATCACAAGAATTAGAAGTGAAATTGCTCACTTAAAAGTTGAAGGCGATTTAAGAAGAGAAACACTCTTAAACATTAAACGTCTTCAAGAAATCGGCTGCTACAGAGGCATTCGTCATAGAAGAGGCTTACCTGTAAGAGGCCAAAGAACAAAAACTAACGCTCGTACACGTAAAGGTCCACGTAAGACCATTGCTAACAAGAAAGAAGCAGTTAAGTAGTTAAGGGGGTAATGAAACATGGCAAAGAAACAAACAACCCGTAAAAAGAAAATCAAGAGATCTTTTACTAAAGGTGTCGCACATATCCACGCTACCTTTAACAACACAATCGTCACAATTACAGACGAAAAAGGTAACGCAATTGCTTGGTCATCAAGCGGTGTCTTAGGCTTCAAAGGAGCTAAAAAATCAACTCCATTTGCTGCTCAAAGTGCTGCTGAAGCTGCTGCAAAAGCTGCAGTTGATCAAGGAATTAAGACTGTTGACGTTGATGTCAAAGGTCCAGGAGCAGGAAGAGAAAGTGCAGTTAGAGCACTTGAACTTGCTGGATTAAAAGTAGCTTCAATTATTGATACAACACCAATTCCACATAATGGTTGCCGTCCACCAAAAAGAACTCACGGTTAATATTTAGGAGGATGATATAATGGCTGATAATGAATTAAAAATTGCTCATCCATTTGAAAAAGGTACGTTTAGAATTGCCTTTGCAGATAAGAATGAATTTTACTGTAAAGCAGTCGCTGAACCACTCGAAAGAGGCTTTGGATTAACATTAGGAAATGCCCTAAGAAGAGTCCTTTTAGCTTCATTACCAGGTACAAGCGTCTACGCAATCGAAGTTGAAGGTGCAGTTCACGAATTCACCGCACTTCCAGGAGTAGAAGAAGATTTAACACAAATCATCCTTAACCTTAAGGATCTAGTACTTAAAAGTGATACAATCGGCGAAGCAGATTATACTGTTTCAATTAACAAAGGAGAAGGTGAATTCAAAGCAGGTGATTTAGAATTACCTACAGGCCTTGAAGTTGTTAATAAAGACTTAGTCATTGCTCACATCGCTGAAGGTGGTCATTTAAATATTACTCTCCATATCAGAAATGGTAGAGGATATGCAACAAGTGCCGAAAATAAGACACTTGGACTCGGAGCTAACTGGATTGCTACTGATAGTAACTATTCTCCAGTTGTTAGAGTCAATTATAAAGTTGAACAAACTCGTGTTGGACACGATCCACGTTTTGATAAATTAGTCTTAGAAGTTTGGACCAATGGTTCAATTGCTCCAAGTGATGCTATCTCATTAAGTAGCAAAATCTTAATTTCATACTTTGAAAACTTCTTACATTTAGAAGACAAATTTGCAGACTTAGGTCTTGTCAAAGACCCAGTTGTTCTAGCTGAAGAAACATTTGAAAACTTAACTATTGAAGATCTCGATTTAAGTGTCCGTAGTTATAACTGCTTAAAGAGAGCAGGAATTGCTAACGTCCAAGAATTAACTCAAAAGAGTGAAGCTGACATGATGAAAGTTAGAAACCTTGGTAAGAAATCACTTAAAGAAGTTAAAGATAAATTAATTGAAAAAGGTTTATCATTCAGAGATAGTAAAGACGAGTAAGGAGATAGACAATGCAATTTGGTAGAAAGAATGTTCATGGTAAAGGCGGTGTTAGATTTAAGACTCCTTATACCTCATCAAAAAAGAAAGCTCAAGTTAGAAATCTTGTCACTGAATTAGTTCTCTTTGAAAAAGTTACAGTCACAACAAGTATGACAAAAGACGTCATTAAAGAATTTGATCACTTAGTTACATTAGCTAAAAAAGGTGATTTACATTCAAGAAGACAAGCTGCAAGCGTTTTAAGAAATTACAATGTTGAAGGTAAAACAGATGCTTTAGATAAGTTATTTGGTCAATTAGCTTCAAGATTCGCTAATAGAAATGGTGGCTACTTAAAGATTTATAAGTTAGCTAACAGAAAAGGCGACAACGCTCCAGTTAGATTATTAACATTAGCTGATTAATTTTATTAAAAGAAATAAGTAAACCTTCTTAGATAGTGTATAATATCTAGGAAGGTTTTTTTATGGTCGATTATATTGTTTTTGATTTAGATGGCACATTATTAGACACGCTTGAAGGACTAACTTTAGCGGTTAATGAAGCTTTAAAAGAATTAAATGTTCCATATTTTTATTCTAAAGAAGAGGTGAAAAGTTTTATAGGAAATGGAGCTTATAAATTACTTGCTAGAGCATTAAAACGAAAACCTACCGAAGAAGAGTTCGCTTTATTTTTAAAAAAATACGAGTCATGTCAATATGCTAGTAAAGCTTTTCCTAATGTAATTTCTACTCTTAAAGAATTAGAAAGCATCGGAATAAAACTAATTATCTTATCTAATAAGCCAAATCACATTCTTCAAAAGTTAATAACTAATAATTTAAGTGAAATTGATTTTAGCTATGTTCAAGGTCAAGATTTTAATTATCCTCCAAAACCAGATGTAACTTTATTGAATGTTATTTTAAAGAAGTTAGATCTCATTGATAAAAAAGGTTTATTTGTAGGTGATTCTATTGTTGATGTATTAACTGCTAATAACGCTAATTTAGATTCAGTTATTTTAACTTATGGGTATGGCAAAAAAGAAGATTTAATGAGTGAAAAAACAATTAAATTAATCGATAATTTCGAAGAGGTTAAAAAATATATATGACATATCAAGAAGAATTAATTTTTGGTTTAGTAAGATGGCTTATTAAAGGAACAAAATACGTTAGTAAATATGATGAAGCTAATGAAGTAATTAATGATGAATTAACTTTTGATGCTTTAAGCTTTGTTATTCTTATGGTAAGTGATATTGCCAAACAAATTTTAGATGAAGAAGAAGTACTAGCAAAATACGATAACGTAAATTTTGAAGAATTAGCAAATTTAAAAAATAGCATCTTTGTAAAAGATGCTATTGATTATGTTTCTATGTTTGATGAAGTGAAAGATGAATTCCCATTATATATTTCATCTTTAGTTTCTAAGAAGTAGTTATTGGCGCTTTTGGATGGAGGAGTAATATTCTTCATCCTTTTTTATATCGATAATTTCTTTCTCTTTTGTTTCGATTAGGGAGAATATAAAAGCACTGTAAAGATCTAAGAAGTCGGAAAACTCTACAAAAACAGTATATTTTTGTGAGTAAACAGCTATTTTGCTATTTTCTTTAACGAAAACAAATCTATTATTTTCATATTTGGATTCTAAAACATAGTCTTCTTTTAATAATTTTAGTGCATCAGTAGCATAAATTGCCTTCATAAGTTTATTTTTGTCACCTTTCGAAATAGAATATAATCTCAAAATGTAGCATATATATTCATAATGTTAAGCATTAAGCTCAAATGAACATATATATATAGTTCAACATCTAATATATAGTTTAATTAAAAAACATTTAAAAGTTAAGCATAAACGAGTATAATGATTATATGATTGTTATATATACATCCCCTAGTTGCTCAAGTTGCAAAAAAGTCAAAAAATGGTTTGAAGATCAAAAAATTCCTTTCAAAGAAAAGAATATTTTTAGTAGTGTTCTCAATCCTGCTGAATTAAAAGAAATCCTTGCCAAGTCTGAAAATGGTACCGATGACATAATTTCAACAAGAAGTAACATTATTAAGGAAGGGAAAGTTAATATTGAAGACATGTCCATAAATGAACTTGTTGAATTTATTAGAAATAATCCTAATGTTTTAAAACGACCAATTGTTGTAGATGATAGAAGAATCCAAGTTGGTTATAACGAAGAAGAAATTAGATCGTTCATTCCTGCTGCAAGAAGAATTGCTCGTTCCTCATGTCCTAATTATGATTGTGGATGTGGTGATGATTGCAATGGCTTTAAAACAGCTGAAGAACTAGAAGAATATTTAAGAAGAGTAAGAGCAAAGGAAGAATAAATTGCTCTTTTCTTTTTGAAATAACGATTATTGATATTATATTACGAAACATATATTTCTATTAATGATAAAATAATACACTCTATTATAAAAATTAGTGAAAATATAAATGTAAGCGCTTCCAATTATGTATAAAAAAGTACCACTTATTCATAAACGTGTTCTTTAAGGCGCACTTTCTTAATAAGATAAATATACTAAAAGGAGAAAAGCGAAAATGAAATTCAATAAGAAGAGAATCGTTGGTATCTCTTTATATTCATTTGGAATCGCTGCCATGATTGCTTTATCAACAACAGCACAAATTGTTTGTGATACTTTTGGAGCAACATTTCAAGCTGCTTTAGGCGACTTTGGAAAAGGTCATACTGAAGTAAATTATGAAGGAGTTAATCCAAGTTATTACAAATCTGATTTTGATAGCAAAGAAGAAGCTGCCAAATTCCAAAAAGATACTAGCTATAACATTGTTAAGGAAGGAATTACTTTATTAGAAAAAGGTAATTTACCTTACGCAAAAAATACTAAAGTATCATTATTTAGTAAATCATCAGTTAATTTTATTTTTGGAGGCACAGGAAGTGGTGTCGCTAGTAGTGATTTAAACTTAAAAGATGTCTTTGAAAGCAATAATTTTGATGTAAACGACTCTTTATGGAAATTCTATAAAGATGGAGAAGGAAAAAAATATAAGCGTGGTATAGGTTCTATTAATTATGGAGATAGTGATGATTATTCTATTAATGAATGTCCATTACCTGTAATCTTAAAAAATGATAAAGTAAAATCATCATTTGAAACTTATGACACTGCTGTATTTGTTTTATCAAGAACAGGTGGCGAAGGTAACGACTTAGCTAGAGGCATGAATGATTATGTCGATACTAAAAAAGATTTAAGTGCGGGATATCATAAAGATCCATTAGGAGATAAAAAGAAGAGTTATCTTGAACTTGATTCAATTGAGTTAGAAATTATTGATTATTTAAATAAGAATTTTAAAGATGTAATTTTACTTGTTAACACAAATAATCCAATGGAATTAGATTGGGTTAAAAATTACAATAAAATTTCAACAGTTTTAAGTGTTCCAGGAACTGGAAGTTATGGTCTTGAAGCTTTACCACAAATCTTAACAGGAGATATCACTCCTAGCGGTCATTTAACAGATACTTATGTAACTAATAATTTCTCATCACCGGCTATGATGAACATGGGTGATTTTGAATATTTAGTTAATGGTAAAAAAGTTCCTAACTTAGAAGGAAAAAAATGGGCTGATGGCTATTATTACGTCAGTTATAATGAAGGGATTTATGTAGGATATCGCTATTATGAAACACGTTATGAAGATTGTGTTTTAAATAGAGGAAACGCTAAAAAATTATCAGAACACGAAGTTGGTGCTTCTAAAGAAAAAGGTAATACTGAGTGGAAATATGAAGATGAAGTTATTTACCCATTTGGTTATGGTTTATCAACAACAGAATTTGAATGGTCGAATTTCAATGTAGTTGAAGAAGGTGATAAATTCGTTTGCTCAATTGATATTAAAAATATCGGTGAAAATAAAGGAAAAGAAGTAATTCAACTTTATGCTCAAACTCCATATGGCGAATATGAAAAAGAAAACAATATCGAAAAGAGCGCTGTTCAATTAGTAGCTTTTGCTAAAACTAGCGAATTAGATAAAAACCAAAAAGTAAATATTAAACTTGAATTTGATAAAAAAGATTTAACAAGTTACGATTATAAAAATAGTGAAAGTTATATTCTTAGTGAAGGTCAATATTATTTCACAGCCGCAAAAGATAGTCACGCTGCAATTAATAATATTTTAAGAGCTAAAAATATTACCGAAGATAAATTAGTTGCTTCACCAAGCGAAAAAGTCGCTGGAGATCCTAGCTTAGTTGATACATCTTTCAAAAATGAAAAGTTAGATGTCACAACATATAAAAAAGATGATTTTACAGGTGTTACAATCGAAAACCAATTTGAATTGGCAGACCTTAATAATCATGGTGAAAATATTAAATATTTATCAAGAAATGATTATGAAGGTACTTATCCTAAAACATATGGTGAAGTAAGTAATATTAAAAGTATTCATAGTGAAAGAATTAATAACACCGATCCAAATAATCCAGTTGGATATGAGTATACAAAAGAATTATCAAAAGATTCTAAGATTTATGAATTAATTCAACAATATGAATCATTAAATCCGTTAAAACCAGAAGATGTTCCAGAAGTAACTTGGAATAATAAAGATACAGATTTAGAACTTATCGATCTAAGAGGTAGAGATTTCAAAGATCCTTTATGGGATACATTAATCTCGAGAATGTCTAGAGGAGAAGCAGCAGCTTTAATTCAAAATGGTGGTTATAAAACTGATGCTGTTCATTCAATTAATAAACCTGAAACTAGTGATAAAGATGGTCCAGCTGGCTTAAATTCAGTTGCAGGACACTTTGCCTTAGGTCCAACATATCCTTGTGGATTAATTATTGTTCAAACTTGGAATAAATCATTAGCTAGGGATAAAGGAAGATCAATCGCTATTGATTGCTATAATAACAATATTGTCGGTTGGTACGGACCTGGAAATAATATTCATAGAACTCCATTTGGAGGAAGAAACTTTGAATATTATTCTGAAGATCCAGTCTTAAGTGCATTAATTTGTAAAGAAGAAACAGTTGCAGTTGCTGAAAAGGGTATATTTGTATATTTAAAACACTTTGCGATGAACAACCAAGAAATTCATCGTGAAAAAGAAAGTGGATTATGTACATATTCAAACGAACAAGCAATTAGAGAAATTTATTTAAAAGCTTTCGAAGATGTCGTTAAAGGGAACAAAATTGAAGAAACTTATTATGAAGTAGAAGTTGACGAAAATGGCAAAATCGTTAAAAATGAAAAAGGTGAACCAAATTTCACATTAAAAACTACAAAGGTTAATGCTTGTTTAGGAATTATGTCTTCATTCAATAGAATCGGACCAGTTTGGGCAGGTGGTAATTACGATTTACTCACTGGCTTGCTTAGAAATGAATGGGGATTTGAAGGATCGGTATTAACTGACTATTATCACACATGGTTCATGGACACAAAACAAGCTGTCATGGCTGGTGGATCTTGCAGTTTAGATCCTCAAGAAGAAAAATTTGTCATTGATGCTAATGATAAAGTATTAAATTATCAAGCAAGACAAAGTGTTAAATCAATCCTTTACATGGTCACAAATAGTTATGCTATGGAAGGATACGTTCACGGGGTTGAACCAAAAGATGCGCTTGCAGTTTATGAAGTATTACTTATTTCACTTCATATATTTGATGCATTATTAGTAGGATTCTTCGCATTTATGATTTTCAGAATCGTCAAAGCGCAAATCAAAGATAATAAAACAATAGAAAATAATTAATTATGGGGTCGGGAAAATGAAAAAAACAATTAAGACATGTGCTTTGTTAACAGTCACAGCATTATTCAGTGTTTCTTGTGATGTTGTAAAAGATTTTACTAACATTCTAGATTTAAAAACGCAAACGATGGAAGATTTTAGTAAAGGTAAAACAGATTACTTTACTGCTTCACATGGTTGGACAAATGGTAGTCCTTTTGCTGTTACTTGGCAAAATGAAAACGTAGATTATGCTGATGATAAAATGTCATTAGAAATTAAAAAAGACGGTGAAGAATTAACTGGTGGTGAATTAAAGAGCAAAGATTTCTTCCACTATGGAAGCTACTCAGTAAAAATGAAGCCAATGAAAATTGATGGAACAGCTTCAACATTCTTTACATACACTGGTCCAAGTGATAATCAACCTTGGGATGAAATCGATATCGAATTCTTAGGAAAAGATACTACAAAAGTTCAATTTAACTACTTTACAAACGGCAAAGGTAACCATGAATATATGTACGATCTTGGATTTGATGCTAGTTTAGATTATCACGAATATGGATTTAGATGGACTGAAGAATCAATCACATGGTTTGTTGATAAAAAACCAGTACACGTTGCTACAGAAAATATTCCAACACATCCACAAAGAATCATGACAAACGCATGGTGTGGTGATGCAACAGCAAAAATGTGGATGGGTCAAATTCCAAGCGATTTCACAAGTGGAAAAGCATACTATGAAGAAATCGGATTCCAAGATCTTGATGGTAAACCATATGTTCCAACATTTGAAATCAAACCAGAAGAAACGCCAGAAGATGCAAAATGGGAAGATTTAAAGTTAGAATTTGCTTCAACTGAAGATTATAATGTTGAAAATAATGATGGTGTTACAAACGTTAAATATGATAGTGTTGCTAATGAATCGTATAAAAACATTAATGCTCCATTACCAGCAAGTGCTTTAAAAGCAAATGCTGTTGAATTAAAAATTAAGAATAACGGCACAAAAGATGCTGATATTAGAGTCGATGTTAACCAAAATGAAACAGTTGGTAACACAAGATGCGTTAATAAATCAGCAAAACAAGATGGTAAAGAAATTACAACAAACCTCGAATGGGGAGGAAGTTCATTCGTTCTTAAACCAGGTCAAGAATCAACTATTGAAGTTAGATATGAAGGACCAGCTACTGAATTAATGTTTATGCTTGATTCATTTGTTCTTGGAAACGAAACAAGAAGTGGCGATATCACAATTAAAGATATTAAATTAGGAACATATGGCGAAGGAAATCAAACACCTGAAGAACCAGAAATTCCAAATGAACAATATAGAGATTTAGATGTTGATTTTAATGCAGATGTTTATACAGTTACAAAAAACGAAAATACACATGAAGTTACATATAAAGATGTTGCTGGTAACTCATATAAAAATATCGCTGCTCCATTAACAGAAGCAGAAAAAGGACATCAAAAAATTAAATTTACTATTAAAAACAATGGTGAAAAACTCGTTAAAGCTAGAGCAGATGTAAATCAAGCTGAAATGGTTGGCAATACAAAAGCAATTAACGTTAAAGCTACTCAAGATGGAAAAGCAATTAGAACTGATTTTGAGTGGGGTGGAAGTTTCTTTGATTTAGATCCTGAACAAGAATCAGTCATCGAACTCGAATATAAAGGTGAAGCTGTTGAATTTATGATTTTCTTAGATTCAATGACAGGAACAGATGAATTATCATCAGGTAATGTTACTATAAAAGATATTCAAGTCACTAAAATTGAAGAAGAACCAACACCAGAAGAACCACCATTTGTTCTTCCTGAAGGTGCAATTGAAGTTGATCCAACATTCACATCTGATTTTGCAAATTATAAAATTTCCAAAAAAGGAAAAACAACAACTGTTAATTACGAAGGCGTAAAATTACAAACATACAGATGCATTAATACAACAATTGACTATCAAGGTAAAAAATCACTTAGCTTCAAAATTAAAAATAACGGAGATAAAGTAGTCAAAATTAAAGTAGATGTTATTAAAGAAAATAAGTCAGTTAATGCAAGCGCTACCTTTGATGAAAAAGAAATCTATACAGATTTAGTAAATGGTGGCTCATCATTAGACTTAGCTGCTAATAGTAGTGGTGTTATTACTATTAATTTCACTGAAGAACCAACAGGATTAAATATTTTCCTTGATACAGTTTATGGTGAAGATAAAGAAACAACTCATAGTGGAAATGTTTCTTTCTCACAATTCTTTGTTAAATAATAATCGATAAAATGCTCTACATTCGTTAGAGCATTTTATTTAGTTTTCAAAATATATTGTTTTATAAGGTTTTATATGTTTAATTCATTCGTCAATAGAAATAATATTCAATTAGATTCAAGATATTGTTATAATTTTAATATGTTAAAGATTGCCATACTCGACGATAACGAAGAAGCTATAAGTGAGCTATCTAATTATTTAACAACCTATAAAAAAGAGAATGAAATCGAATTACAGATTTCAACTTTTAATAATGGCTTTAACTTCTTAGATTCTATCAAAGAAGGATTTCAAATAGTTTTTTTAGATATCGACATGCCTGGAATAAATGGACTTGATGTAGCTAGAAAATTAAGAACAACTGATAAAAATATTATTATTGTTTTTGTTACTAATATGGCAAGTTGTGCTATTAACGGCTATGAAGTAGAAGCAACAGATTTTTTAGTTAAGCCAATAAGAAAAGAACAAATTTCTTTTTGCATGTCTAAATGTTTAAGCAAAATTGTTGAAAGTCCATATAAAAAATTGACAATTAAAACTAAAGAGGGGTATGTGTCTATTAAAGATAATGAAATAATTTATATTGAAGTTAATTTGCATTCTTTAATTTATCATACTAGAAGTGGTATTTATGAAGCTTATGGCTCTTTAAAGGATCTTGAATTGATTCTTGATGAATCTAAATTTTCTAGATGCAATTCTTGCTATTTAGTTAATCTTGATTTTGTTCAAAAAATTGATGGAGATGAATGCGTTTTACCTACTGAAAAATTACCTATCTCTAGAAGTAAGAAAAAGAAGTTTATAGAAAAATTTTTAAGCAATATTTAATATGCAGTTCTTATTAGATCACGAATACGTATTTACGTTATATTTTGCTTTATGCATATTTTTGTATTTTGTTCCGAAAAGGAAATTTTTTTATGCGCCTTTAACTATAAGTTTTTTTCTTATTGAAACATATTGGCATTTTAGACCATTACCAGGTCCTTTAGATTATATAGTTGTATATATTTTAATGGGTTTATCTTTTTTCTTAATTTTTAAAACTGACATTTTTAGGGTTTTATTTATTTTAACAACTACGTTTTGTGTTCAACATATTAGTTATAAAACAACAATGATTATTTGTATGCTTATAAATCCTGATACAAGAGGGGAAGCACCCTATTTAATACTTTTAATCACTTTTATTATGTTAACTAACTCATTAATTTATGTTCTTTTCTTAAGGAAACTTGGTAAGAATAACGACATTACCATTAATAACTATTATTTGTTGTGGATTGCTTTATTAATGATTGGAGCAGATGTTTTAGTAAGTTTTTATGTTGAAGATCCTATTTTAGAAACAAAAAAATATCGGTTATATTCTTTAGTTAATGTATATGCGATCATTACTTCATTTGCTGGCATCTTTATTTTGTTCATGAGTTCAAAAGAAACTACACTTGAAAATGAAAATAAAGTATTAGAAATTATTCTTAAAAACGATGAGAAACGTTATGAAATTGCTAAAGACTCTCAAGAGAGAATTAATATTAAGTATCATGATTTAAAACATATCATTAAAGATAATAAAGTTAGTGAAGACGAAATAATTGAAATCGATGAAAATGGTAAAATTTTTAAATCGATATATTTCACTGGCAACAAAGCTCTTGATGTCGTGCTTCTAGAAAAAAGTATGAATTGTTCTAAAAATGATATCCAATTTTTATCTATAGCAGATGGAAAAAGTATTGATTTTATGAAGACAAATCATATTTATTCTTTATTTTCTAATCTTTTAGATAATGCGATTGAAAGTGAATTAAAAATTGAAGATAAAAAATCAAGATTAATAAGATTAAGTGTATCTAAACAAAGAAATAGTGTTGTCATAAGTGTTGAAAATGTGAGCTTTGAAATTCCAAAATTTAAAAACGGACTTCCTCAAACAACAAAAGAAGACAAATTGAATCATGGTTTTGGAACTAAATCCATTAGAAATATTGTTGAAAAATATAATGGACATCTTAATTTTAATTGGTCAAACAATGTATTTTTTGTAAAAATTGTTTTGCCTCTACAAGAGGAAAATTAATCATAAACTAAATTTTCATTATATTAATTACTTCATTTTTAAGTAAGTAACATTTATGATGATGAAATTCATTTAGTTAAAAAGTATAATTATCCAAAATATTTAATGTGATAACTTCGTTTAATAATAAATTAAGTCGCTTCAAGCGACTTTTTTCTTGAAAGAATTTCTTTAAAGTAGGGAATTAAATTATTTACCTTTAAAGTATAGGTTAAAAATTATAAAATTATAACCAGAAAACAGGAGAAACAAATGGCAAAATTTTTAGTTACTGGGGGTGCCGGATTTATCGGTGGTAATTTCCTCCATATTATGGTTAATAAATATCCAGAAGACACATATGTATGCTTAGATGCATTAACATATGCTGGAAATATGGAAACGAATGAACCAATTTTAAATAAACATAATTTTAAATTCGTTCATGAAAACATTTGTAACCGTGAAGCAATTTTTAAATTATTTGAAGAAGAACATTTCGACTACGTAATTAATTTCGCAGCCGAAAGTCACGTTGAT
>DBFJOT010000040.1:0-11097 GCA_048405595.1 Candidatus Onthovivens sp.
AATAGAAACAAATCCACAGCGATTTAATTATAAATAAGTAAGGCTCTAAAATCTACATTCTCAGGAAAGGAAATGTTTTAAATTTCATTACTCTAAGATGCAAATTTAGAATACAAGGATAATTATGAAGAAAATAGTTAAAGGTTTATGCGTACTCGCTGCTAGCGTCCTTGTTGGTGGTACTGCATTAGTCGGTTGTGCTCAAACTGAAGAACCACCAGTAAGCGTTGAAAAAGTCAAAGTTACTGGAATTACAATTGAGAAAGAAGCTTACGAAGTCGGATGCGATTTCACTGTTGAACTTAAGGCCGGTGTTTTACCTTTAAATGCAGATGAAAAGGGTATCACATACACTTCCAGTGATGAAAATATTGCCACTGTCGATGCTAATGGAGTAGTAACTGGCGTTAACCCTGGTGAAGCAACTATCACCGCAACAAGTGTTGATGGAGGTTATAAAGCAACCACAAAAGTTTTAGTAAAAGGATTCCATACATCACCAAAAGTCTTTGTTAATGTCAATGCAATGGAAAACAATGCTTATAATAATGGCACTGATTACACCGTTGATACTTCAAATGAGGACTACTTCGATGTCACATTTAACAGAAAAACAATGGGTGAATGGGCATCTTTAGTTCTTTATTATGATACAAGTGTAGCAGCTACTAAATTTGAAATTACAGCTGAATTATTAGAAGGTAATTTACCATCATATTTAATGGAATTTGGCGGTGAAGGAAACTTCAAAAACTTTTATAGAGTACCATTAGTTAAAAACCAAAAATCAACATTCTCAATCAATGTTACTGATACTAATTTCAAAACAGGAGAAGAAGGAACTGGCGGATGGGGTTCTATTTTCTTAGAACTAAATAATCCATTAGATGATTCAGATGAATTTAAAGGAACGGATTCAAACGTTAAACTTAGATTCCACAAAGTTAATTTTGAAGCAGGCACAGCTCAAAAACCAGCTGATGTCACTAACTTTGAATATGACGATCAAAATGGTTATTTAAAATTTGATAAAGATATGGCTGCAGCAAATTATGAACTTGAACTTCTTAAAAAAGAAGGTGAAGAATTTGTTAGACAAGAATTAGATGTTAGAAACACTAGATTTAACGCAATTGAACATATTCCTGGAATGAAAATGCAGTTTATTCCAAAAGCGGATCAAGATTTTTCAAAAGTCCCGGGCGAATATAAAGCAAGAATAAGAACAAGTAACTCAGCAGGAAAAAGTGAATGGGTAGAAACATTATTTACCGTTAAAAGCAAAGCTGAAAGTGGTTATGTCAGTGAAGGGTTTGGTGAAAATGGTAAAATCGGATTGAATCAATGGTCTTCAAATAAAACATTTGCTGCTGAATTAAAAGATGATGGCTATCATTTATCATGGACAAGAAGCGCTGATAATGAAGAAGATTGGTCAAGTTTCGTCTTATCATTTAATAAAGATGCAGGCTTTAAAAAATTAGAAGTTTCATTTAACGTTATAAAAGGAACAATGTCAAAAGTTGGTTTTGAATTCTGCGACTTCGATGGAGAAGATGGAAAAGCTCAAATCTTTGATGAATTCCAAAATGGAACTTATAATAAATCAATTGATATTAATGTTGATCTATCAAAAGGTGCAGGACAATTTTGTATCATCCCTAATCGTGGTTCAGGAACGGCTGGAGATATTGAAATCGTTTTAACAAAATTAAATTTAAAATAATAAAAGTATAGGAGAAGGGGGCATATTGCCCCCTTATTATGAATATGAATCTAAGAGAATATATAAAAGAGAATTATCAAAATTCAGTTAGAAATTCCTTGAAAAAGGAACAAATTAAAATGCCTTATCCTTATACAGCACCTTGTGTTAAGGGGCTTTTTGATGATTTGTTTTATTGGGACACATATTTTATTAATAAAGGTTTATTAATTGACAACTATATTGAATTAGCAAAAAACAATATTTTAGATATGAGTTTTTTAATTAAAAAATATGGCTATATGCCAAATAGTGCCAATTATGGGTTATTAAACAGAAGTCAAGTCCCTTTATTTTCTATGATGTGTGATGATTTTTTTGAAAAGACAAAAGATTTAGAATTTGTTCAAAATATATTGCCTTCAATGAAAATAGAATTCGATTTCTGGTTAGAAAAAAGAACTTTTGAAAATGGAGTGTTTCATTATGGAAACAATGCAACAGACGAATTTAAGACTGAATTCGCTAATGAATTTAAAAAAAGAGTACTTCTTTCTAACGATAATAGAAGTGATTTAGAAATCGGCGACAACGCTTTAGCTGAATGCGAATCTGGGCGGGACTTTTCTCCTAGATTTAATCACCATGCATTAGATTTTGCACCTATTGATCTAAATTCAATAATGTATAAAAATGCCTTGATTATCGATAAATTTAATACTTTACTTAATATAAAAGAAGATAAATATTTAGTTATCGCTAATAAAATCAAAGAATTCATTTTAACTAAAATGATTAAAGACGATGTTTATTATGATTTTGACGTAGTCAATAATAAACATTCATCGGTTGTGTCGTGCGCTTCATTTTTAGTTTTTGCTTTAGACATTGATGATAATGTTGAACGTTTTAGGAAAAATTTTAAATTATTAAATTTTGAATATGGTATTGCGTCCACTGCACCTTATAAATCAGAAAATAGATATCAATGGGCATATCCAAATATTTGGGCTCCATTAGTTACTTTTGCTTTTATGGCAGCTACAAATGTTAAGGATTTTGATTCAGCTACTAAAATCGCTACAAGTTATGTCTTACTAGTTGAGAAGGAATATGGAACAAATAACGCATTATGGGAAAAATATGATGCCTTATGTGGTTCTAAATCGAAAGTAAACGAATATCAAGAAACTGAAATGTTAGGTTGGACAGCAGGAACTTATGTATTATTAGAGGAATATTTAAGACATGGAAAAGAAAATTAGTCTAGAAGATAAAATCAAATTACTCACTTCTAAAGATACTTGGTCAACTCATGAAATAAAAGGAGTAGTGCCATCATATTTCTTTTGCGATGGTCCTCATGGCATAAGAAAAGTATATAAAGAAGTTGATGGTATCCAATATTCTTTTGATGCGACAGCTTTCCCATCATTACAAGCTTTGTCGATGACTTATAATGAAGAATTAATTAAAAAAGTTGGTGAAGCGATTGCTAGTGAAGCAATTGAAAAAGATGTTGATATTGTTTTAGCTCCAGGTGTAAATATTAAAAGAACACCACTCTGTGGAAGAAATTTTGAATATTTTAGTGAAGATCCTTATTTAACTTCAAGATGTGCAATCGCTTATATAAACGGTATTCAAGATTTAGGTATCGGAACATCTTTGAAACATTTCGCTTTGAACAATAGAGAATTTGATAGATTCAATCAAAGTAGCGAAGTTGATGAAAGAACGTTAAGAGAGATTTATCTTAAGCCTTTTGAAGATATAATTAAAGAAGCGAATCCGTATACGTTAATGTGTTCTTATAATTTAGTGAATGGCGTATATGCTAGCGAAAATAAAAAGTTACTTAATCATTATGCAAGAGAAGTTTTTGGTTATAAAGGAACAATAATTTCGGATTGGGGAGCGGTAAGAGATCGCGTAAAATCATTAAAAGCAACCATCGATATTGCTTTTCCTTATCATTCGTTTTATGAGGATCAATTAAAAGAAGGTTTAAAATCAGGAACTATTAAAGAAGAAGACTTAAATTTTAGTATTCAAAATATATTAAATCTTAGTAAACGTATCGAAGATAATAAATTCAAGAGAATTGTTAAATTTGATGAAAAAGCCCGTCATGATCTTTGTGTAGAAGTAGCTTCAGAAGCAATTACATTACTTAAGAATGAAGATAACATCTTGCCTTTAAAAGACGATTCTGAAAAGATTGCTGTAATTGGTAATATGGCTAATAATCCTTTATTTAGTGGAAAAGGAAGTAGTAGAGTTACTACTAAATATAAGGATTTTTCATTACTTAGAAAACTTCAACAAGAACTTCCTAACAATGAATATTTTTATGAAGATGGATATATTTTTAGATACGATTTAATTACTCCAATGGGATTAAAAAGTGCCGAAGAAATTGCATATATTTCAGATAAAGTCATATTGGCAGTTGGTACAACCGACTTAGAAGAGAAAGAAGAAACAGACAAATATTCTATTTCATTACATCAAGGTTTAATTAGACTTATAGAATTAATTTCTAGCCAAAATAAGAATGTAATTTTAGTTGCTTATTCTGGTGGACCTCTTGACTTAAAAGATATTGAACCATTAGTCAAAGCGATTGTTTATGTCCCTGTTTTAGGTGAAGGAGTAAATGATGGTTTAGCAAAAATTCTTGCTGGTAAAGTTTCTCCAAATGGTAAATTAAGCGAAACTTTCCCTCTTTCTTTAACTGATACTCCTTCAGGACTAGAATTAGGAAATGGATTTGTTGAAGACTATAGAGAGAAAAATTTAGTTGGATATAGATATTATGATACTTTAAAGAAAGATGTTCTTTATCCTTTTGGCTATGGCCTAAGCTATGCAAATTTCGAATATAAAGAAATGAAAATTACTAAAAATGAAGATTCAGTTTCTGTTGAAGTTAGAATTAGAAATAATTCTGATATCGAGGCAAAAGAGACCGTACAAGTTTATGTGTCGAACAATAGAAGAGCGGTACTAGTGCCAGAAAATGAGCTAGTTTCTTTTAATAAAATTTTATTTAAACCGAAAGAAGAAAAAGTAATTACTTTTGAGCTCCCAATGGACAAATTTAAGTATTATTCAACAAACATTGATGATTTTTATTTAGAGAGTGGATATTACGAGATTAGAATTGGTAGTTCTTCTAGAGATATTAGATTAAAAGATAAAATATTTATTAAAGGCGATGAACTTTTTTCAAGGAGATAACATGATTAATAAATATAAATTAGAAGAAAATGAATTTGTCTTTGGCGGATGTGTTAATGATGGAATAAATATGCCATATAAAGATGGTTTTTCAAGAGACTTAAGAGTTTGGCATAGTGGAAATCAAGCAATTTCTGCCCTTTTGACAAGCAAAGGTAACTATTTTTATTCCAATGAACCTTTTAAATTTGAAATAAAAGATGGATCTTTAATAATCGAAAGCGACTTTGAAATTAAAGCATCAAAAGGAAGTGAGAATACTTTAAAAGGTGCTTACATAGGTTTAAAAAATGACTTCTTTATTCAAGATCATAAATATCCAAATTTAGATATGTTTAAATATCCTCAATATAATACTTGGATTGAATTCGGAAGAGATGTTAGCCAAGACAAAGTAAAAAAATATGCTGAAGAAATTATTAATAAAGGGTATCCAAGCGGTGTCTTGATGATTGATGATTGTTGGAGCAAAGATTATGGAGAATGGGAGTTTGACCGCGTAAAATTTCCTAACCCTAAAGAACTTATTGATTATTTACATAGCTTGAATTTTAAAGTTATGTTATGGCTTTGTCCTTTCATTAGTCCTGATTCTCCTACATATCGAGAGTTATCTTTAAAAGGCTATCTTGTCAAAAATAAAAACGGACTAGATGCTATTTCATATTGGTGGAATGGTTTTTCAGCAGTATTAGATTTAACTAAACCCGAAGTAAGAGAATATTTTTATAATGTTTTAAAAAAATTACAAAACGAATATGGCATCGATGGATTTAAAATTGATGCTGGTGATCCAGAATATTACCCAGATGATTTTGTTTATTCAACAGGCGAGCAAAAGTCTTTTCAAGCTCATTATTTAGAAACCATTGGTGAAAGATTCGACTTTAATGAACTAAGAGCATCTTTTAATAACTCATTAAAAGGAGTTGCTCAACGTTTAAGAGATAAGAATCATAGTTATGATGTTGACGGAATCAATACCCTCATCCCTAATTCCATTGCGATGGGCTTATGCGGCTATCCATATTTATGTCCTGATATGATTGGAGGAGGGATGATTAGTGATTTTGAAGTAAGTGGATTTAAATTAGATCAAAATTTATATGTACGCTATGCTGAGATCAGTTCATTATTACCAATGATGCAGTTTTCTTTATTACCATTTAAAGTATTGGATGAAGAAAATAATAAAATCGTAAAAAAATATGTGGATCTTCATTTAGAATATAGTAATCTAATTGTTGAGTTAGTAAAAAAAGCTAGTATTGATGGTCTTCCAATTATTAGAAGTTTACTTTTTAATTATGGAGAGGATAAATACGCCACAATAATGGATGAATTTATGCTAGGCGAAGATATTCTTGTAGCTCCGATTGTTACTAAAGAATCGTCAAGAAAAGTAATTCTTCCAAAAGGCAAATGGCAAGCTCGTGACGGTGCAATTTATGACGAAGGTGAATATCAATTTGAAGTAGAACGCGGAGATATGCCTATTTTTAAGAGAGTAAAATTATGATTTGTAAGAAAATTGATTTGATTAAAGAATATCATTTAAACATTGAGGCGGAATGTAATCTTTATATTTATGAGGAAGATTTAAGCTATGAGGTAAATTTAAATAGAAAATTTCTTCCACTTTTAATTATCCCTGGAGGTGATTATGCATTCACCTCATTTAGGGAAAAAGAACCTGTTGCTCTTAAATTTTTAAGTGAAGGTTTTGCTTCTTTTGTTCTTGAATATAGTTGTGGTGAAAAAGCAAAATTCCCACTTCAACTTTTAGAAGGATATTTAGCTCTTGATTATATCAATAAAAATAAAGAAGAACTTCATATTGATATTAATAAACTTGGATTAATTGGATTTAGTGCGGGTGGTCATTTAAATGGCTTATTATCTTCAAGCTATTTAAAAGATGAATTCACAAAAGAATATAAATTAAATATTCCTAAAATTACTTATTCTGCCTATGGCTATCCAGTTGTAAATCAATATGATGAACCACGTGAACAATCTTTTATAAATTTATTTAAGAATGAAAAGTTAAGAATGGAATCTGATCTTTCTTTACCTAAGTTGATTGATAAAAATAGTCCCAGAGCTTTTATTTTTTCAACATTTGAGGATAGTGTAGTACCAATTAAAAATACTATTTCACTAGTATCTGCATACAAAGAAAATGGCGTCCCTTTTGAAGTACATATTTTTGAGCGTGGCGAACACGGATTATCTTTAGGAAATATCAGTGTAAATAATTTAAAATATTTGGATGAGTTTTCTAAAACAAATTCTAAGTGGTATGACCTATTTTTAATTTGGTTAAAACATAATAAGATTGTTATTGAAGAATAATATGGAAGAAAGAAGTTTAAAAATAGTTGCCAAAAAAGATCGTAAGTTTTTCAGTTGGCTTATCGACTTTGTTTTAAGCATTTTAATCGGAACATTATTATATTTTACTTTAGGATTACCAATCTCAAAATCAAATTTTAATTATGATCAAAAAAATGAAACAATTACTACTTTAAGAAAAGAAATGAATTCTTTGGTGGAAGAAGCTAAATTGATCGAATATAACGATCATAATGAAGAAAAAACACTTAATGAATACACTAAATCCTATTTCGAAGCTAAAAATAATAATGTTGATCACTTTGCTTATTATTTTTTAGAATATCGAAATAATCTATTTGACGATCATTATGACGTTAGTTGGTTTAATCAAAACATTTTAGGCCTACCTGCTAATTTAAGCGAAACTAATACATCTAAATGTTTTGATTTTGCTAAAAACGATAAAGGTGAAAAAGATTTATCCTTAGTTGGTGTAATTAAAGAAAGTGACAACTTTAAAAAATACTTAGAAGAATTTTATAAAGGAAACATCATTGATCAAACAGCGAAAGCTCATGGAAATTTAAGTGAATGGTTTTTAAAAACTTTAAACTCAGCAAGAGAAGATTTGTCTACTTCAAAATCTTATAGTGAGAAACTAGAAAATTATACAATCTTGCAAAAAGAATTATCTTCTATGTATTCTTATCCAAGCATTATTTCTTATTTAATTGCGTTATTAATTACTTATTTAGCTTTCCCATTAATTGAAAAAAATAATAGAACACTAGGAATGATAATAACAAAACTATCGCTAGAATCAGAAGGAAAGGAAAAGGCTTCAAAAGTAAATGCTTTATTTAGAGGAATTTTAAATTTTGTAATGCATTTTGGCTTCTATTCAATCTTAGCTTCATTTTCCATTGGCTTTTTATTTGCTTCTACGATGCCTTTTATGAATATTTTTATTGGGTCAATTAATGCCTTAACATTCTTGCTTTTTTCTTTAATCGTTCTATTTATAAATATCATATTCATTTTCTTTTCAAAAAAAGAAAGCAGTCTTATCGACGTGCTTTCTAAAACATACATATCAAGAAAATAATTATTGTAATTTAGATAACAAGAATTTATTTAAAGACTCATATAGATGGTGATCATAACCATCTATTTTTATTAGGTCCTCTTCATAAATTTCAAGACTTCTTTTTTGCATCGTAGTTAAAGAATTTTTGAAGTCATTAAAAGGCATGTCATAATCAATTTCAATTTTACCGAATGAATTATATACATCATTATAAAGAGGAATTAGTTCATCCATATTGCAATATTTTAAAGATTCTAATATATCATCTTTATAAATATGATAATCAGAGAAGAAGAAGTGGATAATTGAATTGTTCATTGACTCTGCTAAAAAACATGTAACTTTATAGATGTGTTGAATGTATTCAGGCAATGAATCAATTTCACCATTTATATCTTTATAGGTTTCACAAAATGCATAAAGAGAATTAACATCGTTAATTCTCTTTTTTATATTTTTTACGCTATATAAATTTTTAACTATTAAATCTCTTAAACCCATTACTTAATTCTCAATCCTGTTTCTTTATCAAAGAAGTGTAATTTCTTTTGATTGAAATTTAAATAAACAATTTGGTGTGCGCTGATAATTTTATCAACTGGTACTTTAGAAATAATATCTTTTCCATTAATATCTGTATGAACGTAATATTCGTGACCCATTAACTCAGTAACTTTGACTTCTAATTCTATTGAATTATTGTCTTTTCTTTCGAATGTTAATTCGATGTCTTCAGGTCTAATACCGATAGTTACTTCTTTTTCAAGTGCTAGATTTTCATAAATCTTTTCGCTTAATTTAATTTGATGTTTATCTTCGAATGTGATTAATCCATTATCAAATGTAACATCAAATAAATTCATTGCTGGTGCCCCAATAAACGATGCGACGAAAGTATTTGCTGGATTGTTGTAAATCTCAATAGGAGTACCGATTTGTTGAATATAACCTTTATTCATGATGACAATTCTTGTAGCCATAGTCATAGCTTCAGTTTGGTCATGAGTAACGTAAATTGTTGTAGCTTTTAAAGCATCGTGAAGCTTAATGATTTCAGTTCTCATTTGGATTCTGAGCTTAGCATCTAAGTTACTTAAAGGTTCGTCCATTAAGAAAACTTTTGCATCTCTAACTATTGCTCTACCTAAAGCGACTCTTTGTCTTTGACCACCAGAAAGAGCTCTTGGCTTTCTGTTTAAATATTCTTCAATCTGTAAAATTTTCGCAGCTTTTAAAACTTTTTCTTCGATCTCTTCTTTACTCTTATGTGCCATTTTAAGGGAAAATGCTAAATTATCGTAAACAGTCATATGCGGATACAAAGCATAATTTTGGAAGACCATCGCGATATTTCTATCTTTAGGAGCTAAGTCATTTGTTAATACTTTATCAATCAATAATTCACCTTTTGATATTTCTTCAAGTCCAGCAATCATTCTTAATGTTGTTGATTTACCACATCCTGAAGGACCGACAAATACAATAAATTCGTGTTTATTGATATCAATATTAAAATCACTTACAGCAGTTACATTATTATCGTAAGTTTTATAGATGTGTCTTAAAGATACATAAGCGTTATCATCAAATTTTAACTCAGGATCAAATTCCTTTTTGATTATCTTTTTATCTTCTTTTTGTTCAATTAAAGATTCGATTTTAGCTTCTTTACGCTTTTTCGATTGAAAAATACTTTTTACTTTTTCTTTAAAATTAACTTTAGACATATAATTACCTCTTTTGTTGTATATACTATAAATTATTAGAAATTCAACCGCAAAGTTCTCGCCTGATGAGGTAAAAAATTAATACTAAAAGCAATAAATAGCAATATTTTAGGAGGCAAAAATTTATATATGAAGACGCTAGGTTTAGAAAATTCTATATTAATCAGATTGTCTTTTACGGAAGGAGAAGTTTTAGTTGTTTTATTTTTAGGCTTTCAATTGAGGAACACGAAGCTATTACATAGTATAGAAAATTAAAGTTATTAAGAAATTTTTTAAATGATAAAAACTGAATATGATCGTTTGTTATTTAGCAATCTGGATTTCATATTTTTTTATGAAAACATGAAACAGAAACAAGAGTGCCAATTCGCGACATAGCATCTAAAAAATATTTATGTCAATCTTAGAAACAAAAATGAACAAAAAATATAAAATTCTTGTATTTTAAATTACGAAAATATTTAATGTAACTATAAAAAAGATTTAGCAAATCTTCTTGTTATTTGGAACATAGTTTATCATCATTACTTATTTTATAAATAGAATAAGGGACAGTTTGTTCTTTTATAATAAACAAACGAAAACTAATTATTAAGTAATGTAACCTATGTCATTATCATTATTGAAGTAAACCTTTTTAGATAAAAGCTTTAACTAAAAAATTCCGATTCTTCAGTTAACGAAAATAGTTAAAGCAATATTTGTTAGACAAGACTATTGAATAGTTAAAATTGTCTTTTTTCAGTATGGCCTTTTTAGAAATATAAATTTCTATTAAGTATATAAGAGGATTGTTTTCATTAAACCAAGGAACTCATAATTTGTTCCAAAACAAGCTTCTTAAAAGGTGGTTCCTTATAAGCCTAGGTTTAATTCAAGGAGGCTAACTATTAAAAATCAAGAGAAATTTCATTAATTTAATTTTTTTAAAAATTTGTACACGAAAATTGTTGCACGTTAGCAATGTGTAACAATTATTGTTCTTTGAAAACTTA
>DBFJOT010000041.1:0-8160 GCA_048405595.1 Candidatus Onthovivens sp.
TAAGTAAGAGGGACAAAGGCAATTGGGCCAACTAAAGGACCCTGAAATCGGGGTCGCCAGTAATAAGCCTTGTAGGCTGAAGAGAAAAACCGCGCCTTGTGAGACGCGGATTGTTATTTAGGTTATGTTAATTTTAGAAAATTATTATTTAGAATATTGTGATTTAAATAAGTTAGAAATTCTTAGTGTAGAAAGCGCTAATAGTTTTTTAAAAGCGGAGTCTACAATTAATCCGGATGATTTACTAAAGGCAATCGATAATTTTGAATTACAATTTGACCCAAGAAAAGGTTTAAATAATTATTTAGTTCCTGGTTTGTGCAAAATCCTTAAACATCCACGGCCAATTTTTAGATTATATAATCTTTCTCTTCGCGACGATCTTTCTATTACTGAAAGACAAGAGGAAATGGATTTATTAACTTTGCCTTTTTTGTCTAGACACACTTTAGGACATTTAAAACGTAATGACTTTATTGCTGTTGGAATGTACATTACAGAATGCTTAAAATGTGAGCAATATAAACATGCTAGAGAATTTGGAGCAGTTGTTTTTGAAACTAAATACAAAAATGAATATTTAAAAAACTTCTTTGATTCTTATATAAAAATTTTTAGCAACGAAGAAATTGACCCTAAAACTGAATTTGATAGATTTAAATTTGGTTTCTTTGATTTTTTATCTGATGTTTTATATTTTTTATACTACCTTAGAGAAGAAGAAAAAGAATTAGCAAAAGGTGTATTGACTAACTTAGATTTTGATTGTAAAGAAATTTATTATCTATTTGGTTTAGGATTTTGCAGTACAAAAATTGATATTACATCAACTCCATCGATTCAAGAAATTAAAAAATTCGGAAAAATAGACCCATCTTTAGATTTAGAAGGCTATGAAAAATCAGTTTTAAACTTAGTACTTTTCTTAAAGTTGACTTGTTCGTACGTCTTTAAATATTTTTATAATTATCAAACAGTCTTAACTGAAGTTGCAACTGAGAACTTAAGCTTATCCATGGATGTATTAACTACACAGGATAAATTACTAGCTGTTGCGATAATGGTTGTTGGATTACATGTATTAGAAACAACTGGCACATATTGTTTGATGAAAATTGAAGATGTAAAAAAAGCGATTTCATTTGCTAGCCAAGAAAAAGAAAAGACTAATGAAGAAGATGATTTAAAATATTTCGTCAAATTCATGAGTAATGATGAAAAAGAATTCAATAATTCATTAATAAATTTAGAAAATCATGATTTTATTTCTGACTTAGATTTCGAAAAAGGAACTTTTGTAGCAACAGATGAATTATTTATTTTTACTAATACATTCTCAGTAAGTTTACTTGCTGCATTCAAAAATAATCCTGATTTAATCGAAGAAAATGATTTAGATGATCTTAGCATTGCTGCTACTACAAACGATGATTTTAAAGATCATGAAAGTTAATTTTAAGTAAAAAAATAACTAAAAAATGTATAATTTATGTATGAATGAAAAATACAAAAGAACATTTACGTTAACTAATAATTTATTTGACACAACTGACAGGTTAAAACTTTCTAGCGTTTTAGATTTATCGCAAGAAATAAGTGGTAATCATGCTGATGTTTTAGGTTGTGGTTTTAATGAATTTATAGCTAAAAAATATATATGGGTTATAACGAGAAACTATATTGAATTTCTTAAACCTATTCAATATATGAAATCAATTACACTAGAAACTTATCCTACAAAACAACGTTTTGTTGAATATCCTCGTGAAGTAAAATTTTATGATGAAAAAGGAGAGTTACTTTGTGTTTCAAAATCAATTTGGATGGTTTTGAATTTAAATGATTTTGCGGTCGAAACTCCTGCTCTTTTTGATGGACTTGATTTAGACTCAATAGAACCTTATTTTGAAGGTAGAGTGAGAAAATTACCAATTGAGTCTAGAGAAAAGTTAAATTTCTTAAAAGAAGTAGAAGTTACTTATTCGATGCTAGATCATAATGGTCATATGAATAATACACATTATTTAGATTGGTTTTTAGACATCTATAAAACTCAAAACATTAAAACTGTACAAGTTGAATACGTTAAACAATCATTTTTAGGTGATAAGTTGTGGCTTTATGGTTTAAAAAATGGTAACTTAATCAGTTTGTATGGTTATCGCCAAGACGAACTTAGATTTTATATGCAAGTAAGAATTGAGGATTTAGTAAATGAAAATTAGTAAAGAAGTAAAAAATGCCGTTGAAAAAGGATTACCTGTTGTTGCTCTTGAATCTACAATCATCAGCCATGGTATGCCTTATCCAAAAAACGTTGAATGTGCTTTAGCTGTCGAAAAAGTTATTAGAGATAATGGAGCAATTCCTGCAACAATCGGTATCATTAATGGTGAACCAATTGTTGGTATGAGTCCTGAAGAAATTGAAGAATTTGGTAAGCGTAAAGGAATTACAAAATGTTCAAGAAGAGATTTACCAATTATTTGTGCAACTAAGCAATGGGGCGCTACAACTGTTAGTGCAACTATGATTTTAAGTGCATTAGCTGGTATTGAATTCTTCGTAACTGGAGGAATCGGAGGAGCTCACCGTAAAGCTAATGAAACTTTTGATATTTCAGCTGACTTAGATGAACTTGGAAGAACAAATGTTACTGTAATTTGTGCTGGTCCAAAAGCTATCTTAGATTTAAATTTAACAATGGAATACTTAGAAACTAAAGGTGTCCCAGTGATTGCTTATAATTCAGATAAATTACCTGCTTTCTTCACAAGAACAAGTGATTTAAGAGTTGATTATAACGCAAAGACTCCGCTTGAATTAGCGGAAATCGTTAAATGCAAACGTGACTATCATTTAGATGGTGGTGTTTTAATTTGCGATCCTATCCCAGAAGAATATTCATTAGCTCCAGAATATATTAATAAAGAAATCGATAAAGCAATTGAAGAAATGGAGTCGTTAGGAATTAAAGGAAAAGATGAAACACCTTTCTTGCTCTCAAAAATCGTTGAATTAACTGACGGAAAGAGTCTTGAAACAAACATCAAACTTATTTTAAATAACGCTAAGTTAGGCGCTGAGATCGCTAAAAAATATAGTGAATTAAGAGGAAAATAATTTATGAAAAACTCATTACTTTTAATCGGTGGATCGAACATTGATTTTATCGCTAAAAGCGATAAGAAAATCATCAAGGGCACTTCAAATATTGGAAGTGTCTCTATTACTAACGGAGGAGTAATGAGAAATATCGCGGAAAATCTTGCGCGATTAGGGAATCAAATTGATTTCATCACCGCAATTGGAAATGATCCTTTAGGTATTTCCTTAAAACAAGAACTTCTTGATTTAGGTATTAAAATTTATACGCCTAATACTGAAGCTTCTACCGGAAGTTATGTTGCTATTTTAGATGAAGATCACGACTTAAAAGAAAGTATTTGTGATAATAAAATAAATGATGCAATTACGATTGAGTTCTTAAAAGAACATAGTAATCTTATTGATTCTCATGAATATATCGCAATTGATACAAATTTAAATCAAGACATCATTGATTTTTTATTCAAATCTTTTCCAAATAAAAAATATATTGTTGATGGAATTTCACCAGTAAAAGTACTTAAAATTAAAGATTACTTAAGTCAAATCTTTTTAATTAAATGCAACATTAAAGAAGCTCGTTCTTTAATGGGTATCGATCTAGTCGATAAAGATTTAGTAAGTGGACTTCTTGCTAGAGGTTGTCAAAATGTAGTAGTAAGTCATGGAAGTAAAGATATTTATTTCGGAACAAATGTTCGATATAAAATTGACTTAGTTCATGTCGAAGAAGTTAAATCAATTGAAAATACCACAGGATGCGGAGACGCTTTAACAAGTGGAGTCATTGATTACTATTTAAGTGGTAAAAAACTTAAAGAAGCAGTGGCATTTGGTTATGAACTTTCTAAGTTGACCCTCATGTCAAAAGGCGCTACAAGTAAAGAAATTTCTAAATTTGCAAACTAAACATTCAAATTGTGCTATTAAATTACTTTAAAATTAAAGTTGTTTATAATGGCACTTTTTTTATTTCGTCTAAAAATATATAATCAAAATATATGGCTTGGAGGCTTTAAGAATGAAATATAATATTACAAAGTACAAAGACGAAATTTCGTTGATTCATATCGATAATGAAAAGAATTTAAAAGCAACTTTAGTTACTTTTGGAGCTGGAGTTTATGAACTTAGTTTTAATGGCAAACCTGTTATTTTAACTTTAAAAAATCTTGATGATTATCTTTATTCAAGTCAATACTTTGGTAAAACTTTAGGTGGAGTCGCTGGAAGACTTAAAAAAGACGGATATATTGATGGAACGGAATATCATTTAACACCAGAACCTGGTCAAAATTTTGCGCTTCATGGTGGTATGTTTAAATCTATTTCTTATAAAAATTGGGATTACAAGATTAAAGAAACAAATAAAAAACTTGATGTTACTTTTAATATCACAACTCGACTTAATGATTGTGGTTACCCAGGTAAATTAAGAATATATGTCACATACTCGTTCTTAAAAGATAAAGATGAATTTAAGATTTTATTCAAAGCTACAACACCAAGTGAAGCTGCTTTCATAAATTTATCTAATCACATGTATTTTAATTTCAATTCTAGTGATATAAGCGATCATTACTTAAAAATGAATACTAATAAAGTAGCTATTACAGAACCAAATTTATTAATCACTGGATTAAAAGATATTACTGATGAACTTAATTTCCAAAAATCAAATAAGTTAAATAAACGTCTTGAATATATTGAAAAACATGACTTTAAAGGAACAATCGACGATACATTTACTTTTAGTGAATTACCAGGAAAAATCACTCTCAGTAACAAAGAATTAAAGATGGACATTATCACTGATTGTTCATCATTAAATATCTATGTTGATAATTCAAAATCACCAGTTGAATTTAAAAATGAAAATATCGGTCCGATTAGAAGAGGTATAGCATTAGAACCTCAAAGATTCCTTTTAAATAAAGATGAAATAATTCTTCATAAAGGTGAAACTTATAAGAACTATATTACATATAAATTTAAAGGAAGGGAGTAGCCTGATGATTTTAGATGTAATAGATAATTTAATTCTTTATGCTAAACATCATTTAGAATTAACTGATGAACTTGATCAAATTTACTTTAGAAATTTAATTCTTGAAGAACTTAATTTATCTAAACCAAATGAAGTTTTAAACACTTCAAAAGAAGATGAAATTAAGAATCTAATAGTGCCTGATAGTTTAATCAAAGAACTTAATTCTTATTTAATTGATGAATTAAAGTTATCTCCAAAAGAAGCTGAATTAAAGTATGTCAAAATTATGGGCATTCTTACCCCTAGACCTAGTGAAGTTAATAAGAAATTCTTAGCAATTTATAAAACTCAAGGAGATTTTGAAGCTTTAGATTATCTTTACGATTTATCGATTAAAAACTATTATTTTCAAAAGACAAATGTTGATAAAAATATTGTTTGGGAAACAAAATTTCCATCTAAAAATTTAGAAATCAGTATCAACTTATCTAAACCAGAAAAAAATAACAAAGATATCGCTAAACTTTTAGTCAAGCCAAAAGAAGGCGAAGAAAAATATCCAAAATGTTTACTTTGCTTAGAAAATCTTGGCTTTAAAGGAACAGCTACTCATCCGGCTAGAGAAAATATTAGAATAATCCCTCTTTCATTAGGTGGAACGGATTGGTTCTTACAATATTCTCCATATGGATATTTTAAAAAACATTGCATCGTTTTTAGCAGAAATCATAGCAATATGAAAATTGATCGTTCAACTTTTAGAAAGTTAACGGATTTTGTTACGATGTTCCCTTCGTTTTTTATTGGATCAAATAGTGATTTACCTATTGTTGGTGGTTCAATTTTATCTCATGAACACTTTCAAGGAGGTGAACACCTTCTCCCAATCATGAAAGCTAAACCTGAATTTGAATTTGAATTAAAAGAATTTCAAAATGTCAAATTATATAAACTTGATTGGTATAATTCCTGCTTACTTTTAACAAGTGAAAGTCAAGACGACATCATCGAAGTTGCCGATAGAATTTTAAAAGCATGGAGAAATTATGATGATCCAGAAAATGATATTTATTCTCATACAGGAGAAGTTCCTCATAACACGATAACTCCTTCGACAAGAAAAGTTGGAAACACATATTATCTATATTTAATTCTTAGAAATAATAGATGTGATGAAAAATATCCAGATGGAATATTCCACGCTCATCCTGAATACCATCATATTAAAAAAGAAGGAATTGGAATTATTGAAGCGATGGGATTATTTATTTTACCTGGAAGACTTATCAGACAAGAAAACGAAATCAAGGCATGCTTAAAAAAGAAGCTTAACGACGATGAAATTTTAAATGAATATCAAGACTTATCTTCTTTCTTAACAATGATTCATGAATTAAAAGCAAATTATAATGAAACTACTATTGATCAAGATATAAATTCTTATATCGAGAATGTTTGTAAAAACATTTTAATCAATACAGCAACATTTAAACCAAACGAAAAAGGTAATAATGGCCTTAGAAAATTTATTGGGGGTATTTCTTTATGAAAATCGAAAAAATGAAAACCAATTTTACTACTTTGTACAAAAAAGAACCTACATTTTACATCGATACAGGTGGTAGATTCGAAATTTGTGGAAACCATACCGACCACAACCATGGACTTTGTTTAGTTGCTAATTGCTCATTAAGAATTAGAGCATTAGTAAATATAAATAATGGAAATATCGTAAGAGTTAAAAGTGCTGGATACGATTATTTTGAATTAGATATTAGTGATTTATCTTATAAAAAAGAAGATAGACCAGCAACAAAAGCTATTCTTAGAGGAATTTTGTTCAAACTCAAAGAAAGTGGATATAAGATTGGCGGATTTGATGCTTATATAACTAGTGAAATTCCTGATGGAGGAGGAGTTTCATCAAGTGCTGCTGTTGAATCTTTATTTGGTTATATCGTTTCATATTTATTCAATAATGGAAAAATTACTCCTTTAACAATTGCTCAAATTGGAAAATTCAGTGAAAATAATTACTTTAAAAAGCCATCTGGTCTTTTAGATCAAATAGGTACTTCATTTGATAGTTCAAACTATATCGATTTCAAAGATACAACTAATCCTCTTATTGAGACTTTACCTTTTGACCTCCCTTTAACTCTTTATTTAATTAAAAGTGAAGGAGATCACTCAAATTTAACACCTTTATATGCGGCTATTCCTAATTCAATGTATAAAGTAGCAAACTTACTTGAAGGCAAAAATTTCCTTAGAGAGTGCGACACAAAAGACATCAATAGAAGAATTGATGAATTAGAATGTACTAATGAAGAAAAGCGTAAAGCAAAACATTTCTTTATTGAAAATCAAAATGTCTTAGATGCAAAAAAAGCTATCTTAGAACATGATGTTGAAGCATTCTTAAAAGCAATTAGAAAATCACAAGATTCAAGTTTTAGAAATTTAGAAAATACTTATGTAAAAGGAGAATTTGAAGGTTCACCACAAGATATTATTGAAACTGTTACAAATTTCATTCAAGATCATGGTGCAATAAGAATCCATGGTGGTGGATTTAAAGGTACGGTTCTCGCCTTTATCAAAAATGATTTTGTTAGTGAGTTTGATAAATTTGTACAAGAAAAGTATGCTTCAAAATACTATAAAGTTGTAATTTCACCAAAAGCTGTTAATTTCAAAAAACTTTAATTAAACGTCTTAAAAAAAGACTATGTCAAAGAACAAGTAGCGACTTTAATTTAATTAATTCGCTTATAGACCTAAATAGGCATTCTTAAAGAAAGGCTCTAGAATTAGCTAGGGGCAACAAAATTGCGTTAAGGTATTAAACATCATATCGAACAAAATTTTGCCCTAGTTAAAATTCTAGTGCCCTAGAGGCCTTTTTAGGTCTTTTCATTATCCACAAAAAGTTAAAATTTGAAAAAATATTTATTTGCACAGGAGTGGTCAATAACTAAACGGTTGTTCTAGATAAAACCGAAACTTTAATTTATACTTTTATTAAGTATATTTGAGATAGCTGATGGTTACTTGCTTGG
>DBFJOT010000042.1:0-3614 GCA_048405595.1 Candidatus Onthovivens sp.
ATATAGTAGTAAAAAATAAAAGTGTTTGCAATTGCCATTTTGCAACAAATACAATGATTTTAATCATTACATTGAAATTATTACACTAATTATCATTCTTTAATTTTAAATATCATTTAATCGAAAATTAGATTGAAATAAAATGTCAATTTTTCATTTTTGTAAGTTAAAAACTATGATACGTATTTAATTATTTTTTATAAATGCAATGTTTTTTAAGGTTTATTTAATATTTATTAAAAAATTATTTATAAACATTTCATCTTCATTATTGTCTTTAAAATCTAAATTTATTGCAAATAATTTACAACAATCTTCATTTAATTTATTGCAATATTTTTAAGTTTCATTTTTGTATAAATGCAATATTCATAACATAAATACTCTACTTTATTTCATATTATGATACTAATTTTATCCATTAAAAAAAGCTATTCTTATAAAGAATAGCCTTTTTAAATAAGTAAGTTATTAATCTTTCTTTTTAATATTTTTAAGATAGAAATAATAGCCGAAGAATCCCCATGAAGCTGCTGCAGCTGCTGCGAAGACTCCATCTAATGAGAATAATGTAATTTGCCACCATGTAAAGACTTTAACAAATCTAGTTGATTGTGAAATTCCATTCATAGCAGCACTATGAGCTGTAGTATAAAGAATACGTTTAGCACTTTCTCTCATCTTCCAAGCTAATGCACCATATCCTTCTTTATATGGTTCAAATTGTTTTGCTTTTGTAATTGATCCATCTACTAAATCATTTCCAGCTAAAACAGCTGCTGGCATTTTGAGTAATCCGAGATAGAAAGTTAAATTTTGGAATGCGCCTAATTGGTACATATCTGTAACAACGAAACCATCAAATCCAGTTTCATCTCTTAACCATGATTCTAAAAGGTTATGTTTTCCACCAGAAACTGTAGTACCAATTCTGTTGTAACTGCTCATCATCGCATGAGCATCACCTTCTTGAATAGCGATTTCAAAAGCTTTTAAATAGTTTTCTCTAAAGCTTTGTTCATTTAACCATGTTGATAAACCGTAACGGTTTGTTTCTTGGTCGTTCAAAGCAAAGTGCTTAATATAGCAATAAATGCCTTTTGATTGAGTTCCGGCAACTTGAACAGCACTAATTTTGCCTGTTAAGAAACCATCTTCTGAATAATATTCATTGTTTCTTGATGAGTATTGAGATCTATGAATATTTAAACCTGGTCCATAAAGTCCTGAATATCCTGCCCATAAAGCATTTTCACCATGCATTTCACCAACTTCTTTAGCTAACTCTTTATTAAATGTAGCAGCTAATGTACCTGCTGAAGGGAAAGTTGATGGTTTGACATCTTTACTTACACCGTTTAAAGCAGCTAAACTGTTATCTTTTTCTGCATAAGGTTGTGTAACTCCTAAAGGTCCATTATGATCTTTAGTTTCTGGTTTACTAATTGATTCAATACCAGCTGTTTTTCTCATACCTTCACTTAAGAAGTCAGCAATTTCGTCCCAAGTTAATTGGTCCATGAATTGATCCCAAAGTGGATCGTTGAAAGGAATTTCGTTATTATCTTTATCAACTCTCATACTAGCAAGATTTAAGCCAATATTTTTTCCATATGTTGGGTACTTAATATCATCTTTTTTAATTTCAGTTAATTCATAAGCACTTCTAAAATCATTTAACATTTTAGATGTCATATGAATTTTAGTATAGCTTGTATATTTACTCTTATCGCCAATTGGGTCAATAACAACTGTACCTTCCCAGTCATTACGAGAAATGTATTTAACTGGTGATTTGTCTTTAGTTTCTGAATATTTATTTAAATCACTATCATCAAATAAATTAGTAATAGCTTTGCCAGTTGCTGATGTCGAGAAAGCTTTTGTATTAGTTGTATCAACAGTTAAGAATTTTTCAGCAAGAGTGTCATCACCTGCATAGTCCATTCTATTTGAAGTTGATTCAGGATTAAATCCTTTTTCAGCTAAGATGTTATTTGTAGCATCATGAGCACCATTTCCAACTGCAAAATAATAATCACCTTCAGTTAAAACGAAAGTTTTAGCGTTATTTGAGTCATAGCTTGCTAATTCGCGTTTAGGGACTGTGACTGTGACTGTTTCTTTTTCACCTTTTTTAAGGCTCTTTGTTTTTTCGAAGCCAACTAAATTAACAGCGCTTGATTCAACGCCATGTTTTTTATTATATTCGCCATAAGGTTTTTGTAAGTAAACTTGAACTGCTTCTTTTCCTTCAACATCACCTGTATTTGTGACAGTGACTGAAATTTCAAAATTATCACCTTTATTAGCAACTTTAAAGTTAGAATAATCGAATGTTGTATAAGATTGTCCATAACCAAATGGGGCAGCAACTACTTCATTGTATTTGAATGTGCCAGTTTTATCTTTACCCATTACATAGTCTTCATAACGTGTTTCAGTATACTTATAGCCTAAGTAAATACCTTCTTGATAGACTACATAGTGATTTTCGTAACCACCAGTACCATTTGTAGCTTTGTGGTATTCTAAATTTTCATCATTAATAAATTCATATCCGAGTTGGTTTGTTAAAGTTGGATTTGCACCATTATGTCTCCATAATGTATCACTTAATTTTCCGCTTGGATTGACTTTTCCAGCAAGAATATCACCAATAGCATTAAAACCAGTTGTACCAACTGCTTGAATTTGTAAGCAAGCATCTACTCCGTAAGCTTCATCATCTAAGAAATCTAAATCTGGAGTTGCTGTACAATTTAATAAAACGATAATCTTATCAATTTTATTTTGATCTTTAAGATTTTTTAAACCTTTTAAATTATCTCTTTCTTCATTTGATAAAGTTAATGAGTCACCGTTATATGTATCTTCAGTTCCCCATGAGTTAACATCTTTATTTCCTTCTCCAGAAATTCTAACAATATTGTAAATTGCTACTTTTGAATCTCCAATCAATCCAGCTGTAGCGCCACTTACTTCGTTCCATGGTACTTCATTAATTTTTTGGAATAATGGGCCAGGTGCCATCATACCATTTCTTTTTGGTGTATATTTTTTTTGAAGATCAGGGTTAGCATAGAAGTTCCAAATATCTTCATTTACAGATAATCCAGCTTGAGTTAAACCAGCTTTAAGATCAACTTCTCTGCCGCATCCACCACTAGCAAAAACTGATCCGCTTGATGTTACAGTTGATCTATATGAACCAACACCAAATGTTGAAACTTTAGTGCCTTGAGCTAATGGTAACGCACCATTTTCATTTTTAAGTAAGACTGAGCCTTCGCCAGCAACTTTCTCAATTAATTCATCAGTATCCTTGATTAAATCATTGATATTTGAATATTTTGATTTGTAATATTGAGTATCTTCGTTTTCAGCATTTTCGTTTTCTACTTTTTCGTACGAACTTGTTCCTAAATAAGTATTGATTGCACCAATATTATTTTCAGCAATATTAGTTGTTAATGCGCTTATTCCAAGTAATGTAGTAGCTGATAAAACAAGAATTTTTCCAAGTGTAAATTTTGTCATCTTTTTTGCTTGTATTCTAAATTTGCATCTTAGAGTAATGAAATTTAAAACATTTCCTTTCCTGAGAATGTAGA
>DBFJOT010000043.1:0-12891 GCA_048405595.1 Candidatus Onthovivens sp.
CTTCTTTTGATTTGGTCGTTAAAATTATGAAGACCTGCTTTTTTGTTGTCAAGCGTTCTAGCATGCGCGAACCCCCTAGGGGGTTTGATAATTGTTTACACAATCTTTAGGATATTTCCGTATCATTACCTTTTTTAACAAATAACAATAAAGATCTTTATATTTATCATTTGTTTAATCCAACCGACATACCTTTTGATGGTACAATATACACTTTTTATTCATATCCAATAATTGTTGGTACATTTATTGTTTTAATTTTATCTTGCTTCGATAAATTCGATAAAAGTTTAAAATTGAAAATCCATTTGAACATTTTTAAGATTGTAATTTTCTTTACTTTCTTATTCTCAACTATTAATTATTTCCGAGTAATTTATCCTAATTCATTCATTATCGGTTTTAACACTAGTAACTTGTATCCAGGGTTGTATTTTTTTGTTTTGTTCTTACTTTTCTTACTATTAAGAATTATCTTAGATATCATTTACATTAATAAAAACTTGGCTTCCTATCGAGGAATTCTCGATTTACACGAATCAAAAA
This sequence comes from Candidatus Onthovivens sp., assembly GCA_048405595.1. Lineage (GTDB taxonomy): Bacteria > Bacillota_I > Bacilli_A > RFN20 > CAG-826 > Onthovivens. The sequence goes on from DBFJOT010000043.1 coordinate 547, forward strand.
TTAAAATTAAAAGAAGGTTAATTATCGTTAATAGAGTCTTTGTTGCTCTAATTGTATTTTCTTTTTTCTCATTATTTTTTGTTCCATTTTATATCAACTTCACTGAATATATGAAAGAACCTGGATTTGAACATCTATTAGATTTAAGAACTTCAGTTGATTATTACTTCTTGTCATTATTTGATAGTTCATTTAGCTTAACTATTCCTAGTATTATTTTAATTTACTTAGTCTCGATATTGCCTTTATTACTTTTAGTAAAAGACGAAAGTAAGTCTATATACAAACTTATAGCAACAATGATTTTTTATATTTTACTAACTGTTTTTTGTTTAATATTTGGCTTAGTAAATCGAGGTTTAATAAAACCGATATTAGAATTAAAAGTGAATGGTGTAGCAATATTTTTCATTGTTCTAAGTTTAGTAAGTGCTTTTATCGTTTTAATTTCATCAATTGTAATTTTGCATATGAATAGAAAAGAGGAAAAAGAAAATGTCGAACTTGACTCATTATAATGATTACTTTTTTCCGGTTCTTCCTGGTGAACAACGGACACAATGGAATCTTTTTATCACTATTTCTATGATTATTTCGATTCTTATTGTTTTTCCTTTATTTTTTTATACAGGCATCAAAGCTAGAAATAATAGCAAAGTTAAAAACTTAGTTCCTTTTATTACTGGCACATTTTTAATACTTACAGAAGTATATAAACAACTTTTAGTTACTTATCACTTTAACTGGGAATATCACTATTATATTTTTCCTTTTCAACTATGTGCGATTCCAATGTATACGTCATTTTTAATTCCATTTATTAAAAATGAAAAAATTAAAAATTCTTTATTTGCATTTATGGCACAATTCGGAATGCTAGGTGGCGTCGCTGTTATGTTATATCAACCAAGTGTTTTAACTCGGGAAGATCATACATTAAATGCTCATTCAATTATTTGGCATGAACTTTTAATTGCATTAGGAATTTTTAGTGCTGCATATTTAAATTATGGTAAATCAAATTACCAAGAGATGATTAAAAAGTATCTTTCAGGCACAGCAGTTTTTATTAGCGTCGTTGCTTTAGCTGAAGTTTTAAACCTCTTAATTGTATTAAATCACGGTTACAATGATTTAACAGCTGGAGGTAATTTATTTTACATTTCTATGTTCATGTATAACTTAGATATTCCGATTTTTAAAGAGATTTTGCCTAGATTTGGTTGGTATATTGGCTTTATTTTATATACATTCGCTTTATCTTTAGCTGGTTTTATATTCGCTAATATTTATTATTCTTTGACTAAGCTAAAAAATAAATATGAATTGAAGCGTCTTAATTCAAATATCGATAGTAATCAATAATTTCATCGCTACCATATTTAAAATCAACTAATTTATTATTTTCAATAATGTATAAACTTGGTACTCCAAAAAAATAAGTTTCACTGGTTTTATTAACTCCATTATTAAGCATTTCATCAATTAATTTATCACGTGATGGTGAGCTTGGAGCGCTTTTAAACTTACTTCTATTTATAATGCCTTGACCACTTTCATCTGATTTACTTTTCATATCGAAAATATAAACATTTGATTTCTTCATATCAGCGTTTAAAAATTCTAAATGACGAAATAAATATGGTTTAGTTTTTTTACAACTTGGACAAGTTTCATAATAAAGTTGGATGCTATATTTTCCATCCATTGAATAAAAATCATCTAGACTACTTAAAAAGAATTTTTCATAGTCTTTATAATCTTTTGTCGATATATCAATTACTTCATCTCCAATTTGAACTTTATCTGAATCTCCACATGATGAGATTAAAAGTGTCGATGTAATCGATAATAATGCAATAAGTTTTTTTCTAAGCATCTATTCTCCAGTTCTTATTTAATTGGTTTTTTGTAGAATCTGCCATAAATTTGATCCATCGGAATTACATTAATAAAAGCATTTGGATCAACTCCTTGACAGACTTTAACGACTTTTTTAGCTTCACGTTTTCTAACAGAAACATGAATTATATAAATTTTAGTTCCAGTATAACCACCGCTTCCTTCAATAATTGTACAGCTATGAGGAATGTTAGCGATTAATACATTTGATAAGTTTTGATTTTTAGTAATAATTTGAACTTCAACTTTCTTATTTTTGATATTGATCGTGTCAACAACAACAGTAACAAAAATCATATAGAAGATGTTAAATAAGAAAATTACTAAAGCCGATGATACACTAATTGCTCCCATATTATGTGCAGCGAATATAGGATCTAAAGGTACGATTGATAAAACTAAGAAAATACTAACGATAATAACGTTGAATACTGAAGACCATTTACCTACTTGTACACTTTTCTTTTCAGAAATGTAATAAGCAACGATATCAGTTCCGCCGGTTGTAGAATCAATAAGATATGAAAGTGCGCTAGCTAATCCAGTGCAAAGACCACCAAAAGTAATACGAGCAAATATATCTGTTCCTAATGCATAAGTTACTTGGTTAATAAAATCTGTTGGTTCAGAGTTTGGAAGCAAAATACCAAAAACCGAAGCAAAAGCAACGTTTAAAAAGGAATAGATGGCAAATTTCTTACCAACTTTAAAGAATCCAAGTGTAAATAATGGTAAATTAACACCTAAATAAAAGCACCAATAAACAATATCATGCATCTTATTATCAGTTAAAAATTCGACACCTGATATTTTCATGATTTGAATAAGAACTTGGCTGATACCGCTAGCTCCACATGAAGCAAGTGTTTTAATTCCAAGCCCTTCTACGAGAGCATGTGCATCCGAACTAATTTGTGCAATTGCATCATAGTTAGGTTGTATAAAAGCTTTAAAGCCAAACGAAAAAATGAAAGCAGACAAAATTGTTATAATTAAACAATAAGTGTTTTCTAATACGCTTTTTTGGTGTGGATGATCGAAGAAATAGTTAAATAATTTCTTTTTAAATTTCATTAAGTAATACATATCGATATAATATTAATAATCATAACGCCAAAAGACAACAAAGACTTTACAACAAAAACTTAAATTTGATTTTTTCTAATTAATTTGACCTTTATATACATTGTATATAAGGAAAAAAATTATTGTTGTTATTATTTGTGTTTAATGATATTCTTTTAATTGCATTTACACGAGGTATTATTTAATGAACTTTTTAAAGAAATTAGGAACTCCATTTGTTGCATTATGGAGATGGATTAAAGAAACTGCTTGGGTACAACCTTTATTAATCGTTGGCGTCATTTTCGCAATTATCTTCTCAATTCCTTCAATCACATCATGGGTTCAATCTTGGGATTTCGGTGATGATAAATATAATTGGCTCGAGAATAAACAATTATCTCTCGAAGGAATTACCGACGAAAAAATTGACGGTGAAGCTGCTGACTTCTTTTCAACTTTTGAAGAAGCTCAATCTTTATGGAAAAATGATAAAAAAGATGAAGCTAGAAAAACTATGAAGAGCTACACTGGTGATGCAGATAAATTATTCCTTTACTTTGTTCAAGAAAACGATGCTGCTAATAACATCAACGAAGCAAATAAATACTTAGTCGAAGAAGCTTGGAAAAATAAAGTAACTTCAAGAGCTGAAGAAGCAGGAATTGAAGTTAAAGGAAGTTTCCAATATAGAACAATCTTTACAGATCAAACCATCGAAGATAAAGATGGTGAATATATTTATGAAAGTCACACTGCATTTGAATATTTATTAAAATCAAGAGAATTCGAAAGCTTCTATTCAACAATTTATAGTGCTTATCAAAACACAGCTTACTATCAAAACATAATTGCTGATAAAGTAACAGGTGTACAACTTGATTCATATCAAAGTAGTATTAACTCACTTAGAACTACAACAAATCCAAGTGCTCCAACACTCTTTATCATCGATTTATCAGACAATTCAAAAAATGATATCGTTTCAAACATTGTTTTCTCAATTGATGGTTCTGACAAATACGCAAGAGCTGACTTCTTAGCAAATGCTTGGGTTGGTCTTGAACAATTCAAATTCTAATAATTAAAATTCATGAGTTCGCTAAATCGCGAACTCTTTTTTTATAGAAAAACGACTTCATTTTTTGAAGTCGTTTTTCTATAAAGTGTATCTAATTATTAGAGCCGCAAAACTTATCATATTTTTCTTTAACAATTTGAGGAACAAGAGTTGAAATATCAACCCCACTTCTATAAAGTTCATCAATTGTTGAAGAAGAGATAAATGCTAGTTCTTTATGAGCCATCAAAAATACCATTTCGATATCTTTATTAATGAATTCGTTAGCAGCACTTAAGCTCCATTCATATTCAAAATCGCTAACAACTCTTAATCCTCTAATCAAAGCAGATGCACCAATTTGTTTAGCATATTCCATAGTGAGTCCGCTATAATAATCAACTCTAACGTTTTTATATTCTTTTAATGATTCTTCTAGCATTTCAATTCTAGTAGGAACATCAAATCTGCATTTCTTGTTTGGGTTTATAGCAAGCAAAACAACAACTTCATCAAAAAGTTTACTTGCTCTTTTAATAATGTCTATATGTCCAATGGTGATAGGATCAAAACTACCTGGATAAATACCAATTTTCTTCATTCTAAAATCCTCTAACGATATTCATTAAACTTCTTCCGTATTTTAAAATTTTAAGGTTATACGTTTCGCCAATTATTTCTTCTAATGGATAATCCGTTTCGATAATGATTATTCCATCATCATTTAATATATTATAAGAAAGAATTTTCTTTATAAATTCTAAATCAATAATCATTTTATAAGGTGGGTCCAAAAATATAATGTCAAATTTAATATTTTTGGAACTATAACTTTTTAAAGCTATTTCGTAATCTAACTTTGAAACGTTTATATTGTTAATTTTTAACGAAGATAAATTATCTTTAATTACTTTAATCGATACATCATTTTTATCATTTAAATAAACCTTAGATGCGCCTCTAGAATAAGCTTCTATTCCAATCGCTCCACTCCCACTAAATAAATCTAAAAATGATAATCCTTTAATATCTCCTAATGATGAAAATAAACCTTCTTTAGCTACATCCTTTGTAGGACGTGTAATACTAGGATCAGGTTGTTTCAATAATCTTCTTTTATATGTTCCACTTACTACTCTAATCATCGATACCCTCAAATATTTGTTCTTCAACTTCACTCATTAACAAATTAAGTTTTGTTAATGCGTCGTTATAAGATTTTACTACTTCATGACTATTTAATGAATCGATACTTTGTTTCATTCTTTTTAAAGCATTGATTTCTTCATTTGTGCCTTTTTTAAAATGCTTGAGCGTATCTTCATAATCTACTATCGCCATATCTTTTTTATATGATAAAAGAGCAACTTCATCATTACTTATTAATTCTTTTTCTTTATTTTTAAAGTTGATATATTCCTCAGTTTTAAGTATTTCATCATTGAGGTCTAATAATTTAACTATAAGTTCTTGTTCCATTGACTATATTGTACAAAACAATTGTTGCTATATTCAAAAGAAAATCTAATTTTTCTTTGAAAGCGCTTACTATAAAATATTATTTTAATAATAGTTAATACTTTAGCTTTAAAATGTTATTATATCGATGTGAAATTATTTAAAATCGTTAAAGACAACAAACCAAGTCTACGCCAAAGATGCGAACCAATCTCTTTTCCGTTAGATGAATCAATTAAAAGTACTCTTTTAGAGATGCTTGAATACTTAAAATTGTCACAAGATGATTCATTTTTAGAAAAACATCCAGAAGTTCGTAGTGGTGTCGGATTAGCTGCTCCTCAAATCGGAATCAATAAACAAATGGTTGCGATTTATTTTCATGATGAAAAAAATGTTGAGCATAGCTATTGTTTAATTAATCCACGAATCGTTAGCGAGTCAGTCAAGAAAAGTTATTTACAAAGTGGAGAAGGTTGTTTAAGCGTTGACGCTGAACACCAAGGTTATGTATATAGATCATATAAAATAACAGTCAAAGCATATGATTTATTAGTTGAAAAAGATGTTGAATATGTCTTTACCGGTTTTGCTGCAATCGTAGCTCAACACGAAATCGATCATTTAAAAGGTGTTTTATTCTATGATCATATCGATAAAAAGAACCCTTTTAAAGTAATCAATGGCGCTGTAGCTTTATAATTTTAGTTTACTTTTAATCTCATTTTTTATAGAATGAGTAAAATTTTTAGTTCTTAGGAGATAGTTATAATGGCAGGAAAGAATGTTTTTGTTAGTCCTATTAAAATTTATGCATTAGGTGGATTAGGCGAAGTTGGAAAAAACACATATTGTGTAGAAAGTGAAAATGATTTAATTATTTTGGATGCTGGAGTTAAATTTCCAGAAGATGATTTAGTCGGTGTTGACTATGTTATTCCAAACTATTCACATTTAAAAGATAATCAACAAAAAATTAGAGCTCTTTTTATCACTCACGGTCACGAAGACCATATTGGTGGTATTCCTTTTTTAGTTAAAACTGTTAAGATTCCTGTAATTTATGCTCCTAAACTTGCTGCAGCTTTAATTAGACAAAAACTCGAAGACCATAAAATTAAAGAGAGAATCAAAATTGTTGAATACGATGCTGATAGTGTAATCACAGCAGGTGAATTCAAAGTTTCATTTATTCGTGTTACTCACTCAATTCCAGATAGTTTTGGAATTTGTGTTGATACTAAAGAAGGTAGAATCGTCACTACTGGTGACTTTAAAATCGACTTAACACCAGTTGGTCCAGAAATGGAAATTCATAAAATGTCTAAAATCGGTGTAGAAGGCGTCGACTTACTTTTAGCTGATTCAACAAACGCTGAAAAAGACGGATGGACACCTAGTGAAAAAAATGTTGTCGATTCAATTAATGAAATTTTCGATAAAGCTAGTGGTAGACTTATCATTTCAACATTCTCAAGTAACATTTCACGTATTCAACAAATTGTAGATTGTACAATTAAGCATAATAGAAAAATCGTTATTGTCGGAAGAAGTATGATCAACACTGTCGAAATCGCTTTAAAATACGGATACGTAAAAATTCCTTCAGCAATGATTAGAGACATCGATACAATGGGCGATTTAAAGGATTATGAAACCGTAATTCTTTGTACTGGTTCTCAAGGTGAACCAATGGCAGCTCTTTCTAGAATTGCTAATGGAACATTCAAAGGTTTAAGAATTATTCCAGGAGACACTGTTGTTTTCTCATCCTCACCAATTCCAGGTAATGGAGTTAGTATCCAAAGAGTTGTTAACCAATTAACAAGAGCTGGAGCTGATGTTATCACAAATTCAGTTTTCGTAGACATTCACTCTTCTGGTCACCCTTCAAGACAAGAATTAAGAATGAATTTGAAGCTTTATAACCCAAAATACTTTATGCCAGCTCATGGTGAATACCATATGCTTAAATTACATGGAGATATCGCTAAACAACTTGGTATGCCTAAAGAAAATATCTTTATTTTAGGAAACGGTGATACCTTATTATTAAAGAATCATAAAGTAATCGATGGCGACCGTTTACCAGCTGAAGATGTTTATATCGATGGATACGATATTAATGGTGTTTCAACTGCAGTTATTCGTGATAGAAAAATTCTTCAAGACGATGGTATGGTAAGTGTCTTATTAGTTATCGACAGTAAATCATCAAAATTAATGTGCGAACCAAAAGTCATTACAGTTGGCTTTGTAAGTTATGGAAAATACGAAGACCATTTAACACGTCACGCATCAATGCATGTTAAGGAAGCTTTAGATGAACTTTTCTCATCAAAGAAAGTTACATTTAACGACATCAAAAACACATGTAGAAGCGTTGTTTCAAAATACTACTTTAGAAAAACACAACGTAACCCTATGATCATTCCTCTTGTCATGAACAAGATTTCTCAATAATGATTTATTTAGCTTCTTCATCACCTCGTAGATTAGAGTTGATGAATAAAATCACTTCCGATTTTAAAATCATCAAACCAACATTTGATGAGTCTTTAATAAGCAAAGATTCTATGCATTTAGCATTAGAAGAAAGCAAAGGCAAAGCAAAATCTGTGCAAAAACTTGTCGAAAGTGACTCTTGCATAATTGCTTGCGATACAATTGTTACTTATTTAGATAAAGTCTTCCTTAAGCCAATCGATCTTAAAGATGCTTTTAATACATTAAAATTTTTAAGTGATAAAACACACACTGTTATTAGCGGTTATACAATTATCTATAAAGATAAAATTATCTCTAAAGAAATAAAAACAGATGTAACATTTAATAAATTAAGTGACGAAGAAATTTTAAATTATATAAACACTTCTTATGTTTTAGATAAAGCTGGAAGCTATGCAATTCAAGATAATAAAAAATACTGCCTGATAAAATCAATCACAGGCAGTTTAGATAATGTTATCGGTTTTCCAGTTGATGAAATTAAACAAGATTTAATTGAGCTTAAGGTCATCTAAAGCCTTAAGTTCAGTTGATAAATCTTCTTTTACAAGAACTATTTTATTTTTCATTTCGATGATTCCATCGAATTTTTCTTTTTTTAGGCCTTCTTTATCCACTTTTGAATTGTCTTTTAATTCAAGAGTTAATCTTGAACCTACAAGTTTATAATTGATGATATTTTCTTTTCCACCAATCAACCTAAAAAAATCATCATCGCTAACAGTGAGTTTTTTATCTTGATTTTTTAATGTATTGGACTTTTTTGATTTAATCTTTTTGCTTAAAAATACAATACAAAAAGCTAAAAATAGACATCCGATAATCGCAACGATTACGATCCAAGTAATCATCATTGGATCAACTGCTCTAATTCTAATCATGTAAGAAAGCCTCCCTTGTTTTCTTAATATAATTATTTCTTTGATTCTTTAAGAATCTAATTTTTTTATCGCTTATTTTAAAATATAAAGGACCTTCAAAATTTTGAATCACCATTGCTTTGCAATCAAAATATAATCCGAAAGCTTCATTTTTAATATTATCGATTTTAATAACTTTGTCGTTATTTAAAACATATGGTGAATGAATTGAAGCATAAAATCTATTATTGATAGGTGCTTTTTCAACAAATTGAATCATTTCAATTTCATTATCAACAAGCGCTCCACCAATACTTCTAGACATGCCACTACTTCCAATAGAAGAAGAAATTAAACATCCATCTCCTTTAATTCTTTCTAAGAATGTTTCATTAATAGAAACATCAAAACTAATCGTTTGGCCATTAATTGCTTCAACTCTAAATTCGTTAATGGCATAAAAAACTTCATCTTTATATTGGCATTCAAGAAGTCTAACTTCTTTTTCTTTGTGATTTTCATCTAACAAATCAGAAAGTAATTCTTCAACTTGCTTTGTACTATATTCACAAAGATATCCTAAATTGCCAAAGTTAATATTTACAAATAAAGGATTTAACAAATGATATTTTTGAATCGACCTTAAAAAAGTTCCATCACCACCTATTGAAATAACAACATCTGGATGAGTCTCATCGAATGTATATCCTTTACTTTCAAGTACTTCTTTTATCTTTGAAGCTTCTTTGTTAGCTTCATTTAAATTTAAAGTTGCAATATAAAAGTTCATAGTTTAATCCTTTAAAAAGCTACCTTAATATAGTATCATATTTTGGAAGGAAGAATATAAATTTATGGCAACAAATATTGAAATAGAAGCTAAGGTTTTAATAACTAAAGAAGATTATGATAAATTAATGGCACTTTATGAAGATAAAGTTACTGATGAATTTGATCAAACAAATTATTACGTTGAAAGTAAGAATTTAGATCTTAAGAAATTAGGTGTTGGTCTTAGAATTAGAAGAAAAGGTCGTAATTACGCTTTAACAATTAAAGCTCCTTTATCAGAAGGATTACTTGAAAAGAATACTCCAATCACTCAAGAACAATATGAAGCATTTAAAACAAAGGGCATTTTCCCTGATTGTGTAATCAAAGAATATATTTTAATGCTTGGATTCGAACCAAAGGATTTAAAGATTGTTTCAAGTTTAAAAACACATAGAGTTGAAATCCCACTTGAAGAAGGAAAACACACTTTATCAATTGATAAAAACGATTATAACAAAATCACTGATTACGAACTTGAAATGAATTCAGACTCACTTAATAGAGCAAAGACTAAGCTTAAAGAAATTTGCGAAGAAAATGGTATCTCATATAAAGATAACCCACGTTCTAAACAAACTAGATGCTTAGAAAGTTTATAATTTAAGGCTTCTTTAAAAGAAGTCTTTTTTTATTAAAAAATATCGATTAAATCGATATTTTTTAATAAATATAAGTAACAAAATTCTTCTTTCTTTTTACTAAATAATTGATGAAATATATAATTCCTAAGTAAACTATTACAATAGGCAAAATTAGATACATGTACCAATATGAATAAGGAATCCATTCTTTGAATGTTGTTAAAATAGGGATTCCACTTGGATGAATAGAATACATGTAATTAACTTGAATTACATTATTTGCATAATCGACAATATTATTCGTTAAACAATAATTATTGATAGCTACGTTAGAAAAATGTACTAATGTATATGCAAAAGCTGTGATGCCTAAAGTTGAAAATATATATTTACTTTCTAATTTTATATAACCTAATAATATAAAAATAATTGGTAAGCCAAATTCTACAGCATGAGGATAGAAATAAAAGAAAAATACCTCGCCATAAATATCAAAATTACTAGCTCCTTGATTCATAACTAAAGCCATTAAAGCTCCAAGTGACCAAAGAATCAATGTATTCCCTAAAACTTTAGATTTAGTTAAAACGAAGATCGGAAGAATAATAGCATTTAAAGAACATAGCTCTAATGGTAAATATTCTAAAGGACTATCCCACTTAACCAAGTTATAAATAATTGCACATATTCCTAATAAAGAAACAAGAAAAGCAACACCTCTTCTATATGGTTCTTTTAACATTTTTAAAATCAAAAATAGAACAATGTTTATAATCACTGCAAATAGTAATGACAAAATATGCGCTGTAGTAAAAGTTCCCCGTTCCATAACAATATCCTTTTATTAATCTAATAACTATAATACTTTATATTGTCACTCTAGAGTAATCAAGATAAAGAGTGCATTTCTAATTTTTCTTTTAAAAAATCAGCAAAATAATATACTAATAATTTAAAATAATGTTCTTTCTTTAATTTATCGCTTAAGTGAACGTTTTTCGATTTTTAAATTCTTTAGAAAAGATTCATCAATCGTAAGAAGTAAACTACTAGAACCTAACTTTTTTATAGTAAATTTCTCTTAAATCATTAAGTCTACTTAATATATAGTCTAGATATAATAAAACGAATACACGTCATTAACTTTATCTTTTCGATTGCTTCATCAATCAAGAAAAACACTTTCGATATCAATATTCATAAAAGCTAAATGGCGACCACGTTTTATACGAAATGTTTCAAGTTTCTCATTAAATCTATCTTTTTATAAAGTTCACTGGGCATTTTACCTCTTCCTTTTTTCATAACCTTCAAAGCTTGAATCGCTACAAATAACAAACACTGATTCTTTTCTAGTTTTTTATTAAATTCATTGTTAATAAATTGCGTGATGAAAAGATTAATTGACCGTTTCTATACGATTTAAAATATTGAATTAATTTTAAAAAATAAGCTAGTAATTTAGCCATTTCGTTTTTTTGTTCTCCTTTAAATAAAGCGATTATTAATTTAGATTATTTCTTCTTTAATTTATAAAGATTGTTATTACAATAAGGACTAACAATCATAGAATGCATAAAAATAATAAGTTCTACTACCTCTTTTCATTTCTCAAAAATTACAATCAAGAAATTTAATAATATTAATATCCTTTATTTTAGACCATTAATGATAAGCGCAATTTCATTTATTGGTCAATCAATTTAACTAGAAGTAAAATAAAATAAACTAGAGATTCATTCTTTTGCCCCTTATAAGAATGAATAAAAAATTAGGCCAATCATTTTGTTCTAATTGTATTTTATCTTTGCTTCAGTAGTACTAATTTTATACTAAAATGATTTAAAATTCAACATTTCGAGGAAAAATAAGTAGAATTTGCAAGGTTAAAACGTAAGCGGTAAATCCCCCTGTTAATTAATTTTTGTTTTTCACATATTCTTTGTTTATGGAGGTTTCAACCGTGAACGAACTAAACGAAGAACAAAATGAAATTTATAATTTTTACCAAGAGCATACTCTCAAACAAACTTGCGAAAGATTTAATAAAAAAGAGCATCAAGTTAATTACATAATA
>DBFJOT010000044.1:0-2085 GCA_048405595.1 Candidatus Onthovivens sp.
CTTGGTAAAAATTATAAATTTCATTTTGTTCTTCGTTTAGTTCGTTCACGGTTCAAACCTCCACGAACAAAGAATATGTGAAAAACAAAAACTAATTAATAGGGGGATTTACCGCTTACCTTTAATCTGAAAAAAACTCGCCTTTAGTCGAAACAATTAGGCGAGTTTTTAAACACAAAATTAAATTTATTTATTCATGAGCGGTGTTGCTAATAGAATAAAATTCAATAAGAATAAAGCTGTAGCAATACCTAAGATCCAACTAATTCCTAAAGTAGGTTTTGTTAAAGTTGCTGTTCCTTCACCTTCAATAGGAGCTGTTTTAATTGCTTTATTATAGACAATTGTATCTTTAATATATAAAGCAATTTTAATTAAACAATATGAGATGAATCCCATAGCGATACCATAGCTAATACTATAACAGAAAGCCATAAATGCTGTAGCAAAGAATGCCGGAATTGCTTCTTCTAATTTGCCCCATTCGATATCTAAGAAGTTAGTTAACATCATACATCCAACAACAACTAAAACTGGAGCTGTTGCAGCTGCTGGAACTGCACTAATCGGACCAGCTAAGAAAATTGATAAAGCGAAGCAAAGTGCTGTGACACAGCTTGCTAAACCAGTTCTTGCTCCACTTTCAATGCCTGAAGCACTTTCAACAAATGTTGTTGTATTACTTGTTCCAAAGATTGCACCAATTGAAGTAGCAACACTATCAGCAAAAAGTGCTTTATCCATTTTTGATTTGAAACCTTTTCCTCTTTCTAAAGCGGTTAAATCTTCATCACTAAAGATTCCACTTTGTCTGCCAGTTCCGATAAATGTACCTAAAGTATCAAATGTATCACTTAAACTGAAAGAGAAAATTGTAACGATTGCTGTTAAAGCTTTGACGCCATCATTAAATAAGCTTCCAAAACCTTTATCTGTGAAAATTACACCAAATGTTTGAGGTAATTCTTTAAATGCATCAATAAAGCCATCCATATAACCATATTGAGCACTACCAATTGATAATTCACCAATTTTTGTAACTTGAGTTACACCATCAAAAGGAATTAATCCAATTAATGTTGTTGCAATAATTGTAATAACCATTGCACCTTTGACTTTTAAAACGTTTAAAACAATACAAAGAATTAAGCCAATTAAGAAGACATATATGACTGGATTGTTCCATAAGCTTGTACCTGTAGCCATTCCTGGAACACTTCCAAATGAGATAAATCCAACGTTAAGTAATCCTAAGTAAGCGATGAATAAGCCAATACCACCACTAATTGCACTTTGAAGTGAACGTGGGATTGCTTTAATGATTAATTTTCTTACTTTAGTTATGGTAATTAAGATATTTATAATTCCACATATAAATACCATTGTTAATGCTTCTTGCCATGTAAACTTGAGTGCGAAACATACTGTAAACGTGAAGAATGCATTTAAGCCCATGCCTGGAGCTTGAGCGTAAGGGACATCGGCAAATAGTCCCATAATTAAAGTGCCGATAATACTTGAAATGATTGTTGCAATAAATACAGCACCCCAAGGCATTAAGTCTCCACCTTGTGACAAGATTGAAGGGTTTGTAATGATGATGTAACTCATTGCGAAGAATGTTGTTAAACCACCAAGAACCTCTTTTTGCCAGGTTGAGTTAGTTCCCTTGAGATCGAAAAGTTGCAACTTTCCATCTACCATTTTCATCTTTTCTCTACCTCCGTTAATAAAAAAGACTTTTTAATCTTAATACTTTTTATTAACAAAAGAGACAAAAAAGTTCGATGGTTATCGTATTTTAATATTATCTTTATATTATAAAGCGCTTCTAATTTTTTATTTTACTATTAAAGAAATTAAGATAGTGTTAAAACTATTTCTTTTAGTTAAATAAGTTAATATTTTGATAAATATATTGTTAAATATTTTATTTATTTTTTTATCAATCACAATATTTCCCTTTGGAAATATCCTAAAGATTGTGTAAACAATTATCAAACCCCCTAGGGGGTTCGCGCATGCTAGAACGCTTGACAACAAAAAAGCAGGTCTTCATAATTTTAACGACCAAATCAAAAGAAG
>DBFJOT010000045.1:0-30102 GCA_048405595.1 Candidatus Onthovivens sp.
GTCAGGAGGTTGATAGGATACAGCTGTAAGCACTGTAAAGTGTTTAGGTGAGTATTACTAATAGCACGAGGACTTAATTTCATAAGATTTTTAAAGAGATTAAAATAAAATTTGGGTAAAGAAAGAACATAAAATAAGAATATCTAGTTTTCAGAGAACAACATTAATGGTATAATTCTCTATGTTGAGTCTGGTGACGATGACACAGTGGACACACCTCTTCCCATCCCGAACAGAGAAGTTAAGCACTGTAGTGGCGAAGGTAGCGAAAGCAAGAATAGCACGTTGCTGGGCTCTTTTTTTATAAATTTATTTTTAAATTATCTGTAAAAAATTAAAAAGTGTCGATTACATCGATGTTTTTCTTAAAATAGCAGCAAGCATTTATTATTTTAATAATTGACACATTATGGTATAATTAACCTACTTGAAAGCGGTATGACAAGTATGAAAAATGAAGTAACAAAAAAAGAAAAAACAAATACAAAGATTAGTCTTACAATATCGATCAAAGATATCGCTACATTAGTTGGTAGTACTTGTAATGAGTGCTATGGAGTCATTGGTTTAACAAACATTGATTCGTTAATGACAAGACTTATTATTTTAAAAAAAGAAAATTACGTTCAAGGGGTAAATGTCTTTAGAGAAAGAGGGAAATTTTCAATCGACATTCATTTAATTTGCGCAACTGGTGTTAAATTAACTGAAGTAGTTAATGAAGTTAGTAAGAGAGTATCTTACGTTCTCAAGGACAACTATGGCGAATTATTTAATAAAATTAACGTTTATGTTGAAGAAATTCGTGAAATCTAATATTCGTTAAGAGGTAAACTATGAAGTATATTGATGGAAAAATGCTCAAAATGATGGTTATAAGTGCTTCAAATAACTTATATAACCATTATCCAGAAGTTGACGCATTAAACGTATTCCCAGTACCTGATGGTGATACAGGTATGAATATGAATTTAACCATGACAAGTGGTATGAAAGAAGTTTGTAATCGTACTGATGATGACTTATATCAAATCGGCAAAACATTCTCTAGAGGTTTATTAATGGGTGCTAGAGGTAATAGCGGTGTTATTACTAGTCAAATTTTTAGAGGTTTTGCTGATAGTTTAGAAAATAAAATTAAGATGGATGCTGTTGATTTAGCTGAAGCATTCGATAATGGTAGAAAAATTGCTTATAAAGCAGTTATTAAGCCAGTTGAAGGTACTATCTTAACTGTTATTAGAGAAAGTAGTGAAAAATTATTACAAGAAGCTAATAGCAAAATGACTATCGAAGAAGCTTTCGAAGTTTTATTACAAGAAGCTAGAGAATCACTTGATCGTACACCAAATTTATTACCTGTTCTTAAAGAAGTTGGTGTTGTTGATAGCGGCGGAGCTGGTTTAATTAGAATTTTAGAAGGTATGCAATCAGCTGTTCTTGGTGAATTTGTTGAAAGAAATGAAGCAACTGCTCTTGAAACTAAAGGCGCTGCACAAATGGCTGCTGAAAGCGAAGAAGAAGAATTCGGATATTGTACTGAATTCGTTATGCGTTTAGGACCAGATTCTGTTAAAAAAGTTTTCAATAAAAACAGATTTACTAGTGTTTTAGGAGCTCATGGTAATTCATTAGTTGTTGTACAAGATGAAGATATCGTTAAAGTCCATATTCACACAGTCAAACCTGGTAATATTTTCAACTATGCTCAACAATTTGGTGAATTTATCAAATTAAAATGTGAAAACATGACAGAACAACACAACGAAATTTTATTTAATGAACAAAATAAAAATGGCCAACATATGGCTGCAAGTGAATTAACTAAAGCACCTTTAGCTGCACCAAAAGAAGAAAAGAAAGAACCAGTAAAAGAATACGCTTTGATTGCTACAAGCAGCGGAAGTGGAATTGATGAATTCTTTAATCAAGTTGGAGTTGAATACATTGTTAGCGGTGGTCAAACAATGAATCCATCTACAAATGACTTCTTATCAATGATTGAAAAAGCAAATGCTAAAAATATTTTCATTCTTCCAAATAATGGAAATATTATTATGGCTGCTAACCAAGCAAAAGACGTTTTAGAAGGTAAAGTCAATGTCAAAGTTATTCCAACTAAAACAATTATGCAAGGTATTGTTTGTGCGATGAACTTCAATCCTAGTGCTTCATTTGATCAAAACGAAAAAGCTTTAATTGAAGCGATCGATACAGTTCAATCTGGACAAATTACTTACGCTATTAAAGATACAGAAGTTAATGGTGTTAAAGTTAAAAAAGATGAATATATGGCAATTGTTAATACAAAAGATATTATTTCTTGCCACAAAAATAAATTCGATGCATTAAAGAATTTATTAAAGACTATGGTTGATGAAGATAGTTCAGTTATTACTATTCTCCTTGGAGAAGATGTTGCTACTGAAAAAGATATGGAAAAAGTTACAAAATTCGTTGAAAAAGAATTCAAAGATTGCGACTTAGATATTAGATACGGTAATCAACCTGTATATTCATTCATTGTTGGTATTGAATAGATAAAAAAGACCTCTAGCTCACAAAGTTAGAGGTTTTTAAATAGGTTGATTGTCTTTATAGAAATGCCTAAATATGATAAAATTTTTTGTGGAGTCAAAATATATGAAATTTGTTATTGATATGATGGGTGGCGATAATGGCTTAAAAGCTACAATTCCCGCCACTAAAGAATTATTAGAAAAACATAAAGATGTCGTAGTATATTTAATCGGACAATTAGATAAATTAACTGATTTTCAAGAATCAGATAGAGTCCATCTAGTTGAAAGCAAAACTGTCTTAGCGATGGATGTTGATCCAATGACAGCTTTGAAGCAAGCTGATTCAAGTTTAATGGTTGGTATCAAAACTTATTTAGAAAATAAATGTGATGCTTTAATTAGTGCTGGGAGTACAGGGGCAATTCTAAGCGCTGCAATTTTTAAAATCAAAAGATTGCCAAAAATTACAAGACCTTGCTTAATTACTTCTTTCCCAACTATTAAAAATAACAAAAAATTTGTTGTTTGTGATTTAGGAGCGAATTCAGCGAATACAAAAGAAGAATTAAATCAATTTGCAATCATGGGCTCTTTATATTATTCAATTCTTTATGGAGAAAAAAATCCAAGTGTTTATTTATTAAATAACGGAACTGAAGAAGAAAAAGGCAATGATTTAACTAAAGAAGCTTATCAATTATTAAAAGAAAATAAATCAATTAACTTTAAAGGAAACATTGAAGGTAGAGATCCTTTATTTGGAAATATTGATGTTTTAGTTGCTGACGGATTTACTGGAAATATCTTCTTAAAATCAGTTGAAGGTACTGCTAAAGTTATGTCAGGAATGATAAAAGAAGCGTTTAGAAAGAATTTATTAACGAAAATTGGTTACCTTTTCTCTAAAAAAGGAATTGATGGTATCAAAACTAAAATGGATTACAAAAATGTCGGTGGAGCTTTATTGCTTGGAGTCAATGGCATCGTAATTAAAGCACATGGAAGTAGTGATGCTAGATCATTCATGAGTGCTTTAGAAAATGCTTATAAATTAGGTAAAGTAGATATCGTCAATAAAATTAAAGAGGAATTATAGTTGTGAAAGATATTCATTTTTTCTTTGAGAAATATGGAATAAAAACAAATAACCCTGATATTTATATCAGGGCTTTTACACATTCTTCTTTTAATAGTGATGCTAATACACATCACCTCGACTATGAAAGATTAGAATTTATGGGCGATAGTGTTTTAGGTTTTACAATTGCTAGTTTGCTATATAAAACTCACCCAGAAATGAGAGAAGGCGATTTAACAAAAGCAAAAAGTTTTCTTGTTCAAACTAATTATTTAGCTAAATTAGCAACAAGAGAAAATTATGGAGACTTTATTAGAGCAGGTCATTCATTAACGATTGAAGCTGCAATTAATAATAAATCAATATTAGAAGATATTTTTGAAGCGGTCATTGGTGCTTTATATTTAGACCAAGGCGTTGATTTTGCTTATAAATTTATCGAAAAGATTTATGGGGATGATATTAAGAATTTTGTTTTAACAGAGATCAAAGATTTCAAGAGTATTCTTCAAGAAGCGATGCAAGCTGAATATAGAAAAAGTGTTGAATATGTCGTTGTTGATGAAAAAGGTCCTTCCAATAATAAAACTTTCACCATCGAAGTTAGATTTAATAATTTGACTTTAGGTAAAGGTATAGGTAAAAGCAAAAAAGCTGCTGAACAAAAAGCTGCTGAAGATGCTTTAAAGAAAAAAGCTACTTTATAAGGAGTTTTGTATGGGATTATTCAAATTTTTAAAAGAAAAATTCACTAAAAAAGATACTCAAAAATTATCTGAAGAAGAAAAAAAGGTTGAAGTAAAAGAAAAAGATAGCTTAGATAAATACAATAAAGCATTAGAAAAAAGTAGAAAAAACTTTTCTAATAAATTAGAAGATTTAACTAAAAAATATAAGACTATCAATGAAGAATATTTTAATGAGTTAGAAGAAATCTTAATCGAAGCAGATTGTGGTGTTTCTTTTACTCTAAATATTTTAGATGACTTATTAAAGTATGCGAAAGAAAAAAATATTTCTTCGCCTAAAGAAATTAATGAACTTTTGGTTGATAGAATGTTCTTAAATTACATTAAAGAAGGCGAAGATATTGTTAACGAAATTTCTTTTAATGATGTGCCACAAGTTTTAATAATGGTGGGCGTTAATGGAGTTGGCAAAACTACGACAATCGCTAAACTTGCTAAACATTATCAAGACCAAGGCAAAAAAATAACCTTAGTTGCTGCAGATACATTTAGAGCTGGTGCTAAAGAACAACTTCAAATTTGGGCCAAGCGATTAAATATCGATATTGTTGTTGGAAATGATAATGAAGACCCTGCTAGTGTAGCTTATAAAGGTGTAAGTGAAGGTAAAAATAACGGTTCAGACTTAATTATTGTTGATACTGCTGGTAGACTCCAAAACAAAAAGAATTTAATGGATGAACTTAAGAAAATCGTTAAAGTTGTTGAAAAATTAATTTCAAGAAAACCAGAATGTTTCTTGGTAATTGACGCTACAACAGGTCAAAATGGTGTTTTACAAGCAGCAGCTTTTAAAGATTTAATTGATGTTACAGGCATTGTTATTACAAAAATGGATGGAACTAGTAAAGGTGGAATTATTTTAGCTATTAGAGAAGAGCTCGGAATTCCAGTTAGATTTGTCGGTTTAGGAGAACGCTTCGAAGATTTAGAAGAATTTGACTTAGACAAATATCTTTATGGCTTATGCAGTGGGTTAATTAAAGACAATGATTAATGATTTTGATTATATAAACGAATTACTCACTATCTATAAACCACTTTTAACTGATAAACAAGCTGATATATTAGAAAAGTATTATCGATATAATTTATCACTCAGTGAAATTAGTGAAGATTTAGGAATTAGTAGAAGTGCTGTGAGTTACGCGATAGAACATGCAAAAAATAAGATACTTAGTTTTGAAACTAAGTTATGTCTTAATGAAAAATTCAAAAAAACTTATTCAATTTTAAACAATGAAGAAATAGATGATAGTACCAAAGTTAATAAATTAAAGGAGATGTACTAATGGCATTTGAAGCATTACAAGATAAATTCTCGAGAGTTATTAAAAAAATCAAAGGACAATCCAAACTTACTGAAAGTAATATGGATGACATGCTAAAAGAAGTTAGAATTGCTCTTTTAGAAGCTGATGTTAACTATAAAGTTGTTAAAGAATTTTTAAACAATATTAAAGAAAAAGCACTTGGAGAAAAAGTTTTTACTAAATTAAATCCAGGTGAAATGGTTATTAAAATTGTACGTGATGAATTAGTCGAACTTTTAGGAAGTGATAACTGTGAATTACACTACAATAAGAACAAGCCAACAATTATTATGCTAGTTGGTTTGCAAGGTAGCGGTAAAACAACTACAGCTGCTAAACTTGCTAACTTAATGAAAAATAAACTTAACAAAAAAGTTTTACTAGCTGCTTGTGACGTTTATCGTCCAGCTGCTATCGATCAACTTGATCAACTTGCTACATCATTAAAAGTTGATTTAGTTAATTTAGGTTCAAAAGTTGATCCTGTAGATATTGCTAAGAAAGCAAAAGAAAAAGCATATAACGATCATTATGACGTCCTTATTTTAGATACAGCAGGACGTTTACAAATTGATGAACCATTAATGCTCGAACTTAAAAATATCAAATCAAATGTTGCTCCTGATGAAATTTTGCTCTTAACTGATGCTATGGCAGGTCAAGACAGCGTTAATGTTGCAAAAACTTTTAATGAAACGCTTGGACTCACTGGTGTTGTTATGTCTAAAATGGATGGTGACTCAAGAGGTGGTGCTGCATTAAGTATTGCTCATGTTACTGGAGTCCCAATTAAGTTTATTGGTGTTGGTGAAAAAATAACTGACTTAGATATTTTCTATCCAGATAGAATGGCTGAAAGAATTCTTGGAATGGGAGACATCCTTTCTTTAATTGATAAAGTTCAAGAAAATGTCGATGAAAAAGAAGCTAAAAAAGGCGTTCAAAAATTCATGAGTGGCCAATTTACTCTTGATGATATGTTAAAGCAAATGAAACAAGTTCAAAAACTTGGATCACTCGGCGGATTAATGAAATTAATTCCTGGAGCGCCAAAAATCACTGATGATCAACTTTCAAAAGCTGAAAAAGAGATGAAAGATTTTGAAACTATCATTAACTCAATGACTAAAGAAGAACGCGAACATCCTGAAATTTTAAAGAATTCTAGAAAAGTTAGAATTGCTAAAGGATGTGGCAAAACTAATGCCGATGTTAATAGAGTTTTAAAACGTTATGATGCTATGAAAGATATGATGAAAAAGATGAAAGGCATGCCAAAAAATGGAAAAATGCCTATGCCAGGAAATTTTAGAGGATTCTAATCTTTATTCTTAATAAATTTTTTACCTTTTTCGAGGGCATCTAACTCCCATTTAGGAGTGGTGCCTTCTTTTATTTCGTCTAATAATTTTTTATCAGTTTTTGTTAGATTATATTTTTCAAATAAATCTGGACGTTTACTTTTTGTAATACGAAGAGATTCTTTTTTTCTCCATTTTTCAATAGCTTTATGATTTCCAGAATATAAAATGTCAGGAACATAAGCACCATTAAAATTATATGGTTCTGTATATTGAGGATATTCTAAAAGTGAGTTTGAAAAGCTTTCTTCAATAATGCTTTCGTTACTGATTACGCCTTCAAGAAGTCTAGTAATACTATCGATTATGCAAATAGCGGCAGCTTCCCCACCTGTTAAAATGAAATCTCCAATAGAAATTTCTTCGTCAAAATATGGATAAATTCTTTCATCCATTCCTTCGTAATGACCACATAAAATAACTATTTCATCGTAATTCTTTGCAAATTCGACGGCTTTTTGTTGATTAAATGTTGTTCCGCGAGGACCCATAATAATTTTATGCGCTTTTGGTGAAGAGTTTTTGTTTAATGCATCGATGATTGGTTGGCACTTTAAAATAAGACCTGCACCTCCGCCAATTGAAGGAGTGTCACAGCGGTTATATTTATCTAATGTGTAATCTCTTATGTTGACGAAGTTGAGTTCGATCTTATTTAAACCAACTGCTCTTTTCATAATAGAAGAAGCAAAATATGATTCAAACATTTCAGGGAAAAGAGTTAAAACAGTGAACTTCATTATTCTATTAAACCTTCGATAACATGAATGATAATTTCTTTATTTTTAACATCAACATCTTTAACGAAAAAATCATTGAAAGGTATGAAAAAGAATTTTTTATTTTTTCCTAAAATTTTTAAAGTTTCTTGAGCTGGAAATTCTTCGACTGAAGCGACTTCCCCTAACTCATTATTTTCTTCATCGTAAACTTTGCACCCTTTTAAATCTTCATAAAAATATTCATCATCAAATAAAATATTTTCATCTTTTAATGCGCAAAGTTCTAAACCGACAAATGGTTCAATTAGCTCGATGGAATCGTAGCTTTTAAATGAGATAACATCGAGATTTTCACCTTTTGTATAAAAAGAATTAACGATAACTTTTTTATATGTACCGTCTTTTAAAAGAATGAAAAGTTCATTTCCTTTTTTATATCTAATATCCTTAAAAGAAGTGGTAGAGAAAACTCTAACTTCACCTTTTAAACCTTGTGTTTTTAATATTTGTCCAACTTTTAAATATTTTTCCATAATGTATTCAGCCATAAAAAAGGAAGGTGATTACTCACCTTTCTTATCTTCATCAAATGATTCGAATTTTAAATGAATGCGTTTGTTATCAAGCTTACCTGCGATTGAAACGATGTCTCTAATTGCATTAGCGACGCATCCTTTTTTACCGATTAATCTTGCGATATCAGTATTTTGAGCAACGATTAAAATTGTGATGTCGTTACCTAATTCATCGTTTTTAATTTCTCTAATTAAAAGAGAATCTTTGTTACTTAAAAAAGGATCGACTATAGTGTGAATTAAAGTCGTGTAATCCATGATTATTCTCCTTTTTTAGGTGATTTTGTTGAGACGACTTTAGCTTTTTTAACTGTGTTTTGTGCTTTAACTTCTTTAGCTTTAGCGATTAAACCTTTTGAAGTGAGGATACCTTTAATTGTATCGCTATATTGAGCACCTTTTGTTAACCAGTTTAATGCTGCTTCTTCGTTGATGTGAGCGTTAACGATTCCTTTTGATGGATCGTAATAACCGATTTGTTCAATATATCTTCCATCACGTGCATATCTGCTATCTGCAACAACGATTCTGTAGAATGGTAATTCGTGTCTACCTTGTCTTGTTAATCTAATTTTAACTGCCATAATAAATAATCTCCTTAGCAATTTAGAGTATAATCTATTCTAAATATGCGTGTCAAGTATTTTTACTTAACAGATTAAAATATTTTTAGCGAAAAACATTTTGACATTGTTTCCCTTCTTATGTATAATTTTAAGGCATTAATAAATGCTACGGACGGTCCACTTTATTTATATATACGAACGTCAAGAGAACGAATATGAAGGGAGAGTAAAACTATGAATACTAATTTAGTTAAAGAAGTTGCTGCTACCCAATTAAGAACAGACATTCCTTTCTTTAAAGCTGGCGATACTGTTAAAGTAATGGTCAGAATTACAGAAAACGGAAAAACAAGATTACAAGCTTTTGAAGGCGTTGTACTTGCTAGAAGAGGTTCAGGAGTCGCTGAAACATTCATCGTTAGAAAAATGAGTGGAAGCGTCGGAGTCGAAAGAGTTTTCCCTCTTCACTCACCAAACGTTGCAAGTGTCCAAGTTCTCAAAATTGGTAGAGTTAGAAGAAGTAAGATTTTCTATCTTCGTGAAAGAAGCGGAAAAGCTGCTAGAATCAAAGAAGTACTCAAGAAATAAGAAATTTCAAAACAGCCTTCGGGCTGTTTTCTTTTACTCGAATTTAGAGATTTTAAATGTAATAATTTATAAAGATGAAGAAAGGAAGAATTTATGGAAAATAAAATTAATAAAAGTTCATTCAACTGGTTCCCAGGTCACATGAAAAAAGCTTCGATTAAAGTAGAAGAACTTCAGAAAAATTTGGATTTTATTATTATGATTTTAGATGCTCGAGTCCCTTTATCTTCTTATAATACATTCCTTTTTGATTTAATAAACAATAAACCTAAATTAATAATTTTTACTAAATGTGATTTAGCTGATGATAAGCAAACTAATAAGCGGATTGAATATTATAAAAATCAAGGTTTCTTCACAATTAGATTAGAATATAATTCAAAAAACAAAAAGAAAATAATCTTACAAGAGCTTAATAACGTTTGTAAGGTTAAAAGGGAGAAAAATTTAAGACGAGGAATAAAGAATTCGATATTTAAAGGTATTGTTTTAGGCATACCTAACGTTGGTAAATCAACTTTAATCAATACTTTATCGGGTAAAAATTTAGTTAAAGCAGCTGACACACCAGGTGTTACTCGTAATGTTAACTGGATCAAAGTTTCAAATGAATATTATATTTATGACACTCCTGGTATCCTTCAACCTCATTTTGAAAATAAAGACATTGGAAGTAAGCTAGCTTTAATTGGTTCTATTAGACAAGATATTCTTCCATTAGATGAACTTGTAAATTATTTATTAGATTTCTTAAAAACAAATTATAAGAATGAGCTAGATGAATATCTAAAAATTGATTCAAATATTTCTAACGAAAAAATCATTGAAGAAATTGCGAAATCTAGAGTTGCTTTATTAAAAGATGGCGTTTTAAATCTTGATGGAGCAATTAGAGTATTACTCAATGATTTTAAAGATTCTAAAATTGCAAAAACTACTTTGGACATTATTTAATTATGCTTGATTACGAAAAAGAATTTTATAACGATAAAGTAAAAGTTATCGTAGGTATTGATGAAGCTGGTCGAGGACCTTTGTGTGGTCCTGTTGTTGCTGCTTGTTGCATTTTAAAAGAAGGTTATATAAACGAAGATATCAATGACTCAAAAAAATTAACTGAGAAAAAACGTGAAGCTATATATAAAAAGATTATAGAAGATTGTGTCGATTATGGAGTAGGAATAGTTGATGCTAATCGAATTGATGAAATCAATATTTTAGAAGCTACAAAAGAAGCAATGAAAATCGCTTTAAGTCAATTAAAAGTAGACTATGATCTTGTTTTAATTGATGCTGTTAAACTTGATTTAGATAAACCTAGTGTCTCTATTATAAAAGGTGATGCTAAATGCATGTCGATTGCAGCTGCTAGTATAATTGCAAAAGTAACTCGAGATCATCTTGTCGAAGATTTCGCTAAACTTCATAAAGAATATTTATTTGAAAAGCATAAAGGATACGGAACAAAAGCTCATATTGAAGCCATTTATAAATATGGACCAATTGAAGGTTGGCATCGTAAATCTTTTGAACCTATAAAATCTTTAATAAAAAAATAGAAAAATTGAAAAAAATTAACTTTGCTCCTTTTGTGATTAGTGAAAGGAGCTTTTTTAATGGGTCAAACAAATAAAGACATATTAGCTTACTTATCGTTTATTAAAAATGGTGAGTGGGATGAAATTTTTAAAGTAATTAAAAATAAAGAAAGTATTAACACAGAGGAAATTGAGGAAACTATCAAAAAAATATCTACCCAATATGTTAGTTTAGTAGATGATAATTATCCAATTTCATTTAAAAGAAAATTAAATAAACCTCCGTTTATATTATTTTATAAAGGGGATTTATCATTAATTTATAATCGCAATAAGAAAAGATTATCAGTTGTAGGTAGTAGAAACGCAACAAATTATGGGTGTGATGCGGTTAGAAAAATTATTTCTGAACTTCCTAAAGATTATGTAATTATTAGCGGATTAGCAACTGGAATTGATGCAGCTGCTCATCAAGCAGCTTTAGATAATGGATTAAAAACAATTGCAGTATTAGGAAGTGGAATTGATTATGTTTATCCAAGTAAAAATAAAGAACTATACGATAATATTATCAAAAATGGTGGATTGATTATTAGCGAATATCCTAATTCAACTATTCCTAAACGAGATAATTTTGTTTTTAGGAATAGAATCGTTGCTGGATTAGGCAATTTCTTATTAGTTGGAGAAGCTTATGAAAGAAGTGGAACTTCAACAACTATTAATTATGCTATGGAATGTGGAAATAATGTTGGATGTATCCCTTATCCTATTACATATAAAAGTATGTGTAATAAATATATAAAAGAAGGTGCTTACTTAATTGAAAATGCTAATGATATTGAAGAAATTATGCTTGATGAAGGAGTTAGTTACTAATGAAGTCTATTAAAAGATATATTTATAAAGCTGACTTTAATGATGTTGACATAAAAAATATTAAAGGAATTATTTGTGATGATGATTATATTTATATAGTAAAAGATGGAGAATCATCAAAAGAATTAAGGATCGTAAATGTATTTTTAGTCCCTATAATTCAAAAAAACTGGGTAATGTTTAAGAAGTATTATTTTGGAAAAAATGATAAATAATATATATATTATTTAGCGTTTTTGGTGCTAGTTTTTCTTTTGACAAAATATCTTTTGACATATATATTTATGTTTCGAGGTAAATGTCAGATGAAATTAGTTATCGTAGAGTCACCAACTAAAAGTAAGACTATCGGTCAATACTTAGGAAATGATTATCACGTTGAAGCAAGCGTGGGCCATATTAGAGATCTCGCAATTAGTGGGGTTGGTGGTTTTGGTGTTGATATCAACAATGATTTCAAACCAAATTATGTCATTGATAGTGATAAAAAAGATGTTGTTAAAAAATTACTCGCTTTAAAAAAAGATAGTGATGAAGTTATTCTTGCAACCGACCCTGATAGAGAAGGGGAAGCTATCGCATGGCATTTAGCGAATGTATTAGATTTAGATTTAGACACAACTAAAAGATTAGAATTTCATGAAATTACAAAAACAAGTGTCAAAAACGCATTGGAAAATCCTAGAACAATTAATTTAAATTTAGTCCATTCTCAAGAAACAAGAAGAATTATTGATAGAATTATTGGTTTTAAATTATCTTCTTTATTAAGAAGCAAAATTAGAAGCCAATCAGCTGGAAGAGTTCAAAGTGTTACTTTAAAAATTATTGTTGAACACGAAAAAGAAATAAATGAATTCGTGCCAGAAGAATATTGGAATTTAGATGCATCAATTTCAAAAGAAAATAAGTTATACAAACTTAACTTGACTAAAATTGATGATAAAACTGCAAAAATTGGTAATGAAGAAAGTGCTAATTTAGTTTTAGACTACACAAAAGAAGATGTTAAAGTTTCTTCAATAGATGTTTCTAAAAAAACAATCCAAAGCAAAGAACCATTTAGAACATCAACTCTTCAGCAAGAATGTTCAAGTAGATTTAAATTTAAAACAAGAGAAATCACTTCTATTGCTCAACAACTATATGAAGGTGTTGAAATTAATGGCGAACTAGTCGGTTTAATCACTTATATTAGAACCGATAGTACTAAATTAAGTGATGTTTTTATTGAAAACGCTAAAAATTATATTATTAACAAGTACGGAGAAGAATATTTTAAAGGTACTAAAAGAGCAAAAGACGTTAAATTAGCTCAAGACGCACATGAAGCTATTAGACCAACTAATTTAGATATCACTCCAGAAATTGCAAAACAGTATTTATCACTTCATCAATATAAAGTTTATAAATTAATTTATGAAAGAACTTTAGCTAGTTTGATGCAAGATAAAATTGAAGAAGTTACAACTGTTGAATTTAAAAACAGCCACCTTACATTCACATTAAAAGGTATTAAAGTTGTCTTTAATGGCTTTGATATTTTTAAACTTGAAGAAAATGATAGCTGTAAAATTCCAGAATTTATTATTGGAGAAAGTTTTGAACTTCTCGAAACTGGTGTAACTCAAAACTTCACAAAGCCACCTTTAAGATATTCTGAAGGTAAAGTTATTAAACTTATGGAAGATAAAGGTATTGGACGTCCATCAACTTATTCTTCAACTATTCAAACTTTATTAACAAGAAAATATGTTACATTAGCTCAAGGTACTCTTAAACCAACTGAGCAAGGTATTTTAACAAGCAATGTTTTAACTAAATATTTCCCTGATTTAATGAATACTGAATATACTGCTGAAATGGAAACTAACTTAGATAAAATTAGTGAAGGTACAGTTGAAGAAGTTAATGTTATTAAGGATTTCTACTTCCCATTTATCGAACTTTTTGAAGAAGTAAAAAATCAAATGTACAAGGAACCTTTAAAAACAACAGGCGAAAAATGCCCTATTTGTGGAGGCGACTTAGTTATTAGAAATGGCAAACATGGTGAATTTATTGGATGTAGTAATTTCCCAAGTTGCACTTATATTAAAAAAGAAGAAAAAGAAGGACCAAAAGAAGTAGGTCGTAATTGTCCAAATTGCGGATCACCTCTTGTATATAGAAAAAATAAAAGAGGTCAAGAATTTATTGGATGTAGTAATTTCCCAAAATGTAGGTATATTGAAGGAACAACTCCATTGATAAATGACCCTCAAGATGAGAAAGTTTGCCCAGAATGTGGAGGAAAACTCGTCGTTAAAACTTCGCGCCGTGGACAATTTTATGGTTGTACAAATTATCCAACCTGTAAACACGTCGAACCTTTAAATAAGAAAAAAGATGAAAAGAATTAATATTATTGGAGCTGGTTTAGCCGGATGTGAAGCTGCTAATTTTTTAGCTAACAAAGGTTATAAAATTCATTTATATGAAAAAAGACCTTTAGTTAAAAGTCCAGCTCATCATACAGACTTATTTGCTGAACTTGTTTGTTCAAATTCTTTAAAAAATAAAAAACTTGATAATGCATGCGGACTACTAAAAGAAGAAATTAGACTTTTAGGTTCTTTAATGATGGAAGCTAGTGAAATTAGTAAAGTTCCTAGTGGCGATAGTTTAGCAGTTGATAGAGAAGTTTTTGCAACTTACATTACTAATAAAATCAAAAACAATCCAAATATTGAAATTCATTATGAAGATGTTACTGATTTTATCGATGGAATCAATATTATTTGTACTGGACCATTAACTGATGGAACTCTTTTAAATAAAATTAACGAAGTATCAAACACTAAATCGTATGGTTTTTTTGATGCTAGTGCTCCGATTGTTGAAAAAGATTCAATTGATATGAGCAAAGTCTTTAAAAAATCAAGATATGAACAAGGTGATGACACATATATCAATTGCCCAATGAGCAAAGAAGAATATAATGCTTTTTATAACGAGTTAATTAACGCTAAAAAAGCTCCTCTTCATGATTTCGATACTCAATATTTTGAAGGATGTTTACCAATTGAAGTTATTGCTAGTAGAGGAATTGATACTTTAAGATATGGACCATTAAAACCAGTTGGATTAGAACATAATGGTGAAGAGTTCCATGCTGTTGTTCAACTTAGACAAGATGACTTAATTGGAAATTTATATAATCTTGTTGGATTCCAAACTAACTTAACTTATGGTGAACAAAAACGTGTTTTTAGTATGATTCCAGGACTTGAAAATGCAAAATTCATCCGCTATGGACTCATGCATAGAAATAGTTATATTTATGCACCTAAAGTTTTAGATGATTATTTAAGATTAAAAAACAACAAAGATATTTTTATCGCAGGTCAACTTTCAGGTGTTGAAGGTTATGTTGAAAGTGCTGCAACTGGACTTTTAGTTGCTTATTTTGTTGATTTTATGATGCAAGGCAAAAATGTTAAACCACTTTCTTTTTATAGTGTCCTAGGTTCATTAGTAAGATATATTACTCATACTGGAATTAACAATTTCCAACCAATGAATGCAAATTTTGGCATTGTATATAAAGCAAATAAAGATCCAAAAGATGCTGTTATATCAAGAGCATTAAAAGCAGTTGAAGATTTCAAGAATCAATAAAAATGTACGAAGAGTTACCATTATTCGGATATTATTTACGCTTTGAATTAGGGTATTCTGAGCATACAGTTAAAAATTATAGCTTAGATATCGAAAAGTTTTTTGCGTTTTTAGATAAAAGAAAAATCGACTATCATACAGTAAAAGTCTCTGATGTAAGAAAATATATTTCTTATTGTATGAATCACACGACTTATCGAGGAACAAAAGAATCTAATAAAACTATTAATAGAAAATTAAGTTCGCTTAAAAAATTTTATGAATATATGGTAAGTCACCATTATGTTGAACATAATCCTTTTAACGCAGTTATTTTTCCAAAAGTTAAACAAAATAAACCAGAAGTTCTTTATGAAAACCAACTTAAATTGCTATTAAGTGAAAACGCTAAACGACAAGATGAATTTAAAAATCGAGATCAAGCGATTTTACTATTGATGTCTAGCAGTGGTTTAAGATGTAGCGAAGTTGTTAACTTAAAAGGAAGTGACATAAATTTTGAAAAAAGAGTAATTAGAGTTAAAGGCAAAGGTAATAAAGAGCGCCTAGTTCCTTTTTCTAAAGCTTCTCTTGAACAAATTTTTATATACGTTAAAGGCGATAGACAAAATTTACTTAACAAATACAAGAAAAGATCAATGTATTTATTTTTGAATAAAAAAGGTGATAAATTAACTTCAAGAGGTCTTGAATTTATTTTATCTAATATCATCAAAAAGACATCTTTGAATTTAGGTATAAATTTACATCCGCACGTTTTACGTCACACATTTGCTACTAAGCTTTTAGAAAACGGAGCGGACATTAGGCAAATTCAAGAATTTTTAGGGCATGAATCAATCGGGACAACTCAAATATATACTCATATTTCTTTAGAACGAATAAAAGAACAATATGAAAAATATTTCCCTAAAAACATCGATTGAATCGAATAAATTTGGTTAATTATTAATTTTCGTGCACCATTAACTTATTGATAAAATACAAAACACAATAATTTTTCCTTCTCTTTTCTAAACTTTGTTCAAAGAAACTATGAGGAGGAATTTTTTATTCTTGATTACATATATATAAATATGGTAAAATCTTGAAGACTTTTGAGAAATCAAAAGAATACACACATTGTGAATTCATTATCCTAGTCTAAAGTTCATGCTTTAGGGATGATGTTAGAAACAATGGAGGTTAGAACAAATAAAGGAGTCCAAAAATGGCAGAAGAAAAAACAGTTACAGTTGCTGAAGAAACACCAGCAACAGAAAACATTATGGAAACAGTTGTCCATGATGAAAACGCACCAGTCGTTACATTAAAGAAATTATTAGAAGCAGGAGTTCATTACGGTCACCAAACTAAAAAATGGAACCCAAAAATGAAACCATTCATTTATTGCCCAAGAAACGGTATCTACATCATCGATTTAAACAAAACAAGAGATGCTTTAGTTGATGCTTATAAAGTTTTATCAAACATCGTTTTAGAAGGTGGTAAAGTTTTATTAGTCGGTACAAAAGACAATACAAAAGAAATCGTTAAAACAGAAGCTGAAAGAAGTGGATCATTCTATATCACAAATAGATGGTTAGGTGGTATCTTAACAAACTTCAAAACAATTCAAACAAGAATTAGAAAATTAAAAGACTTAGAAACAGCTGAAACAGATGGTTCATGGGAAAAATTACCTAAGAAAGAAGTCATTGCTTTAAGAAAAGAAAAAGAAAAACTCGCTAAGAACCTTGAAGGTATCAAAGAAATGAGAAAACTTCCTAGCGCATTAATCGTTGTTGATCCAACAATCGAATACAACGCTGTTAGAGAAGCAAATAAATTAGGAATTCCAGTTTTCGGTATCTGTGATACAAATTGTAACCCAGACGGAATCAACTATGTAATTCCAGGAAATGATGATGCTACAAAATCAGTCAAATTAATCATTGGTGTCTTAAATGATGCTATCGTTGAAGCTAAAGGTGGTTTAACAGAAATCGCTTATACAAAAGACGAAGGTGAAGAAGTCACTATGAAAGATGCTATCAGACAAGCTGATAGAGAAAACGCATTACGTTTAGCTGCTAGAAGAGAAATGCAAAGAGAAAGACTCGAAAGAGAAAAAGCAAGAAGAGAAGCTTTCTTAGCAAGACAACAAGCTGCTCAAAACGGTGAAAAACCAGCTAAAAAAGCTGAAAAGAAAGAAGAAAAAGCTGCTTAAGCTTTATAAGGGAGAACAAAATGGCTGCAAATATCGAATTAATTAAAGTTTTAAGAGATAGAACAGGCGCTGGCATTATGGATTGTAAAAATGCTTTAGTTGCTTGTGAAAACGACGTTGAAAAAGCTTGCGATTGGTTAAGAGAAAAAGGAATCGCAAAACAAGCTAAAAAAGCTAGTAGAACAGCAGCAGAAGGTTTAATCGGAATTCACCACTGCGAAAAATGCAATAGAACTTCAATCGTTGAAGTTAACTGCGAAACAGACTTCGTTGCTAATGCAGATCCATTCAAAAACTTAGTTGAAGAATGTTCAAAGATTGTTTTAAAGAACAACTTAACAACAATCGAAGAAGCTGTCGCTGCTACTGAATCATTATTCGCTGAAGCAACAGTTAAATTAGGTGAAAAATTAACATTCAGAAGATTTGAAACTTTCGGATTAGAAGAAGGACAAGGATTCGGAACATACATCCATAATGGTGGAAAAATTGGTGTTGTCGTTATCTTAGAAAAAGACAATGCAGAATTAGCAAAAGGTATTGCAATGACAATCGCTGCTAATAACCCAAAATTCAACCATATGAGTGATATTCCAGCTGAAGTCATCGAAAACGAAAAGAAAATTCAACTCGAAGCTGCTAAAAACGATGAAAGATTAAAGAACAAACCAGCAGCTGCTCTTCCAAAGATTATCGAAGGAAAAGTTAATAAATTCTTTAGTGAATCAGTTTTAGATGATCAAGAATACATCTTAAACCCAGAATTAACAGTTGCTAATGCTTTAAAACAAGCAAACAACTCAGTTATTAAATTTGTTCGTTTCCAAGCTGGTGAAGGAATCGAAAAGAGAGTTGACAACTTCGCTGAAGAAGTTGCTAAACAAGTTGGTAACAACTAAGTTTATCTTAAGTCAAACTTTTGAGGGACATAATTTGTCCCTTTTTTCGTAGAATAAAACAAGTTTAATAGTGATATCTATGATGAAATAATGCTTTGAACAATAAATTTTCTTAAAATGTTTAAAAAGGGATAAATTAATACTTGTTTTTTGTTATAATAAATAAAGGTAAAAATTATGTATAAAAAAGTAATATTAAAGTTGAGCGGTGAGGCTCTTCAAGACGAAACAACACACCTTATTCTTGATGCTAAAAAGCTCGATGCAATCGGACTTTTAATTAAGAAATTTGTTGATAATGGTATTAAAGTTGGTATCGTTACAGGAGCTGGAAATATTTTTAGAGGCCGTATTGCTAGCGAAGCTGGTATCAAAGTAGAAGATGGTGATTACATGGGAATGACCGGTACAATCATCAATTGTAAAGCTATTTCTTCAATTCTTGATAAATTAGGAATTAAGAATATGTTATTCAGCGCACTAGAACTAGAAAACGTTGCAAAAAAATACGATCCAATCGAAGCAAATAGATTTATGGATGAAGGTTATGTTTGTTTATTCGCTGGAGGAATTGGAAAACCAGGATATACAACGGACACAACCGCTGCAACTAGAGCAATCGAAGTAAAAGCTGATGCAATTTTATTTGGTAAAAATGGAACTGATGGAGTTTACACTAGTGACCCAAATAAAGATAAAGATGCTAAATTTATTAAATCAATTACTTATTCTAAAGTTATTGATATGGGCTTGAAAGTTATGGATACTTCAGCTGCAATTTTATTAAAGGAAACAACCATCACAACAAGAGTGTTTTCAATGGATAATATTGAAAATTTCTACAATGTTGCTGCTGGTAGTGATATTGGAACAACTATTGAGGAGTAAAATATGGATATTTTAGATGAAGCAAAAGTAAAGATGCAAAGATCAACAGAATCTTTAGAATTAAATCTTTCCACTTTGAGAACTGGAAGAGCTAATGCTGCTCTTTTAGAAAACTTATACTGTGATTATTATGGAGATAAAATGCTTGTTAATCAAATCGCAGCAATTAAAGTACCTGAACCAAAGCAATTAGTTATTATGCCTTATGATCAAGGTGATATTAAATCAATTGTTGCTGCAATTAACGCAAGTGACATTGGAATTAATCCAGTTGTTGATGGAAAACAAATTAGATTAAATCTTCCACCATTAACAGAAGACAGAAGAAAAGCTTTAGCTAAAAAAGCAAAACAATATGGTGAAGAAGCAAAAGTTGCAATCCGTAACATTAGAAGAGATACAATGGATGCTATTAAAAAAGACGAAACATATTCAGAAGATGCTAGAAAGAAAGAAGAAGCAGATCTTCAAAAAATTACTGACGAAGCAATCAAGAAAGTTGATGCTATTATAAAAGAAAAAGAAACTGAAATTCTTTCAATTTAAAAATGGAAAACGAAATAAAAAAAGAAGAACAAACATCAACTGAAGAACAAAATAGCACGAAAAACTCAAAAAGGTTTTTGAAAAATGAACATTACATGAATAGTCTTAATGTTGAGACTAAAAATTCTATGAAAAATAGAATTTTAATTGGTGCAATGTTAGTGCTAATTGTTGTTCCTTGTTT
The DNA here is from genome assembly GCA_048405595.1 of Candidatus Onthovivens sp. Taxonomy (GTDB): domain Bacteria; phylum Bacillota_I; class Bacilli_A; order RFN20; family CAG-826; genus Onthovivens. Next base: position 20,278 of record DBFJOT010000045.1, read on the forward strand.
GGTTTTAGGGGAATATGTTTTTGCTGCCCTTGTAGCATTTACATCACTCATCGCTTGTCATGAAATTATCAATACACCACAATCGTTAGAAAAACGTTTCCATTGGGTGTTGTATGTTTTTGCATACATTATGATGGCGAGTTTAATATTCTGGGTTATTATCAGAAACAATTTAGAATCTTGGAAAGCAAATCCTAACGACTTCACATTTAATTTAAGTCTAGGGTTTAAGGGACCAAGAATTTCGCTAGCTGGATTTTTTATTTGTGTATCTTTTTTCTTCTTTGATGCACTAGTAGATAAAAAGTTCAAAATGAATGATGCGTTCTATTTCATTGGGATGCTATTGATTATATCAGTAGGTTTCCAATCGATTTTATTCTTACGATATGCTCCTGAATCTTATGCCTTTTTAGGGGGAGAAGAAACTTTAAGCATTATTGATACGAATGGATTTAAATATGGTCAATCAATGTTATTGGTTTTCTATATGCTAATGGGCACATGCTTAAATGATGTTGGAGCCTATTTTATTGGTGTAACTTTTGGAAAACATAAAATGTGTCCAAATGTCTCACCTAAAAAAACATGGGAAGGATTTATTGGGGGAGTGGTTGTTTCTTTAGCTTCTACCTTAACATTTGCATTATCTTTAGATGCTTCAGGAATCCCTCTTATGGCTGGTGTTTTAGATCTTGAACACTGGTATAACGTTTTAATCTTATCTTTAATAATGCCAATTTTTGGTGTCTTTGGAGATTTATTATTCTCACAAATCAAAAGAACATATAACATTAAAGACTTCGGAAAAGCACTTAAAAGTCATGGTGGAATTTTAGATAGACTTGATTCAATTTTTATTGTTTCAATAGTTATGTCGCTTCTTATAGAAGTAATGGCTCATAACTGGAGTATTTTATCTTAAGATGTATAAAGTTTTATTGCTAGGCGCAAGTGGATCAATCGGAACACAAACCGTTGATGTTTTGCTTAATAAATTAGAAAAAAACTATGAATTAGTGGGTTTTTCAGTAGGAAAACGCACTAATTTTGTTGATGAGTATTTATCAAAAATCAATACCGTTAAATATGTTTGTGTACAAAGCGAGAGTTTAAAAGGTACATTTGAATCTAAGTACAAGGATGTTAAATTCTTCTATGGATCAGAAGGTTTACTTCGATTAATAGAAGAATCTAATGTTGATATTGTAGTCAATGCGCTAACTGGCTTTAGTGGTCTTTTGCCTAGTATAAAGTCTTTAACGTTAAATAAAGTTCTTTGCCTTGCTAACAAGGAAAGTTTAGTTGTCGGAGGAGAAATCATTAACGATTTACTTCAAAAAGGTAAAGGAAAATTGTATCCAATTGATAGTGAGCATGTTGCAATCGCTAAATGTCTTTATAACAAAAACATTAATGATGTCGATGAAATTTTAATTACTGCTAGTGGAGGACCTTTTTTCAATACTCCAAAGGAAGAATTTAAAAGTATTACTCCAGAAAAAGCTTTAGCTCATCCAACACGGAAAATGGGTAGTAAAATTACAATTGATAGCTCAACAATGATGAATAAAGCATTTGAAATTGCTGAAGCTTATTATCTTTATGGAGTAGACAAAGAAAAAATTAAACCTATCGTTGATAGGAAATCATTAGTACATAGTTTAGTTAAATATAAAAATGGTGATATTTATTTAAACGTTGGACCAAGTGATATGCGTATTCCGATTTATTACGCTTTAACTTTTGGAAAGTGTGATGAAGATAAATTCGTAGATGTTGAAATTAATACTTTTAATAACTACAAATTCTGCGAAATGGATTACGATAAATTCCCACTTATAAATTATGGGAAAGAAATTATATCTAAAAAAGGAAATTTTGGGGCGATAGTTAATGCAGCTAATGAAGAAGCTGTTTATGCTTTTTTAGATAACAAAATTAATTATCTTGATATAAAGTTCATTATTGATAAAATGGTTGCTATGTATCCTTATATAGAACATCCTTCAATTGATGAAATTTTAAAAACTGATAAAGATGTTAGGGGACTCGTCAATCAAATTATAGAAAGTAAAAGTTTATGATTTCAATTAATGTATTAACTAATGTCGGAGGTACAATCCTCTCTATTGTGCTATTTTTTGTAGCATTAGGCGTCCTAGTTACAATCCATGAATTAGGGCATTTTATTGCTGCAAAATCGTTTAAAGTTTATTGCTCTGATTTTTCTATTGGTTTCGGACCAAAAATTCTTAAAATCAAAAGAAAAAAAGGTGAAACAAGATTCTCTATTGGGTTACTTCCTTTAGGCGGATATGTTTCAATGTTAGGCGATGAAGATAATGATGCCACTCTTGATGATGGACAAGTAATTCCTCAAAACCGTACATTAACTGGTATTTCTAGATGGAAAAGAATTGTTATTATGGCTGCGGGCATTATTATGAATTTTGTCCTTGCTTATTTAATCTTTTTTATTTGTGCAAGTTGTTTCCAACAAATCCAACTTAATGCATATTATGATGTTAACGAAACTCAAGTCGCTCAATATTTAGAAGATGAATCACAACAGTTTAGTCGTAACGATCAATTTTTAGTTAAAAATTACGTCTATATTGAAAAAGATTCAAACCCTTGGCAAGAATATGATGCAAAAAAACACGGTAAAGAAGCATCAACTATTAACTTGTTACACAAAGGTTATTTAACAACAGCTAATAGTGAAGCAAAATATGTTGCTACTTTATCATATACATTTGCTCGTGGTGTAAATAATACTGATATTACTCGTAATATTTATTTATACCAAACTAAAGATGACGCTAAGGAAGATGAATATAATTTCCCTGTATTCGTTGAAGGCAAACCAGCTCAATACACATTCGAAGATGGCGATCAATTTATAGTTCCGGTTACTTACGTTAACGCAAACCAAAAAGATGAAATTACTTCTTTAGACGAAGTTGTTACATATGAACCGGTAGAAGAAGGAAGCTCAACTCCTAAAACTTATAATGCAAAGTTAAAACTTGTCGTTAAAGAAAACTCATTCGAAGAAGTTGGCATTTCGTTCCATAAAATTAATTATTGGAATGGATGGAATTCATTTGCTGTTGCTGGACAATTATGGGTTAAATCATCAAGTTTAATTTCAGAAGCATTAGGTGGATTATTCATTGGACAAGGATGGGATCAATTAGGCGGCCCATTAGCTATCTTTAATCAAACAACTGAAGTTTTAGAAAACAACCCATTTAATTATTATTTACAAACATGGGGTGTTTTAAGTGTTAACTTAGCTTTATTCAATCTTCTTCCTTTCCCGGGATTAGATGGATGGCAAATTTGTGTTGAGATTGTTGAAGGAACAGTTAATTTCACAAGAAAATCTATTTACAATTCAAAGAAGAAAAAAGAAGAAAAAACTAAAGATAAACCTCTTCCAAACACAGAAAATAGTAATGTTCAACCAGTTGAAATTAGCGATAATCAAGTTACAACAAATAAAGATGTAAATATCACAATTGGTGAAAATACTAAAGACCAATATAAGGAATGGCAAATTCCAGCTAAAGTTAAAGGTATCATGAGTTATGTTGGCTTAGGATTATTGTTTGCGTTAATGATTTTTGTTTTTGTAAAAGATATCATGGGGATGTTTTAAGTAAATGACCGATAGAATGAAACGATTCCTTTTATCGATGGGAATTGAAAATATCGATAATTATGATATTGATTTCGTTTCATGCAAAAAATCTGAGTTTGAAAAAGATTTGTTTGTATTCGATATTAGTAAAGAAACGTTATGGGACTATCAAAGTCTCGACGTTTTTTTACGTGCGACAATGAATATACAATATAGATGCGAATTAAATTATATTTATAAAGAAGAATTATCTCAAAGTTACTTAGAACGATTTATTGGAGATATTTATTTTAATAAAACTTATGAAACTTTAAAAGCAACATATCAATTTACTTATAATGAATTTTTGGTTAAATTTAAAGACAAAAAAGATTATGAAAAATTTAACAAAGTTTTAAATGAGATTAAATTATTATTTCAAACTATTGAATATAATGTTGAAGTTCGTGGCGTAGTTGAAAAAGAAGAAGAGATAGCTACTAACAATTTCGATTTAGCTAAAGATATAGAAGATGAAGAACAAAAAGCAATTGAAAACGCAATTGCTCAAGCTAAAGAAAACTACAATAAAATGCTCGAAGAAAGAAGACATCAAGATGTCTTTAAACGTGGCGGCTATGAATTTAAAGAAATAGCTGAAATTGATAGCAATTCAGGACCTATAGATTTTAATGGCTATATTTTCGAATGCGAAGTTAAAGATACTAGAAAAGGCAAGAAGATTGCTAAAGTTGGTATCGCTAATGAATTCACGACAAGCGCAATTTATGTAACTATTATCGAAGGAAGAACAATTCCTGCTGAAGCTTTTAATGATTTAAAAGTTGGCAAAAATATAAGAATTAAAGGCAGAGTGGATTTAGACAAATTTAAACGTGACATTTATGTCATGTGTCATTATTTTTATATGCTTCCTGATAATCCTTTACGTGATGATAATGCTGTTAATAAAAGAGTTGAACTTCATTTACACACAAAAATGAGTGAAATGGATAGTGTCTCAACTATTACAGATTACTGTAAATTAGCAAAACATATGGGACATAAAGCAATTGCGGTAACAGACCATGGTAACGTACAAGCTTTCCCTGAAGCACAAAGCGCAGCAAAAAAATTCGGAATCAAAATGCTTTATGGCTGTGAAGTTTATTTGATTGATGATTATTTTTATGGAGCAAAAAATCCATCACAAATTCCTTTAAAAGATGCAACATATGTATGTTTCGACTTTGAAACAACTGGTTTAAGTATTAAATATGATCGAATCACTGAATTTGGTGCTGTTAAAATTAAAGACGGACTTGTCGTTGATAGATTGGACATTTTAATCAATCCTGAAATGCACATTCCGGAAAAAATTGCTGAAAAAACTAAAATCGATGATGAACTTGTTAAAAATTGTCGCACTATTAAAGAAGAGTTACCTCGAATCTTAAAATTCATGGAAGGAACAGTTATTGTTTCACATAACATCGAGTTCGACTATGGAATGCTTAATGAAGCTTGTGAAAGAGAAGGCTTTGGAACTATTTCATTCCCTTCAATCGATACTTTAGCTTTAAGTAGATATCTTTTCCCTGAAAATGCTTACCATAGTTTAGGTGCTTTATGTAAAAGATATGAAGTAAGTTATGATAGCGATAGTGCGCATAGAGCTGATTATGACGCTGAAGTTTTGGCTAATGTCTGGTTATCAATGCGTACTAATTTAACAAAAAATAATCCTAACTTATTGCATAAAGATCTTTACGAACTTCCAATGGATAAAAAAGCATTGAAACATCTTAGAAGTTATCACGCTACCGTCATTGCTAAAAATAGAAAAGGTCTTAAGGATTTATATAAAATTGTTTCTGCAGCTCACGTCGATTATATGGGCTCACAACCTTTAGTACCAAAACACATTCTTAATGAGTTTAGAGAAGATCTTTTAGTCGGTTCAAGCTGTATGAATAGTGAAGTTTTCTACTCTTCAACAAATAGAAGTATGAAGCAACTTGAAGAAGTCATGAAAAAATATGACTATATTGAAATTCAACCTTTAGAAAATTATTCTTATCTTGTTAACATGGGTAATGTTCCTAATACTGACATGCTAAAAAGATATGTTTTAGATATCATAAACACCGCTAAAAAACTTGGAAAAATGATAGTTGCTACGGGAGATGCACATTATCGTGATCCTAAAGATAAAGTTTTTAGAGATGTTTATATTAATAACCAAGCAGTTGGTGGAATTAACCATCCGCTAATGCCTTTTGCTCGTATTAAGATGCAAGAAAATGGAGAATTTTTTGATAATCCTAGCCAACACTTTAGAACAACTGAAGAAATGCTCGATGCGTTTAAATGGTTAGGAGAAGAAGAAGCTAACGAATACGTTATTACTAATACAAATAAAATAGCTGATTTATGTGAGGAAATAATCCCAATTCCAGATAAATTATTCACGCCAACTATTGATAACTGTGAAAATTTATTACGCAATTTATGCTTTAAAACAGCTAATGAGTTATATGGAGATATTGAACACTCCGATGACGAAGCTAAAATTTTTATCCGCGATAGATTAGAAACTGAGCTTGATGGTATTATTTCAAACGGATTTAGTGTTATTTATTACATCGCTCACCAACTCGTTAAAAAGAGTAACGAAGATGGTTATTTAGTTGGTTCACGTGGTAGTGTTGGCTCTTCATTTGCTGCTACGATGAGTGGAATCACTGAAGTCAATGCTTTACCACCTCATTATCGTTGCCCACATTGTAAAAAAGTTATTTTCTATAAAGGTGAAGATATCAAATCTGGGTACGACTTACCTGAAAAGAATTGTCCAGATTGTGGAACTGTTATGATTAGTGATGGACAAAATATCCCATTCCAAACATTCTTAGGATTCCAAGCCGAAAAAGTTCCTGATATCGATCTTAATTTCCCTACTGACTACCAAGCAACAGCTCACCTTTACACTAAAGTTTTATTAGGTGCCGACAAAGTTTATAGAGCAGGAACAATTTCTGCTGTTCAATTTAAGACAGCTTATGGTTACGCTAGAAAATATTTTGAAATGGAAAAAGTTCCACTTGATACAGTAAGAAGTGCACTTTTTGCTGCTTTAGCTACTGGATGTCAAGATGTTAAACGTACAACTGGTCAACATCCTGGAGGAATCGTTGTTATTCCTAGAGACTATGATGTTTATGATTTTACTCCGGTTCAATATCCTGCAGGAGACGTTGAAGCCGCTTGGAAAACAACTCACTTCGATTTCCATTCAATTCACGATACAATTTTAAAACTCGATATGTTAGGACATGTTGATCCTCAAGCATTAAAAATGATGAGCGATTTAACTGGACTTGATTGCCGTACTTTGCCTTTCAATGATAAAAAAGTTTTATCATTATTTTCGCACGATGATGCACTCGGATTAATGCATAAATATATGGAACCTGATAATGGAGCATTAGGATTACCTGAATTTGGTACTAACTTCGTTAGACAAATGCTTAGAGAAACAAAGCCAAGTTCATTTAGTGATCTTTTAATTATCAGTGGTTTATCTCACGGAACTGACGTTTGGACAAATAACGCACAAGAAATTATTAAAGATGGTAAGACAGATCTTAGAGGTGTTATCGGATGTAGAGATGATATTATGTCTTACTTAATTTCAAAAGGTATTCCTGGTCACGAATCTTTCGTTATTATGGAAGCTGTAAGAAAAGGAAAAAGATTAAAACCTGAATGGGAAGATATGATGAAGGAAGCTGGAGTCCCTGATTATTATATTGATTCATGTAATAAAATTAAGTATCTTTTCCCTAAAGGACACGCTTGTGCTTATGTTATGATGGCTTTAAGAGTTGGATATTATAAGGTATACCATCCATTAGCTTTCTATGCTACTTTCTTCACTTTAAGATGTGATCAATACGATATCACGGCTTTAATTAAAGGAATCGATGGAATTCATGATAAAATCAATGAGTACGCAGAACGTAGAAAGAGCAATAATCCTGAATTAGCACTTTCAAACAAAGAAGAAGAAATTGAAAAAGGACTTTTTGTCGCTCTTGAAATGGCTGAAAGAGGTTATAAATTCGATAATATCGATATCGAAAGAAGTGATGGAACTCGTTTTCTTATCGATGAAAAAAATAAAGCATTAATTCCTCCATTTAAAGTTATCGATGGCTTTGGCGAAAAAGCTGCTGAAGTATTGATCGCTGCTAGAAAAGAAAGACCATTTACTAGTAAAGAAGATTTGAGAAATAGAGGTAAAATAAGTGCCGCTATTTTAAAACAACTTGAAGCTATTCATTGTGTTGATGATTTAAAAGATGATGATAGTATTTCATTATTTGATTTTAATTTTTAAAATATAAAGGAGACGACTCCTTTATTTGCCTCCGTAGCTCAGCGGATAGAGCAGCAGTTTCCTAAACTGTTGGTCGCAGGTCCAATTCCTGTCGGGGGCACCATATTTGAATGACATGTCTGAAATATTCTAAGAAAAGTTCTAAGAATATTTCAGACTTTTTTATTTTAAAGTATCAATGGCTTTTAAAATTAATGTCTTTGTAATAGTGAATGTGGCATTTAGTAAAATTCATATGGGATTATTAAAAAAGACTACAGAATTTAAAATAATGATTCTATAGAAATTTTATCAATTAAATAACTCCTTGTTTGATACTAATCTATCAAAAGTAGATGTATTAGCTAAAATTGATGGATTTTTAAAAGCTTAAAAAATGATTGAATTAAACTGTGCTATTAGTAATGAGATAATTCATGGAAAGCCATATGAAGAAGTTGTAGAAATTGCAAGAAACTATATTAATGTTCTTGTTGGTTTTGAGAGTTTGCTAAATGAGGACTTGTTTAAAAGGTGATAATGAATGCAGTAAATTAAGAAGGTTTTATTGAGCCTACAAACGGCATAAGTTTAGAAATATAGGAATTACAAGGATTAATGGGTTATCTGAAAGTTGTGGCAAGGTTGGTGTTGAAGTTCATCATAAAATACATATAACACCAACTAATGTTGATAATTCTGAAATAAGCATTAACTAAGATAAATTAATTTCACTTCGCACTGAATGCCATAATAAAGTGCATGGAAGGCTTGCTTCTAAGGCGGATTTCAGTTTTATAAGAATGGTAATTTAATTAAAAATAAGTAATGATTTTCTACATTTATGTTAAAATGAAGTCAACGAATATTGGATACTAATATGAAATTTAAAAGCATCTAAAGATGATAAATATTATATGTCTTATCGAGTGTTTGAAGAACTAGTCAAAACTGATTTTGTTAAAGATAATAATTTTTACGATTTAGGCGTAAGTACCTATACTTGGTATAATAATACTGCAAGAGACTTGATGTTGAACGGAACTATCCTATTAGAGTACCCTACTTTAAATGAATTAGGAAAACCTTACCAAATTGGATATCATAAATTTTTGGAAACCGAAAAAAATACTATTAACGATTTTAATCATTATCATGTATTCGAATATCGAAAGCTAAAAGATGGTGAATATAAATATGATGTTGTTTTAAAAGGACCTATTCATAAGGCACATTCTTTCTTTGGTCCGATGTTTTTAAAACTTACTAATGGTATAATAGAAAGGCTTCCAACAAAACTGTAAGAATATGAGTATGCGTTATAATATCGGAGATCCAGTTGTATATCGAGAAAATGGTTCATTTACAGAACCATTTGATTTTAATGAGGAGCCATTGTATATAATTTTTGATTATGTTGAAAATGAAGATATTTCTCCTTATCGAAAGAAATTTCTTATTAAACAAGGTTATTTATACATAATTTCAAACATAAAAGAAGATTGTGGAAGTGGTTATCTTGGATTTGTTTTTTATGCAAAAGAAGATCAACTTAAGTTATATGACAAGTCTGATGAAGATGTATTATCGTTTTATAAAGATGCAAGAAACGAATTAGAAAAATATATTTTAGCAAGAAATAAGTAAAAGAATAAAAATATGTAATCAATTCTTAATAACACGCTATTTTAGTTCTATTAAAGGTTAGATGACAAAGTCATTGCAATAAATGTAGGTGCTATTGCAACAAAAGACAAAGTTATTGCAATAGAGTATCTTTAAATAATAAAAATATTCAAATATTAATATTTTTTAT
>DBFJOT010000046.1:0-35528 GCA_048405595.1 Candidatus Onthovivens sp.
ATAAAAAATATTAATATTTGAATATTTTTATTATTTAAAGATACTCTATTGCAATAACTTTGTCTTTTGTTGCAATAGCACCTACATTTATTGCAATGACTTTGTCATCTAACCTTTAAGCCAATTAGGTTGTATTAGATGATGAAGTCAAGATAAAAAATATAGATTATTATCACGAAATGTGATAAAATTCTATAGCATTTAGGAAGGAGTTTTTATTATGCGTGATAACATTATTTTAAAGTGTACAGTTTGCGGCGAAGAACAATATATTACTTCAAAGAATAAAAAGAACAATCCTGACAGATTAGAAAAGAATAAATATTGTCCACATTGCCAAAAAGTTACAGTTTTCAAAGAAAAGAAATAATCTAAATGATTAAGATTTTTCGTTTCGATAACAATAGTAGAGAATTTAGTGCTAATACATATGTAGTTGGTGAAAAAAATGGTCCTTGTGTTGTCATCGATTTAGGTACAACGAATGATCGTTTAATCGATTACATTAAAACTAATCATACAGCTTGTTTAGGTGTTTTATTAACTCACGGCCATTATGATCACACTAGAGGTATAGAAAAATTCTTACAAAAATTTAACTGTACAGTTTTTGTGCATGAAAATGATGAAGAATTTTTCGATAATCCTAGACTTAATGGTAGTTTAATGATTGATGGAACACCAAAAACTGTAAAAATAAGTAGTGGCAATCGATATTTACTAGATGATGAAGACGAAATTAATTTTGGGCATGGCTTATTTTTCTTTAAGGTTATAGGAACTCCTTTCCATACGGATGGAAGTGTTTGCTTCTTATACGAGAAAGAAAACGCCTTGTTTACAGGTGATACAGTGTTCAAAGATTCAATCGGTAGAACAGATTTACCTGGTGGAAGGTCAAAAATGATTTTCCCTAGTTTAGAAAAACTAAAAACTTTAGATCCCAAATTAAAAATTTATCCAGGACACGGAGATGAAACGACGCTCGCTAGAGAACTGGAACAAAATATTTATTTTAAAGGAGGAAAATAGTAATGAACGTAACAGAATTAAGACCAGGTAATTACTTTACAGAAGATGGCAATTTATTTTTAGTTATTGATATCTTATTAAATAAGACAGCTATGCGTAAGATGGTTGCTAAAGTTAAAGTTAAAAACGTTAGAACCGGTGCTATCACAGAAATGAGCGCTAATAGTGGTTACCAAGTTGAAACAATTAGACTTGAAAAGAAAAAAATGACCTATTTATATAGATCAGGCGAATCATTAGTATTCATGGATGGTGAAACTTATGAACAAATCGAACTTCCAGAATCAAGACTTGAATGGGAAGTTAAATTCTTAACAGAAAATATGGAAGTTGAAATGGTTACATATGAAGACGAAATCTTAGGTATCAACCTTCCATCAAAAGTTACTTTAAAAATTACTCACTGTGAACCAGCAGTTAGAGGAGATACAGTTAACAAAGCTACAAAAGAAGCTGAACTTGAAACTGGTTTAACTGTCAGAGTTCCATTATTCATTAACGAAGGAGATGAAGTTCTCGTTCGTACAGATAATGGTCAATATGACGGAAGAGCATAGTCAACATTTTCGTAGGTATTAAATATGGAATGGTGGGCAGTGCTTCTTTGGTGCTTATTCACCTTAGTTATTGGCGGAGTCATTGGATTCTTTGGTGCTAGATATTACTTTAGTAAACAAATTAGAGACAATCCTCCAATCAATGAAAAAATGATTAGAGTCATGTATCAACAAATGGGTAGAAAACCTAGTGAAGCTCAAATCAAATCAATAATGAATAACATCAAAAAACAAAAATAAATAAATAATCGCTTATAAAATATAAGCGATTTTATTTTTCTAGAAAAGAAGTGTGATTTCCACATTGTCAAAATCACAATAAAAAATGTCAATTAAAAACGCGATAACCATCGCGTTTTTTTGTTTAAGCATATACTTTTATAAAAAAATCCACATTACTAGAAAACTACTAGAAATCTACTAATTATCTACTAGATATTCTTTTTACTCCATCCAGCAGTCTTTTCTGTGTGGTTGATCAAATTGATGATATTTGATTTATGTCTATAAACCATTAAAGCATAAGCTAGCGTTGTAATAATTGGTAAATATATACATGCTGCTGGTCCGCCAGGTCCAAACATTAAATAACTTGCAATGTCTTTTCCTGCGAAAATATAAACAATATAAATAATCCAAGTAAATAAAGTAAATGCTCCGCACATTGATAAAGATGATAAAGAAACATATTTCTTAAGTTTTAATACAATGAAGAATATTGGTAAGAAAATAGGAACTGATGACCATGTTAAGCAAAGAGCGTATCCACTAAATGAAGCAACTATTTTTCCGCCTTTGAAATTCAAGAAGCAACTATATGAGTGGCCAATCATACCTGCTAAAGCTATTAAGTAATAGGTAAGTTGCGATAGTGTATTTCCTTCACCAAATGAATTTAATTCATTATTTCCATCTGTCATAAAGTTTTTAGCTTGTTCCCGATATGTGAAGATGGTGAATGTAACAATAAATGGAACTAATATTTTTAAAACATCAAGTGCAATTGTAATTATTCCAGCTTTTTTAGAAACTACTCTTCCAACGTTAGTGCCCCCGGTATTTTTTGAACCTCCGCTTCGAGGATCTATTCCGTAAAACACCTTTGATATAATGACTCCATTAGGAATACTACCAAACAAATAACCTATAACAAACAAAGCCAATAGCACTAGAGCTTTTAAAAATCCATCCATTTATTTTTCTCCTTAGAACGTGTAGTGACATATTATTTCACTTAGAGCAATATTTTACTATGAATTAAGTTATCTTTAAATAAAGATATGTTTAAATTATAGCACGAAGGCGATAAAACTAGTTTTTTTGATTCGAACTTATTTATTGCGGATGTAATTTATATATAAATTAAATTGAATATTTGGTAAAATATTTAAGTTATTTTATTGAAGGAAATATTATGGGTGAATATAGTGCAAGTAATATCGAATTATTAGAAGGCTTAGCTGGTGTCAGAAAAAGACCAGCAATGTATATTGGAAGCACTAATTCTTATGGTTTACATCATTTAGTATGGGAAATCGTAGATAATGCGGTTGACGAAGCATTAAATGGTTTTGGTAATAAAATTAGTGTAACAATTCATAAAGACAACTCAATTACAGTACAAGATGAAGGTAGAGGTATCCCTTGTGATATTCATAAACAAACAAAATTACCTGCTGTACAACTTATTTTCTCAACTCTTCATAGTGGAGGAAAATTTAACGATTCAGCTTATAAATCAAGTGCTGGTTTACACGGTGTTGGTAGTAGCGTCACTAATGCATTAAGTGAATATTGTGACATTACAGTTTACAAAAATAATAAAATTCATCATCTTCGTTTTGAAAACGGAGGTAAATTAAAAACACCATTAGAAGTATTAGGCAACACAACAAAGCATGGAACGACCGTTACTTTTAAACCTGATAAAACAATTTTTACAACTACAGAATTTAACTACGATAGAATCGCTGATCATTTAAGAGAATCAGCATTCCTGCTTAAAAAAGTAAGATTTATTTTAACCGACGAACGTAGCGGTAATAAAGATGAGTTTTATTATGAAAACGGCTTAAAAGAGTATGTCGAAGAAATCAACCAAAATAAAAACAAGATGGGTGATGTTTTTGATTTTAGCGATACAGTCAATGATATTGAATGTGAAATTGCTCTTCAATATTGTTATAACGACTACAATGAAACGATAAGAAGCTATGTCAATAACGTTCATACAAAAGATGGTGGTACTCACGAAGTTGGTTTTAAAGTAGGTATCACAAAAGCTGTTAACGACTATGCTGATAGTAACAATCTTATTAGAGGGAAAACTAAATTAGACGGTAGTGATATTAGAGAAGGTCTTACAGCGGTTATTTCTTTAAGATTGCCTGAATCAATCCTTGAATTCGAAGGTCAAACAAAAGGTAAATTAGGCACTCAACAAGCTCAAAACGTAGTTAGTAACCTTGTTTATACTAAATTCTCGTATTATTTAGCTGAAAACAAAGAGTTCGCAGTTCGCTTGATTAAGAAATGTCAAGATTCGATGAATGCTCGTCTTGCTGCTAGAAAAGCAAAAGAAGAAGCTCGTACAAAGAAAAAATCTAAAGAACAAATCATTTTAAGCGATAAGTTAACACCAGCACAAAGTAAAGAGTACGATAAAAACGAACTTTTTATCGTTGAAGGTGATTCAGCTGGTGGCACAGCTAAAAAAGGTAGAAACCCTAAATATCAAGCAATCTTACCTCTTAGAGGTAAGCCATTAAATACTGATAGTTTAACAATGGAAAAAATTCTTCAAAACCAAGAATTCGCAACTATCATTAATACTATCGGAGCTGGCGTAGGTCAAAATTTTGATATTTCTGAATCTCATTATGGAAAAATTATTATCATGACTGATGCTGATACTGACGGTGCCCACATTCAAACATTATTATTAACATTTTTCTATAATAATATGCGTTCTTTAATTACAGAAGGATATGTTTATGTTGCTGTACCTCCTTTATATCGTGTTCATAAAACCGATAGCAAAGGTAAAACAGTTGAAGCGTATGCTTGGAACGATGCTGATTTAGAAGAAGCAAAAAAGAAAATTGGAGCTGGTTACCGAGTTTCAAGATATAAAGGACTTGGCGAAATGAGTGACAAGCAACTTAAAGAAACAACAATGGATCCTAAAAATAGAATGCTTGTCCAAATAAAGATTGATGATCCGTTAAGCGTCGAAAATAAAGTCGCTATTTTAATGGGTAAAGATACAAGTAAACGTAAGAAATGGTTAGAACAAAACGTTGACTTTAATGAAGTAGATGATTTTATCGAGGAGGTTAAACACTAATGGCTAAAAAAAGAGTTCAAGAAGAAGAACCAATAGTTGAAAATATCAGTGTTGAATCTTTAGATGGCGTTATGGGAGATCGTTATGCGATCTATGCCAAATATGTTATTCAAGATAGAGCTATTCCTGATGTTCGTGATGGACTTAAACCAGTTCAAAGAAGAATAATCTATAGCATGTATCAAAATGGTAATACTTACCAAAAGGCGACAAAAAAATGCGCTAAGATTGTAGGTGATGTTATGGGTAGATTTCACCCACATGGAGATACATCAATTTACGATGCTTTAGTTAGACTTTCACAAACTTGGAAAATGAGTGCTCCTCTTATTGCTTTCCAGGGCAATAACGGTTCAATTGATAGCGACCCAGCAGCTGCTTATCGTTACACAGAAGCTAAATTAAACGAGTTTAGTGAAAATTTAATCCGCGACATCGATAAAAATACAGTTGATATGACTTTAAACTTCGATGATACCGAATTTGAACCCGTTGTTTTACCAGGAAGATATCCAAATCTTTTTGTTAATGGTAGTGAAGGTATTGCTGTTGCTATTGCAACTGAAATTCCGCCTCACAACTTAAAAGAGATGTGCGAAGCTGAAATTTATTACATTCAACACCCAAAATGTACTTTAGATGATCTTTTAACTATCGTTAAAGGTCCTGATTTCCCTACAGGTGGTATAGTTTACGAATGCCAAGGCATTAAAGACATGTATGAAACCGGCAGAGGAAAAATAGAAATCGCTAGTAAGGTTGAAATTGATACATCGAATAAAAATTATAATGAATTAATTATTAGTGAAATTCCTTACGGAGTCGTTAAAAAATCATTAGTTTATTCAATCGACCTTATTAAAAAGAGTCATGAAATCGATGGAATCACTGAAGTTAAAGACTTATCAAGCGGTGATGAAATAAGAATTTCAGTTGAATTAAAAAAAGAAGTTAATCCAGAAATTGTTTTAGCTTACTTAATGAATAAAACACAACTCAAAGTATCATATAATTCTAATATAGTTGCTATTTGTGATAAGCACCCACGTACTTTAGGACTTATCTCTTATCTTCAATATTATAGTGACTATCAAATAGAAGTCATCACTCGCAAATTCAATTTCGAATTAAAGAAGAGCAAAGATAGATTACATATCGTTGAAGGGTTAATTAAATCAGTAAGCATTATTAACGAAATTATTAAAATTATTCGTGCAAGTAAAGATAAGGCTGATTCAAAAGTTAACTTAATTAATACTTATGGATTTACCGAAATTCAAGCTGAAGCTATTGTCACAATGCGTCTTTATAAATTATCTAATACAGATGTAAAAATTTATTTAGATGAAAAAGAAGAACTAGAAAAAACAATTGCTTATCTTGAAGAAACATTAGCTGATCAAAACAAGATTAAAAAAGTTATTGTTAACGATTTAAAAGAAATCGCAAAAAAATATGGCGTACCTAGAAGAACAGTTATTGAAAGTAAGAAAGAAGAAATTCAAATTGATAAACGTGACTTAATTGTTAAAGAAGACGTCTACGTTGTTGTCACTGAAGATGGGTATGTTAAAAGAAGTTCTTTAAAGAGTTATAAATCAAGTAATTCACCTTTACCAGGTGTTAAACAAAATGACAGAATTGTTATGAGTCAAATCGTAAATACCGCCGATTACATCTTGGGTTTTACTAATAAAGGAAATTATTTAATCATGCCGGTACATGAAATCATCGAAACCAAATGGAAAGATGAAGGTAAACATATAAATTACATGTGTAATTTACCTTTACAAGAGATGATTGTTAAATGTATTGTCATTGAAGACTTCGATATTCCAGTTTCTATTTGTACTGTAAGTAAGAAAGGTCAAATTAAAAAATCACCATTAATTGACTTCTATAACCAACGTACAACTAAGCCAATTTGCTGTATGAGATTAACTGGTGATGATGAATTGAGTGATGTAGGTATACTTTACGGTAATACAAACATCTATTTAGCTAGCGAAAATGGCGAAAAGACAACTTACTTCAATGAAAACGCATTTGAAAACACCAAATTAAAAACTTCCGGTGTAAAAGGAATCTCAACATTAGGTAAGAGTTCGATTTATACAATGTTAACGATAAGACCTGAAGAAAAAGCAAAAGTTCTCTTTGTAACAGATAAAGGTTTTGTAAAAATAACTGATTCAAGTTACTTTACGTTGACTGATAGACTTGGAAAAACATCTAAAATATTAGATTCATTCAAGTCAAATCCACATTTGATGAAATACTCTCAAAAAATTAGTAATAAACCTGAAGCATTAAGTTTATATTGCTTAATGAAAAATGGGGATGTTAATGAATATGTTGTAAGTGACTTCCGTTTAACACCTCAAGAAAAACATTGCGTTACAAATTTAGATAAATTTGAAATCAAAGATGATAAAAAAGATCTTATCTCATCAATTTATAATCTTGAAGTCGATGTAATTAGAAAAGATGTTAAGTTAGATGATACAAGTTCAATAAGCGTTTCATCTTCGAAGAGTACAAAGCCAAGTACTAATGATGTATTAACAACAGATAAAAAAGAAAAAGTCCGTATCGTTACAATTGATGATGATACGAACGAAGATAATGAAAGTTACGAACAAATCTCAATTTTTGATGAATTTGGTGACTAGATAATTATAAAAAAGTAAAAATAAGTGAAGTGATTATCAATATAATCGCAGCAATAATGCTGATTAAATTGATATAAAATATATGCTTCATTTCAAGGTTAACTGGTTTACGAGTAATATAAAATCCTAGACATAAAAATACAATTCCAAAAAAAGGAATGAAAACAGTTGTTACTGTACCTATAATAGACATTATCTTTCCAAGTTTAATTTTGTATTCAGTAGTTAATTCGCCCATGTGTATATTTTAGTAAATCTATTAGAAAAATAAAGTGAAATTTACTTATTAGTAGGTAATTAGTAGTTTTCTAGTAAATAACTAGTAGATTTTAAATATACTATGGGCTTTTAAAATGCGTAAATATGTCTATTTCAGTCACGCAAAATTTTTTAAATTCAATTAAGTCTTTTTCTTTTGATTTACCTTTAATTAAACATACAAAAATAGTAAAATATATCTATATATGATGAAATTATTTGTACCATTTGCTTTAGCGAAAAATATTTATGAAATCGATTCTTCATTTTTTAAGAAAAGTGATGTTGATACAATTATTTGTGACCTTGATAATACTTTAGATGCATATTATCAAAAAGAGCCAAGTGATAAAGCTATTGAATTAATCAATAGACTTAGAAACGATGGCTTTAGGGTTATTATAATTTCTAACAACACAAAAGATAGAGTAAGTAAATACGCTAACAAGATTGGTTGCGATTATATCCATTCAGCTAGAAAGCCTTTGAAATATCGTTCTAAGAATTATTTCAAAAAGCACAATATTGATTTAACTAAAACAATTTGTATAGGCGATCAAGTGTTTACAGATGTAGCTTATGCTAACAGAATGGGTATGCGTTGTATATTATGTGATAATTTAGTAGAGAAAGATCAATTCTTTACAAAATTCAATAAAAGTCTCGATAAACATTTTAGAAAAAGAATTGTCAGAGACAACTTATCTCGTAATTGGAGGGAAATGTAATGGGAGAATTAAATAGAGTCCAAAAATGCTATCACTGTGGCGCTGTTCTTCAAAGCGAAGATCCAAATAAAGAAGGATTTATTACACCTAATATTTTTGCACAATTTCCTGGAGGTTTATTACTTTGCAATAACTGTTATAAAAACGAAAAATTTTCAAACACTCCTAGAGAAGCTACATTTAATAAAGATTACACAACCTTATTAAATGAGATAAAGAGTAAAAACGCATTAGTTGTTTATACAATCGACTTATTTTCTTTTGAAGGTTCGTTCATTAGTAAAATTACATCAATGCTTGAAGGCATTGATGTATTAGTTGTCGCAAATAAACGCGACTTATTACCTAAGGAATGTAACGATGAATCATTAAAAGAATATGTTGCACACAGATTAAGATTAATTAAATTATCAGTTTTAGATGTTGTCATTACATCAACTGGCAAAGATGCAAGAAATCTTGATGAAATGTATTCCAAAATTACTAAATACTCAAAAGGTAAAGATGTTTACTTTATTGGTGCAAGCACAAGCGGTAAGAGTGCTTTAATCTCGGCTTTCTTAAAGCTTTATACGAATACAACCAATAAAATGATTGTTACTCACAACTTTGCAAATACAAACTTAAGAGGTTTTAGAATTCCTTTAACAAACACAACCTATCTTTACGAGACACCAGGTACAGCTATTGATAACACATTAGTTGGAAAAGTTGAAAGAGTTATTCAAAACCAAATCTTGCCAAGAAAAGAAATCAAAGCCAAGAAGTTCGTATTAACAAAAGGAACATTCTTATCTTCAGGTGGATTAGCTGTTTTAGAAATGGTTTCTGGTCCTAAGACAGTTGTTAAATTATATGGCTCAGATAAAGTTGAATCAAAAGTAAAGAAGGGTGATGTTGAAAAATTTATCGCTCTTAATCTCAAAAAAAGCCTTTTAAAGCCACATAGCGATAACGTTACTGATATTAAAGATTTCGATGCTTATGATCTCGAAATCAAAGAAACAGATGAAAGAGATATCGGTATTGCCGGTTTAGGTTGGGTTCATTTAGAAGGCAATAATCAATTATTTAGAATTCATGTTCCGAAAGGAGTCTACGTATACACAACACGTAGTAAGGTAAAAGATGTTAAATAGTAAAAATAAAGCTCAATTAAAGTCAATTGCTCATTCAACCGATTTAGTCAAAATCAATATCGGTAAAGATTTATTAACTGACGCATTCATTCAAAGTGTTGAAAATTGCTTCTCAACACATGAGTTAATTAAAATAGGGTTTTTAAAGAGTGCTTTAGGCTCAGTCACTAAACAAGAACTTATTTTAGATCTTATTGATGCATTAGATTGTGATGTAGTTCAATCTATTGGCAATACAATTATCATTTATAGAGAAAACAAAGATATTAAAGATCACATTATATTAAAAAGATAGTTTTTTATATTATGTTGTTTGTAGAATCTTTTATCGCTGAAAATCTTAATGTCGTCGATGAAAAAATCATCCTTAGTGATGATTTTTTAAGCTTTTTAAAAGAAACAATAAACGATGAAAAAAGATTGAATCATTCGTTAAGCGTGGCAAACTTATGCTATGAAGTTGCTTTAGCTAATAAATTAACAAATCCTTTAAAGTATTATTTAGCAGGGGTGATTCATGATATAGGAAAGAACTATGATAAAGCTAAAAGTATTGATATAATCGATACTTATTATCATTCATATCTCTATTTTCCTAGATATAGTTTCCATCAATTTGTAGGTGAATATCTAGTTATGAATAAACTATGTATTTATGATCAAGAAATATTAGAAGCAGTACGTTACCATTGTACAGGAGCTAAAAACATGTCTTCAATGAGTAAAATAGTATATGCATGCGATAAAATCGATCCATTAAGAGGCTTTGATAGCAGTGAACTCATAAAAGCTATGATGGATGACTATGTAACAGGTTTCATTACTGTATTAGAAGCAAATAGAGATTTCTTAATGTCTAAGGCAAAAAGCAAAGAAGAAATTAACGCAATACAAAATGAGCTCTCTAAAGAGTGCTTTGAATATTATTTAAATTAAGGGAGGTATATTATGTATCCAAGATTAGTAAATTTAATCAAAAAAGCTATTGAAGACAAAAAAGGTGATAATGTTTGTGTTTATAACGTCAAGAATAAAAATCCATTATGTGATTACGTTATAGTTTGCACAGCATTAAATGGTAAAAATATGAACGCAATCGCTACAAGCATTGAAGACACCTTAGAAGAAAACGATTTTAAGATTAATCATATTGAAGGTAGAGAATCAAATGATTGGGTCTTAGTTGATTGTGATGATGCGATTATCCATATTATGAGCCAATCATATAGAGACTATGTTAAGTTAGATGATTTATTAAAGAAATAGATCATCTTTTTTTATATATACGTTTTTAGTTTAAATAAATAAGCGATAAATCGATCTAAATTCTTTAATATAATTCATAGGTAGTAGCGATGCTAAATTTGCTACTTTTTTAATTATATATTTACTTCGTATAATATCTATTATGTGAATTTTTCAAGAAAAATATCGATATAATCGAATATATTTTAAATATATATAAAAAATTATAGTTATTTATTTATCAATTATTAATGCTATAAATCTACTAATTATCTACTAGAAAACTACTAGCAACATTTATCTAACTGAAAATATGTGTCTATAAATTCATAATCGGTATTCTTATTAATGATAAATTGAAGATACTTTTTATATCCGTTTAATATAGCAACAAAATGTGCTGTGCTAATATAGCCTACAGGTTTAATATCTTTTAATTTCGTATTCGGAGAAAATCTTAAAGCATTCTTATCAACTGTTTTTAAAGATGATACTCTAGCAAAATATGTTACTCCATCATTTAAACTAGCTATTTGACCTAATACAAAGCCTTGCGATGCGATATCTTTATTTTCCACATTAATTAAAGGACAAATAAGTACATTAGGCTCATATTCACCACTGCTGCTCATTACAACAGCTTTAATTTCGTGTTCTTGGTTTGTTAATTGGTCGATGAAAATACAATTATAAATTTCACCTTGGTTACATGTTAATGTATCTCTATTAAATAAATAAGATACTTTAAGACTTAATTCGTCGTCTGCCCAAACTAATTGGTTCTCTAAACGCTTATTTTTAAAGTCTTTGATAATATAAATTCTTTTCTCTTTCATAAAAAAGCTCCTTTTACTAACACAAAAGGAGCAAATCAGAATTTTTTCAATTTTTCATAAACTTTTTTATAATTTTTATTAAAAGATCAAAAAGTATGAATATAAATAGAATCAAAAATATTAAAGCAAACATGTTTGCATAGTCGGAATTTATTCTAAAATTATTAAGTAAAGTACCTATTCCTTGCACTTGAGATGATCCAAGTAATATTTCACTCATAATCGAAATTTTAACACCTAGAGCTAAACTATTAACTATTCCTAGTGAGATATACGGCGTCGATTCAGGCAAAATGACTTTAAAGAAACATTTTGGAGAATAATAACCTTCAAGTTTTAATGATAATTTAATTGATTCATTTAAATTATCGTGTCCAGCAATGAAAGATTCGTATATAATCGGAAAAATAACGATAAATGTAATGATAACTGATCCGAAATTTAAATCACGATAGAAAAATAAGAAAATTAAGAAAATGACACAAGGAGTAGGAACTAGTTTCATAATACCAACTAAAGGATTTAAAACATATCGCACTTCATTAAAGTATCCTGCTAACGTTCCTAATATAAAGCCACTAGCTATTGATATCAAAACACTAACTACTGTTCTGGCTAACGATTCTCCAAAAGCAATATAAGTTGTTGTTTTAGAACAAAGCGAAATGACGTTTTTACATATAATACTTAATGAAGGTAAAAATAATGGGTCATTATAGCCAATAGATATAATTTCATAAATAAACAATATTAAAAAAATCCCTAAAATTTCTAGTAGGATTTTTTTATTGGCTTTAATAAACGTTAAAAAAGGATTGCTTTCTTTCATTAACTATATTTTATATCTAATTTTTAATTTAACAAACTATTAAAAGTTTGAATATCTTCTTTTGAAAATTTTACTTCATTTGAAACGATTCCAAACCCATTTTTAGTACCGTTTTCGCCTTGCACAGATGTGATAACTGAGGACGCAAATCCATAGTGCGAAATTTGATCTTCAGTTGTAGGAAATGCTAATTGTATCGCTTCTTTTACGCTTTTAGGGCAAGATAAAACGTTATCAATTGAATTAGTTATTTTACTAGTTATTTCTTCGTAATATTTAGGAAAGTTTGATTTAATATCTTTTCTAACAAATAAGCCAGCTTGAGGTATATAATCTTTAGTCCATTTATCACCGTTTTTCTTTTTGAATTCGGTTTGTAAATTAACGTCTAAAATTTTAAGACCTTTCTTTGTAAGTTGACCTTTAATTATGGTCGCAGCTGGTTCAGCTACTATTGCATAATCCACTTTAACTTTATCGATTGTATAATCATTCCTCATAGTGAGTAATTTTTCTTTGAGGACTGAAATATTGTCTAAATATGTATCACAAGTTGATACATCTTCATAAATTGATTTAAAAAGCTTATCTGGAGTGTTGCCTTGTTGAAACCCGATAATGTAATCGCTATCTTTAATAACTAAGCTTTCATAGTCAGACTCAGTTTTATTAAATGCAAAAAGATGAAAATTACCACCTGTTAACATTCTATCAAATTCATAACGAGCATTATCTCCACCTTGTTCGATTATAGAACTTCCTTTAGTCGAATCAAAAACAATAAAAGGATATGCTCCGTTAGAGAAAAAAGGCGAAATATTGGAGGCAGCCGTTATTAATTCTGCATCACCGCTATTTATTAATTCATAAACACTTAATGTTGGAGCACCGCTTGGCAAAGCTAAAGCGATTTTATCCATTGGAGCGATATCTTCTTCGTCTTCACGAATATTAGTTGAACAACTTACGCTTCCACTTGCGAATAAAGATACTAAAATTAAAAGAACACTACTTTTTTTCATTGCTTAAACTCCCTAAAGAAAATTATAAAACTTCTTTAATTGAAGTTCCGATCATGCCTTCTTTTTCTTTTAAACCAAAATTGTCTAAAATTGTAGCACCGATGTCTGCGAAACTAGTTCTGTCTTCTATCTTTCTACCATCAGTAATAGATTTTGAGTAAATTAATAATGGTACAAGTTCTCTTGTGTGATCTGTTCCTGCCCATGTTGGATCATTACCATGATCTGCAGTAATCATTAATAAATCATCTTCATGTAAGATGTTAATAAGTTCTTTTAACTCTTTATCAAATGTTTCAATAGCGTTTCCATAACCAATTGCATTACGTCTATGGCCATATTCGCTATCAAATTCAACTAAATTGACAAAGCATAAACCTTCTTTGAATGTTTCACTTTTTGCAATATTAATAGTTTTTGCCATACCATCGCTATTTGAACTTGTATGAACAGTTTCAGTAACACCAACGCCGTTAAAAATATCGTTGATTTTACCAACACAGCTTACTGTATAGTTGTTTTCTTTTAAAATATCCATTGCAGTTACACCACTAGGAGAGACTGCGTAGTCGTGTCTATTTGAAGTACGTTTAAATGTATCTTTGTCTTCTCCGATATAAGGACGAGCAATGACTCTACCAACAAACCATTCAGGTTTCATGCAAAGTTCACGAGCGATTTCACAATAATTATATAATTTATCTAATCCAAGATATTTTTCATGACCGCAAATTTGTAAAACAGAATCACTACTTGTATAGATGATTAAACTATCATCTCTAATTTGTTCTTCACCGAGTCTTTTTAAGATTTCTGTACCGCTAGCAGCACAGTTTCCGATGATTTTATGGCCTGTTCTTTTTTCTAATTCATCAATTAATTCTTTTGGGAATCCTGTATCAGTAAAAGTTTGGAAAGGTTTGGTTGTTAATACACCCATCATTTCCCAGTGACCTGTCATTGTATCTTTACCATTACTTGATTCATTTAATCTAACGCAATAACTATTTTTGTGTTCGAGTCCATTTTTTACACCTTTGATATCGTCAATATCGCCTACACCTAAACTTTCTAATGTAGGAATATTTAAGCCATTAGGAAAAGCTTCACTTATATGTTTAAAAGTATTACTTCCTTCATCACTAACGTTACCAACTTGGTGGAATTTATCAGCATCTTTAGCGTGTCCAACGCCTAAGCTATCCATAACAATAACAAATATTCTTGAGTACTTCTTCATGTTTTTACCTCTCGTATAAATATAATAATTATATAGAATTAATCCTTCCAGAACAAATCATAAGCCTCAATTAGTTTATCATCACTTAAATGAGTATAAACCTGTGTTGTAGTGATTTTTGAGTGTCCTAACATGTCTTGCACAGTACGAATATCCGCACCGTTTTCTAATAAATGAGTAGCGAAACTGTGTCTTAATGTATGTGGGTGCACTTTTTTAGTTATATTTGTCCTACTAGTTATGTTTTTAATAACGTTATAAACGTATTGTCTAGTAATTGGATTACCTCTTTTTGTTAATAATAAATTTTTATTGCCATGCTTAAAATCACGATTTAATCGAATCTTTTTAACGTATTCGTTTATCGAAACAAGCACTTCATCTTTATATGGCAAGTATCTTTCTTTATTGCCTTTTCCGCAAACTTTTAATACCTTATCTTGCACATTTATATTTTGAATTGATAAATTAATGACTTCGCTAACTCTTAAACCACAATAATATAATAAGTCGCAAATTAATTTTTCTTCTATGCCTTGTAAGGTCGAAACATCAATCGCTTTAAAGAACTCTTTGATCTCGCCTTGAGACAAATAAGTTCTTAATAACTTTTCACCTTTAGGTAATTCAACTTGGTGCGTTAACAAAGTATCAACTAGCTCTTCTCTTTCTAAAAATAAATAAAAATTTTTTATGGTTGTTACTTCTCTAGATATTGAACTACTTTTTAACATGCTCATTTGAAGATTGAAAATAAATTCTGGAATCATATCTTCATCTAGTTGGTCGATATTTTCTATGTCAGGAAATACTGATAAAAAATGTTTAAAATCTTCTTTATAACTTATGATTGTGTTATTAGATAATCCTTTTTCAACGCTTAAGAAATATAAATATCGTTCGATAGCATCGATAATTTTCATTTTTAATTTACCTTTTTATCACTTAATCTTAAGAAAATCTGTTTTTTGTATTCTCTATTGAGTTTATTAATTAAAAGTTGTGTTTTATTTTCACTTTCGTGACGTTCATAATTATCAAAAGTCATTTGAACTGAGATATCATGCTTCGGAACTAAGTTTTTAATGGTAAAACCTACTAGTCTAATAATATGATTATCAAAAGTCTTATCGAATAATTTCATCGCTTCTATTTTTATTAATTCTTTTGAATTTGTATAATCGCTAAATGATTTTGAATGCGTAGTTGTTTTAAAACCGCTTTCGCAATCTGCATCCTTATATGTTACTTGTATTGTTTTACAAAGCATATTCTCTTTAAGGAAGTTTGTAATTAATCTATCAACTATTTTTTCATAGAAATTTCTTATATAAACCTTATCGTTAGTATTATAATCTAGCGTTCTAGTCATACCGATTGATTTAGCAGGATCATAACTAGCATGCACTTCATCTGAAGAATTACCTTCAAGGCAATCTAAAATGTATTTTTTACCATTTAAAAAATATTCATTTAGTCTTTCGTCAGAACTTTTAAGGCCATAATAGAGGTCTCCAATAGTTTTTATGCCTATTTTTTCAAGTTTAGGAGCTGTTTTCTTCCCGATTCCGAAGAAGTCACCTACTTTAAGCGGGAAAATCAATGATGGTACTTCTTTCTTTCTAATAATAGTAATTCCCATTGGTTTTTGATAGTCACTACCCATTTTCGCTAAAAATTTTGTTGGAGCAACACCTATTGAGCACTTCAATTGAGTTTTTTGGAATAAACCTTCTTGAAGACGCTTGAAAAATGTAGTTGGATTTACGTTTTTATATTGTTTAAAGAAGTCAGTGAAATCGCAATAACATTCATCACAAGATGCTTGTTCTATTTTTAAAGTGAATTTTTTAATATAATCAATGAATTCTTTTGACATTAATTCGTAATATTCATAGTCACCATTTAATACTATTAAATCTTTACATAACATTCTCGCTTGAAAAGTAGGCATTCCAGAATGAATACCATATTCTCTAGCTTTATATGAGCAAGTTGAAACAATTCCACGTCTACCATCGCCTCCAACAGCTACTGGTTTATTGATTAGTAGTGGATTTTTAATTTCTTCGCATCTAACGAAAAATTGGTTAAGGTCAATATGCACGATAATTTTGCTCATATATCTACTATAAATCTACTAAATATCTACTATAAAACTACTAGTTATCTACTTTATTGATATCTTCGCGAATATTAGTGAGTTTTTCTTTTAATTCTTTAATTAATTTATGTGCTTCTTTAAACTCTTCTAAGCACTCTTCTAAAGGAGCGTTACCACTTTCAATTTTATTAACGATTTCTTCTACTCTATTGATTTTAGATTCTATTGTTTCTACTTTTTTATTTTCATTATTACTCATTTGTGTTTTTCTCCTTAACAACTGCTTTAATAGATCCGTCTTTAACTTTAATAACAACACTATCATTAATAGAAATATCTTTTATTGATTTTATTACTTCGCCTTTATTGTTAAGTAATAACGAATAACCTTTCGTTAATACATTATTTGGATTAACGATGTTTAACGTTCTCTCTAATGAATCAATTTTAAATATGTATTGTTCTAGCTTTCTATCGAAAGATTTATTAACTCTTTCTTTGTAGTGTTTAATTTTTTCTAAATATATATCAAATATATTATTGATGTCAGTGAAACATTTAGAACCTTCTAACTTGAGCAATTTATTTTCTAAAAAGGTAATTTTTTGATTTATTAACGTTTCTAAATAGCTATCTAAATGGTTAATTTCATCGATTACATCAACTAAATTAGGAACGGCAAGTTCTGCAGCACCAGTTGGTGTTGATGCGTGTTTATCAGCAACTAAATCGCATAATGATAGATTAATTTCGTGACCGACAGCACTTAAAACTGGGATTGGACATGAATAAATTGTTCTAACAAGTCCTTCATCATCAAAAGCGTTTAAATCGTCATTGCTTCCGCCACCTCTTCCGATAATGATTAAATCAGGGTTTAATTTAATTGCTTCTTTTAAAGCTTTGATTAACTCTTTAGGAGCTTCTTCTCCTTGAACTAAGGAATAAATTAGTTTCAAATCAACAATAGGAAATCTTCTATTGATATTAAATTCAAAATCTTTAGCTGCCGCACTATTTTTACCAGTAATAATTGCGATTTTTTCTGGATACATCGGTAATTCTTTTTTATGTGAAACATCAAAAAGACCTTCTTCAAAAAGTTTTTTCTTAAGTAATTCTTTTTTTCTTAATAAATCGCCTTCTCCTTCAATAGAAACTTGTTTGCAAATTAATTGGTAAGTTCCATTTGCTGTATAAGACGAAATTGAACCAGTTGCGTAAATTAAATCACCATTTTTAAATTCAATGTCTAATCTTAAAGCATCATATTTAAAAATAGCAACACTGATTGATGAAAATTCATCTTTTAAAGAAAAATAAAGATGGCCGGATTTATTTCGGCCATGAAAATTCGAAACTTCACCTTTAATAGTAATGTTTCTAAAAAGAGGAATATTATCAAGTAGTTCCTTTATTGATTTATTTACTTGTGTTACTGAGTAAAATTGTTCTGTTTTCATCTTTTAAACAATTTTGTAAGACTGCATTGACGTATTTATAGTCTTTTTCGCCACCATCACCAAATTTCTTAGAAAATTTAACTGCGTTATTGATAATGATAGCTGATGTAAGTTTCTCTTCGACGAAATAATATTCAGCTACGCTAATAATAAAAATAGCTTGGATGACAGTATTTAGTCTAGAGAATTCCCAATTCTTTAAAAATTTAGAAACGAATATCTCGATTTCTTTTTGATGCTTTAAAGATTTGATTAAGACTTCTTTTAAATATAAGTCGCATTCTTCATATGGTAAGTTGCAAGCTAAAGAAACGGATTCTTCAAAGTCGATTTGATTACCTGTTTCTTCAAGCATTAAAAACGAATACATGAGTTGAACAGCAATCTCATGTATTTTTGCACGATTGATTTCTTTGTTCATTAATTATGCCTCAAGTTCTTTACTAACTACTTTTATATTCATATCAACTGGAACAGTTTCACAAATTAAAAGTAATGAATTTGTAATTTTTTCTTCAATTTCTTCTTTTATTGTTTCTGGATTAATACCCATTTTAACTGTAACAAGAATTTTTAAGAAAACTGTATTGTTTCTAATTGTAGCAATACAGAAATTGTTCTTATCTCTCATAACGTTTTTAGTTTCTCTAATGCATTGAGCAGCGATTTCAGTAAAAACATTTGATGAAATGCCAAGTTTTCCACCATTAGCATTAAAATGTTCTAATAAAACATATTGTCCCATACTTATTTACCTGTCTTTAAAATATTAATTACTAAGTTTGTAACATCTTCTGGTGTGAATCCAAAATCTTCAATTACATCTTTAGCTGGTGCACTCTTACCAAAATCATTAATTCCGTAAACATAACGAGCATATTTATGTAAACCAAATGTTGAGTTCATTTCAATGAATAATCTCTTTGAGTATTCGTTACCTAATGTTTCTAATTGATATTTCTTATCAGATTGATCGAATAATTCTAAACATGGCATTGAAACAACACGAGCATTTACACCATATGAAATAAGTCTCTTCTTCACTTCAATCGCTAAACTTACTTCGCTACCTGAAGCAATAAGAGTAAAGTCTAATTTTGAAGTTGGTTTTTCTCTATCCACAATATAACCACCCTTAGTAACCAATTCATAATCACTAGAATTGTCTAATAATGGTAAGTCTTGTCTAGAAAGAATGATTGCACTAGGTGTTTCTTTACTTTCTAATGCGATTTTATAGCTTGCTAATGTTTCTCTAGCGTCTGCTGGTCTGAAGACGTTGCAGTTAGGGATAGATCTAAGCATTGCAAGTTGTTCAATTGGTTGATGTGTAGGACCATCTTCTCCTACAGCAATCGAATCATGTGAGAATAAATAAATTTGTGGTAATTTTTGTAACGCACTCATTCTAATTGCAGGTTTACAATAATCACTAAATACAAAGAATGTTCCTGTATAAGTTCTTAATCCACCATGTAATAAAATTCCATTAGCAGCTGCTGACATGAAGAATTCACGAATACCCCAATGAAAATTTGTTCCTGCTCTATTTTTTGGTCCCCGTGTTGAACCGTTTTTGAGTTCAGTTTTAACACTTCCAGCAACATCAGCACTTCCACCGATTAAATTTGGTAATAATTCATGATAGAAATTTAAGACTTGACCAGATGTATTTCTTGTTGAGTTTGTCTTGAAAATTGATGAATCAACTTCTGCATTATCGATAATTGATTTTAAGTTATTATCGTTGAACATTAAGCATTGTTGATATAAAACTGGATTTGATTGTTGTAATTTTAAAAGTGCTCTAGCATTTTTTCTGTAAGCTGATTCACCTCTATTAATGAAGCTATTTCTAAAGTTATCATAAACTTCACTAGGAATTTCAAATTCAGGATAATCATATCCATAACTCAATTTAGCTCTTTTGCCATCTTCTAAACCTAATGGAGCACCATGAACTTTGCATGTTCCTTCGTTCTTACTTCCTAAACCGATGACAGTCTTAAAAATGACGACTGTAGGCGCATTTTTACTATTTTTAGCTAATCCGATTGCACGTTTAATCTTCTTATAATTCATGCCTTTTTTAACGTAAATTACATTCCAATGGCATGCTAAGAATCTGTTAATAACATCTTCATCACTTGATTGAGCTAAAGGACCATCAAGTGTGACGTTATTTCTGTCGTAAAGTAAAATTAATTTATTTAATTTATTAAGTCCAGCGAAACTTAAAGCTTCTTGAGAAATACCTTCTTCTAAGCATCCATCACCACAAAGGCAATATGTATAGTGACTATAAACATCTTTCCCATACATTGTTTGAAGCTTTGTTTCTGCAATTGCCATACCGACAGCTTGAGCAATACCTTGACCTAAAGGTCCGCTGCCAGCATCGATTCCATCAGTCCATCCGAATTCAGGATGTCCTGGAGTTTTACTGTTAAGTTGTCTGAAGTTTTTTAAGTCTTCGATTGTAACATCGTAACCGCAAAGATGTAACATTGTGTAGTAAAGCATACTACCATGTCCACAACTCATAACAAAGCGATCTCTATTCAACCACTTTGATTGGTATGGATTTGATACTAAAAAATCCTTAAATAATGTATAGACAATTGGCGCAGCACTTAAACACATTCCTGGATGGCCACTTTTTGATTTGTTAATTCCATCGATACATGTAGCTCTAATAGCTGCAATGCTTAAATCATCAATGTTTTTAATTTTTACGGTATTAGACATTTTCTATTCCTCCTCAACAACTTTAATTCCAAGGTCTTTTAATTGGCTTTCATCTACACTTAATGGAGCGTTTGTAACTGGACAGACTGCTGATAAGTTCTTAGGGAAAGCAATAACATCACGAATATTATCTGTTTCACTTAAAATCATAGCTAATCTATCTAAGCCACATGCAAACCCACCATGTGGAGGTGTTCCATATTTTAAAGCTTCAACGAAGAATCCGAATTTATTTTGAATATCAGCTTCTGAGAATCCAAGAGCTTTGAAGATTCTTTGTTGTACTTCTTGATCGTAAATTCTTAATGAACCACCACCTGCTTCATATCCGTTAATAACAATATCATATGCATAGCTATAAACGTTATATGGCTCAGTTTCTAATTTATCTAAATCTTCATCACAAGGTCTTGTAAACGGGTGATGGCAAGGTGTGATTGCACCTGTTTCTTCACTCTTTTCAAACAATGGGAAATGAACAACCCATAACAAATCAAATGTACCCGGTTGGACAAGATTTAATTCTTTAGCAAGAGTTGTTCTTAAAGCACCTAATCCAAAGTTTAAATCTCTTAAAATGTTAGTTGTACCAACGATTAAAGCATCTCCGTCTTTAAGTTCAAATCTTTCGACTAATTTATTAATAATTTCTTCGTTAAAGAATTTAACAAGTGATCCTTCTAATGTTCCATTTTCAAATTTGAAATAACCAAATTGTTTCATTCCGAATTTTGGAGCGATTAAATTTAATTTATCTTGTTTCTTTCTTGAAAGTTCTTTTGCAAATCCTTCAACCTTAATTCCTTTAACATATTTATTATCTTTATATGTTTGGAATTCAGAATCTTTGACTATATCTTTAATATCAGTTAAATATAAAGCATATCTTGTATCAGGTTTATCACTTCCGTACTTGTTAACTGCTTCATCATATTCGATTCTTCTTAAAGGTAATTTAACTTCGTAGTTAATGACTTTCTTGAATATGTTAGCAATAAGTCCTTCGCCTAATGTGATAATTTGGTCTTGGTTTAAGAAACTTGTTTCAACGTCGATTTGAGTAAAATCAGGTTGTCTATCAGCTCTAAGATCTTCATCTCTGAAGCAACGAGCAATTTGATAATATCTTTCAAAGCCAGAAACCATAAGCATTTGCTTATAAAGTTGAGGTGATTGTGGTAAAGCATAGAATTGGCCGTGATGAATTCTGCTTGGAACAAGATAATCTCTAGCTCCTTCTGGAGTTGAAGGTGCTAAATAAGGAGTTTCAATTTCGATGAAATCATTTGCATCTAAGAATTCATGAGTTGCTTTAACGATTTGGGCTCTAACTTTAAAACGTTTTTGCATACAATTTCTTCTTAAGTCTAGATAACGATATTTTAATCTGATATCTTCATTTGCATCGGTAGTTTCTTGAGTTGAAATTGGAGGTTGAACAGCGGTATTGATAACTTTTACTTCACTAGCTAAAAGCTCGACTTCACCTGTTGCTAAATTTTTATTCGGAACATCTTTTTTAACGATTGTACCTTTAATTTCAACAACATATTCATTTCTGATATCTGGAACAGCAATTTCATCAGGTTTTATGCAAACTTGGAGATAGCCTTCACGATCTCTGATATCTAAAAACATTAAACTTCCTAATTTTCTAATTTTAGATACCCAACCTAAAATGGAAACTTCTCTTCCGACATCTTTAAGTCTAAAGTTACCACAATAGTCAGTTCTACTAAATGTTTCTTCTTTTAAATTCATAAATTTATATACTTCTTTCTTTGTATTTAACTAATCTTCGTGATGGTGTTCACAGCAACAATGATGTTCTTCTTCGTGATGGTGTCCGTGGCAACATTCGTGATCATCATCGTGTCCGCCGCCACAGCAGCATCCATGTTCATCATCATGTCCATGACCACCGCAACAGCAATGATGCTCTTCATCATGGTCATGTCCACAACCACATTCATCATGTGCGTCTTCACTAAATAAGTTATCAAGAACAGGGATCAAATCTTCAAATCTAATTTGATATTGTTCTTGTGCTAACATATCTTTAAGAACAACTGTTCTTGTATCAAGTTCATTGTCTCCGACAATGACAGCGTATAAAGCTTTTCTTCTTTCAGCTTTTTTAAACATTTGTCCGAAGTTTTTATTTTCTAAGCAAACTTCACAAGTATAACCACTCATTCTAATATCGTTTGCGATAGACAATGCTTCGGAAATTGCTCTTTCACCCATAGGCATTAAATAAACATCAAGGAAACTATCTAGATTATTGAATAATTCATCATCTTTCATGACACTTGCTAATCTTTCAATACCCATTGCGAACCCACAACCTTCTAATTGTGGTCCACCAATTTCTTTAACTAAGTTGTTATAGTGTCCGCCAGCTCCGATTGCGCCGTAATTTTTTCCTTCTTTTGAAGTGTAATGGAATTCAAAAACAACTCCACTATAGTAATCTAAACCTCTAACAAGTTCAGTATCAATTGTATAAGGAATTCCTAATTTATCTAATTGTGATAAAACAGTTTCAAAATCTTTTTTAGCTGATTCACTTAAATAATCTTGAATCTTAGGAGCGCCTTCAATGATTTTACGATCATTATCAACTTTACAATCTAAAATTCTTAAAATATTTAAATTAAATCTGTCATGGCAATCAGTGCACATTGAATCAAGATGTTTTGAGAAGTATTCTTTTAAAGCTTCTTTGTAGTTTTGTCTTGATTCTTCGTCTCCTAAACTGTTTATTTTTAAAGTAACATTTTTGAAACCAAGCATCATTAATGAGTTATATCCTAACGATATAACTTCAGCATCTCTTTCGCTACGGATAACACCAACACATTCAACACCAAATTGATTGAATTGTCTGTATCTTCCTTGTTGTGGTCTTTCATATCTAAAACAAGGACCGCAGTAATAACCTTTTACTGGGAAGTCTTGATTAGCAAATAATTTATTGTTAACCATGCTTCTAATAGTTCCAGCTGTTACTTCAGGTCTTAAGGTGATGCTTCTTCCACCTTTGTCATCAAAGGTGTACATTTCTTTTCTAACGATATCGCTACTATTACCAACACTTCTTAAAAAAAGTTCAGTAGTTTCAATAGTAGGTGTTCTGAATTCTTTGTAACCGTATAATTCAGCACATCTTTCAAGTAATACTTCGATATAAGAATATTGTCTTGCTTCATCTAATATTACGTCATGTGTGCCTTTAACTAAATTGAACATATTAAAAACCTCTTATCCTAATAATTATAAATAATTATTACCTTAAATTTCAAGAAAATAGCATATTTATCGTACTTTTTAATGAATCACACGTTTAACATCGTAAACATCTTTTGTGCTACTTAAAATAGCGAAAACGTGTTGCAATACATTAGCGTCACTTACATAAATTTGGCAGTAGACACTTGCTGTTAGGTTTTCTTGATGCATTTTTGCACTTATCTCAGTACATTTTATTTTATTCATATTAAATACATTAAGAATGTCAGCTAATAAATTGCTACGATCACGTGATTCAATGACTATATCAACTGGATATGATTTAATTCCAAGGTCGTTTTTCCAATGTACATCGATAATACGTGTTTTAGTATTGATGACATTTGGACAATTTGCTCTATGAACTGTAACACCGTTACCTTTAGTAACATATCCTACAATTTCATCACCTGGAATCGGAGTACAACAATTTCCTAATGTAATTTTTAGGCCAGATTGATTATCAATTGTAACTGGACAATTGTCATCATCGAAGTTTTCTTTCTTAAAAATCTTCATTTCTGAATTTTCTTTACGCTTGATTTTTAAGAAGTCACAAATTTGAGCTGGAGTTGGATTATGTGCCGCAATTGCTACAAATAAATCATCAATAGTAGATAACTGGTAGTTTTTTAGTAGTTTATCAGTAGATATTAAGGACATCATTTGAGTTTCATCGTATCCTCTATCTCTGAAAAAGTCGACCATAATAGTCTTCCCTCTGCTTATTTTATCATCTCTTACTAAGTTAATATTTTTCTTTAATAAGAAACGTTTAATGTGAGATTTCGCTGAGCTAGTTTTAACAATATTAAGCCAACTTTCATTTGGCCCAGGTGATGCTTTTGAAGTTTTAATCTCTACTACATCCCCAGTTTTTAAGATTGTATTTAAAGATACTAAAGTATTATTTACCATAGCCCCAATTGCACTATCACCAACTTTAGTATGAATCTTATATGCTAAATCTAAAGGCGTTGAACCGTTTGGCAAGTCGATAACCTTACCTTTTGGAGTAAATACATATACATTCGCTTCAAAAATATCCTTACTTAAAAGCTCCATGTATTCACTTGCAGTTTTGTCTTTAGAGTTATTATTAATATCTAAGAAATCTCTGAACCAATGAAGTTTCTCTTCAATTTCATGTTGCTCTTGTTTAGCGCTATAATGGACACCTTCTTTATATCTCCAGTGAGCAGCAACACCTGTTTCAGCGATTTCATCCATTTCTTTAGTTCTAATTTGAACTTCGAACACATTTCCGTCACCTGCAATAACTGAAGTATGCAATGATTGATACATATTTGGTTTAGGCATAGCAATATAGTCTTTAAATCTACCAGGAATAGGTTTGAAATGAGCATGAATTAAGCCTAATATTTCATAACAATTGAGTTCAGTCTCGGTAATAATTCTTAAAGCTAAAAAGTCATAAATTTCATCAAAGGCATGCCCTTTAATATACATTTTCTTATAAATTGAATATATAGATTTAATACGTGATTCAATTTCGAACTTTAACTTGTGCTCGATTAAAATATCTGCGATTTTTTTCTTTAAGTTGTTTAATGCTTTAGTTCTATTTACAATCTTTTCATTAAGTAATGTTTTAATACGCTTAACTTCTTCTGGTTTTTCAATCTCAAGTGATAAATCTTCTAGCTCACTTTCGACCTTATAAATACCTAAACGATGGGCTATAGGAGCAAAAACTTCTAAAGTTTCTTTAGCTAGTGCGTGTTGTCTTTCTGGTTTTAAAGCTTTAATAGTACGCATGTTATGCAATCTATCAGCTAATTTAATAATAATAACACGGACATCTTTAGCCATTCCTAAGAAAATTTTACGATGATCTTCAGCTGCAAATTCCTCTTCGGTTCGTTTTGAGAGTTTTAAACGTTGAATTTTGGTTAAAGCGTCAACGATGCGAGCGCAATCTTCACCGAACATTCTCTTAATATCTTCAATCGTAGTATCAGTATCTTCGACAACATCGTGTAAAAGGCCAGCACAAATTGTAGTTGGACCAGCTTGCAAAGAAGCACAAATATAAGCAACTTCAATTAAGTGTTGTAAATAAGGTTCCCCACTTTTTCTAAAAATACCAGCGTGTTGTTTTTCGACATATTTATACGCCTTTAAAATCATTTCACGATCATGAGGATCATTAATATAAGTAAAATAAACTTCTTGAACGTCTTCAATGGTATGCATATAATAACCACCATTAGGTAAAATCTTTGTTTTTTCAGACGTATCTAAAGTTAATTCGTTAGTTTGTAAGCCATCTCTTTTGATACTTTCCATAATTCATCCTCCTCAATACTAAAATTGTACAATATAATTATTTTTTTCACGATATTCTCTTACTAAAAATTGAATATATGAATATCCGTTAAATGTATTGCGAGTTAAATCACCTAAAATGTCGATATAGTGGTAATTTTTTACATTTTTATCATAACTAAAATAAACAATTTTGCTTGTGGCACTAGGTTGAGCAAATAAATGTTTATCATCCTTAGATGACACAAATGATTTAACAGGGAAATTATTCAATAAAAACGTTGGTCTAGGATGACCTTCTCCGAAAGGAGCGAATGTTCTATATACGTTATAATCACTTAAATTTAAATCACTAACATAAAGAGTTAATTCATCTTTCTTTTCGTCTTTGAAAGAATATGTCTTAGCTAATTGATTAAATGCATTTTGGAATTTTAAAAAGTTTGAAGTTTTAATACTTAAACCTCCAGCACATTCGTGGCCACCAAAAGTGATAATTAAATCACTTAATGATTGTAATGCTTTTACAACATTAAACCCGTTTTTACTTCTTACACTTCCCTTAATAATATCTTTATCTTGACTATAAGCAAAAACTACAACTGGCTTATTATATTTGTTTAATAAACTGTTAGCTATTAAGCCAGCGATACCTTCATGTTTATCAATAATTGTTACGATAGAATCAAGACTATTTTCAATTTCAACCTTATTTGAATATTCACTTATCAAGTCTTTTCTTTCTTGATTCGTCTTATTAATCCAAATAAGTCTAGCGCTATTATTGCCATCATCATTTAAGAAATATCTTACAATGTTGAATCTTGTGTTATCGTTAAGTAAGCGTCCTATAGAATTTACTTTAGGAGCGATTTCTAATCCAATATTATCTTCAGAAATTGTGTCATATTTTTTATCAATTAAATTATAAATCGAATCAAACTTTTCTTCATTTATATACTTTAAACCAAGCTTGACTATCACTCTATTATAATCAAGTAATGGCATCATATCACTGACTGTAGAAATTGCAGCTAATGATAAAAGATATTTATCGATTGTTTTTAAGTAAGCATAACTAAAATAAAAACAAACTTCACCAGCACTTATGTTATGTTTGCCAATATCGCTTAACCCTGGATGAAGTATAAATTTTGCTTTTGGTAAAACTTCTTGCATTGTGTGATGATCGAATATAACAACTTCCATTCCTAAGGAATTAGCATAATCAATTTGTTCAACTAAAGTGATTCCATTATCTACACATAAAATAATGTCATAATTTAATTCGTGGAATTTATCGATATTTTCTATAGTTAAACCATATCCATCAAATTCTCTACTAGGGATATAAAATCCTGGTTTGTAGCCGACTTTCATAAATAAATTCATCATAATTGAGGTAGACATAATACCATCACAGTCATAATCACCATAAATTATGATTTTTTTATTTGCTGATATTGCATTTTTAAAGTATTGAACTATATCATTAATATTTGGAAAAACATCAAAAGAAGGCAATGATGATTCATCCTCCTTTTGAATTTTGTTATATTCGTTTTCGCTTAAACTATAATATTCTAATAATCTGTTAAATAAAGTTTTCATATTTAAAAAATAAAGAGGGACCGAAGTCCCTCATAATTAATCATTAATACCAATAAAGATTGCTTCTTGCGGGCCATCGTCATCGTTTCTGACTTTTTTGTTCTTATTCTTACCGTCTTTGTTTTGGCCACTTCTTGATTTAATTTTGTCAAATGTTTTAGTTAAATACATTTCTAATGGGAGGCTTAATGATTTTGTAAAGATACAAACAATAATCATTCCTAATAAGATTAATGCTAATGTATAAACACTAAATACATCTGTGAAGAAGAAACTCATAACCATGAATGCAACGATTGCTGTAGTAATTAATACGAAGTTATAACTTAAGTTATTAACGTAATCGAATTGAGTTTCTCTTTCTTCGAGTGATTCTAATTTACGTCTATTTTCTTTATAGAATTGTTTTTCACCATTATAGTAAACAGATAAGATAATGTATGTAAGAATTCCTAAAATTAATAAACCTAATGAAATTTCACTTGGGAATGGTCCTCTAATTAATGAGAAGATTCCAGCAACTGAAGTTAATGTTCCTCCTGCAATTAAGATACCGCTTAATGTTTTTGCAGGTCCGAATCTTAATAAGAAGTATAAAGCAATTACACCTAATGAAATTGATGAAGCGATTAAGACATATAAATTAATAAAATCATCGACTACATCGTAACTTCTTTCAAGATTGATAATGTAATTTTCACCTAAAGCAGCATCGATTTGAACTGCTTGGCTTATAGCGTTTTTCAAACTCATTTTATCTTCATCTGTTGCTGTTGAAGATGTGAAATATAATGCTTCTTCTGATGTTGTGTCAACAATTTTTCCTAAATCAATAACGAAGTAATATTCTTTGTTTTTGATAAGTGTATCAACTGTTGCACCGTAAGAATATGAGTATGAATAGTAATTTGTTGTAACTGTATCAGCTTTGAAAGCTTTGTTTTTCTTTTCGATGTCAGTACTAATATCTTCGATTGCGTTTTCGATTTTAATAGCAACTGCTTCCATATCGTAGTCGCTTGAAGCGTTATTAACGTTATATGTAACTACTACTCTTGTATTAGCTTCGTTTGTAGCTGAGTTATAAATGTTACCACTAATTACTTGATAAGTTGTGATACCGCAAATACTTCCGATAAGTAAAATACTAGCAATGATACCTGTGATCTTGAATTTTCCTTTTGGTGTTGATTTTTTAAATGATTCAAGATATGTTGATTTGACATCTTTTGAAATGTCAGCGGCAACTTTAGTATCAATAGCGAATAATTTTAAGTGATTTTGAGCAAAATTGGAGTTATATAAGAACCAGTTTGCTGCTCTTGTAATAATTAAATTTGTTACGATTCCAATAGCACTTCCTAATAAAGTGACTGCACCAAATGAAGAAAGGACTGCATTTGGGATAAGGTAGCAAGTTAAGCCAACAATCGCACCGATGACGCTGAAATCTAATAAGCTTGAATAGAATTTTTTATCAGCTTCTTGGTAAGCTTTCTTTAAATTCTTACCGGCATATACTTCATTTTTAGCTTTATGTAACCAAATAGACGAAATAAAAGTTGAAATTAATGTAACAGCAAATAAACCTAAGATAGTACCGATGTTAAATTCATTCCCTAAAATGTTATAAACACCTAATGTAGCAACTACGTTTCCTAAAGTCGTAATTGCTCCCATTAAACCTGATAATCCATAGTTTAATAACAAGAATAAAGTACAAATAACAATAGCAACCGCTGTCGAAATTAAAACAGTTGAAGCGTAATTGATATTTCCAGCTTGTTGAATAAATTCAACAAATGGAGGAACGATGTTGTCATTTGTGTCAATTTGTGATTGGTTAATAACAGTAAGTTGATATGGCAAACTTGAACCATTAATTTTATTAGCTAACAACGATGCCTTCTTGATAGCTAAACGATCATCAGCAGTTTTTGTGTTATATAATTGGTAACTTGTTGTGACATCAAGTGGAGTATCTCCACCATTGATAGCACCTAAATCATAGAATTGGAAGTAAACTTGTGAATATTCTTTTTCTTTTTGTTCTTCTTCACTTAACGATGAATCATAATTCCAAAAGAAACTTTCTGGTTTATTTACATCAAAGTAAGTTACGACGTGATCTTTGAAGTTGTTTTCGTTAACTGAAGCAACTGTGTTACCTAAAATATCACTTAAGTCAAAACCTTTAAGCCAATTGTTTAAAACAAACAAAACTTTTTTAGGATCTGTCTTTGTAACTTCTTCTGCTTCTCCATCGCCTTCAGTTCCAGGAACTTCGCCAACTTTACTGATAGGATCTCTCCAAGGTGAAATTGAACTGCTAGGAGCATTTTCTCCAGTTGATTCTTTAACTGAAGTAACAATTTCTTTAAATTTTGTTGGATTGTCTAAATCAACAACAACATAAGGATAGCCATCTTTGTATTCAACTCTAGCTGAATTGTTTTTAAATAAAACAGGTGTTTGTGAATCATTGAATACTTCTTCTGCATTTCTTCCTAATGTTAATGATTCATCATAGTTCTTAATAAGGAATGAATTGCTAAAAGTTAAATAGTCAATTACATCATCATAATCTCTTAATGCATCTTTGAAAGTTAAACTAATTTTATCTTCTCCGATTGTTTCGAGTTTATATTCACTTATTTCAGCACTATCAAGTCTTGTTTTGAATGTTTCAGTAACATACTCTAAAGGTGTCTTGTTTGGATCTTGTGAAACTGCTTCTTCTTGTGTACCGCTTGAGAAATCATTATTAATAATTCTCTTGCTGATTTTAAATACATAGTTTTTTGAAGTAGAAAAATCACTGTTTCCGTTGACTCCTAAAATGGTAGGTGCGACGCCAACTAATACTGCTGTAAGGATTGACGCACACATTGAAATATAGCCTACAAATCTCTTCATAATAAACCTCTTATTTATAAATTTTATTTATAAATGTACTTGAAAATATTACTATAAAACACCCGAAAACTCAACGTGTTTTTACTATTTATATATATGTAAGACATTTTAAGGCTTATTTTAATATTTTAGAGTAATAAAATGTCTTTCCAAGCTTAGTTAATACCCTTCCTCTTCTAGTTCGATTAATAAAACCAATCGTTACTAGATAAGGTTCGTAAATTTCTTTTAAGTTGATTGGATTTTCGTTTATTAACGTCGAGATGCTTTCAAGGCTGACGGGTTGATCTTGAAAATTTTCATACATTGTTTTGATGATTTTTTTATCCGTTTCTGTGATTCCAAAAATGTCAATTTTAAGAAACTCAAAAAATTCATTTAGCGTAATTTCATCGATACAATCGATATTTTTAAATATCAAATAATCATTCAATCTTTTTATAAGATTGTTAGCAATTCTAGGATTTAACTTCGTTCTATCGGCAAATTCTAAAGCTAATTTTTCATCGATAAAACTATAATTTAATTTGTTCAAATTATAGTTTACAAGTTGACTAATTTCAGACTTTGTATAAGCCTCAAAATGAAATTTAATACCAAATCTTTCACGTAAAGGGGCTGAAATTAAGCCATCAATAGTTGTAGCTCCGATCATCGTGAAAAACGGCAATGAAATTTTTAATATTTTACATTTTTCCTTGTTCTTATAAGGTATATTTAACACAAAATCTTCTAAAACAGAATATAGTACTTCTTCAATCTTTTTATCTAAACGATGAATTTCGTCAATAAAGACGATGTCACCCTCTTTAACTGATGCTAAAACTTCCACTAAATCTTGTACCGTTTCAATAACTGGCGCATTTAAAATTTTAATTTCTTTATTTAATTCATTGGCAATAATTGTAGCTAGAGTTGTTTTCCCCACTCCGCTTGGACCATAAAATAAAATGTGATCTAGACATCTTTTTCTTTGTTGAGCACTATATAAATAAACTTTTAATTCTTTGACGATTTGTTCTTGGCCGAAAAATTCATAAAAATTTTTCGCTCTAAAATAATTCGAACCGATCATTTTGATAGACCTCTAATAGCAAGTTTAAGCGCTTCACTATCATCTAAATCGTCTTCAAGCATATTAAGTTCTTTAGTAATCGAAATTGAGTCATACCCTAAAGCGATTAAAGCATCAAAGACATTTTCATATTGAACTTCATTAATCTTAAAGCTACCTATTTTGTTTCTAAGTTCAGTGATAATTCGATCTGCTTTGTTGCCTATTCCACTAATTTTAGATAACTCATCTCGTTTTTCGTAATAAATGTAAGATATAAAACGATCAATTTCGATATTTTTTAATATTTGTAATGCGGTTTTTGGCCCTATACCATTAACCTCATTAAGCAATTTAAATAATTTAAAACTATCATAAGTTGATAAACCATATAAATTTATCATTTCATTATGAATTTGAGTATAAATATAAAGCTTAGCCTGTGACCCTACTAAAAATGGAGTCGTTGAAGGAACATTCACTTCAAAGGCTAAGCCTGCACTGGTCTCTACAAATAGAGAATTTTTATGTATTTCTTTAATTTCACCTGTTATATAAATAAACAAAGTTCTTTTATATGGATATTATTCGAAGAAATCAAATTCAAAGTCACAAAGTTTGACTGTATCACCATCTTTTGCTCCAAGTTCATGAAGTTTTTTATCGACTCCGATTTTATTAAGATAAGTAATAAGTCTCATCATACCTTCATCAGTTGAAAGATTGATTAAGTTATAAGTTCTTTCAACTCTTTCACCCTTAATTTCAAAGACATGTTCTTTAGTTTTTACGATAGTGAAGACTTCTTCTTCATCGAGATTGAAGACTTGTTCTTTATCTTTTTCATCATAAACTGGGTAAGTGATTGCTTCTTCTAATAAGTCTTTACACTTATATAAGACTAAATCTAAGTTTTGATCAGAAAGTGAAGATACAGGAATTACTTCCTTGCCTACTTTCTTCTTAAACTCTTCAAGTCTTTCTGTAGCGCCTTCTTCATCCATTTTACTAGCAACGATAATTTCTGGACGTTCAGTTAAATGCATTCCATAAACTTCAAGTTCGTTTCTAATATCAAGATAATCTTGATATGGATCTCTAACTCCGCTCATATCAACCATATGAATGAGTACTCTACATCTTTCAATATGTCTTAAAAATAATAAGCCTAATCCTTTTCCAAGGTGAGCACCTTTTATAAGTCCAGGCATATCTGCAATGACAAAACTATGCTCGTCATCAACTTTAGCAACACCTAAATTTGGTACGATTGTTGTAAAATCATAATCACCGATTTCAGCTTTACAATTTGTGACACAACTAATAAATGTTGATTTTCCAACACTTGGTAATCCAATGATACCAACATCAGCTAAAAGTTTAAGCTCTAAAATTAATCTTTTTCTTTCTCCTGGAAGTCCGTTTTCAGCGATTTTTGGTGCTTTATTTCTGCTATTTTTGAAACAAGCATTGCCTCTACCGCCACGGCCACCTTTTGCAATTAAATATGTTTCACCTTCTTTTGAAAGATCACATAAAAATTGATGGTTCTCTTCTAAAAAAACAACTGTACCGATTGGTAAATCGATATAAACATCATTTGCATTACGACCATAACGCATTTTAATGTCACCTTTTTCACCATCATCAGCAATAAATGTTCTTGAATGTCTATAATTAACTAATGTTGTCGTAGTTTTGCTTGCGCGCAAAATAACGTTGCCACCGCGACCACCATTTCCACCATCTGGTCCACCCATTGGTACGTTTTTCTCTCTTCTAAAATTAAGGCATCCATTCCCGCCTTTGCCACTTCTAACTTCAATAATAGCTCTATCTATAAACATAAATTAATCTCCGTTGATTTCTTTAAAAGAAAACCACCTACTAATTACTTAGCAAGTGGTCATAAATTCAAGAATTATTCAACTATTTCGTAAACACTGACACGTTTTCTATTTTTGCCAACTCTTTCGTATTTAACAATACCAGTTTTTGTAGCAAAAATTGTATCGTCTCCACCCTTTTTAGTATTAACACCAGGATAGATTCTTGTTCCGCGTTGTCTATAAATAATTGCACCTGCTTTGCAAATTTGGCCATCGCTTCTTTTAGCGCCTAATCTACGTCCAGCACTATCACGTCCGTTTTTAGTACTACCGACACCCTTATGGGAAGCGAAGAGTTGTAAATCAAGTAAAAATCTAAGTTCCATAATTATTTACCGTTCCTTTCTAGCTTTTAGAAATTTTAATAAACTTCTTATACGATTTCTCAATCGTATAAAGTTGAATGATAATTGTTCTAATTACAATTTGATTGTGGCCTGAATTAAGTCCTTTTCCTTTAACGGAAATATAACCTTTTTCACAAATTATATCGATGTCATCGATGTTTTCTAGAGCGTTTAATCCGCCAACACCAATCGCGCTTACTGCGCTACATACGATATCTTGACCTTCATCAGCGTAATTAGCGTGCCCTTTTATTTCAAGAGCT
The DNA here is from genome assembly GCA_048405595.1 of Candidatus Onthovivens sp. GTDB lineage: Bacteria > Bacillota_I > Bacilli_A > RFN20 > CAG-826 > Onthovivens. The sequence goes on from DBFJOT010000046.1 coordinate 34,880, forward strand.
TCAACGTTTTTTTCTTTTTCTAAATAGCTGACTTCAATCATTATTTTGAGTTAATGCTTGTGATTGTTAAGCAAGTATATGGTTGTCTATGACCCATTGATCTGCGGTAATTTGATTTTGATTTAAATTTGAAAACTTTAATCTTTTTACCTAAGCCTTGCTTTTCAACTTTAGCAACTACAGTAGCACCAGCAATTGTTGGTGTGCCTGTGGTAACTGTCTTATCGCCGATTAATAATACATCGTTAAATGTATAATCACTACCAACTTCAACGTCTAACTTTTCAACGTAAATTTTTTGACCAACTTCGACTTTAAGTTGTTTACCGCCAGTTAAAATTATAGCGTACATATGTGCCCTCCTAAATCTATTAATTACTCGCTCTTAAGGCATTCTTTGAATAAGAATTTAATAACCTTTTTAATGCGGTTGTAACAAATAAAGGTTACAACGTTGCAAATAATAGCATCATTTAATAAATAAGTCAATAAAGTTAAGAAAAAAATATAAATAATTATGAACTAGGTTTACTCTGGTTAGATGACAAAGTCATTGCAATAAATGTAGGTGCTATTGCAACAAAAGACAAAGTTATTGCAATAGAGTATCTTTAAATAATAAAAATATTCAAATATTAATATTTTTTAT
>DBFJOT010000047.1:0-5123 GCA_048405595.1 Candidatus Onthovivens sp.
TTCTTTTGATTTGGTCGTTAAAATTATGAAGACCTGCTTTTTTGTTGTCAAGCGTTCTAGCATGCGCGAACCCCCTAGGGGGTTTGATAATTGTTTACACAATCTTTAGGATATTTCCCTTTTTTGGTAGAAAAAGATGTTTTAAAATATTTTTTAAGTATGTATATATCAAAATAAAAACATCGTTTAATAATATTTATCATTGACAAAAACTAAAATGAACATAAAATAGTACACATAGGTTGATAGAGGCGCAATCTAAAATAGTAACTTGTGGAGGAGGCATCCTAAGAAACAAGTGAAAGGGAAGATTGCCGAAACATCTTTAAGGCATTAAAGGTGATTGGGGTATAAGAGAATATCTTATACACTCCTAGATATTTATCTAGAGGCGCTATCGGTGTAAGCTTTCCTTTTATGAGGTTGCATCGGTACGATGCAACCTTTTTACATGGGAGACTTATATGAAGTTTAAAAAAATATTTAAAGCTCTAACTTGTATTTTATCTTTCGTGTCTTTATTTACTTTAGCTAGTTGTGGTGAGAGTAATGAAAATCCGATAGATACAAAACTTGTTATTGGAATGGAATGCAATTATCAACCATTCAACTGGACTGAAAAGGGACAAAACGAATTCACTCTTCCAATTTTCGGAACTGATGAACATGCAGATGGATATGATATCCAAGTTGCAAAATACTTAAGTGAAGCAACCGGAATGGATGTCGAAATTCATAAGCTTGAATGGGGTGCTTTAGTACCAGCGCTCCAAAATGAAGAAATCAATATGGTTTTAGCTGGTATGTCTGTTACGGATGAAAGACTTGAACAAATTGATTTTACAGATCCTTATTTAAGTAGTGACTTAGCTTTCCTTATTCAAAAGCAATATATTCCAGAAGGAAATAGTAGTGAAAATCCATCAACATATGAGGAATTATTAGAATTATTCGATGGTAAAACTCTAATATGTCAACAAACAGTTGTTGGTGATGGAATTATTGAAACTTATTTCAAAAATAATGAGGCTGGTAAAAATATTCAACACGCTGAAGCAGCTACAAATTACCCTTTAGCGGCACAAGATGTTTTAAGCGGAAATGCATTTGCGATGCCAGCTGAACTTCCAGTTATTGAAGCGATGGTAAATTTAGATACTTCAAAATTAGGAATTCTTCATGTTGATGAAACTTTTCTTGGTACTGATGATTTAAGAGGACTTGATGTTAATATCGGTATCAAAAAAGGAAATACAAAATTAAAAGAAAAAATAAATGCTGCTTTAAGCGGATTAGATAGTGAAACTAGATCAACTATGATGGGTGAAGCTTGTGAAAGAAGTGCCGAAAATGCCCAAGCAGAAGGTGGATTTAGTGTTGATAAAATCTTTAGTATCATTTCAAATAATGCAAAAATGATAGGATATGGCATCCTTTCTACGTTGATTCTTGCAATTTTTGGTACAGGAGTAGGTTTACTTTTAGGTATTTTCTTAGCTTATGGCAAAAACGTCAAAATTAAACAAACTGATAATGGAGTAATTAAAACTTTAAAAGGCGCATGTTTAGGTTTTTGTAATATCTATTCAAGTGTTTTAAGAGGAACTCCAATGATGGTTCAAGCATTAATCTTTAAATATGGATGTAGTGCTATTGGATTAAATTGGAATGATTTAACTCCAGAAGGTGAAATGAGTTCATTATTTAATGGATGGTTAATCGCTGGTTTAATTGTTATTACATTTAATACAGCTGCTTATATGGGTGAAATTGTTAGAAGTGGTCTAAATGGAGTTGATCGAGGACAATTCGAAGGCGCTAGAAGTTTAGGAATGTCAGCTAGTAGAACAAGTTGGAGTATCATCCTTCCTCAAGCAATAAGAAATGCTCTCCCAACTATTGGTAATGAATTAATCGTTAATATTAAAGACTCAAGTGTTTTAAATGTTATTATGGTCACAGAACTTTATTACCGTTTAAATACAATTGCTGGAAGAGAATATGCTTTCTTAGAATGTTACATTATTCTCGCTATGATTTATTTAGTCTTAACTTTACTTGCTAGCGGTGGACTTAAACTTGTTGAAAAGAAACTTGACGGGGTTAAAATTTCACTTAATCCATTTAGATTTAATAGAAGAAAGGCACTTTAGTTATGAAAGAAACAATATTAAAAATTGAAAATTTAGCTAAATTCTTTGGTACAACTAAAGTCTTAAAAGATATTTCTTTAGATGTAAATAAAGGCGATGTTATCGCTATTATTGGACCTAGTGGAAGTGGAAAATCAACATTTCTTAGATGTTTGAATCTTTTAGAAGAACCAACAAGAGGTACATTATCATTTCACGACAAACCATACTTTCAAATTTATAAATGCAAAGATGATTTTGTAAATTATGAAGAATATAGAAAAGCTCATGATTTTTATAAAGAAGAACTTGTCAGAACAGAAGATGCTTTAGCGATTTATCAAAATAAATATATTGAAGATAAATCCAAAAAAGAATTAAAACCATTAATTAAAGAAGCTAAAAAAGAATATAAAAAAGTCAAAAATAATCCAGTAATGAAAATTGATTATTTTGACAAAGAAGCTTATGATAAAGCGATTAAAGAAGTTCCTAGTTTCTCAATTACTCAAAAAGAGATTAACGAAATTAGAACTCATCTAACTATGGTTTTCCAAAGTTTTAATCTTTTTGAAAATTATAATGTTTTAGATAATTGCATTTTAGCTCAAACAAAAGTTTTACATAGAAATTATGAAGAAGCTAAAGAGATCGCTATCAAATATTTAACTAGCGTTAATATGCAAGATAGAATGAATTATCGCATTAAAGAATTAAGTGGCGGTCAAAAACAACGTGTTGCTATAGCTAGAGCACTTTGTATAAATCCTGAAATTATTTTATTTGATGAACCAACTTCAGCTTTAGATCCTGAAATGGTTGATGAAGTTTTAAACGTTATGAAAGAATTAGCAACTACTGGAATCACGATGATTGTTGTAACTCACGAAATGAATTTTGCTAGAAATGTTGCTAATAAAGTCGTCTTTATGGATAAAGGATATATTGTTGAAAGTGGTGAACCAAACGAAGTTTTCCTTAATCCAAAAACCGATAGATTAAAAGAATTCCTTAGAGTTGAATCAAAGTAATTTATAGCCTTATGAGTAAAAAACACTTGTAAGGCTTTTATTTTTTAATACTATTTTCCTTCTTTTTTGTTTAACTAAACAACTTTATTGATATGTCTATCTACGAAAGTTGCAAGAACTTGCAAAAAAAGTAGATGAAAAAGTGTTAATTAATGATTTATTATTTACCGATTGAATAAGGTGCTTTCTTTGATAAATTTATGTAATAAAAATGAAGCAAAATAAGGTAAAGTTATGATTCCGTTTTCATAACCTACATTTTGATCGCTTAGTTTTATTGCGTGAATAATGTTGTTATTTTTATCATCTAGAACAGCTCTTAAACTTTTATTTCTACCTCTTTTACGTTTTACTTCGATTGGAACGATTTCGTTTTTGACTCTTATTACAAAGTCTAATTCGATTGTTGAATCGCTATTTGTATAATAATAGAGTTTAAAATTTTGCTTAATTAAAGAAGAAGCAACTAAAGATTCGTATAAAGCGCCATAATAAATGTCATAATTTTCGTTTTGCATAAGATCTTCTTTACTTTCTTCATCTAAAGTAGAAATAAAAATTGAATGATCTGAATAATACAATCTAAATGAATCTTTATTTTCATAAGCGCTTAAAGGTAATTCCAAAGCGTCTAAATTGTATGCTATTAAAACAATACCAGCATCGTTTAACCAATCAGAAACGCCGATGTAATCGCGACTTCTAGCTCCGTCCTTTAATTTTGTGATTTGGTATTTGTGATTTAATTTAGCTAATTGAGAAGAAATGTGAGTATATATATTTTTTACTTTTGCAGCATCTAATCCATCAACATATTGAATAATATCTTCTTGATAAGTTTTATATAAATCGTCTTGAATAGGAAAAACATTTGAATAATTTTTTTCTTTAATAAAAGTCATAACTGCTTTAGGCATTCCACCAGTAAAAATGTATTTTTTAAATAAATCACGCATTGCAATCATGGTTGTTTCGCTTAATTTATTTAGATTTAAAATTTCTTTATATAATTCTTCGATTTGTTTTGGTTCATAACCATTAGCCCATAAAAATTCCTCAAAATCCATTGAGTCCATTTTATATTCTGTTTTAAATCCGACAGGGATAAAAGAAGCTAATTTATAAGTAACTCCTAATAATGACCCAGAACAAATTACATCAAATTTTCCATCTTCCTTAAAAAATTTTAAACAAGATAGAGCATCTGGAAAATCTTGTATTTCATCAAAAAAAATTAATGTGTCATAAGGTATATATTTAAAGTTTGGATTTAATAAAGAAATATTTTTTATGATTTCAAGAGGTGTATATCCGTCTTTAAAAATACTTCTATATTTTGGTTCACTTTTAAAATCAATTTTTATAAATGAAGAATACGAACCTCCGAAATTTGTAATGGAAGTAGTTTTACCAATTTGTCGTGCACCAGAAATTATCAAAGGATTTTTGTCTTTATTATTTTTCCGAGTTATTAAAAAATCATCAATTTTTCTTTTTAACATAGTTTCTCCTAAGAATATTATAACAATAATTTGGACTCTTGTTAATTAGTATTACATTTTTCGTTACGAATTTTGTGTTAATTTGCACATTTTTCGTTACGAATTTTGTGATAAAATACACATTTTTCGTTATATAGTTATTTGTAATATTGTTTTGAAAGTAACAAATTGATTGTCAATAATGAAAATTATATCGATAGAATCATCGCTTTAACGACATCGAAGAATAAGCGATTCTAGTGATGTAAAAAACTAAATTAAGCAAACTGAAAAGGACTTACTAAAACTATTAATGCAATTTATTTATGCTTTATAAAAATATTGTATTACTTTAACCAAAGGAAATATCCTAAAGATTGTGTAAACAATTATCAAACCCCCTAGGGGGTTCGCGCATGCTAGAACGCTTGACAACAAAAAAGCAGGTCTTCATAATTTTAACGACCAAATCAAAAGAA
>DBFJOT010000048.1:0-4751 GCA_048405595.1 Candidatus Onthovivens sp.
GCAATAAAAAATATTAATATTTGAATATTTTTATTATTTAAAGATACTCTATTGCAATAACTTTGTCTTTTGTTGCAATAGCACCTACATTTATTGCAATGACTTTGTCATCTAACCAAACTCGATTAGATGAGATAAAATCTTACTTTTTTATTTTCTTTTACTTTGTAAGTGGATTTATTTTGAGTATAATCTTAATCGACTCGTGTGTCTTACCCATGACTAACCACACGTAAAATTTAACAGGGGAGGTTTTTTCGAAATGGAAAACAAAGATTCAAAAGTACTTTTATGGTTTAAGAAGAACTTAACTGTAAAAGCGATAACTGCAAACGCATTCATTGCTGCTTTATATGCTGTTATCACAATTTTATGTGCTCCTTTATCTTATTCGTTCTCGCAATTTAGATTTAGTGAAGCCTTAAATTTACTCGTTTTCTTTAATCCAACATACACGATTGGATTAACATTAGGATGTTTTTTAGCAAATATTGCTTCAACGGCTGGTCCACTTGATTTAATTTTTGGAACTTTAGCTACATTAGTTAGCTGTTTGCTTATGATTGGATTATCTAAATTGTGGAAAAATTTGTTCTTTGCAGGACTTATTCCATCGATCATCAATGCAATTGTTGTTCCACTTGTAATTTATTATTCATGCTTAGGAACTGCTGATGAGATCACAAATTTAGAAACGATGTATTGGGTTATGTTTGGATTCGTATTTTTAGGCGAATTTGTTACAATTTCATGTATAGGCTATCCAATTATGATGGGTCTATTAAAATGTACGAAAGGGTTTTCTAATTATATTCTCGCTACGAGAAATTTAGATTTCAAATGGTAATAATTTATGGGTGCTAAAGGCTTTTATTTAGAAATTTTACACGTAGATAAAAATTGCGGTGCAAGATATGGAATTCTTCATACACCACATGGGGATGTTGAAGTACCTATGTTTATGCCTGTAGGAACTTTAGCAACCGTAAAAACTTTATCTCCAGAAGAAGTTAAAAGTATTGGAAGTGGTGTTATTTTAGCGAATACTTACCACCTTCACCTTAGACCAGGCGAAGATTTAGTTGCTAAAGCTGGCGGAGTCCATAAATTTATGAATTATGATGGACCAATGTTAACTGATAGTGGCGGATTCCAAGTGTTTTCATTAGCTAAAAATAGAAAAATTAGTGAAGAAGGTGTTACATTTAAATCTCATCTTAATGGAGATACAATTTTCTTTTCACCAGAGTCAGTTATAGGAATTGAAGAAAAAATCGGAGCTGATATTGCAATGAGCTTTGATGAATGTATTCCTTATCCAGCAACTTATGAATATGCTAAAAAGAGTACTGAAAGAACTATTCGTTGGGCAAAAAGAGGAAAAGATGCTCATAAAAAAGAAGATCAAGCACTTTTTGGAATTGTTCAAGGCGGTGAATTTGAAGATTTAAGAAAAGAATGTGCTTTAAAATTAGTCGATATGGATTTTGATGGATATTCAATCGGCGGAACTTCAATTGGTGAACCAAAAGACGTTTGCTTTAAAATGATTGATTATGCAATTAAATATTTGCCAGAAAACAAACCACGTTATTTAATGGGTGTTGGAAGTTTAGATTACATTTTAGAAGGTATCGCAAAAGGAATCGATATGATGGATTGTGTTTTACCTACTAGAATTGCTCGTCATGGTACTTTAATGACCCATGAAGGACGTGTCAATATTAGAAAAGAAATGTATAAAGAAGATTTCACACCACTTGATAAAGAATGTGATTGCTATTGTTGTAAAAATTATACAAAAGCATATTTAAGACATTTATATGTTTCTGGAGAATCATTTGGAGCAAGACTTATGTCAATTCATAACTTAAGATTCTTAATTTCTATTGTTGAAGGTGCAAGAGAAGCTATTAAAGAAGACCGTTTCTTAGAATATAAAGATGAAATTTTAAGAAAATATGGTGATAAACGTGGCTTCTAGATTGAACAAAGACTAACAATAATTATATTTATTCCGAATAAGACGCTATAAATTATGGCGTCTTTTTGTATGATAAATTTTCTTTTATATATAAAGTAAGTAGTGGCAAATAACGCAAATGAACAAACAAGTAAAATGTAATAAATGGTTGAACCAATGGCGTTTTTTAATGGCAAACATCCAAAAACAATATAAGGAACATAAGGCATGATAATTTTATATCCCATTATTGTAGATGTGGTTTGACCAACTCTTTCGGTTTTGTCGTATTTTTCTTCTTTTAATAAAAGGAATAATAAAACGATACCTAAAATAATATAAATTATAGTTGCAGGTAAAAATGCATTATTATAATTAGTAATTTTTTCCATCGCTACTTGTTGATCTAGATTTTTTAATATTAATTTATCAAAGAACAATGAAAAATATACAAATGGAGAAACAACATAGAAATATGGATTACCGTAATATTGAACATCAACGATATTAAAGTCGATCACATCTTCTAAGCCAGTAGATAAACAATAAAATAGTGCAATAAATCCACCCGAATAAAAAGCCATAATAACTAATTTATCAAAAACAGAATTACCTTTATTTGCGAAATATGTTGTGAAGAAAAATAAAGGGATAAAAGTTAAAAATGAAGTTATAAAAAATGCAATTACATAACTATAGTTATATATAGTAGTGGCATCTTTGTCTAGAAGTGAAGTGAAAACTGAAGTAAAGAAACTAACGAAATAAATAATGAAAGAATCGAGTAAAAATACAATAAGTCTAGTTATTAAAAATGTAGTTCTAGAAATAGGTAGTGAATAAAAAACATCAACTTTTCTTTTTGAGTCTTTATAACTTAATACGTAAAGTGGTCCAAGGAATAAAAGAATAAAAAGTGGATAGATAAAAGTTGTAAAATATTCGTAATTTAATTCTACACGTACGTCATTTTGGTACGTGATAATGAAATTAATTAATGAGAAAATGATGGTTGTAACTACCAAAAATATTGAGGATTCTTTGAAAAACCTTTTAAAATACGCATAATTTATCATTTTAAGTACCCTCTTTCTTTGCTTTGTGCAATAAAGAACTCTTCGAAATCTAAATCAACTTTTTCTAAGAAAAGTGGATTCATCTTTTGTAATTCAGACATAATTTTTTCTTCATCACCTTTGATGACGAGTTGAATTACTCTACCTTCTTTATGGAAATCAATGACATCAAATTCTAAAAAATCTTCTCTTACTTTACTTTCACTGAATGCCATTTGATATTTACAAATGTTACGTTTTTCATCATCGAGATTACCACTACTTATTATTTCTCCATTATCAATGATGGCAAAAGTTGTAGTCAAATCTTCTAATTCTTTCAAGTTGTGACTTGTAAAAATGACAGTGAGTCGAGGATTTTCTTCTTTCAATTTGATGATTTCTTGTTTAAAAATTAATCTTGCTAATGGATCTAATCCATCAAAAGCTTCATCTAGAAGAATGTAATTAGCTTTAATTGAAAGAGCAACCGCAATAAAAAGTTGACGTTTCATACCTTTAGAGAAATTAGCAATATTACGATTAAGATCTAGATTTAGCTGTGAGACTATTTGCATAAATTTGTAATCATCAAAATCGTAAAATGTTTTATAGAAAGATAAGAAATTTTTGATGTTTGAGTACTTTGGGTAATATAAGTCATCACTTAAATAAAAGATTTCTTTCCTCTTATTAATATCATTAAAAGCTTCGATTCTATCGATTAAAATTTTTCCTTTATCTTGATAATATACGCTTGAAATAAGTCTTAATAATGTTGATTTTCCAGCTCCGTTTATGCCAACTAGTCCGAAAAATTCTCCATCTTCGATACGTAAAGAGACATTTTTTATAACGTCTTTTTTATCGAATGATTTATATAAATTTAATATCTCAATCATTCTTATTTCCTCCATAGACTTTGTCTAGATATTTAATCAATTCTTCTTTTTTATATCCTTCATCTTTTAATTTAGTGAATTCATCGATTAAATACTGGTTTATTTTTTCTTCGTAAATAACGTAATAGCCACTTTTTTCAATGTTAGAAATTAGTCCATCATCAACTAGCAAATCATAAGCTTTTTTAACTGTCGCAGGGTTAATACCTAGCTCGAATGCTAGTTGTCTAATAGAAGGTAATTTATCCCCTTTTTTATAAACTCCAATGTAAATATATTTAGTCAAAGTGGAGTAAATTCTAACGTATGTTTTCTCTTTTGATTCACCTATTAGTATCATATTTGTATTATAAAACTAATACAGATTTTTAACAATCACGATTTATGCTTATAAATGGATTGTATTTTGATATATGTTCTTAAAATATCGATGTAATCGTTACTTTTTAAGTTTTCATTAAGTTTAATGTTCGAAATTTAATGTGCAATTATACTTAATTTTTTGCAATTAAAAAGATGAATATATTGCATTAATTATAAATGAATTTGTTCATTTAAAATTTGATATATGACATTTTTAGTCAATTTAATATAAGGAAGTGTCAATATTTAGCAACATATCAACTCTTTCTTTTAAGAAACAATAAACATAGTTTATATGGGGTGAAATTAGCTAAAATTTAGCTGTTTAATGTGCTATAATAAAAACATAATAAGCCTTTCGGTAATAAGTAAAGGGTAAATTTACCGAAAAATCCCATAACAAAAAGTACGTCTAGAAAACGTGCAAAATTGTTCTTTGAAAACTATAAGATTATGACTATTTTGGTG
>DBFJOT010000049.1:0-28338 GCA_048405595.1 Candidatus Onthovivens sp.
AAACGGAATTAGGCATAAAAATATGCTTGATGTCGACTTACTCGAATTTTAAAATAAGTGCATCGTTAAAAAGAATACCTACTTTTGTGTTTACACAGAGTTACGCGCGGATTCAATGATACTGACAAAGTAAAAAGAATGATTAAAAATATGTAATTAAGTATTTTATAAAAATCGTTTTTACTTTCAATTTTCCCCATATTTATATTGTAAATTAATTGCATTCCTTTATAAAGGAACACAGTAAAAATATAAATATTTTTAGTTTGAAAAATACACTTAATAGTGTAGTATATTATCCTATGCAAGAAAAAGTCAGTTTTACTCAAGATATTAAAGAAGAACTTTCGATGAATAGCTATTCAGCGATTGAAAGTAAGTCATTATTAGCGGCATTTATTAAGTTAAGTGGATCTTTAAGATTCACAAATCATGGTGAAATTTTAACTTTAAAAACAGAAAACGCAACCATTGCAAAGTTTATATATAGACTTATTAAAGAACAATTTCCAAATGTAATTATTTCATTTTCTTTTGTTAAGGTAATGAAATTATATAAGGCAACAACTTACCTTATTAACATTTCTCAAGGATTAGATGAACTCATTGAAGATATAAGTCTCGATTTTTTGAATTCAAAAATCCCATATGAACTTCACAACAAAGAAGATAAAGTTCGTGCTTATTTAATTGGAACATTTTTAGCAAGTGGAAGTTGCAACAATCCAGCTACAAGTAATTATCATTTTGAATTCGCATGTAATGATGAAGAATACGCACATTCAATTTTAAAACTTATTAATAAAATCAAAACAGCAACTTTAAATTTCAAAATTATTAAAAGAAGAAATAAGTATATAGTTTATTTAAAACGCAGTGATCAAATTAGTGATTTTTTAGCTTATTTAAATGCTAATCATTCTTGTATTGAATTCGAAAACATTCGAATGGATCGTGACTTTTCTAATACAACTAATAGATTAATGAATTGTGATTCATATAATTTTAAAAAGACAATCGACATCGCAAACAAACAAATTGAGTTATTAAAAACGATCGACAATAAACTTGGAATTAATAATATTCAAAATGTTAAGGTAAGAACTTTTTGTCAAGTTAGAATGGCTAATCCAGAAGCAACATATCAAGAGATTGCTGAACTTATGAGCGAAAAACTTGAAGAAACTATTACAAAATCTAACGTTAATCATATTGTAATTAAAATTAAAAAGATGGTAGAGGATTTCAAAAACAATGAAAATTGATTCGATAGATATTCAAATTGAATTCGGAAAAAGAATTCAATATTTAAGAAAGAAAAGAAAACTATCGCAAGAAGAATTATCTTTTGAATGCGATATTAATAAAAATTATTTAAGTGATTTAGAACGTGGAACTAGAAATCCAACATTAAAAATCATTGAAAAACTTTGCTATGGATTAAATGTAAGTTTCGAAGATTTATTCCGCGGATTAGGTCATATCAAACAAACAAAATAATTTAATGATAATTAAAAAAGTGTCGATGTAATCAATGTTTTGATGACATCGATTTTTTATAAAGTTATTCTTCTAATACTGCATCAAAATATGTTATATCATCGAGACTATTTTTATCAATAGAGAGTCCTATAAACCAACCGTCTTTGTTTTTTTATCATCAGATGTAGATTACGTTTCATAATTGTAGGTAACAAAATAAACTATTTTTAAATCGAAACCAAATCCAATTGTTGCAATATCTTTTATTGCTTCGATCTTACTTGTTGTAATCTTAATTTTTACACCAGTTGCTGATGTTTTTACACTCAATGATTTACCTTATTACTTCTTTATATATCTTGCTTTAGTAGTAGTTTTTAACCTTTTATTAACAGGAATGGTTAAAAAGCTCTTTATAAAGAAGTATAAAAACATCTTATAAGAACAAAAAGAATCGACTGAATCGATACTTTTTGCATATTTATACCTTTAAATTTTTGCCATTATTTTGTATAAAATCAGTAAATAGTTTAGTATATCTAAGAGTTAAAAGTTAAAATAATCAACATTTTAGTATGAAAGTGTTTATTATTTCCTTACTTTTTTATATAATAATTGTTGAACTATGTTAAAAACTAAAGGATTTATTGCAGTTACATCGCTTATTGTTATCACTAGTGCTCTAGGAGGAGTTGCTGGTTGGTTTTTAGGCAACATGTATAAAGTTATTGGCCCAGTTACTAATAATGTCTATGAAGATAAAGAAGTTATATTTAGCACAAATCTAGATGCACCTAAAAAGTTACTTCAAGCAGCTGGAGTTTCATCTATGGATGAATTAGAAAAAGTGGATGTCTCTTCTCTTGTTGGACAAAACGGATTAACAATTGGAGATATTGCTGAAAGTGCTCAGCTTTATATGTATAGCAAGAGTAATATTGTTGTTAAATCAAATAACTTAGCTAAGAGTAAAGTTATGGGTATTGAGAATAATCAAGAAACTAATTCTACTTGGATTAAAAAAGATAAATTATATTTTAAAGAAAATGTTTCTTATTCTTCAAATGCGTCATTCGGAGAAAGAACTTATAATTTAAAATCAGATGTAATTACTCCGCTCACTCAACCTTTAGATAATCAATTAAATTATTATCGAGTAAATACAAATAAGCAAGCTACCAATGTAGATTTTGCTAGTGCGAAATTTGAAAATTATTATGTCAATGTTCCTGAAGGCGAAGTTGATGAAAACGGATTGAATATTAAAAGCTATTCAACAACTTTTGGAACTTCTATTTATAAACCTTTTAACTATGATTTTTCAGAAGCAAATCTTAAAAAAGATGATGCAGGAAAATATGTAGATGAAACAATTAAAAACTCAAAACTTGGAGAAGAAAGTCTTTATAAAACATCGATTACATCGATTGAAAATGGTTATGAAATTTATTTAACAATCGATCAAAAAGCTATGGAAAATTATGCTTCTTACATTTATACAACTACAAGAGACGCTAGTCAGATCGCTAAGATGAAAGAAAAGCCTGAATTTTTATCTTCAGGAGTAAAAATTGTTACAAATAAAAAACTTGAAATTAGTTCAGTACACACTGATGAATTTTATAATGTTATATCTGCAATTGCTGGAGCCGTTCCTACAGTTTGTTCTAGTGATTTAACTATAACTTATGAAGCAGATGAAAAGATTCCAACATTCAAGGAGAAAATAAGTTATGAAGGATAAAAAACGTAATATATTTATAAAATTCCTTGAATGGTTTTGTGATTTACCTTGGTATTATTATTTAATAATAGCTGTTTCTTTTTTCTTTATTTTTTATACAATCTTTTTCTATATTTTTAGATACTTGTAAAAAAAGATTAATGCTTTTTAAGCATTAATCTTAACGAGTTAAGGACACAAATTATTGTGACGCCAACATCAGCAAATATTGCTAACCACATAATGTAACTTTCAATTCCTAAGTTTGGAATTATAGATAAAATCATAACAATTAATTTTATGCTAAGTGCAAAAATGATGTTTTCCATTGCAATAATGTGGTTTTTTATTGAGATTTTAATAATTTTACTAACTTTGCTTAAATCATCATCCATAATAACAGCATCGCTACTTTCAATGGCTAAGTCACTTCCTTTAACGCCCATTGCAATTCCTAAGTCACTAGTTGCTAGACTAGGAGCATCATTAATTCCGTCTCCAATAAAAGCGACAATTTTATCTTCATTTTGACTTTTTATGTCTTTAAGTTTTTCAACTTTTTGAAGTGGTAATAAATTAGCAATATAGTTTTTTATGTTTGCTTCTTTACTAATTTCTTTAGCGATATTTTCATTGTCACCAGTTAACATATAAGTTGAAGTGACACCAGCTTTATATAAAGAAGTAATCGCTTCTTTGATGTGATCTTTTAATTCATCTCTGATTGTAATGTTGCCAATATAATTACCATCATAAGCGCAATATATTAAAGTGAATGGAGATTCAACTTTTGCAAAAGGAATGTTTTTACTTTCTAATAATGAAGCATTGCCAACGAGTAAAACTTTATCTTTGTAAATTACTTCAATTCCTTTTCCGTTAATTTCTTTATAATCTTTTAATAAAGTTTTATCTAAATTCGCTTTTTCATCACCTAATATAGCTTTTGCAATTGGATGTAATGAATAATATTCAGCATATTTTATTAAATTTAATAATTCTTCGTTAGAATAATTTGAAACGCTATTAATTTCATTAATTTTGAAATTGCCTTTTGTAATAGTTCCTGTTTTATCAAAAATTGCGATACTTAATTTTCTAAATTTGTCTAAGTAATCGCTACCTTTAATAAGGACTTTTTCTTTACTTGCTTCGCCTAAACTAACAAAGTAAGCCATTGGGACACTTAAAACAATTGCGCAAGGACAACTTATTACTAGAAAGCTAGCTCCAGCTCTAATAAAATGTGCCCATGTATCTAAAGAAGAATAGTTAATAAATAGTGGTGGGAAAATCGCGACGATAAAAGCTAAAGCAATAACGATTGGGGTATAGATTTTAGCGAATCTAGTGATAAATTTTTCGGTTTTAGTTTTATTGCTTGAAGCGTTTTCAACTAAGTCTAACATCTTCGACATCATTGAATCGCCAAATTCTTTTGTTGTTTTGATGATTAAAGGTGATCCGATATTTATAACACCACTTATAATTTCATCGCCTTCTTTAATTTTTCGAGGAACACTTTCGCCTGTCATAGAAGAAGTATCAAGTGAAGAATTACCTTCATAAACTACGCCATCAATAGGGACGCGTTCTCCGTTTTTAACAATAATTAAAGAATTTATACTAACATCAAATGGTTCAACTTCTTTTTCTTTTCCATCGATCAAAAGTGTAGCTTTATCAGGTCTAAGATTTAAAATTTCTTTGATAGAATCGCGACTTTTATTAACTGCATACTCTTCAAATTTTTCTCCTAATAAGAAGAAAGTTGTAACAGCTAAACCTTCAACAAATTCTAATATACAAAAAGCAGCAATGCTTGCAACAAGAGTTAATGTTACTTCATTAAAGAAATCTTTTCTTTTTATATTTTTGATAGTTTTTCTAAATGAATCGAAATTAACAAATATAAAAACTAAGATGGTGATAGGTAATAAAATAGCTAAACGAACTGAAGTTGTTCCTAAAGCGTAATTTCCAATAGTGTGATCAAGGATTAAAAGAACTAGAGTTGAAACTAAACCGATTATTATTTTAATAATGTCTAATTTCTTTTTCATATTATTTTATCCTTTTAAGTGAAACGCCATCTTCAAAGTTTTTACATGTGTCAACGATTTCTTCAAATGATTCATCATTATTTTCGATAACCATTGTTTCACTTAAAAAATTAATTTGACATGATGTAACGCCTTCAATTTTATTTAATTTCTTCTCGAGGGATAAAGCGCAATTTGCACAATCAAGTCCTTGAATTTTGTATGTTTTTTTCATCTTATTTTTCCTCCAAATGTTCTCTAGCGTAAAGTATGATTTGTTTAACGTGTTCATCGTCTAATTCATAAACTACATTTTTTCCATGTTTTTGGTATTTAACTAATTTATTTGCTTTTAAGATTTTAAGCTGATGCGAAGCAGCACTTTTTGTGATGCCAATTACATTGCATAAATCTCCAACACATAGAGCGCTATTTTCTAATGCCCATAAAATTTGAAGTCTAGTTGAATCACCAAATATCTTAAAAAAGTCGCTTAATGCATAGATTTCAGTCTCTTTTAACATTTTTGTTTTAGTTTCTTGAACTAATTCTTCGTTAATAATAGGTGTATCTACTTCCATAATTTACCTCCTACACACATAGTATAGTTGAACAACTATTCAACTGTCAAGAAAATTAATTTTTATTTTTTGCCTTTAAAGTCCTATCTAAAAAAGATAAATCGGATTATTAAAGAATGGGTTATATGAAGGCGAAATTTTAAAATGAGTCTTACAAATTTATAAATAATATAAATATAAGATAGAAACTTAAGATTCCTTACAGTACCTTTTGTTGAACTTTTTATAAGCTATGTTATAGAATAAACCCATGAAGAAGATTGAACGCGACAATTATATATTCAAGAAAAAATGTTTATTAATTTTACTATTTTTATATTACATCAATGATGTAAGTTATGATGGAATTATCTTTAAAAGTTTTGGTTTCCATTTTGATCCAACTTGTAACTTTAAAGTTATTGTTACTAGTAAAAAGGGACATGTTCATAAATATATTACTCACATTTTTTTAAATGCTAGAGGAGTTAATTTAGAAGAACTTGATGTAATGGGCAATATTAATATTATTAAAGTTAAAAATATTAAAAATGTTGACCCATTCATTCCAAATACATCATTAAATATATATTTTGATGAATCTAACTTTATTGCTTTTGGATATTTAGAAGGAAAATATATTGAATATAAACTTGTTCAAGATTCAACTAACTATTTTAAAGATGAAATTTTATATTATTTAAGTAGCGATCCAAATTATCAAAATGTAAATACAAGTGCTTCGAGCTTCATTCTTTTCTTACTTAGACTTTACACGAATAAAATTAAAGTTGATTTAGTTATGGGAGCTGGGATTAATTGTGATTATGGAGCTAAAGATTGGAGTCATTTAATTGAAGCTCTTAATTTAGAATTTTTTAAAAATAACGTAAGCGATATCGATGAAATTCGTCACTTTGTTGGTAATGAATTATTCGTAAATGGGAAAATTTTAAAGACAAGTGGATTTGATACATATAAATCACTCCATGATGAATTATATTTATTTAAAGAAGCTAAAAGTTTTAATGACCCAAATTCAACTTTATATAATTGTGTCAATTATATTGAACGTCATCCAGGAGTCGAAGTTATTACATATAACTATGATACAAATTTGGAATACTTACTAAAGAAAAGGAAAATTTTATATACAAGTGTTTATGATGAAAATGGTTTTATAAATAAGGAAAGCCAAGTTACAATTTTCCATGTCCATGGTTTATTACCTTTTGATAAATATAAAGAACAAAAATATATCGATTCATTAGTTTTCAACGAATCAGAATATTTTTATTTATATAACAATCCATATTCTTGGAATATTTCAAAACAAATGCATGATTTTACTTTTAAGACATGCTTATTTATTGGATTATCTTTAACAGATCCTAATATGAAACGATTGCTAGAAGTATCGATTAATCCTTTAAAATTTAATTTTATCTTCATGAAAAAAGAACATGGATTTAATGAAAAAACCTATCGAGCAGTAACAAATTATTTCTTTAGTTATGACTTAATTACTATTTGGGTTGATGACTATAACGAAATAGGAAAATGGCTTGAATTAATCTAAATTGAAAATATTTTCAGTGAAGTTTGAAAATATTTTCATAACAATAAAATTAATGCTATTTTTATTTATAAAAATAGTGTTTTTTGCTATTATCTTCATATGAGAACAAATGGTATTTTAATGGCTCTATCGAGTCTTCCTAGCAACTATGGTGTTGGGGATTTTGGAAAAACAAGTTACGAATTTATCGATATTATCAAGCGAGCAGGCGTTAAGTTCTGGCAAATGCTACCTCTTAATCCTTTAGGAGATGGTAATTCACCTTATGCTTCAAAATGTTCATTCGCTATCGACCCAATTTATATTGATTTAGAAGAGCTAGTTGAAGATGGATTGATTGTTGGATTAAAATCTTTTCAAGAAAAGAAAAAACTAGTTGATTATCCTAAAGTAAGAGACTTTAAAAATAAATACCTAAAAGAAGCTTTTAAAAACCAACTTGATACTAAAAAAGAAGCTTTTAAAAAGTTCATCAAGGATAATCCTTGGTGTGAAACATATGCTAAGTTTTTAATTCTTTTAAAAAAGAACAATTATAAACCTTGGTGGTATTGGCAAATAAGCGAAAGATATGATGCTTATAAACATGAATTTGATTATTCAGATTATGAAGAAGAAATTCTTTTCACTGAATGGTGTCAATTTATAGCCTATAAGCAATTTAATAAATTAAAAAAATATGCTAACAGCCAAAACATTATTTTAATGGGAGACATCCCTTATTATGTTGGAGCGTTAAGTAGCGATGCTTGGAGTAATCAAGATGAATTTTTACTCGATGAAAATGATGTTCCTTCAAAAGTTGGAGGAGTACCTCCAGATTATTTCTCCGAAGATGGTCAAAGATGGGGTAATCCTTGCTATGACTGGGAATATATGAAAGAAGATGGTTTTACTTTTTGGCAATCTAGAATTGATCACATAGCTAAAATGTTTGATTATGTTCGTTTAGACCATTTTAGAGCATTTGATACATATTATGCTATTAATCCAGAATGTGAAACAGCTAAAGATGGGAAATGGCAAAAAGCGTATGGTGATGAATTTTTCGCTAAAATTTTACCACTTTATCCTAATCTTCAAATATTCGCTGAAGATTTAGGTGAAGCAGCTCCTGATGTAGAAAAATTAATCTCAAAATACTCTCTTCCTGGAATGAATGTTGTTCAATTTACTCTTTTAGATCAAAGTTTTGTAACTAAGAAAAATCAAATTATTTATTCAGGAACTCATGATAACCAAACTTTAAAAAGTTGGATCAAAGAGCTTAAAGAATCTCAAAAAGAAGAACTTAAAATATTATTTAGAAAACAAAAAATTGCTGGAAGAACACTTTTTGATAAGGTCATCAATTATGTTTTAGGAAGTGAATGCGATTACGCATGCATCCCTTATGTTGATTATATTAAATTAGATGATGCTTCTAGAATGAATACTCCAGGAACTTGCGGTTCACCAAACTGGGAATTTAGAATTACAAATTATGCTGATTTATTAGCTAATGTTGAAAGAATTAAGGAATTATTAATAAAGTATAAAAGATGAAAAAAATTGCATTAATTTCGTTAGGTTGTGTTAAAAACACTGTAGATAGCCAAGCAATTTTAGCACTTTTTAAAAAACCACAATTTGAAATTGTTACAAATTTAGAAGAAAGTGATGTCATTATCATTAACACATGTGGATTTATTTTAAGTGCCAAAGTTGAAGGCATCAACGTTATTTTAGACGCCTTAAAATATAAAAAGACAACAGTTGTAATCGGATGTCTTGTTGAAAGATATTACGAAGAATTAAAAGAAGAAATCCCTGAAGTTGATTTATGGGTTAAATTTAAGGATGAATATAAATTCCTTCCAAGTATGATTCAAGGCTTATTTAAAGATGAAGTCGTTGAACCAAAATTTGATATTTTTACTAGAGTAGATGATTCGACTTATTCTACTTATATAAAAATCAGTGAAGGCTGTGATAACTTTTGTGCGTTCTGTGCTATTCCTTTTATAAGAGGTCGCTTTGTTAGTTATCCAATTGAATCGATTAAAGAATATGCAAAAGAAGCTATCGCTAAAGGTAGTAAAGAACTAGTTTTAATTGGTCAAGATCCAACTAGTTATGGTAAAGATTTTAAAGATCAAAATATAAATCTTGTCACATTATTAAAGGCGCTTGATGAACTTGAAGGTGAATTTAAGATCAGACTTTTATATCTTTATCCGGATGGAATTACAGATGAATTAATTGATTTTATTAAAACAAGTAAAAGAATGTCTCATTATTTCGACGTTCCAATTCAACATTGTTCTTCAAAAATTTTAAAATTAATGAATAGAAGAGATGATAAGAAAAAGACTGAAGAATGTTTTGATAAAATTAAAAATAATATCCCAGATGCTATTTTAAGAACAACTCTTATTGTTGGTTTCCCGGGCGAAACAAAACGTGAATTTGAAGAATTAAAATCATTCATTACAAAATATCGTTTTAACCATTTAGGATGTTTTACTTATAGTAAAGAAGAAAAAACTAAAGCAAGTTATTTACCTCATCAATGTCGTGAATCTACCAAAATTAAAAGAAAAGATGAAATTATGAAGTTACAAGCTAAAATTTCATATGAATTGAATAAGGAAATGATTGGTAGAACATTTGATGCTATTGTTACTAAAATTGATAAGAACGATTATGGTGTTAGTTGTGATTATAATGCACCAGATGATATTGATGGTAATGTAATTTTAAAATCAAATAATAAACATGAAGTTGGTGATTTAGTGAAAATTAAAATCACTCATGCTTACGTTTACGATTTAATAGCAGAAGAAATTTAATAAAAACTAGGGAAACCTAGTTTTTTTATGTTAGAAAAAGAAATAAAATATAATAAATATCTACAACTAAGAAAAACTTTAAAAATATTTGAAAAAACTATATAGCTCATTTTGTTGTGTTAGTGAAAGGAGATATAAAGGCTTAATCGGAGCCCAATGGTTGAATAAACTAAGTAGTTCACTACACGATTATGGATTGTATGAATAAAAAATATTTAGAAGTTTTAAAATTTAGAATGTATCCTACAAAAGAAGAAAAGCGTGCGTTAGATAAAGAGTTACATTTTTATGAAAGATACAAAAGAGCTTTAATTAAAGAAATTGAAGAAAAAAGAACAGCTTCTTTATTCCCTTTAAAAGAAAAAGATTATGAAGAAATCATTGATAAGTATTGGAGAAAAGTTAAAAGAAGAAAATTTGATTACTCCAAATACTTCTCTTATGATCATTTTTGTTTTGCTAAAACGAATGTCTTAAATTCTTATATATATAAAAATAAAGAAGGCATTAAAAAATATCCTATTGATAGAGTCACTATTAAAATTAAAAGTGATGAAACATCTATCCTTTATGGCAGGTTAACTTTTAAAGAATTTAGAATTAAATTAAAACCTAATAGAGATATTGTAGATAAGATTGATTTTATAAATATCACTAGAACTAATGGCAAATATTTTTTAAGTCTCGCTAGATTTTTAGAAGTAATTCCTTTAGAAAAAACTCATTTAGCTTGTGGTATCGATGTTGGCTTTGATACTTATATTACTTTATATGATAGTAATGACGAAGTGATGAAAATCAATTTTGAAAATAAGAAAATTGATTATCTAATATCTAAAGCGAATTATTATAAAAGGGTATTAACTAATATTGAAAAACAAAATAAAGAATATATAAAATCTAAAAATTATTATAAAGTTTTGCATAAACTCGAAGCTACATACGATAGAATTTCTTCGATTAGATCGTACTTTTTTAACGATCTTGCTGTTAAAATTGTTAAGCGCTATGATCTAATTATTATTGAAGATATTAATCTTGAAGCACTTTATAAAGTTAAAACGTCAAAACTGAATTTGCAGAAATTTAGTTTTGGAGCATTCTTCAAAGTGTTAGAAGAGAAGGCTCAAAAATACGACAAAAAAGTTTATCGAGCAAGGAGAACTTTTATGTCTAGCCAAATATGTAGTGAATGTGGAGTGATTCATCACGAGATGAAAGATTTTCATATACGAACTTTTGAGTGCGAATGTGGTTATAAAGCTGATCGTGATGAAAACGCTGCACGAAATCTTTTATATTACGGTCTTCGACTTGTTAGATATAAAAATATCTCTAAATTTGAAAATAAAACTGCAGCAAGAGAAAAAGAGAGAATCTGTTAACTATGCTTGCTTTAAATGAAATGAATGAAACAAAAAATATTGAATCGTTTCAAAACTTAAATATGGTTTGTTCGTTTGATGGTGACTTATTTTACACTAATCCTTACCGCAAAATAGAATATATAAAATCGACTAAAAATTTCCTAAAATTCATCACTGAAAGTATAAATGCCCCCAAAACTGCAGTGAAAATAGGCCTTTTAGGAAGAGTTAACCATGATTTTGCTGCTCATGTTTTTTATGAAACAGGTTTAAATATTTCTTCATATCGCTTATTAATTGATGATGAAACGATAAAACATATTTACATAAAGCATTACAAAAATGAACTTGTTCGACCGATAGATCTTAATGTCCTTTTGTATTTTGGAGAAGTAGTTTCAAATTACTTTTCAATAAACTTCTATCCACGAACTGATAGGCTTGAAATTTTTAGTGAAATAGATTGCGAAGTATATAAAATCATTTTGGCGTTAGATAATAGGCATGCTAACGTATATTTAGTAACGCTTTTTAAAGCTAACGAAGAAGTAATTGAAACGTTGAAAGAATTCTTAATTACTGAAAATGATGCATAGATGAAAACTCCAAGGGAAACGGAGACAAGTTATGCTAGACGTCAATGGATAATTTCCCTCAAAATAAATGGCATAAACGGAACCAGGGGAAGGATCGTCCAATAAAAAAACCTCGAACGTGTCGAGGAAATATTCGTGTGGTGCCCCTTCGCAGAATCGAACTACGAATAGATCCTTACCATGGATCCGTTATGCCATTTAACTAAAGGGGCTCAGCCCATTTAGTATAGCATAACGGATCCGTTTCACCAAATACATTTTCTTGTTTTTGTCTTTCTGCAAAACTTAATCAAAGCTGCTTTTAGTTACAAAATATATTTTCAAAATATTAAGTTATTCTTAAGTTTTGTTTACTCAATAAATTAATAAAAGTAGTTTATAATTTAAATATGAACAACGAGCCTCACGTTATCGAAATAAACAATTTTACGAAAGACTATGGATCCGGAAGAGGTACATTTGACATTAATGTTAAGGTATCAAAAGGAGAATTTTTTGGCTTTTTAGGTCCTAATGGTGCTGGTAAATCTACCACTATTAGACATTTAATGGGCTTTTCTAAACCTGATAAAGGTGAATTATTAATATTAGGTCAAAATATTCAAAAAAATAGAGTTTCATTAATGCATAAAATTGGTTATCTTCCTGGGGAAGTTAATTTGCCAACTTATTTAACTGGAAACGAATTCGTAAAACAACAAATCAATCTACAAAAAGTTAAAGATATAACTTTTTTAGAATCTTTAAAAAAAGAATTTCCGATTGATTTATCACTAGAAATCAAATATATGTCTTTAGGCGATAAACGCACATTAGCGATTTATAGTGCTTTTATGAATGATCCAGATATTTTAATACTAGACGAACCTACAAGTGGATTAGATCCTTTAAGACAAGAAATGTTTAAAAGATTTTTATTAAAAGAAAAATCTAGAGGTAAAACGATCTTTTTGTCTAGCCATATTTTTAAAGAAATCGATGACACTTGTGACAGAATCGCCATCATAAAAGATGGGAAAATTGTTAGTGATTTTAAAAAAAGCGAATTTGATTTAAGGAACAAAAATTGTTTTATGATTGAGTTCGAAGATGAAAATAATTTGAACGTATTTGTTAATAGAATTGGAAAAAGTATCGATATAATCGAAAGATTGACGACATCGATTAAAGTTAAGGTTGAAGAGGATTCTATTAATGATTTATTTTTCTGCTTAGCGAATTTAGATATAAAATCTATAAAGGAAGTCAAAGAAACGTTAGAAACTTATTTCTTATCATTTTATAAAGAGGACAAAATTTATGAAGGAATTTAATAATGAAAGAAATGTAGTTTTGTCTGTTGATAATTTAACTAAAGATTTTAAAAAAGGTCGAGGTGTTTTTGATATAAATTTTGATTTATATGAAGGCGAAATTTTTGGAATTATAGGAGAAAGTGGAGCTGGTAAAAGCACTATATTAAGGATATTAATGGGATTTTTAAAACCAACAAATGGTGCTAGCTCTATTAAAGGAATTGATGCATATAAAGATGCGATGGAAACTAAAGAATATGTTAGTTATGTACCAGGAGAATTTAGTCTATTTGATTTAAAAACAGGTACTGACTTTTTGAATTTTATGTCTAAGTTAGAAGAACTTGATGATTCTAATGCAAATGAGTTAATTCAAAGATTTCAGCTTGATGTAAAAGCTTATCCTAAGCGAATGAGTAAAGGCATGAAACAAAAAATGTCTATTGTTACTGCTTTTATGAAAGATGTTCCTATATATTTATTGGATGAACCAAGTATCGGATTAGATCCTTTGATGCGCGAAGAATTAATTAATTTAATTCTTGAATATAATAAGCGCGGTAAAACTTTTTTAATTACAACTAATGATTATGAAGAGGTTAGACGACTTTGTGACCGTGTATTAATAATTTCAAAAGGAAAAGTAGTTGATGTTATTAATATTAAAGAAATGCTTAATTCATCAGTTTCTAATTTCGAATTTATTTTGCCTAACAAGAACGATCTAAGTAAACTTAACAAATTCAATATTTCACTTATAAATGATGTCGTTAAAGCAACGATACCATCGAAACAATTAGGATTATTTTTTAAAATATTGTCCGATATTGAAGTAATTGATTTTAGGATAAAATCGTTTAGTTTAGAAGAATATGTAACAAGTAAATTGGAGAGTAGTTATGAAGGGAAGTAAGAGACTATTTAATAAAGCGCTTTTCGTACAAGCGTTAAAAAGCAATTATATAAGTTATTTAGTTGTAGCACTTGGCAACGCTTTTATTCTACTTGTTGTAACTTTAATTTTGTCTACTTTATCAATTAATGTTACTCGTGATTCAATGGCGAATATGTTTAATAGCGCTAATTTAGAAAGACAAATTAAAGAAGCGGGTGTTTCTTTATATTTGAGTTACACCGAAGGCATTGATGCTTATAATGACACATTACCTTTACTTGGCGATAATATGCCTTTTTTATATGATGGATTAAAAGAAGTTAATAAAGCTGGATATGGTGGATATGATACTCAATTAAGGTTAATTGAAAAAGCTTATAAAACAAGTTATGAAGCATCATTAGAAGAAGATGAAACTTTAAAACATAGTAATGCAAAAGAAACTACAATAAAAAGTGCTGACATCATTCTTAATTTAGCTGGTAAAGATGAGAGGATGATAGAAGCAATCAATCTTTTCTTAAATAAATATTTAGATAATTATCATGAAGGGAAAGATGATTTAATAAAAATTTCTTTAAATGAATCATTGAAAGAATTCATAGTGAATCAAGGCGAATTCACTGAAGAACAAATTAATATTGTTCTAGATGGAATAAATAAAATCTTTAATTTAGGAAAAGTCGATGATTTAAAAAATCAAATCATTAATGTAATAGATGAAATTACAGATAATTTAGCTACTAGTATTGTAGATTTTTATACAATAGATGTTCCTACAGAGATTATTTGTGAAGGTTATTTATCAAATAAAGATTACTTTATTAATAACACTATTCTTGAAGGAGAAACGGTTGGATATCGCGACGCATTATATATTGAGATGGTCGCTAGTGTAATGGGTGAATTATTTAAAGATAATTATTACTTAGAAGCATTACCAACATTTAAAGTCGAATATTTAACTAATGAAAGAGGCATTCCTTATTATTTAGATGAAAGTGGCAAAGAAGTCCTTATTGAAGACGTTAAAGACAAAGATAAGTTAGTCGAAGTAAAAAGTGGAATGGAAAAAAAGGCTAACATCTTAGAAAAACAATATAAAGAAATTTTAACTGGTGAAAAATATACTAAAGAAGAAATCGATAAAGCAAAAAAATCTGCAAGTGCTTTTTATGAAATTGGGCACATGTTTGCTACGAACTTTTTAACACATTATGTCCAAAATAAAGATGTTTATTTTAATGAAGAAACTCATTCAATTAACGAAGAACCGTTAATTGATCGAATTTCTCTCGATTTAAAAGAAATAGGCACACCATATTTATTAAATATGTTTAAAGTGTCATCTCTTGATGAAATAACTAAAGATAAATTCGGACTAGATGGTAATGAATTAATTAATAAAGTTTATGATTATTCAACTGGCTCAATTGCGGTATTTAAATCAGAGTACAAAAAATCTTTAGATAAAAATTATGATTATAAAACTAGTTTATTAGTTGCTTTAGTAAAAGCTAGTGATACTTTAACTGACCAACTTCCAGAAGATATTTATATTAAACTTTATGATTTATCTTCTAGAAATTTATATGGTCTAGTAATAGGAGCGATGTTTTTCTCTTTAGCTGGCTTACTGTTACCGATGGTTTATACAATTTTAACTTCTAATTCATTAGTATCTGAAGAAGTTGAAACAGGCTCTTTAGCATTTACTTTATCTTGTCCAGTCAATCGAACAAGTATCGTATTTACTAAAGCCATATATCAAATTGTTTCTATTACAACGATGTTTTTATTCCTTTTTGGGGTTGGAGTATTAACTCGACAAGTTGCAATTTGGACAGGAGGTAGCGATTTTGCTACAAGTGTTAGCGTTAAAGATTTAGCACTTTATACTTTAGGAGCATATTCCGTAATTATGGCAATCGGAGCAATTTGTTTCTTTACAAGTTGCTACTTTAATAAAACGAAATATTCTTTAGGAGTAGGCGGAGGCTTAGCGATTTTCTTCTATGTAACAAGTATTTTAGGTTTATTTGGTTTAAATGTAATGCCTCTAGCTTTAAAAATTGATTCTATGAATATCTTTAACTACATGACAATTATTAGATTTTTCGATGTTCAAGCGATATTGGATGGGGATGTAGTGTTCTATTATGAATTAATTGGCTTACTATTGATTACAGTAATTGGATATGGCGCAAGTTTTTATGTCTTTAACAAAAAAGACCTACCTTTATAATGAAATAGAGTTTAATTTGATATAAAATTATTCTGAGGAGGACAAAAACATGAGAATCGCATTAATCGCACACGATAAAATGAAACCTCAAATGATCGCTTTAAGTGTTAAATATAAAGCTACATTAGAAAAACATGAACTTTATGCAACTGGTACAACTGGACATTTAGTCAGTCAAGCTACTGGACTTAACATTAAATGTTTAAGAAGCGGTCCATTAGGTGGTGACCAACAAATCGGCTCAATGATTGCTGAAAGTGAATTAGACCTCGTTGTCTTTTTAAGAGATCCTTTAACAGCTCAACCACATGAACCAGATGTCACTGCGTTATTAAGACTTTGTGATGTTACTAGCACCCCGCTTGCTACAAATATTGCTAGCGCCGAAATCATGCTTCGTGCATTAGAAAATAACGAAATCCAATGTCGCAAAGGGATGAATAATTAAGACCTATTCATCTAATAAAATTTTAAAAAAATAACCTCATCAAATGCTTGAATAAAATCAAGTAGATGAGGTTTTATTTTTATCTTTTAAAAGAAAAAGGAGTGCAAAAGCGTAATTAATTGCTTTTTTAATCTGAATTTATCAATTATTATTCAATTTATTATGAACTAAAAATAGAACGTTAATATTTCAAAAAAATATCGATAATATTAAAGAAAAAAATCACTAAATTTGATACAATTAAAAATAGCGTAAGTTAATTAAAAGAGGTCAAAATTATGATAGAAGAAAAGAAATTAAAAATAGAAATTGAATCAATTAAAAAGGTTAATTATTGCCTTGTACATAATGGATTAAAAATTATTAATTCTATTAAATTTATTAACGAAAGTGATACGACTTATCGTAACTTAAAAGTTAATGTAAGATTCGAACCAGATTTCGCTGATGAGTTTTCTTTTGAAGTTTCTTTTATTGACCGCAACCAATCAATCATTGAATATAATGTAAATGTACCTATTAATTTCGATTATCTTTATCAACTTATTGAATCTTTTAAAGCTAATATTATCGTCGAAGTTTTTGAAGAAGAAACTCTTATCGCCAAAGAAGTTAAAGAAATTGAAATTCTTACTTTTGACCAATGGGATGGAAGTCAAGTTTCAACTCAATATTTAGCAAGTTTTGTATTACCTAATGACACTTATGTTAAACGTATCTTAAAAAACGCAGATGAAATTTTAATAAATGATGGACCAGATCATTCATTTTCAGGTTATCAATCAGGAAATAAAAATTATGTTTTAAAAGAATGCGCGGCGATTTATTATGCACTTTTAAAAGAACAAATTTCTTATTCAATGCCAAAACCAAGCTTTGAAATTTCAGGTCAAAAAGTTAGATTGCCTGGCGAAATTGAGAAGACAAAATTTTCAACTTGCTTAGATTCAACTTTATTATTTTCAGCTTTATTAGAACTCGCTGGATTAAATCCTTTAATTATTTTGATCGATAGTCATGCTTATTTAGGATTATGGTTAAGTGAAGAAAATTATCCTAGCGTATTAATTGATGATAAAGCTTATATTGAAAATAAAGTAAAAGCTAATGAACTTATTTTACTTGAATCTACATTTTTAACTAATAAAGCAAAACCTACTTTCGAAGAAGCACTTGAAAGAGGAAAACATAACTTAAACGCGAAAACAAAAATCTTTACTGCAATCGATATTCGTAGTGCTAGAGCTAGTCAAATTAAACCTCTTCCAATTAAAACTAATGATGAAGGAAAATATGTTCTTTCTTTAGAAGAAGATGATATAAAACCAAACTTAGATTATGAAATTGAAGATTTTGGAGTTATCAATACTAAAATCAATAAGGATCGCTTTGATATTTGGGAGAAAAAATTATTAGATTTAACTAATAGAAACAAACTTGTTAGTTTCGTTCCTGGCAACCAACATTATCAAATATTTACCTATGATATTTATAAATTTTTTAATCAATTGATTAAAGAGAATCTTTCTATTTATTCAGAAAAGATGGAAATTTATAAAGAAGTTTTAGATAAAGTTTTTGATACAAATTTTGAACAAAATAGAGCAATATTTGAAAACGATTATCAAAATCAAAGAGTTAGACTTTTAGTAACTGAAAAAAGATTACCTACTATTGTTCGCGGATTATTAAATAATGCTAAAAGTTCTTTAGAAGAAAGCGGTAGTAATACACTTTTTGTATCTATTGGCACATTAAAATACTTAGATAAAGGTAAAACTAGATATGCTCCAATTATTTTAGTTCCTGTATCTATTTATAAAAATAGTGCTGGAAAGAATTATTCATTATCGTTTAGAGATGATGAAATTTTAATCAACAATACTTTATTTGAATATTTAAAAGCTAACTATGATTTATCTTTTGATGAATTAAGAGTTTTACCATATGACGAAACTAGTGATACTTATGATTTAAAAACTTATTTCAATACTTTAAGAAAGAAGATTACTGGAATTGAAGGTTGGACTTTAAGTGAATCATCATTTATTGGTATTTTCTCATTCACAAGATTCATCATGTGGAATGATTTAAGAAATAGAAAAGAAGATTTACTTAAAAATGACATTGTTAAATCTCTTGTTGATAATCGAATCGCTTTTAAAAACAAAAACGAACCAGTAAACATTAATGATTTAGATTTAATGCTTGCTCCAAATAAATACGCAATCCCATTGATGGCTGATAGTAGTCAAACAGAAGCTATTGTCGATGCAAGTAGAGGATTGTCATTTGTTTTAAATGGTCCTCCAGGAACTGGAAAATCTCAAACCATCACTAACATGATTATCAATTCTTTATATAATAAGAAAACAGTTCTTTTTGTTGCTCAAAAAATGGCTGCTTTAGAAGTCGTTAAAAAACGTTTAGATGAGACTGGAATTGGTGCTTTCTGTATCGAACTTCATTCTAATAAAGCTCAAAAAAGTGATGTATTAAATCAAATCAAACGTATTTTAGATATTGGTAAACTTAAAAAACCAGAAGAATATGATGTAATTTGTGCTCGACTATTAGAAAAACGTAATGAATTAAATGACGACCTTAAGAAATTACATAAAAAGAGCGAAAACGGATTTGATCTTTATGACAATATTATTTCTTATGAAAAACATAAAGATGAATTTAAAAACATTAAATTAAGTGGTGTTGATTATTCACTTATTAATAAAGATAAATATTTAGAAACTATTAGTTCAATCGAGAACTATATAAAACTTAAAAAAGGAATTGGAGATAAATTCATTAAACTTTTTGATCCAATCAAAATGAATGAATATTCAATTTCGTTAAGAAGTGAATTAAAAGAAGCTCTTGATCAATATTCTTTAGCTTTATTTAATTATCAAAATACAAATACATTAGTTAATAAAGACCCTTCATTTACTCAAACTAGAGATAATTATTTAGCTCTTTATAACCTTGTTTCTTATTATGAAAGTAATAAAGATTCAATTTATAAGAACTATATTTTATCAAATGATGATGTCACTAAAACGTCGATTCAATCGATACTTTTAAATATTTTACAAAATTCAAATGCATATAAAATTTATAGAGAACACTTTAACGAGGGCTTATTAACTTTAGACTTAACAAAATTCTATTATGATTATAAAGAAAACGAAGAAAGCGGATTTGTCAAAAAGATGTTCTTTGTTAAAGGAGCTAAAACTAATTCTTTAAATAAAGAAATTTATCGTTTTGCAAAATCTAAAAATTTCATGTCTAGTGAAGAGATGCTAAGTTTCTTAGATGGCATGAAAAATATCCAAAAAGAATTTGTTAATTTAAAAGCTTTCGCTCCTCAACTTCTTGCTTATTTTGGTTCTGATTATCAAGATGAAAATACTGATGTCGAACTTTTAGTTAAGAAAATTACTGTTTCTAATGAATTTAAATGTTTATTTAATGAAGTTACTTCAAGTGATGTCTTTAATTTGATTCAAAATATTGAAACATATGGAATTTCTAAATATAAGATCGTTGTTGAAAATACTTTAACAATTGAAAAAACACTATTAGAGAAATTTAAATTTGATGTTTCAATGCTAAAATTCAAAAATTATTTCATTGAAACTAACGAATACATTAATTCTTTAAAAGATAACTTAGAAAAACTTAAAGAATATATTCTTTTTTATAATGAGAAAATCAATCTTGAGCAAAAGAATGTTGGTAACTTAGTTGAACTTTCATTAACGAATATAGTTGATGATGAAGATTTGGTTAATTTATATAAGAAAGAAGTTAACTATAACTTAGCGATGATTAGAATTTCTAATGATAGTGACCTTAATTTATTTAGTGGTACTAAAGAAAACGATGTCATTGAAGCTTATAGAAGAACAATTAATGAATATAATGAAGTTACATTAAAAGAAGTTGCTGCCAGACTTTCAAAATCGACATCTACTTTCTTTAATAGTAATAACACAAAATTAAGTAATGAATTTGTTATTTTAAATAAAGCTATCTCTAACGGAGGCAGAGGAATATCATTAAGAAATCTTTTTGATTCAATTCCTAATATTTTACGTGAACTTTGTCCATGCTTTTTAATGTCTCCTTTATCAGTTGCTCAATATTTAGATCCTAAAAATGAACATTTTGATATTGTTATTTTTGACGAAGCAAGTCAAATTACTACAAGTGATGCAATCGGTGCTATTGCTAGAGGAAATAGTGCAATTATTGTTGGTGATGAAAAACAACTTCCACCTACAAGTTTCTTCCAAGCTAATACAAGTGATGAAGAAGATTTCTTTATCGAAGATGGTGAAAGTGTTTTAATGGATTGCTTAAATATTTCAATGCCTAAAAAATATCTTTCATGGCATTATAGAAGTAAAGATGAAAGTTTAATTGCTTTTAGTAATGCGAGTTATTATGATAATAGGCTTTTAACTTTCCCTTCACCAAACAGTATAAACGGAGCTTTAACTTATAATTATGTCGAAGATGGAATTTATGAAAATAGACGTAATAAAAGAGAAGCAGAAGAAATTATTAAAGAAGTAGTAAGACGTCTTAAAGATGAGAAATTATCTAAAAAATCGATTGGAATCGTTACTTTTTCAATTGCTCAACAATCTTTAATCGAAGAAAAACTCCAAGAAGCTTTAAGAAAAGATTCAAAATTTGAAGAAGCTTATTATTCACAAAAAGAAGAATTGTTTATTAAAAATCTTGAAAATGTTCAAGGTGATGAACGTGATGTAATTATCTTTTCGATTTGTTATGGCCCAGCAAAAGATGGAAAAGTTAGCTTAAACTTTGGTCCGCTTTCAACAAATGGCGGAGAAAAACGTTTAAATGTTGCTGTTAGTAGAGCAAGAGAAGAAATGGTTGTATTTACTTCTTTAAGAAGTGAAATGATTGATTTGAATCGTGCTCAAAATAACGGATCAAGAGGTCTTAAAGAATTCTTAGAATATGCTCGTAGAGGCAAAAATTATATTCTTATTAAAAACGGTGATCAAAAAGAATATAAAGTTGGCATTGAAGAATTTATTGCTCGTGATTTAAATAAACGTGGTTATAAAACGCACATCAACGTTGGTACAAGTGATTTTAGAGTTGATATTGGCGTTATTGACCCTAATGATGATTCAAAATATATTTTAGGAATTTTATGCGATTCTAAATCTTATGTCGAAAGTAAAACTGCTAAAGATAGAAACGTTACTCAAAAAGCCGTTTTAAATAGATTAGGTTGGAAAATTATTAGAATCTGGTCATTAGATTATTTCGATTCGCCAAATTATGTAATTGATAAAATTATTAATGCGATCAATAATCCTGAATTTGATAATGAAAAAGTAGATTACAATATTCCTCACATACCTTTTGAAAAAGATGACTCAGTTTTAAATTCAAATCATGCAATTGATTATGTTGCAACAAGTTATATTAAAAAGACCGATGACTCTGAAGACTTCTTTGCTTATCAAAATGAAGTAAGTAATGTTTGTAAATATTTTATTAAAAATGAAGGCCCAATCAGTCAAAAGTTACTTATTAAAAAAGTATTAAATCAATATGGAATTTCTAGAAATACAAAGCAAACAAAAGAAATTTTCTATAAGATTTTATTAGATTTTAAAGCGACTTATACAGGACAAGTAGCATTTTATTGGCTTGATGAGTTACAATATCTAAATCTATCTAAATACCGTAAGAGTAATGGCGAACGTGATTTTGTAGATATTCCTAAAGAAGAAATTTCGATTGCTATAAGTGACATTATGAGAAATAAACTTTCTCTAAATGAAGTTGAACTTGTTAAAGAAATTACAACTGCATTTGGCTTTAATAAAGTAAGTGATGTCACAAAACAAGTTTCATTACTTGGAATTGAATATGCTTTAGAGAAAAAGATTATTAGAAAAGACGAGGATGGTATTTATTACTATCTTTCACAAACTAGAGTAGAGAGGTAAAAAGATTAATGAAAGTTATATGCCCTGGATGTGGAAAATTAATTGATATAAATAGTAAAACTGAAAAAGTATACTGCAATGAATGTGGAAATACTTTTACTCAAGACCAAGGTTTAGAAATTTTAAATAAAAAATATAAACTATTTCAAGATAAAGCTTATAAAGCTTGTTATCATGAAAACGACTATAAAACAGCTAGAGAATACTATAAAGAATCTTTAGCTATTAAACCTAACGATTTTTGTTCAATTGTTGAACTCATTTTATGCGATTTATATGCTCAAAAATTTGATGCTCCAGCATTTAATAAAATTATACCTACATTAGATTCTTATGATGTTTATTTAAATCATGAAAATACTTTTGTTTATTTAAGTTTCTTGCGTGATGTCATTAAGCAAGTCGAAGTATTTAACGAAGAAGGTTTAACAAGATTAAGAAATGAAAATGGTGAATTTCTTAATTTAAATTACTTAAATTATTATCTTAATGGAATGAAAGATGCTCTTATTGCTTTAAAAGAATTACAAACTTATATTCCTTTATGTAGTGAAGAAGAAAAAAAAGAATTTATTGAAAATGATTTTGATGTCGTAAGTAAACTTCAAACAACAATTAATTTTTTAGAAGAACATATTAATAAAGAATATAAAGTCAGTGAAATGGCTAGCGAAATTGAATCGTTAGATGTTGTTTCTTTTGACGAAAATAACGAAAAAAGAATGAAGTTTATTTATGTAGCGGGTGGCATTATTATTGCTTTATTGATAATTTGTGTAATCTTAGTAGCTACAATTGGAGAAATGACAAATTATTTGATTGCTTTAACATTTGTTCTTCCACTCGGATTATATGCAGCAGCAAAGTATTACTACTCTAAAAAATTCGAAAAAAGAGAAAAATAAAAAGAGCTTCGGCTCTTTTCTTTTACTTTTTTAAAGATAAAAAAGGCTATATAAAAAACTCTCGATGTCGTTAATATCACGATGTAATCGAGAGTTTTTAGTTATATTAAATTATTTTCCGTTAAATATTTAAGTAATTCTTTACATGCGTTGTAACGATGTGAAATTCTATTTTTTTCTTCAGGAAGAAGTGTTGAAACACTTACTTGATATCCTTTTGGAACAAAAATAGGATCGTAGCCAAAGCCATGTTCACCTTCAACTTTTGTATTAATTGAACCTTCCATTATTCCTTCGAAATCTAATCTTTCACCTTTTTTATTTAAATTAAGTAAAACAAAGTGAGCAACGAATTTAGCTTCTGAGCCAGGATATTTTTTAGTGAGTGACTCATTTAAAATTGCTTGGCCACCATTTTCCATAGCGTATCTATGGGAATAAATACCAGGGAAATGTTCTCCTAAAGCTTCAATTTCAATTCCTGAATCATCGCTTAATACTGGAAGATCAGTGAATTTACTTACTTCATTAGCTTTAATGAAAGCATTATCAGCATAAGTTTTTCCATCTTCAATCGGATCTACATTAATGTTAGCTTCTTTTAAACTTAATAATTCAACTTTATTAGCTAACATGTTTTTAAGTTCTTGAATTTTGTGATCGTTATTGGTTGCTACAACAATTTTTAACATAAAATTACCTCTCAAATAAATAACTACTTAATTTTATATTCTTTAAAACTATCAGGCTAGGAAAAGTTAAAAGATAATCCTAAAATAATAACTCTTTAAGCATTAGAAATTCGATCAACAATATCGATTATCTAAGGGCTTAAAAATCAACAAAACTATAAAATATTAAAAAGCGATGAAAGTTCTATAGTAACAAAAAATAAAAAAAGTACTGACTTAGTCAGTACCATAATATTCAGTTTGGAGCAGGTGACGGGAATCGAACCCGCGTAATCAGCTTGGAAGGCTGAGGCTCTACCATTAAACTACACCTGCGTGCTAAATTATTATCATCCAATTGAAATAAAAAAGCAAGCACTTTTTTATATTTTTCTTAACGTATTTGTGACAAGCTTTTTTCTTTAAGGGATGAATCCTTTAATTTTTTAAAAAATTAACAATTTCGTTCATCAAGCCGAAATCTAAATCGCAAAGTTTATTGAAATTTGTTTTATTGGCTAAAGTATTTTTTTCTTCATTGCTTTCAATTTTATTTAATTCTCTTAAATATTTATTTAAAGAAGTGACGGCATCAATTGTATAAGTGACATTATGCAACTTACCTGAACACTCGATGAAATTAAAGTTATTGTTTTTGAGTGACTTTTTTAAAATAAGGAATGAGTTATAATAATCAACAATATTGTCATCGATAGAATGACAAATTAACGCCTTACCTTTATAGTTTGATAAGACTTCAACCGCCGAAATATCTTTATATTTATGATTATCTTTTTCCTCAATCTTTTTAAGACTACGATATAAGAATTTGACCGGTGAAGGTATTGAATCACTAAAAATTTGTTTTAATGATATAAATCCACTTAATGCAACAACTTTACTAACTTCTGGGTGATACTTTAAAACACACATGGCATTGAAGGCTCCCCAACTATGACCTACTAAATAAACGTTTTTAAATGTGTTTTTCTTTTTAATTATAGTTAAACATTCATCAAGATCGCTTAGGCCTTGAAGAAAACCGTTTGTTTTATCTCCTTCACTTAAAATAGTTCCTTGATAATCAAAACCTAAGACAGTAAATCCTTTATGTGCAAGAAATTCAATTTCTTTCATATATGCTTCGTGTCCTCCACCCATTCCATGGCAGAAGATTACTAATGTGTTGAAATCAATTGAATCGTAATAGTAATAATATCCTTTTAATGTAAAACCGTTTTTGTTTTTAAAACTAAAATTTGTAGTACGCAAATTCTTAAAATCGCTTGCATGAAAATATTTAATGCCTGGCTTATTATCGCATCTACTTCCAAATAAATTATTATGATTTTTTCTTACTATTCTACCCATGCTTATATTCTATCTCTAATAGATTATAATTCAACATAAGTCATAAAATAACAATGTTTTAAGTATTTCTACTATAAAATTTAATAACGTTAAAAAAGTGTTAACTTAAAAAGACCTCGATTTGACACGAGGCCTTCGTTTGAAAATCAATTTTAAATTATAAACTTTCGACAGGTGCTGGAGATGGTAGTTCACCATATAAAGCACTAACATCAGTTGTGCCTGGAGAAGTGATGAGGCCACAAATTGTTGATTTACCACTTGAACCACCTAAATCAAGAGCGCATTGTCCTTCAAAAGAAATTGAATTTTCATCGACGACTTTGAATGTCCAAGTAATACCCGTCCAAGTATATTGTCTATATAATCCAATAGTGATACCAAATCCACTATCATCAATAAGACCTGAAAGTAATGCTTCACCAAAATATTTAGCGCTATCGCCAGTAATTTGGAAAGCATCACCAGCTTCATTTGCTGTTAATAATCTTGTATCAATAGATTTGAAATCTAAATCATAATGATCTGCTGGAACATGAAGTTTGCTAAGAGGAAGTGCTGTTAATTGGTTGTCAGGAAGTCTATTACCGTTTTCATCAAAATTTAATGATTGGTCAATAATTTCTTCGTTGGTTAACCATTCTAAATCGCCAGTTGTGTCGTTCATAGCTACGTTATTAACTTCAAATGTGCCATCTTCACGCTTTTCTAATCTAGCATCGAGCCAAGTTAATGTTCCGAGTGCTGGTTCTGTTTCACTCATTAAATCAAAAACATCAAGAGCTACTTTTTCGCCATCTTTTAAAATTTGGTGAGTGTATAAATCATGTGATGAACCATATTTAACAGTGTAATTATTTGGGTGCTCTTTAAATTTAGCTAAAACTTTATCTAAAGCGTCAATTAGTTTTCCTTGAACAGGTTTTTTACCATCGACAGTTTGATCTTTGTATTCAAAAGTGATTGAACCGCTTAAAGATTCGACAAAAATATCTCCTCCAAAATTTGTTGAGCTATATCTATTTGTATAGTCTTTATATTTAAAGTCAATTCTTGTGATGGTTTCATTTTCTAAAGTGGCTGTTACTGATTCAATGCCGCTACTAATACCAATAACTTTATAAATATATCTATCTAACCAATCGCCTTTAACTTGGATCGGTCCATCTTCAGTAGTTAAAGTGAATAAAGAAGCAGTCAATTCTGAAAAAACGTTTTCACCAATTGACGAATCCATTGTTAATGGGGTCGAAGTTCCTTCATCAATTAAATCACGGAATGAAACTTCGTTCTTAAAGTTTAAATATTCGAAAACTTGTGTTCTTGAGACTTGATTATAAACGCCTTCTTCAGTTGGAATAGTGATTAATTCGGTTGAATCAGATTTTTGAAGTGAACCTTCAGCTTTAAATCTAACAAGATCGGTATTTTCGATGTGGTCGTACTTATTATTAACCTTATATGTTACTGAGATATTATTTTGACAGTTAAATGGATTATCATATTTTCTACTGTTGACAGCTTCAAGTTTTGAAACGAAGTCGCCTTTGAATTTTGCTAAAGCTTTTTCTAAAGTCTCTCTTTTGGCTTTTAATGCTCGCTCTTTTTGTTCCTCTTCTGTAAGACTTGGGCATTCTTCACAAGATGTGCATTCTTCACAAGGTGGGCATGGTTGTTCACTAGATTCACACGATGCTAATGAACCTAACAACGTCAAACCGATTATTAAATTTCTTTTTTTCATATGGTTGTTCCTCTTTTCTATGTATTTCAATAATAATTTTCGAATTTAAATGAATCGAAAAAAATTGTTTACTCTTAATAAAAAATTAATATTGAATTGTTACATTTTGTATCGAATTGCTACATATATATAAAGGAAATATGCGTTTTGTAATTTATGGAACCTAAAATTTCCAATATTAAGATTTCATTAAGAGATAGCAAAAAAGTAGTTACTAAAATTTTTAAAGATTTAAATTTTTTATATAACTTCTTAGCCGCTAGGCAAAAAGAAGGGTTCATTATTAAAAGTAATGAATCAATAATGTTGCGCGTTAAGCTGGTTTATAAGATTCTATCTTCATAAACTATGACGTCCTTTCTGTGGATTAGGTGTTTCGTTACTCGTTAGAAACACCTAATCTTTTTTTCTACCAACTTTTTAAGTTTCAAAAAATGATATTTTAGTTGTTAAGTTTTTTTGACCGTTAAGTGACAAAGTTATTGCAATAAAAAAGAAATTAAAAAAATATGAATTAGAGAGTGAGAAACTTAAGAAAGTTGTACTCTCTTTTTTCTTTGCGCTCTTGAGTTTAAAATGTTT
>DBFJOT010000050.1:0-17579 GCA_048405595.1 Candidatus Onthovivens sp.
GCAACAACAAGAACAAGACTTATTTTAAACCTAAGAGCATAAAGAAAAAAGAGAGTATACCCTTTTTGGTTTTATCTCTCTTTTTATATTTATTGCATTAACTTTGTCAATTAACGATATTGATTTAAAAATCATCTCCAAATACAACGGCTAATATATTTATGTAGCTTCGGACGCATTTATGTTGACTTTTGCAATCAATGAATTTTAAAGAATAATCTTGTAAAGTTATTTTTTTCTATCAAACTGATTAGAAGCGTTAGATTTACTAATTTCTTGAAAAATTTTAAATACAGGTTTAGCGTACCAAGACAAGAAAAGCCAAAAATTCATAAACATAAGTGGAAAAATGATATAAAACAAAATTCCTGTTATATTTAATTCAAGAATATTCTTTGAAGCAAAGTAAGAAAAGCAAATTGAAACACATGAATAAATAATAGCTAAAACTAACCAGAAGAATGATAAATAAAAATTCATCCACTTCTTTTTTAATATATCGAGTTCTTTATTCATCAAATAAAATTTAGCACTTACATATATGCCAAGAACTGCACAAACACATATAAAAATTAATAATATAGTTCTTGTTGTTAAATCAAGAGTTCGATTTCTAAAAATGAAACCTAGCCCACAAACTAAAAAAGTTAACGTCCCTAAATTACACCACCTAAAAAGAAATTTATCATAATCAAATCCGATTTTACCTGATATTTTTTCTTTGTTCATTATTAATTTTTTGAATTTACCTTCACTTTCTAAATTCATGATTTCTTCTTCCTCCTATAGACATTGTTAATTATTCATAAATACGTTCTTCTTTTTATATGTTTAAGATAGTTCAAACAAGAGAATTATTTTAATAACTATCTAGTTATCTTAGTCTCTACTTGAGAAACGATTATTATTGTACGAATTATTTTGCGTTTGATTTTCTAAAGAATGAAGAACTTCAATAATCGGTATAAAATATAATGGTAAAAATATTCCCCAATTAATAATAATGAGAGGCATTAATAGAAAGACATATGCACCTTTCATGTTCAGAAATAATGATTTTTGTGGAATAAAATAAGTAGCACAAATCAACGCAATCGAATAAGTTGTTATAAAAACCAACCAAAAAAATGACATAAAAAAATTTAGCCGATTTATTTTCAAAACATTAAGTTTTTTGTTCATCAAATAAAATCTAATACTCACATATATTCCAAGAAAAGTAAAAACCACAAATAAAGACATAAGAATAGGGTGCAATGGCGACTCAAAAACTTCAGGAATATAAGCAAATCCAATTGTTCCCACTAGCAAAATTAAAATATGTAAAAAGCTCCATCTAGCAAGAAACTTTCCATAACGAAATCCATATCTTTCTTTGATTTTATCTTTACGCATTATAAAGTTTATAATTTTATCTTTAGTAGAATATTTTTCCATAATTAATTCTGGCATTCTAAATTATCACAAGGATTGATTAATTTAGAATTTCTCCTTTCTTGAGAACTTTAAAATAAATTTCCTATATATTGTATATTAAATCTCTTGTGGATTTGTTTCTGTGTTTATAGAGCTTTGACTCTTTAATGAGACTCATACAACAGCTTTTTTTCAATTTTAATAGTTAGTCTATTAATATATATAAGCAAATTATTTAATTAAGTTAACCCAAAATTTAAATAGTATTAGTGCAATATAGTTGCAACCCATTCCCGATCTAAAACACTTCTGATAATCCAACCAATAGCATACCCACATCCAAAGTATCCACATATAAACATCGCAATTATCGCAGTAAGAACACCTACAACCACAAACAAACAAAGAATACCAACTATCCACCCAAGGACACTTGAACCACAGATTATAAATGCTTCTAAAAAGAAATTTCTAATTTTCGAAAATAAAGCATTCTTTACAATAGCTAAGTAGGCAGCTGAAGGCGATGCAGCTGTAATAAGCATAGTTATTAATTGTTTTAGCATTTTTTTCTCTTCGTACATGT
The DNA here is from genome assembly GCA_048405595.1 of Candidatus Onthovivens sp. Classification (GTDB taxonomy): domain Bacteria; phylum Bacillota_I; class Bacilli_A; order RFN20; family CAG-826; genus Onthovivens. The sequence continues at coordinate 2,003 of DBFJOT010000050.1, forward strand.
CTGTGCTTTCAAAAATACTATTAATAATATCAACTCCTTTATTATAAACATACTTACAGGTATCAGGTGTACAGATAAGACCTAAAAAATTATTTCCCTCTATAATTCCATTTAATTCTAAGGATATATTATTTTCATTGCACAATTGTTTAGAAATTTTTTCTGTAGGCGAATTGCCTCCGCCTCCGCCTCTGCCACCGCCAAAATTGTATTCGTAATTCATATTCATACCTATTCTTCGAGGTTGACTATAAGTTTGAATCGGGTGATTCGGAATTAAATCATCAACATTTGGTAAAACATTATAAGTTTCACCTAAATTTAAAACCCCATGATTGTCATATTCCATAGTCAAATTACTTAAATGAATAGCTTTAAGTTTCCGAGATAAATCAGAGCGAATTAATGAATTTTGATAACTAATTACTTCGTTATAATTAGCTTCAGAAGTAACGATTTTTTCTAATTCTTGATAGTATTCATCTTGCAAAAGATCGTATTTCCCAATATAACTCATTATATTAGCTTTTAATAACATACACTCTTCATCAGTGGATAAATTGTAATCACTCATATCGTAAAGAGCATTAAATGAATTAGCTGCGGAAGTAGTTTTTTCTTCTAACGCAGTAAAGTTTATACTTCTAGCAACATCGTTGCATCCACAACTTAAACACGTTGTCATTGTTAATAACAAACTAGCAAAAACCATATATAAGTACCCCTTGTATTTTTCTAGTTTTAATTTTGTCAACTAGATTGAAAATTACAATTTAAGCAAAAATAATCTTAATATCATCTTTATAGATGTATTAAATATTTAATTATTGTTTCATTATTTTATATTTTGGTACTAGGTTGGTTATAGCAAAATAATAATGAGGTATTATTTTATATATTTAGAAAGAAAGATTTATGTGTTTATTGATTTGAAAAATAATGAATACCATAAACATTCAACTGTTATAGGGATTAGATTAGTAGGAAAAACAAAATCTATTTTGAACTTTGTAAAGGTAAATTATGATAATGCAATTTATGTTAATTTTGCTCTAGAGAAAAAGCATTCAAACATTTTAACAAATGAATATAATGTTAATTCAGTCATAACAAAAATAACTTTAACTAACCCATTATTTTTTAAAAAACCAAATACAAGATATATGAAATACGATTTACATAATTCGTTAGTTGATTCTGAAACTTGAGAGAGTTGATGCATTATTAAAAGAAGCAAAATATGATGACGCACAAAATGTATTAAGATTAGTTGAAACAAATTTTGGTGCTTCAGGAAAATTGTATATCAAAAAAGCTAAATATCACACTTCCGTATTGCAATTCAATGCCGCTTTAGATGAATATAAAGAAGCAAATAAATCTTATATCCTTCACGTTGGAAAAGGTGAAGATCCGATTTGTCTACTTCACATCTCTAAAATTAAGAAAATTTTAAGTGGGAAGTTCACTGAAAACGATTTTATCAAATATGCAAAATCATTAATCGGAAATAAAATTATTCAATTCCAAAAGGAATACATTTCACATTTAAACCACTTATGAAAGAAAAATTGACATTAAAAACAGTACTTATACTTGTTGTTTGTTTTATCATGTTTATTTTTCTTGTTTTGCTTTATATTTTTCCTTCAAAATTTTCAATTCATTCTTAATTTATTGATATCGGACTAGTTTGTTCCTTAAGGAAGTTACATAAGCTTTCTTCTTTAATTAAAGGAGAAAGTTTTTCATATACCATTTTATGATAAGAATTAATCCATTCAATTTCTTCTTTTGAAAGCATACTTAAATCAAGTCCCTTTTTATCAATCGGAACATAAGTAATTGTTTCAAATTTATAGAATTCGCCATCTTCAGTTTCAAAAGATTTTACACATAACAAATTATTTTCAATTCTTATCCCGTACTTATTAGCTTTATAAACACCAGGCTCAATTGTTGTAATCATTCCAGGAACGATTTCTCCTTGATCATCACGTTCAACTACTTTACGATATCTAAATCCATTTGGTCCTTCATGAACATTTAAAATATAACCAACACCATGCCCTGTTCCACATTTGTAGTCCATTCCTTCACGCCAAAAATATTCACGAGCTCTAATATCAATTGTTTGACCGGTACTTCCTTTTAAGAAAATGGTATTTGATAAATTTATTAAAGCTTTTAATGTAAGCGTATAGTCGTGCTTAAATTCTTGAGTAGGTTCTCCTACAATAAAAGTTCTTGTTGTATCAGTTGTTCCGCCAAAATATTGACCTCCACTATCTACTAAAAGTTCAATTTTAGTATCATTTACAATAGATGAATTATTGAAAGTAGGGGCATAATGCATTTGAGCAGCATTCTCACCAAAAGCAACAATACTCCCAAAAGAAAGATCAAAACATCTAGAATTACTTAAACGAAATTCTTTTAATTTTTCACTATATTCAAACTCAGTTAAATTGTTTTTAATGTTATCTTTTAAATATTTAGAAAATTTCAATAAAGCGATACCATCGATAGCTTGGATTTCCTTTGTATTTTTAATTTCTTTTTCGCCTTTGATTGCTTTCATGACATAACTTGGATTTTTTCCTTCAATTGGATTTAACAAAAGATTATAAATAAAAGCATTACATCTAATCGAATCAACTAAAGTTGGAATTTCTTGATGATACATTAAGAAAGATTCAACTGAATTATAATCAAATATTTTTACACCATCGATTTCAAAATCTATTTTATTTTTATCTACAAAAAGATAATTTCCAAACTTTTTAGAAAGATATAAATAGCTATAAAAAACAGGATTATTAGGAATATCATTTCCTCTAACATTTAAAATATAAGCGATATCATCTAAAGTTGTGATTAAGTGGCTTGTCGCTCCTACTTTATCCATTTCTTGATAAATCTTATTAATTTTTTCTTGATGAGTTAATGTAACTAATTCGTCATTTAACTTAAAAAGTTTACTTTCATTTTTACTAAATTTTATATCAAACTCATTATATAAATTAAGGTCTGCGATGATAAAACCATTATTTTGTAAAGTTTTTGCATAACTTTGGGTGATTAATCGCTTATCAACTCCAATTTTATTAAGCTCTTTTTCTTTCAAAAATTCGATTAAAGAAGGAGCATCTTTATCTCCTAATTTTATTAATTTAATTGGAGTGCCTGATAGTTCTTTTTCAGCTTGAATCCAATATCTACCATCAGCAAAAAGATATGCTTCACTTTGTGTAACAACAACTTGAGCAGCACTTCCACTAAAAGGACAAAAATATTTACGAAGTGATAAAAATTCATCACTAATATATTCACTATTATGAGGATCACTTGTGAAAATTATATAAGCGTCTAAATTATGTGATTTTAAAAGTTCATTAAGTTTCTTTAAATGTTCATTATCGTACATAAAAATTCTCCTCTAAAAAAGTGACTCCGAAGAATCACAAATCTTATTTTCTATTATTTCTAGGTCTACTCATCATAACTAAAGCAACAGCACCTATTGCGCTTAATGCAAATGAAACACCTACAGTAATCCAAAAGCCCCAAGGATTGTCTTCCATTGGTATGGTGTCAAAGTTCATACCTAAGAAAGAAGAAATAAGAGTTGGAATCGATAAAACTAAAGTTATAATAGCTAAAGTTTTCATAACAACGTTCATGTTGTTATTAATAATTGAAGCGAAAGCTTCCATCATGCTAGCTAAAACGTTTCTAGAAATAGTGCACATTTCAATTGCTTGAGCCATTTCAACTTGAGCGTCTTCCATTAAATCAAAGTCGCTTTCAAATTTTTTATATGTTTGACTTTTAGTTAATTTAGTTAATACACCATTATCAGCATTTAAAGCTGTGGAAAAATAGATTAACGATTTATTTGTATCCATTAAAGCAAGAACTTCTTCATTTCTTGTAGATTTTTTTAAGCTAGTTTCAAGACTTTCAGTATAAGAATTAATTCTTTTTAAATATGTAATAAATAAAGTCGCTAAACGATAAACAAAATTTAATGTTAAGCGAACATGCTTGTGTGGTTCAATAAATCTGACACGTTTAAAAAGTTCATCCATTAATTCAAATTCATGTCTTTGGATAGTAACATAATAACTTCTATTATAAGCGATTAAAAAAGGCGAAGTTGTATAAAAAGACTTCTCTTTATTTTCTAAATAAGGTGTATCAAGAACTATTAAAGTATCGCCATCATCATTGTCGATACGCGCACTTTCTTCTTCATCTAAAGAACACATTAACATGTCTTTAGAAATTGAAGTAATTTTAGCTACTCGTTCAATAACTTCAGGAGTTGGCTTAAATAAATGAATCCAGGCACCTGGTTCAACTTCAAACTCTTCGTCATCTTGATATTCAGTTTTTGTTAACTTTTTTTCTTCTTCTTTATAAACGACTATCATGAAATTATTTTAACACTATAAGAAAGCTAATTCACGAAAAAAGGCATTTAATCAAGTATTTTTAAGATGATGTTAATGGTAAATATTAACAATATTCCAAATTATATTCCTTTATAAGTAGGTATCAATTGCAGTTTAGGTTTTACATAATTACCACTATTAAGTTTATTATTTTTTATATCGTATATTTCTATTATATATAATGATAATTTTTTGCATTTAAACAAAATGTTAAAAAATGACACCCCTATTGTCAATTTTGCAATCTAAATTGTAAGAATTGTAATATTAGTGTTGTCTAACTTACTATTTTTAATTGATATGTTTATTATTATTCATCATGTAATAATTAAATTTAATCGATTGTATCGAATAAATATGAATATATTATCATAAATATTAAAATAATTGTTTATTTATCACGTTGAAAAATATTTGCAATGTTTTTACTGAAAATTTACATTTTTTAATTGTCAAAAATATTAAATCGTTTATCATATTAATATGATAACAATCCTTAATTAAGAATTGTTTTTTTATTCGTCCATGAGGGGTAAAGTATGTTTAATTTCCTTTATAAAGATGTAGACTTTGCTCATAAGCTTGACTTAATACCAGTAAAAGGCAAAGATTATTCAAAGCATGCCCATCACTTTAATGAAGTTCTATTTTTCATTAGTGGTGATTTAAATTACACAGTCGAAAATGTAACACATAAATTAGAACCAGGTGATATTATTTTTATTTCCACTGGGAAATTTCATTTTTTAGATTTTAATAGCGAAGCTACATATGAAAGATACGTTTTCAAATTTCCAGATAACGCTATCCCAACTGAGCTTCTTGAACGATTAAAAAAGATGCCTGTTTTCATTCCAGGAAACAAATATATCCTTGATAATTTAAAAAATTTCGATTTATATGCAATAGAAAAAGACAAAGAAACAGCTTATATATTATTCATGTGCGAATTAACTAAGTTACTTCTTCTATCTTCTAATAGTGATCATGATTTCACGATGAGCAAAACCGAAGCTAATAACTTTATTCAAGATATTATCGCTTATATTGATCGCCATATTTATGAAGATATAACATTAGAAGACATTTCCAAAGATTTGAATTTCTCTAAATCACATCTTTGTAACCAATTCAAACATTACATGAAAATATCTTTAATCGATTATGTTAGACACAAAAAGATGTTTGTAGCTGAATCAATGGTAAAAGGTGGAATCAAAAAAAGTGTTGTTGCTCAACAACTAGGTTTTAGTGATTATTCAACTTTCTATCGCCAATATAAAAAGATTACTTCCGAAAAAAAATAGTGTCATCACTCCTTCATTCATTCGAATTACGAAGTGATGGCACTTTTTATTTGAAATTTTTATCTGTTAGTTTGTTAACAACATAGTTTTCATCCATTAATTGGAATGTAACTGTGTCAACTACATCATATACTTCATCAAAACTTTCTTTCGAGTCAATTGTCCAAACATTTAATAAATGTTTTTTAGCATATTTTTGGACTCTTTTTTCTTTAACCATGCAATATTCTAAATCAAGTGAATCAAAGAAAAATCTAAAATGATATGTCCGGATATGGCTTGTTGTAACAAGTAAAGCGTTGATAAATTTAGTTTTTCTAGTAAAATGAAGCGCTCTTGGATCAAAAGATATTAAGTGATAATTTTTATAATCCTTAACACCTTTAAGCTCTTCAACAAGTCTTTTTGCTAACGGTTTATAATTACGATTTCTTACTTTTAATTCGATAACCATCGGAACTTTTTCATTATTTAATTCCATGACTTCCTTCAAAGTAGGAACTTCTCCACCATCAAGCAAACGATAATTTGATTTAATTTCTTGAACAGTAAGTTCTTCGATAATGCCTTTTTTGCCTGTTGTTCTAACTAAATCATCATCATGACAAACAATTAATTGATTATCTTTAGTTAAATGTACATCAAGTTCAAAAGCAATACCTTTATTTATTGCATTTTCAAAAGCTTTCATTCCATTTTCTGTGAATTCTTTTGTATGCAAACCTCTATGAGCTATCCCTTTTAAAAAGACAGGATTTAATTTTTTTAAAGCTTTTTCTTTTTTCATATCTAATCCTCAACATCTAAAGCTTCAAGGCCACTTTTAATTTTAGTCTTATCAACTTTAATATTCTTAACGAATATAAAAATAATAGCAGCAACAGCGGTTAATGTTAAGGAGTAGACTGGTAAATATTGGAAGCTGAACGAATCTAAAAGTAATAATGAACCTAAAGCAATTGGTGTTAGTGTTTGAGCCGTCATTGAAGAAGCGTAGTAGAATCCAGTAAATTTACCAATTTTCTTACTTGAACAAAGTTCAACGACCATTGGGTAAGAGTTAACATGAACTAAACTCATTCCGAATCCTTTAAGAGCCCAAACAAAATATAAATAAACTGGGAATGGATTATAAGTTCCTGCTTCTGGGATTGATACAGGAATCGTTAATGAGCAAATCAACCATAAAGTTAAAGAAAAAACAGTTAATCCTAAGCCACCAAATATTGTCCATTTTCTACCGATTTTACCTGCAAAATATCCTCCAGCAGCAAAGCCAATAACACTTCCAACACCACCAACAATTGTGTTAATCATGTTAGAACTTGAAGCGCAGTGTAAATAATAAATCGAATAATTCATCATGAATGTGCCGATTCCATTGTCCGCCATGAACCATAAAAATTCAGCACCAAGAATTAAACAAAGCATAATTTTATTAGCTTTGCTCATTGGTTTTTCGTCGTCATGTTCAACTGAACTAGCAACAGCAGCGACTTTTTCTCCTCTTTCTAATTCATCGCGCATTTCTTCTTCGATCTTATTTTCATTAATTGAGAAGAATAAAACTAAAGCACTGATGACCATTAAAACGCTTGCGACTAGAAATGGGGCTTCAATTAACCAAATATTAGATGTTCTTTGAATCCATCCATTATCTGCTAAATAGTCACTTAAAACAAAAATAATGCCAACAACAGTAGCAAAAGCTCCACCGATATAGCCCATGATATTAATGATTCCGTTTGCTTTGCTTCTTAATGGTTTAGGTGTGATATCAGGCATTAAAGCGACAGCTGGATTTCTATACATCATTGCAAAGAAAACAACTAAAGCCATCATAACAATCGTTCCAATGATATTATGATAATGGAAAAATACAGGAACGAATGGGAAAGTTACTGCGCATAAGAATGTGCCAACTAAAATATAAGGCATTCTTTTGCCAATTTTAGTATGCGTCTTATCGCTTAAATTTCCAAAAATTGGAAGCATGATTAAAGCTGATAAATTATCAAGAGCCATCATGATACCAACTAAATACTGAACTTCTTCAGTAGATTTTCCTCCGAGAGCTTCTTTAAAAAGTTCTGTAAGGAATGTCGGGCACCAAGAGTCATAAACTTGCCATAAAAGCAAAATGCCAAAGAACGCAAAACCAATGATAAACGTTCTTTTGTAGTTAAGCTTAAATCCGTTTTGACTATTAGTGTCAATTGATTTGGATTTCATAGTTAACCCGTCCTTTCTTAATTTATGAATTAAATTTTAAAAATTTTTCTAACTATGTCTTCGAGTTCTAATAATGATGTAATTTTATAAGGATGATTATCTATTTTTCCAAAACCATAACTTGCATGAATAAAAGGAACTCCTGCTTTTAGAGTTTCTATCATATCTTTATTTGTATCCCCGATATAAATAACTTCATCAATATTTTCTTTATCTTTTAATAACTTTATATTATCGCATTTATCTAACTTAGTATCTCCAGCACAAAGATGACCTTTAAAATATTTTGCCATTCCACATGCATTTAAATAGTTTTCGATATACCCACAATCAGCATTAGAAACAACATAAAGGTCACAAAGCTTAGATAACTTCGCAATTACTTCCTCTTCGTGAGGATATAATTTTCCAGGATGAATACTAAGATATTTAATTTCATGTTGAAAACATATATCAAAATATTTTAAACCTGTTTCTTCATCAACATCTTTGAAAGCTAAATGTACAGTTTCTAAAGGAGTTAAGCCCATATAGCTTAACATTGTTGGTAAGTCGAATCGATATGGAAGATTATTATTCTCCATTGCTTCATTCCAACTTTCACAAAGCGGAATTAAAGCATCCCAAAGCGTTCCATCTAAATCAAAAAATAAAGCGCGTCTCATAGGTATAATTTTAATGTTAGTGAGCGACATTTTCAAGGTTAAAAAATCTATTTATAACAGTTTATTCTTATGGTTCAATTTATTAAGTAGATTTGTATAAAGATAACACTCACGTCATTAAATTTATTAAATCAAATTTGAAAAACCATAAAAGCATAAGCGATTATTGCTCTTCTTAGTTTATCTTGAAATTAATAATAAGTTTGGCGTGACTGAGTAACTCAAATAAAGAAATCTTGATATTTTAGATTGAAAGAATGAACAAGATGTAGGCAAAACCAAAAAATCATCACTACAGAAATTATTTATGTATAATTCAAAGCCAACTAAAAACCTTCACCACATTTTTTTGAAAACGCGTTTTTGTAATAACGGTAAAACACCCTACGAACAATTTGAAAAAGAATTTGGAGAGTGTATTGTTAAGAGGCTTAATGATTTCTAATCATTTTTAAGCATCAAAAAAACGTAAGCTAAACGCGCCTTAATCCGCTTTGCTTACGTTTTTTTACTTTTACATTGAGTGTAACTTGCTATCAGATAAAAGTAATATAACTTTAGAATGTGTATACTCTTGTCCTAATTCTTCTCTAATACTAGTGAATTCATCACTTATTTCACTTGCCGCTAAATCTTCTTTCGGATATAAGCAAATGTAAATTGAAGAAACATCACCTGATAGAGCGCAATAAACATCATAAATTTTAAAGTTTGAATATTCATCATTCAAGAATTTACGAATTTCTGATTCAATATCTTGATTTTCACGTTTGTCAGTTAAAATTCTAATTTGTTTAATAATTTCTTTAATTGGAAGAATTAAATATCCTATCGATAAAATGATAACGACAATACTATCTCCGATTTTACTAACCGAAGACAACGCAGGAACATAAGTAAATATTAGTAAACTACTTGCCGCAAATAAAGTGACAAGACCATCAAAAAGTGAAGATGAAATTTCAATTTTTATGATTTCGCTAGGAACTTCTAATTTTCTATTGTAATAGGAATAAACTACAGTAATCGCAACACATGATCCAGTCATTAAAACAGCATAAATAATCATGTAAGTAAAATTAATATTTACGTCACTAACTAATGTACCCTCATAGAAATGAACAATAGTAACGATACCTTCGATAAGCGTATAAGCTATTATTCCTAACATCAAGATTGCTCTAAAGATTAAGAATAAATTCTCAATAGCATATCTTCCAAGCGGAAACTTTTCAGAATCTTTTTTATTAACAACTCGTGCAACAACTAATGAAATGATAGTTGATACACATAATATCAAAGATATGAAAGCATCTAAGAACATAGTTTGGCTCTTCGTTATAAAGAAGAATACCAATCCAAGTAACGCTGAGAAGACATTAATTGCTACACCCCAGTAAAGAGCTTTTTGCTCGTAATGCATAATTATCACCATCCTAACAATATAAGTTTAGCATACCAATAATAACTTTTGCATTAAAAACGATTATTCAGGATTGATTTCAGTCTAAATTTAGTCTTTTTGATATATAAAGCAACAAAAGATATAAAATATGTCAAAAATTAAAGAAGATACATTTGCAACAACTGTAGTGATGCTTCCGTTTACAGCATTAATTCAACCTAAATTTTAAGATTAAAATAATTACTTAAAAATCTTGCGACACCTTCTTCATCATTTGTATATTTACTAACGTTTTTTGCTTTCACTTTAATTTCGTCACGAGCATTTTTCATTAATACTCCAATGCCAGCTTCATTAATCATATTTAAATCGCCAACATCATCTCCAAAAACAATAGTATTTTTAAGCTCATCGCCTAGAATTTCCATAAGTTTACGGTTGCCACTTTCTTTACTTGTATTTTTTAGATTTATTCTCCCAAATCTTCCATTAAGGTAAACAACATATTCAAGACCATATTTTTTAGCTATTTTGCTTGCTACTTTTTCATCATTAAAACTAGCAACAATTTTTAATGCTTCTTTATTCAGTTTGTTTTTGAAGAAATCAAAATATTTAGCTCCTTGAGAATGATAATTCGGATCACTACTAAAAAGTTCATCTTCTGTATAAATGGAAAATGTATTCGCTATTTCAAGTAGATCTTTAGATATATCATTTACCACCTCTTTAGCTATTACTTCTTTAAAAAGTATCTTTTCGTTTTTATCAATAATCAAAGACCCACCATTTAAAATAGCGTAATCAGGTTTAATTTCATCAAAATATTCTTGATTGAATGATTTACTTCTCGCTGTATTGATAACGATTTTATGTCCTAATTTTTGTAGTTCGTGTAAAACATCTAGTGTATATTTTTTTATAATTCTATCTTTTGGAAGCAATGTATCATCCATATCAAAAATAATATATTTTATTTCGTTCATTTTTTAAATATTCCTTTACATTCATTTAAATCTATAATTGACTGCGTTTTATTTTCATCTAAGAAATCTCGCATGATTACATTAGCAATATCGAAATATTCAGTTTTTGAGAAGTTTAGAATATGATGATTCATATTTTCCTCGTGCCTGCGCTCTTTATGAAATGGTCCTAATAATAATGATTTGTCAGTCAATTGGCATTGAAGAACAAATATTCCTTTATGTTCTTCTTTACTAATTTTTTCTTTGATTTTATTAGCATAATTTGTTAAAACAATTTCAATAAATTTATCTGACTCATAAGCGTGGAAATCGCTAATATAACATGAATCAAGAGCTTGCCCTTTTTTAGTGCACGCATCATCATTTCTAGAAAATATATGTTTTTCTTTTATATAAGTAGAACTACTATTAAAGAAAACGATACATTTTCCTCTAGTTTCTTTTAATGTTAAATCATCGACATATTGAAGTTCGTTTTGACTCTCATCTTGAACAACTAATTTTCCTTTAAGTCTTTCATTTACTTCGTTATAAACATAATCATCACTGCCATTTTTGAAATGTTGAAAATCAAGTAATAAAGTTTCACTTGGATTTTCATCTAAAAATTGAACTATGGAATCTAAAATTGGATCGAACTTTGTACCGTTTAAAATAGAATGGAACATCACATATTCATTATCAACTTTATTAACTCTTAGATCAAAATATCGAACTCCTAGCTTTAATTGTTGTTCGATTGTTAAATGTTGCGTTGCTCCTAGCCAACTCATTCCATAAGTACCAGCATCATGACTTCCAGGCATTATTATTTCATTAATTTTAGTATCGTCTTTGATGTCTTTCATCCACGTTTTTAATGAATGGTTGGTTTGTCTATATTCTCTAAAACAAGTCATCGATGCAATATAAACACCCGTTCCAATACCTAAAGTTAAAAATATAGTTCCACTTATTGCAAGAACTTTTCGAAATCTTTTCATGACATTATTCCAAATTATTAATTATGAATTTATTATAGCAGCATATTATCCAAAGCAAAGATAAATACTATCGATTAAATCAGCACTTTATTACTACTAAGTAAAATATAAAGTTTACTTATAATATTTTATTTACGAATTCTTTCCGATTAAGAAGATTGCGTTCTTTCATTTTTTAATTGACATATTCTTTTTTTCACTATTCATATCTAGTATCTCTTTTTATATAAGAACTTTATCTACTAGTAATCGTTTAAAAAGAACGCTCTATATAGGAATTTTAAAAAAGAAAAAATAATCATAATAAAAGGTCACTAGTTTTTAGTGAACTAATGACCTCAATTAATATAATTCTTATTTATCTTTATAAAGTTTTTGCCATTGTTTTCTGACCCAGTTACCACCGAATCCACCAATGACTAAGAATACAAGATAAATCCAACCTGAGACGCCGAATTGAGCGATAGGTGTGAATAATCCACCAGCATTACATCCACCAGCAATTGTGAATCCAATACCTAAGATAACACCACCAACAGCGTATAAGACGAGTTCTAATGGATTGAATAACCAGCTCTTCATATTACGTGTAAAGTTACCTGCAAATAAGAAAGCGATTAAAGCACCTAAGAAGATTGAAAGATCTTGAATGTACATTGCTTGATCAAAGAATTTTGTTGTAATATCAACACCTGAGAATCCTTTAATAGCATCTGCTGGAACTCCGAAGAGTCCAATTAAACGAGCGAACCATTGTCCGATAGGACCACTGACTCCCCATCCTGATTTAAAGATAATCATTAATAATGCATAGCCACCAGCAATAACGACAGCGCCTGTTGTTAATGACCATGGTTTAACGAATGCATTATAGAAAGCTTCATTGATTTTGTTTTCGCTTGGAACGTGAGTTGTTTTTTCTTCATCATAAGAAATTTCTGAACGGCATCCGACATATGTTCCTTTTTTCTTACGGAAGTTTTCATATAAGTGTGATAATGCATAAACTCCAGCAACAAGTAAAGCTGTGAAGATTAATGAGAATAAAATGCCTTTTGTTCCGTCCCAGCTAAACCATTCTGTGAAGTTTGAACCTTTTTCTGCTCCTGGAATTCCTAAGAATGGTTCTTTGATCCATTTCATCCATTCAGCTTTTTTAAGTCCTAATCCTAAGAAAGCACCTAATCCCATGAATAATAATGCGAATAAACCTTTTAAAGGAGTTTCAGCTAAATCAGTGAATACACCACTAGCACAGCAAACTGTAAATGCCATACCAAATCCGAATAATGTAGCACCGATAACAAGTCCCCAAGTGATTCCGATGTGGCTTAATTTTTCAACGCCAAATCCACCAAGGACCATAACGCAAGTAACAACTCCACCTAATAAGAAAAGAACTGATACTGCTTTCATTAATTTTGTTGAACCTGTTTGGCAAGCTCTGTTGACGGTTCCAGCAAATCCAAAAGCACAACGTGCTAATGCATAACCAATTAAACCACCGACTAAAAGTCTGCCAAGGTTTGCATATGCTTTTTCAGTATTATATAAAATACCGAATAAAAGCATGGATAGAATTACAGCGATACCAACACCGAATTCTATCATATGTCTTCTATCTTTAAACATAATTTCTCCCGATTAATTAAAATTGTAATCTGTTACAATTGGGTCTCTCTTTAAACGAACATCATTGAAATATTCATAGAAAGAAATACCTAAGAAGCTACCTTGAATATTGTAAACGTTTGTAAAACCATTACCAATCAAACATCTACATGCATTGTAGCTACGTTGTGAACTTCTACAGTGTAAATAGACTGGTCTATCTGTAGGAATTTCACTTAATCTGTTTCTAATTTCACTAAGTGGAATGTTTTTAGCACCCTTAATGTGAGCTAAATCATATTCATCTTTTTCTCTGACGTCGATGATGTAAGCTCCGCTTTCAACTAATTCTCTAACTTGGTCAACTCTGACTTGTTTGAAAGAACCACTTAATAAATTACTTGCTACGAGTCCAGCATGATTTCCAGCATCTTTAGCTGTACTAAATGGTGGTGCATAGCATAATTCTAAATCCATTAAATCATAGATTGTTCCGCCGAATTTAATTAAAGTTGCAACGATATCAACACGTTTTGCAGCTTCGCCCTTACTAATTGCTTGGCATCCTAATACTCTGCCAGTTGGAACTTCATAAATTAATTTGTAGTGTAATGGATAGTTATTTGGCATTAAACCAACTTTGTCTTGTGGAATTACATAAACTACATCATAACTTAAGTTATTTTGAATACAATCTCTTTCAGTTAAACCAGTTGATGCTCCATTATAATCAAAGACTCTAATGCAGCTTGAACCGATAAATCCTGTGTTGACATTTCTAATTCCATACATGTGGTTAGCAGCTTGTCTTGCTTCTTTTTGTGCAGGTCCTGCGAGTGGAAGATGGACATACTTATTTAATAATGCATTGTAAACTAAGATAGCATCACCAACTGCGTAAATATCTTTATCGCTAGTTACATAATTTGGATCAACTAAGATAGCACCTCTCTCACTAACTTTAATTCCTGCTTCAGTAGCAATTTTAGTATCTGGTTTAACACCGATTGCTAATACAACTGCATCACTTTCGATGACTTTTCCAGATTCTAATTTAACATTGTTTCCACTAAATTCGACAACTTTATCACTTAAAACTAAGTTGACACCGTGATCGAGCATAGTTTTGTGGAAAATTTGGACCATATCATAGTCAAATGGTCTTAAAATTTGTTTTTCCGCTTCAACTAAAGAAACTTCATATCCTGCGTGAACTAAATTTTCACAAGTTTCAACACCGATAAATCCGCCACCGATAACGGTAACTTTTTTACATTTGTTTTTGGTGATGAATTCATTAAGTTTAGTGATATCGACAACATTTTTAACAATAAATGTATCTGCAGTTTCGATTCCCTTAATTGGTGGAACGATAGCGTTAGCTCCAGGTGCTAAAACTAATTTATCGTAAGTTTCGGTATAAGTTTCATTTGTTAATAAATTCTTAACTGTAACTGTTTTACTTTCGCGATTAATTTTAACAACTTCTTGATTAACTCTAGCGTTAATGTTGTATTGCTTTTTGAATACTTCAGGATTCATTAAAACTAAATTATCATATTCTTCAATTGTATTACTTAATCTATAAGGTAAACAGCAATTTGAAAAAGATACATGTGGTCCTTTTTCAAACATGATAATTTCAGCATGTTCATCAATTCTACGAACTCTTGCTGCAACACTAGCTCCGCCAGCAACGCCACCGACAATAAGAACTTTCACGTCTAATTCTCCTCCTTTTCTTTTTTTGATAATACTTTATGTCTTATAAAAAATATAATTCCTAATCCAACCCAGACTGCTAAGCATATAAGCCTTTCGGTAATAAGTAAAGGGTAAATTTACCGAAAAATCCCATAACAAAAAGTACGTCTAGAAAACGTGCAAAATTGTTCTTTGAAAACTATAAGATTATGACTATTTTGGTG
>DBFJOT010000051.1:0-16185 GCA_048405595.1 Candidatus Onthovivens sp.
TCAATTCCCAGAAAAATTAATTCCTTTAATGATTCAAAAAGCTAGTAGAGATGAAGCTCTCCCAGTTTATGGAAATGGAAACAATGTTAGAGACTGGCTTTATGTAGGTGATCATTGCACTGCAATCGATTTAATTGTAAGAAACGGAAAAGATGGTGAAATTTATAACGTTGGTGGACATAACGAAAAAACAAATCTTGAAGTAGTTAAAACAATTTTAAGCGCGTTAGATAAGAGCGAAGATTTAATAAATTACGTTAAAGATAGGCCAGGACATGATTTGCGTTACGCTATCGATCCTAAAAAGATTGAAACTGAACTCGGTTGGAAACCAGAACACAACTTCAAAACAGGTATTGCAGCTACAATTAAATGGAATCTTGATAATCAAAAATGGCTCAAGAACGTTGAAAGTGGCGAATATTTAAATTGGATGAAAAGATATAAATAGGAGATAGAATTTTGATGAAGCATGTTTTTATCATTGGTTCTAAAGGTATTCCGGCTAAATATGGTGGTTATGAAACTTTTGTAGAAAATTTGACAAGGTATCAACAAAATCAAGAAATCAAATATCATGTTGCTTGTATTGGCGTTGATTCTAAAGAATTTAAACATAATAATGCTCATTGCTTTAATATAAAGGTTCCTAATATTGGCTCAGCTAAGGCGATTTATTATGATGTTAAAGCTTTTAAATATTGTTTGAAATATATTAAAGAAAAGAAACTTTCAAATACAATAATATATGTATTAACTTGTAGAATTGGGCCATTCTATAAAAATCTAGTTAATAAAGCACATAAATTAGGTTGCAAAGTGTTTTTAAATCCGGATGGTCACGAATGGCTTCGCGCGAAATGGCCAGCACCCGTTAGAAAATATCGGAAATACTCAGAAAATAAAATGGTTAAATACTCGGATTTGATTATCTGTGATTCAATTAATATTGAATCTTATATTAACGATACATATAAAAATTACAATCCTAAAACTACTTATATTGCTTATGGCGCTGATGTAAAAAAATCAATTTTAAAAGATGAAGATCCGAAATTATTGGAACGGTATAAGAAATTTAAGATTAATTCAAATGAATATTATTTATCAGTTGGAAGATTTGTGCCTGAAAACAATTTTGAAATTATGATTAGGGAATTTATGAAATCTAATTCAAAAAGAGATTTTGTATTAGTTACTAATGTAGAAGAAAATAAGTTATTTAAAACATTAAAAGATAAATACCATTTTGATAAAGATCCTAGGATAAAATTTGTCGGCACTGTCTATGATTCAGAATTATTGAAAAAAATTCGAGAAAATGCTTATGCATATATTCACGGACATAGTGTAGGCGGGACAAATCCAAGCCTTTTGGAAGCTCTTGCATCTACTGATTTGAACTTGCTATTTAATGTAGGCTTTAATAAAGAAGTAGGAGTTGATTCTTGTTTATATTTCTCCAATGAGGAAGGAAGTTTATTGAATTTAATTAATTTGTGCGATACTTTGTCCTTAAACGAAATATATCAATTTGGTAGCTTAGCACGCAGACAAATTAAAGATAGGTATAGTTGGAAATTTATTGCAACTAGATATGAGGAGACTTTTGAGAATGAGTTTTAATGATAAAATTGCTATTTGTCTAGCGACATTCAATGGTGAAAAATATCTAAGTTACCAACTTGATTCTTTATTGAGGCAAACTTATCAAAATTTTGTTATATTTATTGGAGATGACGATTCTACCGATAATACACTCGATATAATAAAACACTATACAAGTAGATATCCAGACAAAATTGTTCTTTTAAGGAATGATAAAAAATATTCTTCAGCGCAACGCAATTTTATGAGAATTTTTGAATATGTTACTAAATTATCAGAATTTAAGTATTATATGTTTTGCGATCAAGACGATGTTTGGCACGATAGTAAAATAGAAAAGACTTACAATAAAATTAAAAGTGTCGAAAAGAAACACCCAAAAAAACCTGTTTTAATTCACACTGATTTAAGGGTTGTTGATGCTGAATTAAATGTTATTGGAAATTCATTTTGGAAATACAGAAATTTGAATCCAGAAAGAAAGTCACTAAATCGTTTATTGATACAAAATAATGTTACTGGATGCACGATGATGTGGAATGGAGAATTATCCAATATAGTTTTATGTGGTGGTTCTAACATGGGAATGCATGATTGGTGGTTTGCTTTATGTGCTTCTGCTTTTGGCAAAATTGATTTTATAGAAGAACCTTTAATCGATTATAGACAGCATGGTAATAATGTTATAGGAGCTACAAAAGTTAATAGTTTTAAATTTATTATTAAGCGCTTGTTTGGTAAAACAAAAGTAAAGGAAACGTTTAATATTTCATTTAAACAAGCTTCCGATTTCCTTGATACTTATAAAAAACAAATAAATCAGAAGAACAAGTTATTACTTATTAAGTATATAGATATTTCTAAGTCGAACAAAATAAAGAAAATTTATTTGATATTTAAATACAAATTTCTTAAGCAAGGTTTTGTCCAAAACGTTGGTGTAATTATTTATATATAATATGAGAAAAGTTCAAAGTTATCTTATCCCTTTTTATTTTATATTTTTGCTTATGGCAACTTTTATTGGGTATAGTCAACAGTACTTAATTGCCACTTTTTTTGTAGTTTTTATTTTTTCCTTTTTGTTTGAAAATAAAGTTTTTAAAAACAAATTTTCTAGTTTATATCTAGGGTTTTTTGCATTGTTTGTTGCATATTATGGAAGTGTAACAATTATTAACTTTTTTAGTGGCGTCATAACTCTAGTCGATTTTGCAAATTTCTTTATTAAATATTTGCTAATGCCAGTAACTATTTATCTTCTTGTTCCGATGAAAAAAAAGGATATCATAAAGACTATAAAAATAATTAGGAATATTATTATAATTAGTGCGCTTTATGGCTTGGTAGAAGTTATTTTTAAACATAACGTTTTAGATAGGTTTATTTTAATACCTGGAGGATGGACTGAGAATCACACAATGTCAGGAAACTATAAACCATCAAGTTTCTTTCTACATTATAATTATTATGGGTTTGTTTTAAATATTGGTTTTTTGTTAGTATCTGAATACCCTATTAAAAACAAATACTTTAATTCAATTATTAAGTTGCTTTTCATAACTCAAATATTTATTGCACAATCACGTATTAATCGGATTTGTTTTTTAGTTGTCTCTATTTATTATCTAATTAAAATCTTCAGGAAAAATACGAAAAAGGGTATGATGACAGTTAGTTTTTGTTTCGGCTCATTTTTAATTTTATTGTTTATACCGGGATTTTTTAATAATATCCAAAACATTATCATAGGTAGAATTTTACCTTTGATTACGAATGGTATGTCTGAAGGCTCAATAGGGCAAAGATTAGGCACACTTCGAAATTTCAAATACTTTTTTTTAGACGATCCAATACTTGGACTTATAGGTGGAGGATTTGGTTCGATTGAGGAAATTTTTCTAGTTAAATATTCGTTTTTCGAAAATGTATCAACGGCTGATTGCCAATTAACTACATTTTTGGTTGAGGCTGGTGTTATTGGAACTATTTTATTTTCGCTATTTATTATTTTAAAATTATTTAAAAAAAGTCGAACACATGAAGATAATGTTATAAAACTTCTGATTATTGTATTTTTAATCGATAGTATTACATTAGATATTGTTAGTAATAATTTCTTAATGTGCGTTTTTGTTTCATTTTATTCTTTAGTTGAGCAGTCTAAAAAATCACACCAAAATATTGCGAGAAGGGTATGCTTAAAAGAAAGTCGATTGAATGTTTTTTATTAAAAATCGTATACTGAATATAAAGGAGGTTTTTTAAATGAAAGGTATTATATTAGCAGGGGGTAGTGGAACCCGTTTATATCCACTAACGATGGTTACAAGTAAACAATTATTACCTGTATATGACAAGCCAATGATTTATTATCCGTTAAGTGTATTGATGATGGCAGAAATTAAAGACATTTTAATTATTTCAACACCACAAGATACGCCAAGATTTAAAGAACTTTTAGGAGATGGTAGTAACTTTGGCATTAATTTATCTTACGCAGTTCAACCATCACCTGATGGTTTAGCGCAAGCTTTTATTATAGGAAAAGAATTTATAAAAAATGATGCTTGTGCAATGATTCTTGGTGATAATTTATTTTATGGAGCAGGGTTGATTAAACATTTAAAAAATAGTGCAAAAAGAGCTGAATTTGAAAATTGTGCAACCATTTATGGATATTATGTAAGAGACCCTGAACGATTCGGTATCGTTGAACTTGATAAAAATGGAAATGCGATTTCGATTGAAGAGAAACCTAAAAATCCAAAATCTAATTATTGTGTTACTGGATTATATTTCTATCCACATGATGTTGTTGAAAAAGCGCTCGATGTCAAACCTTCACCTAGAGGAGAACTTGAAATTACTACATTAAATAATATGTATTTAGAAGAAAAGCGTCTTCATGTCACCACTATGGGCAGAGGCTATTCTTGGTTGGATACTGGAACACATGAATCTTTAGTAGATGCATCTAATTACATTAAAATTTTAGAAGAACATCAAGGAATAAAGGTTTGCTGCCCTGAAGAGATTGCTTACATTAATGGTTGGATCAACAAAAATAAATTGCTTTCAATTGGAAATTCAATGGCTAAAAATCAATATGGACAACATTTAATCAATGTTGCTAATGGAAAGATAAGGTATTAAAAATGGCTTTTAATTTTATTAAAACAGAAATAGAAGGTGTTTATATTATAGAGCCAAAAATGTTCGGAGATAATCGCGGATATTTTATGGAAACTTATAATGAAAAAGAATTTAAAGCGAATGGTTTAGAATATGTTTTTGTTCAAGATAATCAATCTAAGTCAAAAGGTGGTGTTTTAAGGGGTCTTCATTTTCAAAAAACTTTCCCTCAAGCAAAATTAGTAAGAGTTTTAGAAGGAGAGGTTTTTGATGCTGCGGTTGATTTAAGAAAAAATTCTAAAACATATGGAAAATGGGTCGGTGTTTTTTTAAGTGAAGAAAATAAAAGACAATTCATGATTCCAAAAGGATTTGCCCATGGATTTATTGTATTAACCGAAACAGCTACCTTTGCTTATAAATGTGATGAATTATATCATCCTGAAGATGAAGGCGGTATTATACGGAATGACCCTGATATTGGCATTGAATGGCCTTACAAAGGAGAGATTTTATTATCGGAAAAAGATAAAAAGCTCCCTCCTTTAAAAGATAGCGGGATAGAATTTTAATATGAATAAAGATTTAAAAATTTTAGTTACAGGTGTTAAAGGACAACTTGGATATGATGTATGTCGCGAACTCAAAGAACGTGGCTATACTAATTTTAAAGGAATTGATATAGAAGATTTAGATATAACAGATCAAAATGCTGTGCATAAATATATATTTGAATTTAAACCTGATGTAGTAATTCATAACGCTGCATGGACAGCAGTTGATAAAGCAGAAGAGATGAAAGAAAAAGTTTATGCTGTAAATGCGTTAGGACCTAAATATATTGCTGAAGTTTGTAAAGAAGTTGATGCTAAAATGGTTTTTATCTCAACTGATTATGTCTTTGATGGAAAGGGCAATAATTTTTTTGAGGTTGATTCTCCAAAGAATGGTCTTTCAGTTTATGGCGCAACTAAGTCTGCGGGAGAAGACTTTGTAAGAAGCATTTTGAATAAATACTTCATCATTCGAATCTCATGGGTTTTTGGAATTAACGGGAATAATTTTATTAAAACCATGCTAAGATTAGCTGACGCCGGTAAAACAGAATTGAATGTTGTTTGCGATCAAATCGGATCCCCAACTTATACATATGATTTATCTAAATTAATATGCGATATGTTTGAAACTGACAAATACGGATTTTATCACGCCACGAATGAAGGAGTATGCTCACGGAGTGAATTTGCACGTTATATTTTTAAGATTGCTGGCTTAAATATCAAAGTGAATGACGTTACTACAGAAGAATATAGAAAAATAGTTCCTTCCCAAGCTAATAGGCCTCTTAATAGTAGAATGAGTAAAAAGTCTCTTGAAAAAAATGGGTTTAGAAGGTTACCGAGTTGGATGGATGCTGTTGAAAGATACATAAACGAATTTAAATAATTTTTTTAAATTTCGAAGCTAATTTTGCTGATTCTATTGAATTAATAATAAATTTGTCTTGTGGAGGAGTTTAAATTGAAGTTAAAACAACATGTAAAAACAATTGTCAAAAAAATTGTTTTCAATTTTCCACATTTTTTTAATATAAAAAAAATGATAATAAATGATGACTTTTCTTGGACGGTTAAATTAATAGAACGATACATTAGGTTTAATAAAATCCTACCTAAGTTTAAAAAAAGATGGTTTTATGAAAAGTACATACAATTATATCTTAAAAAAAACAGTGATTCGCATATAGAAAAAAGCATTCAAAAAAATCAGTTAGTCAAGGTGTTTAATAATGCAGATTTAGAGATTAGACCTTATTTTTTAGATATTTTTGATATGCTTGGTCTTTTAGATGCTAATATAATCGATCTTTTTGTTTCATTGTGCTATGAAATCGAAAATTTAAGTGAGAGATTTTTTTTAATTGATGATATTACTTTTGTAGTTTTTATTAATGGAATTATTCCTAATAATAATTATTATAACGAACGTAGAAATGTGTTTAAGGAAATCGCCAAACAATTAGAGTTAAACATCCCTCAAATAAATAAAAAAAATAACAACAAGTCTCTTGCTATTATTACATTTATGCTTTCTAAAGATTTAAAAAATTCTATGGAAAGAATTGCCTCTTTTGTTGCGAATGGCATGAGAAATTACTTTAATGATATCACTATTGTAACACTTGATTGTTTCTTTTCTAATTATAGTGAAACCATTAGATATCACTCTGATTTTTTTAATTCTTATTCTAAAAAATCATTTTTAAAAATTAGAAAACATTTTGATAAAAAAATCAATTTAATTTTTCCTAAAAAGGAAAGCTTAAAAAAGAGAATGCAATTTTGTTTGAACAAAATTTATGAACTAAATCCAGGAGCTATTATTGAAATGACTGATGATACTTCGTTTTTAAGTTATTATTATTATAAAGATTTTAAAACACTATTTATTCCAAGCAGAGGTCTTGGAAATAGCAATTTTTATAATTATATTTTAGGACCAAAATGGCGTTATGATAAAGTCAATGAAAGGTTTAATTGCATTGAGGATAATAAAATAATTAATCGGATTTTTCCTGAAATTGTGAAAATACCAGATAAACGTTCATATAGGCGTCATCAACTTGGGCTATCTGAGGATGATTTTATACTTATTTCTATTAATTATAATAATTCCATGCCAAATGAATATGTTGATATGCTAGTTAATTTTATAAATAGTGAAAAAAATATTAAATTAATTATTGTAGGAGATAAAGCCAATAGTTATTTTCATGGTACTTATCAAGATATATTTAATAGGGGAAAGATTATTGAACGAGGCTATGAAAACGATTTGTTTTCTTTATGCGTTTTGTGTGATGTCTTAGTTAGACATGATTTTACCGGTTCGAGTGGGTGCGCTGGTATAGCAGCTAAAGCTGGGTTGCCTATAGTTATGACAGATTTCTTATGTGACGCTGTTAGATGGCTTGGAACTGATTATCTTGTTAACCATTCTATTAGCGATCAATATGAAGAGTTAGTTAAATTATATTGGGATAAACAATACTATAAAATTAGAAGTGACCTTACTAAATCTAAAATCGATTATTATTCTAATCCAGAGAATTCTCGGCAAGATTTGTATCAAATAATAAAGGGGATTCAAGAATGAAGTCTGCGAACTTAAAAAGCAATGCGTTTTATAATTTGCTTAAAACAGTATCGACTATTTTTATACCTTTAATAGTTTTTCCTTATGTTACTCGTGTTTTATTGCCTGATAATATTGGCAAAGTGAATTTCGCTATTTCTTTTGTTAGTTATTTTGCACTAATTGCAAGTTTAGGGGTTTCGACTTACGCTATTAGAGAAGCTTCAATTGTTAAAACTGATCAAAATGCTTTGAACAAATTTGCGAGTGAAGTTTTTTCGTTGAATGTTATAACAACTATAATATCTTATATAATTTTTTTTATTACATTATTTTGTTTTAAAGAGTTCGCTGCGTATAAAGAATTAATTATAATACAAAGTTTCAGTATATTGCTGACAACTTTTGGAGCTGATTGGATTAATTCCGCGATGGAAGATTTTAAATACATTGCAATCAGAACATTCGCTATACAAATTCTTGTTTTGATTCTTACTTTTACTTTAGTTAAAAAGCCAGAAGATTTATATATTTATATGGCGATTAATTTATTAAGTTCTAGTGGCAGTAATATTATTAATTTCTTTTATAGGCGAAAATTTTGCAGAATTAAGTTCACTTTTAAAATTAATTTAAAGAAACATTTTAAGCCGATATTGCTTCTTTTTGTAATGTCACTTGCACAAATAATTTTTACAAATGTTGATATTACAATGCTCGGAATTATTTGTAATGACTATGAAGTTGGAATATATAGCACAGCTTTAAAACTAACACATGTTATAGGTCAAATTGTTCAATCTGCAGCATTTGTTTTGATCCCGAGATTAAGTGTCCTTTTTGAGCGAAATGATTATAGTGCTATTAATAAGCTATTAAGAAAAATTTTAAACTTCAATATTACGTTAGGATTACCTAGTGTAGTTGGCACTATCATGATTGCTGAAGATATAATTTTGATTATTGGCGGTCCTGAATTTCATGAGTCTGCAAATTTGATGCGAATTTTAATATTATCTTTTATGTTTTCTTTAGTAGGGGGCAGTTTTGTAGGCAATGCTATATTAATTCCTAATAAGCAGGAAAAGTATTACATGTATGCGTGTATTGGCACTGCGGTATCTAATTTGATTCTTAATTTGATATTAATTCCCTACTTAGGAGCTATGGGGGCTGCAATCGCAACAGCTTCAAATGGTTTTGTTTTAATGATTTTATTGTTGTTTAAAGTTGATAAAACAAAAATTAAAATCACTAGATTGGCTAATCTTTTTATAGGGCCAGTCGTTGGTTGTTCTCTTATAGCTTTGGTTTGTTTTGGGTTCTATTATGTTGATAATTTTGTTATTAGAATAGTTTTTAGTATAGTTTGTAGTATAATAATTTATGGTATCAGTCTTCTAATTTTTAAAAACGACTTAGTGTTTGAGATGATTGAAATTATTAAAAAAAAGATAAATTCTTTTATACAAAGGAGAAATAAATGATTAATTTTAATTTACCACCTGTTACTGGAAATGAAATGAAATATATTAAGGAAGCAATTGAATCGAATAAGATTTGTGGAGATGGCGCTTTTACTAAAAAATGTAATACTTGGATGGAGGAAAAATTTAAAGCACAAAAAGTTTTGTTAACTACTAGCGGGACTTCAGCGCTTGACATGGCTTTGTTGCTTTGCAAACTCAATCCTGGAGATGAAGTAATATTGCCTAGCTTTACTTTTTCTAGCACTGCTACGGCACCTGTGTTGGCGGGTGCAAAATTGGTTTTCGTTGATATTAGACCTGATACTATGAACATCGATGAAAACAAAATCGAAAATGCGATAACTAATAAAACAAAAGTTATTGTAGTTGTTCATTATGCTGGCGTTTCTTGTGACATGAATAAAATTATGTCTATCGCTAAAAAACATAATTTGTTAGTAGTCGAAGATGCTGCGCAAGGCGTTATGAGTGAATATAACGGAAAGGCATTAGGGACAATAGGTGATTTTGGCTGTTATTCTTTTCACGAAACTAAAAATTTTTCAATGGGAGAAGGTGGCGCTATTGTTATAAATAACCATAACTACAATGAGGCAGCAGAAATATTGAGAGAAAAAGGCACCAACAGATCTAAATTTTTTCGCGGACAAGTAGACAAATATACATGGGTTGATTTTGGTGATAGCTATTTACCAAGCGAATTAAACGCAGCATATCTGTGGGCTCAATTATTAATGGCTGATGACATAACTCAAAATCGATTAGCAACTTGGAATAAATACTATAAAGCATTTAAACCTCTTCAAGATAGGGGCCGTATTGAATTGCCGTTCATACCAACAGATTGTAAACACAATGCACATATGTTTTATATTAAATGTAATGATTTAGAAGATAGAACAAAGTTCATTAAATTTATGAAAGAAAGAGGCATACAATGTGTATTTCATTATGTTCCACTCCACTCTGCGCCTGCTGGGTTGAAATTTGGCAGATTTGACGGTCAAGATGAATTCACTACTAAAGAGAGCGAAAGGCTTGTAAGATTGCCTTTATATTATAAGTTATCTCAAGAAGATTGCGACAAAGTTATTGCAACTGCTTTAGAATATTTTCAATTTTAATTATGAGTAAGAATATAGCTATTATCGGTGCAAGTTATTTGCAATTACCATTAATAAAAAAAGCTAAAGAGCTAGGGTTTATAACGCATGTATTTGCCTGGAAAGCGAACGATGTTGGCGAAAAAGAAGCTGACTATTTTTATCCTATAAGTATTACTGAAAAGGAAGCTATTCTTAATGTTTGCAAAGAAATTAATATTTCCGCTGTTTGCAGCATTGCTTCTGATCTTGCTGCAGTTACAGTTAATTACATTGCTAGTAAATTAAATTTATCGGGAAATTCTTTGCATACAACAGAAATAAGTACTAATAAATATAAAATGAGATCTGCTTTTTTAGAAAACAATGATCCGTCACCTAAATTTATATTGGTCAATGATGTAACTGAAATTGAAAAAATAAATTTGCAATATCCTTTAATTGTTAAACCTACAGATAGAAGTGGAAGTCGTGGCATTTATAAGGTAAATAATTTCGATGAATTAAAAAATGCAATTTCCTTGTCCAAGAATCAAAGTTTCGAACAAAAAGTATTGGTTGAAGAATTTGTTGAAGGTGAAGAGTATAGTGTTGAGTATATTACTTTTAAAGGTAAACATTATTTTTTAAATGTTACTAAAAAATTTACAACTGGTTCACCGCATTTTATCGAGACTGCTCATTTAGAACCAGCTAATTTAGATAATACAACAATGAGCAATGTAAAAAAAGTAGTCGAGCATGCACTTAATACATTAGGTATTAAAAATAGTGCTTCTCATTCCGAAATTAAAATAGACAACAATAAAAACATTAAAATAATAGAAATCGGAGGAAGAATGGGCGGTGATTGCATTGGAAGCGATCTTGTCTATTATTCAACTGGCATAGATTTTGTTAAAGCTGTCATTGATGTTGCTTGTGGAATTAAACCTGATTTGCAACCTAAAAAAACAAAGGAGGCAATCATGGTTAAATTTATCTTTACAGAACAAGATTATGCTGATTATTTAAAGATTAAAAACACTGATAAATACATTAAGACAGTAGAGTTAAATTTAGGAAATATAGGAAAGATAACTGATAGTTCGAATAGAGCAGGATGTTACATTTATAAGGTGTAATTTATGAAAAAGATTTTAATTTTTGGTGCAACAGGGAATATTGGGGTATATTTTACTGATTATTGTATTCAACAAAATAACCAAGATTATGAATTTATTGCCGTTGGAAGAAAAAAAACAAATTTTTTCGAAAAACATGGAATAAACTATGTTCAAGTAGATTTAACAAAAGAGGAAGACTTTTTAAAATTACCTAGTGAAAATGTTTATGCTATTGTTAACTTAGCGGGAGCGATGCCAGCCTACCTTAAAAATAATGATCCTTTTATTTACGCTAATACTAATATCATAGGAGGTATTAGGGTATTGGAATACGCTAGAAGAGTTCATTGTGATAGAGTCATATACACTCAAAGTTGGTCAGAACTTGGAGGGTATTGGGGGAAGGTAGAAAAATTAAGTCCTGACATGCCTGTTAATATGGTTTATAAGGGTGATCACGCTTTTTATGTAATAAGCAAAAATTTTGTTGTTAATGCGATGGAATATTATAAGCAAGAATACGGCATTAAAAATTTTGTTTTTAGATTGCCTAATATTTATTTATATAATCCACAAAAAAAATACTTTGTTGATGGAGAGGAAAAATTTATTAGCTATAGAAAAATGATTGATACAGTTTCATCTGGTCATGATATTGAAATGTGGGGAGATCCAAAAGCTTTCAAAGACATTATTTACGTCAAGGATTTATGCCAAATGATGTATTTGGCATTGTTTGCTAATGTTAATGGTGGCACTTATAATGCTGGAACAGGTATTAAAACAACTTTAAAAGAACAAATAGAAGGAATTGTAAAAGTATTTGCTCCTTATAATAGTGAGGTAAATATTATTTCAAAACCTGAAAAAAATACTTTTACAAGTTTTGTTATGGATATAAGTAATATTAAAAATGATTTGGGTTATGAGCCTAAATATGATTATATTCAATATTTAAGAGACTATAAGGAAGAGGAAAAATTAAAGCGTTTTGACGAGCTATTTATTTAAGATTATATGGAAAAAAAGATTGAAATTTTAAGAGAACTTGAAAAAAATGGTAGAATATCGATTTCCGAATTAGCGTCTATTTCGAACGTATGTGAAGATGAAATCAATCAAATATTGTACGATTTGGAAAAAGAGCACATTATTTGTGGTTATTCAGCTTTGATAAATCGGGATAAAACTTCAAATGAAGTAGTTACTGCAATAATCGAAGTAAAGGTTAAGCCTCAAATCGAATCGGGATTTGATGAAATTGCTAATAAAATTTCTAAATTAGATGAAGTCAATTCTATTTATTTAATGAGCGGAAATTTTGATTTAATGATTATGATCGAAGGAAAAACCGTTAAAGAAATTTCTGCTTTTGTATACGAGAAACTAAGTGGATTTGATTCTATTATTTCTACAAGTACTCATTTTGTATTAAAGAAATATAAAGATCATCACATATTTATTACAAAAAATAAGAAAAAAAGAATGTTAATTGGGGCGTAATGAGTAAGTTTGTTATTGATAAAATAAAAAGTCTTAAGGAATCTGGTATTAGGAAATTTTTTGAATTAGCAAATAATTACGAAAATGTTCTTTCGCTAGGAGTCGGTGAACCTGATTTTGATACACCTTGGGAAATAAGAAAAGAAGCGATTGATGCATTAAGGGAAGGAAAGACTTTTTATACATCTAATTCTGGTCTATTAGAACTAAGACAAGAGATTAGTTCTTATATTTTCAAAAATACTAATATAACGTATGATCCTAAAGCAGAAATTATTGTAACTGTTGGAGCTAGTGAAGCGATTGATATATCTCTCAGGGCTTTAGTGACTAATGGAGATGAAGTTATTTTAATTTCCCCTGGTTTTGTTTCCTATGAGCCGGAAGTTTTAATGACTGGTGCTACGCCTGTAATTATTAATTTAAATAATAGCAATGGTTTCAAAATTACGAGCGATTTATTAGAAAAATATATAACAAAGAAAACGAAATTGGTGTTGTTGAATTACCCTAATAATCCTACTGGGTCTGTGTTATCGAAGGAAGAAGTAATAGACATTGCGAATGTCATTATAAAGCATGATCTTTTACTGCTCACGGATGAAATATATAGTGAATTAACTTATGATAAAAAATATTTTTCTTTTATATCTCCTAAAGGAATGAAAGAAAGAACTATTTATATAAACGGCTTTAGTAAAGCATTTTCTATGACGGGACGGAGACTAGGGTATTTATGTGCTCCAGTTGAAATTGCAAAACAAATATATAAAATTCATCAGTTTATGATTATGAGTGCGCCTACTATTAGTCAATTTGGCGCTATAGTTGCTTTAACTTCTTGTGAAGATGCTGTTATTTCAATGAAAAAAGAATATAAAAAGAGACGTAACTATGTTTATCGTAGATTAATTTCAATGGGACTTGAATGCACTATTCCAGAAGGAGCTTTTTATATTTTTCCAAGTATAAAAAAGACTGGATTATCTAGTGAAGATTTTTGTATTTCGCTACTTGAGAAAGAAAAAGTAGTTGTTGTTCCTGGAAGTGCCTTCGGTGAAAGTGGTGAAGGATATATTCGTATATCGTATGCCTATTCACTCGAAGATCTTAAAGAAGCTTTAGATAGATTAGAGAACTTTATAAAGGAAATAATAAAATGAAAAATACTTACTTATTAAAAATATTTAAAAAATATGAACAAAAATATATTAATCAACCTGAATACCTAAACACTATCAAAGAACTTTTAGAATCTTTAGAACTTGTGGTTAATGAAAGACCTGAGATTGAAAAATATAATATTATTGAAAGACTTATTGAACCTGAAAGATTAATTTCTTTTAAAGTTGAACGGGTTGATGATCACGGCACAGTTCAAATTAATAAAGGCTATAGAGTCCAATTTAATAGTGCTATAGGGCCTTATAAAGGCGGACTTAGATTTCACCCTAGTGTTAACGAATCAATTATTAAATTTCTTGGTTTAGAACAATGCATTAAAAACTCATTAACTACTCTTCCGATGGGAGGAGGAAAAGGCGGAAGTGATTTTGATCCAAAAGGGAAAAGTGAAGGCGAAATAATGAGGTTTTGTAAGGCTTTTATGATAGAATTATACCGTCATATTGGTCAATTCACTGATGTTCCGGCTGGTGATATTGGTGTCGGTGCTAGAGAAATAGGTTATTTATTCGGAGAATATAAACGTATTACAAATGAATATACAGGTGTTTTAACTGGTAAACCTTTAATGTTTGGAGGCTCACTTGTTAGAACAGAGGCTACTGGTTTTGGGCTTTGTTATTTTGCATTAGAAGCGATTAAAAATATTAAAAATACTGACTTTAAAAACAAAACTGTTTGCATTTCTGGTTCAGGTAATGTTGCTATTTTTGCAGCTCAAAAAGCTATTGAATTAGGAGCTAAAGTTGTAACGATGTCTGATTCAAACGGATGGATTTATGACGAAAACGGAATCGATCTTGAAGTCATTAAAGATATCAAATTAATTCAAAGAGGACGTATCAAAGAATATTTAAATTCACATCCAAAAGCTATATATAGAACAAGTGAAGACATTATTAGATTGTGGTCTATTAAGTGCGATATTGCTTTACCTTGCGCAACACAAAATGAAGTACATTTAGAGGATGCTAAAGAGCTTGTTAAAAACGGATGCATTATTTTAGCTGAAGGAGCTAATATGCCAACTGATTTAGATGCAACTAGATATTTAATTGATAATGGAGTTATATTTGCACCTGGAAAAGCGGCTAATGCAGGAGGTGTTACTACAAGTGGCTTAGAAATGTCTCAAAATTCATTAAGACTATCATGGTCATTTGAAGAAGTTGATGAACGTCTTAAAAATATAATGAAAAATATCTTTGATAATATTTATTCAAAGAATATTAAATACCATCTTAAAGATAACGATTTATTAACTGGAGCTAATATCGCTGGATTTGAAAAAATTTGCGATGCAATGATTGCTCAAGGCGTTTAATTGTACAAACTGTCACTTAAAACTACTTAATTATTTGTTTCTAAAAATCATTTTGTTAATTTAATATTGAGTTTCATTTTATTGCACACTAAATTCATTAACTTTAAATGTGTAATTGACAATTCTCACAGGTTAAATTTATTAAAATTATTTTTTGTAAGAAAAAAATGGCATCAAAAATTAACTTGAATATTTTACACTTGACAGTTGCTGATAAGTATTTTGGCAAAATTAAAGATAAGGTTGCTTATGAGTAGCTGAAATAAACCTAGTATTATAGTATCCCCTGAACGGTGAAGACAGCCTAAGGATGCTTTTGACGAACTCATTAGTTGATGCATCGAATAATCTAGCTGAAAATGTTATGCGTAAAGTTGCGAAAATTAGAGATAATTCTCTTTTTTCAGCGACCACCGAAGGTGCTCATGCGACAATGATTCTCTTATCGATTGTTCAATCGTGTATTTTGAATTTTGTTAATCCTGAAAAGTATGTTCAGTATTATTTGGAAAATTATGAATTGATTAATGATGAAAACGTTGATAAATATTTACCATACTCAACTGAATTACCAAAAGAACTATATTTCTCTAAAA
>DBFJOT010000052.1:0-65785 GCA_048405595.1 Candidatus Onthovivens sp.
CACCAAAATAGTCATAATCTTATAGTTTTCAAAGAACAATTTTGCACGTTTTCTAGACGTACTTTTTGTTATGGGATTTTTCGGTAAATTTACCCTTTACTTATTACCGAAAGGCTTAATTTTTAATTTGCGTTTTGTTTTTTTAAAGCTTTTGCAACTTTTTTTGCTTGCTTTCGCTCTTTTTTAAGAGCTTTCATTCGCTTTTCATTAGCAAGATCTTCTTCTGAAACATATTCAGTAGATATCGAAATCATAGTTAACATCGTAAAGACAGCAAGTTGAATTGCTCCATCAAATATATCGAAATATAAATGAGCTAAAGGAGCGATAACTGGTGTAATAGATAAACCAGTTAAGCTGCCTGCTGGAGGAAGCGCTGTTCCTAAACCAACATAAATCAAAGTTATAACACAATATCCAGCTAATGCATTTCCGAATAAACGTAAGGTCAATGAAAGAACATTTGACCACATCGTTATTAAATTAATTGGCAAGAATAATGGAATAGGTTCAACATAACGTTCAAAATATTTCCATTTCTTATATTTAATAGCGGTAAAATGTGTTAAAAAGAATGTTACTAAGGCGATCGATAAAGGTATTGCTAAATTTGTAAATGGATTTGGTAATGGTTCTAAATACCAAGATGCTCCTACTTGAAAAAAGTTAGGTATTCCAATCATCCCGACAAAGAAACCAAAAAATACAAATAAGCCGACGACAATTATGTAACCACCATAATTTCTAAACGGCTTGCCCATCAACTTACCGACCTGATTATCAGCGAATTCAATTACTACTTCACATATATGCATAAAGCCATTTGGTTTTTCTAAAGGATCAAATTTTTTGACCTTAAAATGGATAAAAACACTGAAGGCAATAATCACAAGCATTACAAGAACACTAGTAATAAATTCCGGAGGTAAAGAGTCCCGAGTTAATGGTTCAATAATCTTTCCGAAGTCCATGAACCAACCTCCCTTCGACACGTTCTAATTAAATTCTTATATACGACATATGTCAAGAGGTACACAAAATATTTTTGTTTCGTTTTCAAATGAAAGCGCTTATTTTTATTTTTAAAATGTTCTATTTATATTTTGTTTTCGAAAGAACATTTAAAAGATTGTATATATTATTAGAAAATAAAAAGCACGAAACAATTTCGCGCCTTTAAAAATCAATTTCATCAGGATGTTTATATTTTTTTCCGGTTTCTAATTTGATGAGTCTATCAATATCTTCTTCTTCAAGTTCAAAATCATTATAAAGTAAATTTTCTTTGATTCTATCGATATTTTTAGACTTAACGATTGGTACAGCTCCTAAATCAATTATAAATCTGATTAAAATTTGAGCTGGTGTTTTTTTGTATTTTGATGCTAACTCAACAACTAATGGATTAGTTAACAATTCTCCTCTTCCTAGAGGTGACCAAGCTTCAATAACAATACCTTTATTATTTAAATAATTGATTAAGCCTAAATCAACATGTCCTGGATGTAATTCAATTTGATCAACCATCGGTATAAGTTTAGTTTTTCTAACAATTGAAGAAATATGATGTTTTAAAAAATTACTAACACCAATCGATTTAGCTTTTCCTTCTTTATGTATATCTTCTAATGCTCTCCAAGTATCGTAATTTATATCGTCCCATTCATCACCGAATTGTTTTTCATTTGCCGGCCAATGAATTAATAATAAATCAACATACTCTAAATCTAATTTTTCTAAAGATTTTTTAAAAGCTTTCTTTGCTTTTTCATAACCTCTATTAGTATTCCAGATTTTAGTCGTTACAAAGATTTCTTTTCTTGGGATGCCAGAGTCTTTAATTGCTCTTCCGACTTCCTCTTCATTTCCATAAAATTCAGCAGTATCAATATGACGATACCCTTCTTTTAACGCACTTAAGACCGACTGGTAACATTCTTCGTCTTCTTCTAAATACGTTCCACATCCAATTTCTGGTATAAAATCACCAGAAGCTAGTTTTATTTTACGCAGCGACATAATTCCTCCAAAGATAATAACATTATAGAGTTTTTTTACACTATAAGAAAGGTATTTTTAATATAAAATTTATCTTCTATTTTTAAATAATTATGTCGATAAAAGTACGATGGCATCGATGTTTTTTTAAAAAACCTAGATTATATGTGTTACACATATTAACTCTAGGTTCTTTAAACTATTGAATATCGATATATTTGATTTCTTTATTTTCTTCTTTAACAGGTTTATTAATTGTGATACCAAGTACACCATCTACTAAAGAAGCGCTAATATCTTTATTTTTTACATCTTCTCCGACATAGAAAGCACGTTTGAAACTTCCATAATATCTTTCACGATGCAAAATTTTACCCTTTTTATCTTTTTCAACATTTTCATTTTTCTTTTCAATGGAAACATTTAAATAACCATCCTCTAAAGAAATTTTGACATCTTCTTTTTTAACCGATGGGACTTCGATGCTTAATTTGTAGGCACCTTCATTCTCTTCGATATCAGTTTTCATTACCTCATTCTTATTTTGACTTTCAAATGGAAAATCGAATAAATCAAAAAATGGATCATAACTGTTTCTTCTAATTATATTACTCATAAATGTACCTCCATAAATTCATTTTTAGCACTCGTTTTTCTTAAGTGCTAACTATATTTTAGAACTTTTTAGCACTCTGTCAATAAGTCTGCTAATATTTTAGTTTGATTTAAGCTAGGGTTTTTTAAATAAGTAATTAAAAAACCACCTCTCATTGCATTTAAATTACTTAGGTGGTTGCCTTTAGATTTATTCTTTATCTTTATTTTTTAATGATGCTTCTAATTCTCTAGAACGAATGGCGTCTAATTCATCTTGATGAAGAACTTTATTAAATTCATTTTCGAATTTTCGTTTTACATCTTCTTGAGACTTTTGTTTGTTTATATAATTTGCTTTTTTAAGTAAAAAATATCCAAAGAAAAATATAACAAGTCCTAAAACTACCATTCCAAGAGAAATATAGTTCATGTATTCAGGACCATCTTGTAATGCCGCTGGCAAAAATAAAAATATAACCATTATTGTTAAGCTGATAGCGGTCAATATTGATCCGAATATATAATAAAAACCTGGTTTTTTATTCTTCATTAATGATTTCCTTTAAATATTACCACTTATCTTTAGCGTCAAAATAGTCGTTAATAAGTTGGTTTAATAAAAACTCTCTAACCTCTTTTTCTGTTAATCCATCAATATAATTTTTATAAGAAGCACGAACTCTTTCATATTCTTGTAAGTACTCTTCTTCATTTTCTTCATCATGATATGCATATAAATCTTTATTAGCTTTTAATGCTTCTTGAGGATAAGCTTCGAAATATGTGGCAACAACGTGTTTACAAATTATCTTTCTTCCTTCTCCGTGTGGGCAAGTACATGTTGATTCTTTTAAGTGTAATGGATCTAAATGGACATGATAATCCATAACTCCTCTGACTGTTGAATCAAAAGTTCCATCTTCATTGCGTTTTAAATTTGAAACGCGTTCTTCATTATAGTATTCAAGCCCCTTCCATAATGAATTAAAACTTGCAAGTTTTTTGATACTCATATTCGCACCTTTCTATGAAAAAGTCTTAACTTTTTGAAAATTATTAATATTCTTTAAGACTCATAAATTTATTATAAGTCTTAAAACTAAACTTTAAAACAAACTCTTAATAATTATCTAACAATTTAGTTATTATTAAACTGAAGTTCATAAAGTTTATAATAATGTCCTTTATTTTTTAATAATTCTTGATGAGTTCCTTTTTCAAGAACTTCGCCATTTTGAAGGACGATAATTTGGTCGCTGTGTTGAATTGTTGAAAGTCTATGCGCAACAATAAGCATCGTTCCAATATTTTTAATTTTAGATAATGAATCTTGAATCAAAGCTTCAGTTTCAGTATCAATATTTGCAGTAGCTTCATCTAAAATTAAAATTTGAGGTTTTGCTAATACAGTTCTAGCAAAAGAAAGAAGTTGTCTTTGTCCACTTGAGAAATTTTCGCCTCTTTCAATGACTTGTTCGTCGAGTTTTTTATCTAATTTATTAATAAAACTTGAAGCGTTAACGTAATCACATACTTTCATTATTTCTTCATCACTATATTTTTCATCATCATATAAAGTAATGTTAGTTCTAATGCTTCCGCTAAATAAGAAAACATCTTGTAGCATTTGTCCGATTGCTTTTCTTAATGAAGTAATTTTTATGCGAGTTATATCGATGTCATCGATTAAAATTTGCCCTTTTTGAATTTCATAGTTTCTAACAATTAAACTCAAAATCGTAGTTTTTCCAGCGCCTGTTGCCCCAACGAATGCACAAGTTTCTTTTGGGTTAACAACAAAAGATACATCTTTTAATATCCAATCTTCGTTTTCGTATGCAAACCATACATTTTTAAACTCAATTTTACCTTTGAAACTATCAATTTCAATAGCATCTTTTCTATCGATAACATCAGGTTTAACATCAAGTAAGTTGAATAAGCGTTCACTTGCTGTAAATGCTCTTTGAATATGATTAAGTTGATCAGCTAAATTTTGGACAGGATTGAAGAATCTAGAAAGTAATAAATAGAAAGCGACAATATCTCCGCTTGCTAATCCAAATGTGATACCAAAATAGAAAGTTAAAGCAATCGCACCAAAATAAATAAATGTAATTAATGGTCTATAAATGCCAAAAGCTAAAACAACTTTGTATCTAGCTTTTCTAAGTCTTTCATTCTTTTCATTGAATTCTTCAGATTTTCTAATTTCCTGATTGAAAATTTGAATAAGTTTCATACCACTTATATTTTCATTTAAGTAAGTATTTAAATCGGAAATATATTCTCTTTCTTTTCTAAAAATTTTACTAACGATTCTACTAAAAACATAAGAAATAATGAAAACTACTACTACAACCGCTGTTAAAATAAGACTTAATTTAGGAGAAATTATACACATTGTTGTATAAACAGCAATAATCGTTAAAACATTTCTAATAACATTTACTAAAACATTAGTAAATAAATCGCTCATTGAAGAAGTATAATTACAGACTCTAGTGACTAAACTTCCTACAGGCATGTCATTGAATTGGTTGATTGACATATTTTCAATATGTTCAAATACTTCCATTCTTAAATTGTAGATAATTCTTTGACCAGATTTCTGTAAAATCATCGATTCAATGAACAAAAATAATTGGTTAATAAGACTTAAAATAAAGTAACCAACTACAGCTATGATAATGATAGTTAAACTAATATTTTCACTTTTTAAATTATTAACAACTTCACTAACGATTAATGGCAATAAAACATCAAGTGCAACATTAATAGCAATTAAAAATAACGCCAAAGCAAAATGCCAAATTTCTGGTTTTACATAATGAAATGTTCTTTTTATCATGACTGAAAAAGGTATTTTTTTATGTCCCATTAATAAATCTTTTTGGTCACTCATTTTATTTACCTCCTTCAACTTCTTTTTCTAACTCTTGAAGATAAACCATCTTTTGGTACGTTGGTGAAACTTTTAATAATTCTTTATGCGTTCCAAAGCCTTCAACGTTTCCGTTATTTAACACCAAGATTTTATCTAGAGATTGAACAGTAGAAATACGGCTAGCAACAACAAGTGTTGTCATATTTTTTCTATTTTCTTTAATATGAGAAAGGATAGTTTCTTCGGTTTTAATATCAACCGCTGAAACACTATCATCCATAATCATGATAGGACTTTCTTTAATATAAGCTCTAGCAATTGAAATACGTTGCTTTTGTCCGCCACTTAAAGTCACACCTCTTTCGCCTGAAATCGTATCATATCCATCTTTAAAATTAACAATGTTGCTATCAACATCAGCAAATATTGCAGCATTTTTAATATTTTCAAATGGTAAATCCTTATTAGAGAAAGCAATGTTATTTCTTAATTTATCGCTAAATAAAAAGTTATCTTGAGGAACATAAGCAATTACATTTCTAAGCGAAGCAATTTCACAATCCATGATATCAATTCCATCAATAAATATTTTTCCTTTTGGTATATTATAAAGTCTAAGCAAAGAATTTACTAAAGTCGTTTTGCCGCTACCAATCTTTCCAACAATACCAACGGTTTCTCCTTTATTAATTTTAATTGAAACATTTGATAATGAATTATCTTGTCCATCTGGATAAGAGAAGGAAAAATCTTTAAACTCAATCTCTCCTTTTATTCCTTTTAATATAATAGGATCTTTTATGTTATGAATTTCTTCTTCTTGATCAAGAAACGAAGTAACTCTTCGTAAAGAAGTTTTAGCTCTACTTCTCATTGTGAAGATTTGGCCCAAAGCCATCATTGGCCAAATAAGTAAATCAAAATAGCCAATAAAAGTGACTAATTCACCAGCAGTAAATTCAATTTCATATCCGAAAATATTTACTGGTGTACCGGTTGTGAAAGAATAGACGAACCAACCACCAAACCCTAAAATGATCGCTGTAATTAAAGCGATAATAACCGAAATAAGAACATCAAATAAAACAGATAAACGTACAAAATCGACGTTTACATCTTTATTTTTACGTGCAATTTTAGCAAAAGCATGAAGTTGTTGAGTTTCCTTAACAAAAGCTTTAATAACTCTAATGCCTGTAAAATTTTCTTGAGCAAAATCGTATAACTTATCAGTTTCCTTTTGTCTTAACTCCCATTTCATTTGCATATGTTTTTCTACCATTGCTCCCCATAAAATAATTAATAAAATAGGAATAAGAGCAATTAAAGTTAAAACCCAGTCGGAAATAAACATCTTAACTAAGACAAAAATAGATAAGAATCCAGCATCTACTAATTGAACAGTGCCCCAACCAAAATATTCTTCGATGGTTTCTAAGTCAGTAGTAAACCAGTTCATAATATTTCCAACTTTAGTTTCGTGATAATATCTTTGCGATAATCTTTCGGCCTTAAGAAACATTTCATGTCTTAAGCTAGCTTCAATACCGGTTGAGGCACGAAAAATAGATAATCTCCAAACAACTCTGCCTATGAACATTCCAAAAGCAACGCCTATAACATAAATAACAATGTTATAAATTTCTTGTTCATGACCTGCTACAGTTCCATTATCAAAAAAATCAATAATTTCACCTAAGAATTCAGGTATAAAAAGTTGTAAAACATCAACAAAAATCAACATCAAAACGCCTGTCGCAAAGTAGGCGAAGTATTTTGCGTAATATTTATTAATATATTTCCCGAATAACATAACAAACCATTCCCTTTCAAAATAACGTTTCAATAATAACATAGGAATTATTTTTATCAACCAAATATTCCTTATGATTTTCCTTTTTTAACGCTAGAAAAATAAATTATCATCAACATATTTATATTGACTTGTACAAATAGCAAAAATAACACTCTTTAAGGTGCTCAAAAAAATAGTTGTAAGATTAATAAATTAAGTTTTTTAAAATTTTGCCTCGTATGTATCAACGGTCAGTCAATCGGTACTAGTGGTATAAATATATTTTGTTGATGAAGAATTGCTAGTTAACGGTGTTCTATTCCATATATCACTTTTAGCAGAATATAAATATCCAACGAGCAATTATTTTCCGTATTATACATATCATTTGTTTCTTGTTAAAAGTTCTTCTTCTAATTCGTTTCTTGCATCATTGTAAAAAGACAAAATATCATCATCTAAGCGGTTAAATATTTTTAGTTGATTTTCTTTTGCGTATTCTATGCCTCCAAGATATCCACTTCCACAGTCTTGTCTTATATTAGAAATTATATAAAAATATCCTTTCTTAAGTAGAATCTTTTTTTGAAAAAAAGAAATATGCTCAAAATTTTCTACATATCCAAAAATTATATATAAAGGTTCCTCATTAAAATCGAATGGTTTTATAAATGATCCGCTTTCTCGATAAATAACCGGATCTCCTATTTTATAACGCATAGCCGTACCCTTAAGGATTTACTGGATACCTTTCTGTTGTACCATCAGCTAATTTTATAAACATAGGACCAAAGAAAGAATGAGCATTATGGATAGCTCCTTTTTTAACGTCATAATATCCGAATGTCCCATCCTTAAGTTTCTGATACTCAAAAACATGATAATGATTAAAACCATTTATAGTATATTTTTCAGTTTCTAAAAATTTATGATATCCGATTTGATAAGGTTTTCCTAATTCATTTAAAATAGTGCTTTCTAATAATTTTGTTCCATTAATCATTAATTCTCTTGCTTTATTATTATACCAAGTGTACGTACTCACACCTAAATCATAAACGTTATTATCCTTAATAAAATCAGTAGGCACTAGTTCTTAATAAGCCCAATAAGAAATATAATATTTTTTATCTTCAGAATCATAATACTTCTTAACGTTTTTCATTAATACAGCCAAATCATTTACTCTTCTTAATAAATCAAGAAAAATCGTTGCCGCCCCTGTTTTGATGACCTTAGAAACCCGGGTAATATCCCTTTCTCCTATCTTTTCTCTTCCAGCTACTTTTGATTCTTCTCCTTTTGCAACAGCATCATCGAAACAAGAATTTATTAAGTTAGAAAAAGTACTAAATGATCACAAAACCAATTTTTAATATCTCTAATTATAGAACTTATAACATCCCAATTTTCAACAATAATCATTGTTAATGCAATGAGAGCACCAACCGCAAGAGCTACAGCTAACGGCCAGCCCAGAAGTAGAATCAAACTAGTCGATACTGCCGTTGTTAAAGTAGATATTGAAGCAGTAAAAGCCGTAATTGCGCTTTGTCCTGACCCAGCATTAGCTAAAATAGTTATAATACCTGTCGTTGCAACTGCTGTATTTTTTGTTGAATATCAACACTCATAATTCCGATATCAGGTGGTAAAATTGGATTCGTAGGAGTTATTGGAATTATCGGATTTACCGGAATGTTTGTGTGATTGTATTTCAAATTAGGTTCTAGATTTGTGTATTTAATACTATTGAGAGATACATATCTATCAAAATTGTAATCTCTTTTTTGCAACTCTATATATTTTAAGTTTTGTTCATAAGTTAATGAGGATTCTAATTTTTTTGATATTCAAACATTACATCATGATATTTAGGTGGCACATAATTAAAATCAAAATTTGGCAAATTTACATTTTCTTTATCAATAACATTTAAAGCTGTGATATTAATATAATCATCAAATTGTGATTTATAATCTTGAATAGCTAGTTCAAAAATAACATTAAGATCAGTTATCTCTACTTCAGAATTAAATGCTCTTTTTAGAGTAACATTGATTTTATCTTTTGCGCATCTAATTTGATTAGCGACTGCGCTTTCTCTAAAGCAAAAAGATACACAAATTATACCACTAAATAAAAAGGTGATTATGCTATTGAATTTCATATTAGACTCAAATAATTATTGACTTCTTTGTAGCATAAGATATTTTGAAATTGCAAAGGCTAATATATTTATGTAGGTGTAGGCTGCGGACGTTTATTTGTATGCATCAGTTTTTATAAATTTAAATCACCAGTGACTATTAAGCCCAAACACAATTTTTATACCTTAAAAAAAGCATTTAATAAATTTATAAATGTAATTCGTGACACATCTGATTCATTAATGTTGAATCTTTTATTTTATTATGGGCTGTATGTGGAGAATTAAGAAGTTTGAAAGTTTCTGACTTTAAAAAAATAGAATCTCAATTGAAAGAGAATTATCAGATAAAGGCAGATTTGGAGGTCAAGCAACTTTTGATGCCAAAATTTTTTTCGATTCATTATTAAACTTATGTTTCAAACATTAAAGAATTATTTAATAAAGTTAATTTATTATAAAATTTAGTTCCAAAAAACATAACAAGTTGGCTTAGTCATTCTTCTCTTGATATAACATTAAGAGTTTATGCTCATCTTTTACCAGCAAGTAAAGAAGCCGTAAAAAATGTCATCTATTAGAATTTTTTATAATTTGTGGTTCGACTGAAGGTTCGAACATTTACGTTTGCAATTAAGGGTCGAACTTTGTTCTAAT
Source organism: Candidatus Onthovivens sp. (assembly GCA_048405595.1). Lineage (GTDB taxonomy): Bacteria > Bacillota_I > Bacilli_A > RFN20 > CAG-826 > Onthovivens. Next base: position 10,084 of record DBFJOT010000052.1, read on the forward strand.
ACAGCTGATACAAATTTTAAGGGTATAAAAAAGAAAAACCTCGATAGAATCGAGGATATTTGCAAATGGTGACCTATACGGGATTCGAACCCATGAATGCATGCGTGAAAGGCATGTGAGTTAAGCCACTTCTCCAATAGGCCATTGAGCTTGGCGCTGACTATAGGATTCGAACCTACAACCGATCGGTTAACAGCCGATTGCTCTACCGTTGAGCTAAGTCAGCACTTCTTTCAAGCGCTTAAATATACTATCACAGAGAAAAGGCTTGTACAAGAGGAAATTTAAATTTTTTTAATTTTTTTTAAATTTTTTTAATTTTTTTGTTTTTATTTGTTTTAATACCTATAAAAGCCTTTTCATGAAGCATTTTTTGACTCGGACTATCCAAGTTTCTTTTCGATTAAATCTAAAAGTTCACCGACAGTCTTAATACCTTTTGTCTCTGATGATTCAAAAGCAATATTAAATCTATCTTCTAAATCTAATAAGAATTCAACGACATCTAAAGAATCTAAGCCATAAGTTGCAATTGTTGCATTTCTATCGATTTCAGTAACGTTTAATTTTTCTTTAATCATGCTAATGACTTCATTGTTTTTTTCGCTCATAACTATTCAAGTCCTTTCAATTGCAATCATTATATCATAAAAGATAATTACGTAACTAAAAGAAAACCTAGAAACATGAGATTAGACCCAATTGCTTCTAGGTTATTGGTAACGCTTTTTAGAAAGTTAATGATCCTAATTCACTACCACTATTTGTCGAAATAACATCAACACCAGCTGGATTCTTTGTTGGATCGAATTTTTCAAAAGACTGACTAACTTTTGTTGCTGCTCCTTGGAAAGCGGTATAAAGCGTAAATCCAATTGCTCCAAAAATACTGACTACTAATAAAACTCCTAATAATTGGCCTTTAATTTCTGACATTAATCTTCTCCTTTCAAATTATTAACCATATATATTGATAACAGTGTAACGTTTTACCTTAATTTCAATTGGCTCTGTTTCAAAAGCTATTAACTTATAGTCCTTAATCAAGTAATAACCTAAAACTTCGCCTTCTTGATAACTGTGGTCTATACTCACTGGTTCAATTCGCGCATTCGCAGATTCTAAAACATATTGTTTTAATGAATCATTAATTTCCCCTGTTCGAGAAATTTTATAACTGACGCTTAAACTTAAAGCATCTAAGTTTGTGTAATTGAGTTGGATCATTACAAAATCCACTCCGAATAAGAAAGCTATAAATATAAATAATAAAGATAGCATCATTCCGATTTTAGAAGCCATTAGTCATGCCTCCTATGATATTGACAATGATCAATAACATCGTCAGTAATATGTATCCACTTCCTAATAGAGATAAAGTTGTAAATACATCCATCTTTTTATATCTATTAAGCATATCTTCTTTTAAATAACGACTTTTAAAATTATCAAATAAAGAGATAAATTGATTTAAATAGTTTTCAGTGAAGCCTCCATCAATCATTTGATATAAAGAAATCATTACTTCTTCTATAACTTTATTTTTGAAACTATTTCCAAACTCAATAAAAGGTAATATGCTTTTATCATCATCTATTCTTTCTAAGAAATTAGTAATTTCTCTTTTCATTTCTATTGAAGTATATTCACTAGCTTGCTTTAAAGAACGATAGACACTTTCTTTATTACTTAGATAAATTCTTAAATAAGAAAACACTTCAATAAATTCCATTTCTAAATGTCGTCTTCTATTTTCAAGCATGTAATCGTAACGTTTAAATAAAAAATAGATGATTCCTAAGCTAACAATTAATCCAAAAGATAATAAAACTAAATTATTAGTTAAAAAATATATAACAAATGAGATAGCTAAACTTAATGTAATTAAACTAGTTAGAATCGCTACTTCTTTTTTTAAATCTAAATTTAATTTTTCTATCTTTTCTTTGAATTTCTTCATGTTTAGTTTCTCCTTTATATATGAAAGCTAAATCAAATATTCTTGTGGTGTAAGCATAATAAACTCCTAAAAACATCAAATAGTATCCTAAAATCAAAAGTGGAAAATAACTTAATGTATCTTTGACTTCTTTAACAAATGAAGATAAAGCTACTTGAAGAATCGCTAATATAATAAAAGTAAATCCCCAACTAACTAAAAAATCTCTTTCTTTTCTTTTTGACGTTAATTCGAATTCATGAATTCTATTTTCAAGATTACGAGTATCATGAATTAATAATTTAGAAATATCTAAAATGTTAGCTCCTGATTCAACATATTGATTAATGATATTGACGAAAACTGTATATAAAGGAAGTTCGAAATATTTATTCAAGTATTCGATTTTAACTTCGACGTTTAAATGATCTATTGAACTCATTTGTTGTCTTAAAGATTCACTAGCATTTTCTTTCATAGCTTCATAAGTTGCATTAATTGAATTTGTAACACTTAATGAAATAATGAAGTTATTCATAAAACTTATTGCTTCATAATTTCTATCAATCTTTTTACTAAACTCACTAGCTTTAAAATTATACAGTCCGAAAAAGAAGAGCAAATAAAGTAAACAAACAATGATAGTTAATATCAAATCTCCAGTAACTAAGTAGAAAATCCCCGTAAAACCTAAGCAAAATAGGCTATATATCAAATATTTTGACATGTTTTGGTCCTTCTAACTTCATCGTTATATGAATTATATTCAAGTTCATTTAATTCAAAGTCTTTTTTAAATGAGTCATTAATTTCATCAAATTCATTAGGATAAACATATAACTTTTTATATACTGAGTTACAATTTGTACCTATTTCATCCACATATCTCACATACATTTTTTTCTCAAAATCATAATAAGAATTTAAGTGAACAATTAATTTAAAATGATCATAGATATCACTTAGCGTTTCTTCATAAATTAAAGACTCATTTCCGATCATCGCCATACGAGCCATTCTTTTATATGTGAACTCACTTCTTTTAGAGTGAAGTGTTGTGATTGTTGGGTGGCCACTCATAACACTGCTTAATAAAGTAAGCATTTCTTTACCTCTAGCTTCACCAACAATTAGCCAATCAGGAGTACTTCTTAAAGCATTTTTAATCAATGTGTCGATATCCACTTTGCTATTTTCTGATACGCGATTAAGCCAAGTTAATGAATCGATATCTTTAACAAAATAATCCGTTTCAAGTTCGTTAATATTATCAATTGTTATGATTCGAGAAAATGGTGGCAACTTTGATAATAGATACTTTTGAAATTCTGTTTTTCCAGTGCCTGTTTTACCACTTATAACAATTGAGTTATTACTTTTTAAAGCAAAGTTAATTAACTTATAAGCTAATGGGTTAACAAATCCATCATTATCTTTAATTCTTAATTTCTCATATCCAATTCTTATAGAGAATGTAGTCGTTTTTTCTCTATTTTTTCGACTAATTGAGCTATGAGTCGCATTAATTCTATATCTGCCAACACTTACATCTAAAATCGGATTAGTATAACTAAAAAGCGAATCAGTTAAATTAGCTATTTGTCTAATGAATGAATAAGCTTCATTTTTTGTGATAGATAAGTCACTTTTCAATCTACCTTTAAGATTATCTTTATAATATACAGTTTCTCCATTGTACGAGATGTCAGTAATAGAATCTTCTTTTAATAAATCTTTTAAAAAACTATTTTCAATATATTCAACAATTTTATCAATCATAAATCCTTCTCCGTTACTTCAAAACTACCTTTTCCTTTGAAAGTGAATATTTTGTTATATTGACATTCAAAGTAAAGATCAATTTTTTTAATTCTCTCTGTATATGAGCCGCTACAATAAACATATTTTTTGTTTGTCTTATCGTATTTATAGTAGACAAAACCAATTTTGTATTTATCTATTTCACCTTTAAGTGTCTTTTTAAAATATGCATTAACTTCTTCTTTGAATATCGTTGGATTGTAACAAGGTTCAAAATATGTTCCTGAATAATCAATATGTAAAATAGAATTCGATACATGATTTGGTGTAAGTTCATTAAATGTTCTAGAAATAAACATACCTTTCATTGCGATACCTGAAAAAGACATAATCGCAATCATTATCGACATTGAAAAATAAAGTATTGAACTTGTCACACTAATTCTTCCTTCATAAATTTTTGATAAATATCGTCGCTTATAGTTTCACTTTTAGAATCAATAATTCGATTATCTGGATGCTCGTTTAAAAATTCTACTTTAAAAGGGTAAACAACATTAATTCCAGTAGAAAAAATATTTTTGATATATAAAGCGCACTCTACTTCTTTATACATTTCATATTTACCTTTAGGCATAAAAAATTGAGTACAAGGAGCTGGATATTCAAACTCTTTACTATTTTTACTCATTAAGTGAGTTCTTCTATCTACATAATAATTATAATTAAATGATAAGTAGTTTAAGTTATTGTAACTTGTATGACTTTTAGAAAGCCAATTTCCTACATAACCTTCAAATCTAGGATCGATAAGATCATAAGCTTTTTTCATATATCCATAATCATCTTTAATAAATACATATGAGCTATCATAAGTTAAATACTTACGATTAAATGGGCGTAAATATATTTTTTCAACAGGAACACGCAAATAATAATTTTCATAAATTAAAGATGGTAAATTGTATATTTCAACTCTAATTTCTTCATTGCTAAGTAATCCATTTTTAAATTTTGCATACCAGAAAACTCTTAGTTCTTTAGAAGTTAAAACAATTTCTTTAGGCTTACTTAATTTGAAATCAACTTTATTAATGACATCTGGATTAAGCGGCTCATAGCAGCTAATAGTAAATGTTGCCCATGATTTCATTTTTGTAAAATCGATAATTAAATCAAACGGAGTTCTAGTGTGATAAGTCTTTTTAGGAATATGTTTTTGTCCTAACACATATGTTTCACCTTCAGCCGTAGTCATTGCAAACTTTATATATAATGATTCATACGTAAAATGAACTATATTGACACTAGTTTTATAAGTATCGCCAGTATAATCATCTATATTTATATAAAAATCTTCAATGGTAGCAAAATCATGTTGCGAAATAGGGATATTTACTATATCACCTGGATCTGGTAATGTTCTTTCAAAGTCATATCTAGGTATAATTTTTTTATCTTTAGCATCAATCGCTTCATAATCAAACGCTCTATTTATCTTATTAGTTGCTTCATTTTGAAACCCAACCGATAACAAAGAAGCACTTAATGATAATAATTTAATAAGTTTAATCATTTAACCTCCTTTCGCCTTCTTAGGCCCTTTTCACCAATCACAAACAACTGAACTTTCAATTTTTTCATTTTTTCTTAAATATTTTTTATCACAACTTAATTTATGATATTTAAATTCAATTTGTTTAAAAATATTTCTACTTTTTACCTCCTTTACTAACACAAAAGATTGAAGATAGGTTTTTTTCAAAATTCATAGAAAATATTTAAAATTATTTATGTGTTACCTACATAAAATGATAGAATCTATCTATGATTATTCTTATAGGACCTAGCGCAAGCGGAAAAACAGAGATTGCTAAATATTTAATATCTAATTTTTCTTTTGAAAAATTTGTTACAACAACTACTAGAGCACCTAGAGTTGGTGAAATTAACGATGTCGATTATCATTTTATTGATACTCAAAAATTTAAAGACTTAATTTCTAAAAATAAATTCATTGAATACGTTAATTATAACGATAACTTTTATGGTACAACTTTAGAAGAAATTGATGATAAAAAAGTATTAATCTTAGAACCAAAAGGTTTGATTGCATTCAAAAAATTAAACGATTCAAAAATCGTATCTTTTTATATCGATGCTTCTTTAGAAACCAGAAAAGAAAGAATGATTTTAAGAAAAGACGATCCTAAAGAAATTACAAAGCGTATTGAAAATGACGATATCTATTTCGAAAGCGCAAAAAAAGAGGCATCATTTATTATCAAAAATAATAATGACACCTCTATTAAAGATTCAGCTAATAAGATTTATGAAATTTATCAAGATGTTTTAAGTAAACTTAATTAATCATCTTGTCCACTTATACTTTCAATTACTTTTTTATGGAAAGGTTTATCTTCCTCTTCTTTTTCATTTACTTTAATTTTAAGTTTCTCAATTGTTTGTTTTTCATCAATAGCGATAACTTTCATTTCTAAATTTTTATATATAATTACATCATTTAATTTAGCGAAATTATCATCTAAAAGCTCGATACAAAAACCGCCAATTGTGACATATTCAGTATCAATTTCTTCGTAATCTAGATCGAAAAGGTCGCAAAAGTCTTCTAAATTCATCTTACCATCGACGATATATGAACCATTTTTAGTCTTAACATATGGTTCTTCAGGATCATCGCTTTCATCCCAAATTTCACCAACGATTTCTTCTAATATATCTTCCATCGTAAGAACACCTTCAGTTCCGCCATACTCATCAAGGATAACAGCGAAATGTTGATGTGTTTCTTTAAAACGAATTAAAATATCATTGATTTCCATTGAACGAGGGAAAGTAAGATGTTTTAAAAGAATATCTTTAATAGCAACTTCTTTATTTTCAAGTCTAATTCTTACAAGTGTTTTAGTTAAAACATAACCAATAATATTATCAATAGAATCTTCATAAACTGGGATTCTTGAATAAATATATGTACGTTCATCTTTTAAGACTTCATTTAAATCATCATTAATATCAATCGCATAAACATCAACTCTAGGAGTCATAATTTCATAAGCTTCAGTTGAAGCATAATCAATTGTTCCATGTAATAATTCAGCTTTATCTTCATCGACAACTCCACTTTCTTCGATTTCATCGACCATTTCATGAAGTTCATCATCACCAATTTTAATTTCATTAACATTTTTAGTAATCGGATAAGATACAATTTTGCCAAATGTTGTAACAAAAATTGTGATTGGGAAGAATAAATATCTTAAGCCATTAATGATATTACTATAAAGAACTGAGAATTTAAGGTTATAAATTTTACCAATTGACTTAGCGATAATTTCTCCAAAAGTAATTTTAAAGACTAAAACAATTAAGGAAGCACTTAAACCGAATGTTTCACTAATTGTTTCGATATTCGGATTATCTTTAAATACAATTAAAGCAATATTAACACCTAAAAGTGTAGCAATAGTATCAAGACCTGCGTTAACTGTATCATTTAACAATAAAATTGTTGAAATAGTTTGATCATATTCATTAGCTAACTTATATCCTCGACGCAATGATTTCTTAGTAGGATTTTCGTTATACATTCTTTCAAGTTTATTTATATTTACACTTCCATAAACCATATCACTACTTGAAAAGAACATACTTAAGAAAAGTAATACAACGAGAATTAAAGAATAGACTAATATTAAAATTTGTTCGTTACTCATTTTTCACTAGCCTCTTTAAGAACATTTGTTCTTTTTTCATTAATCTCGCCTACTAATTCTTCGAGAATATCTTCCATAGTAATCATGCCAATGACTTTATCATTGTCTTTTACTATCGCGATGTGTTTCTTTTCTTTGTTAAATTCTTTAAAGATATCATCAACTTTAGCATCTTTTGATACAACAAAAGGTTTTGTTAAAACACTTCTAATATCGACATGCTTATCTTCGCAATATTCTTTAAAATAACTTTTAACATTTAAAATTCCTACGATGTTATCGATATTTTCATCATAAATAGGAATACGAGAATAAGTCGTATTTAAAATAGCTTCATTAAGTTTTTCAGCAGTTAAGCCATTAATATCAAGAGCGAAAATTTTCTCTTTAGGAGTTAATACTTCATTGACTGAAATTGAATCAAAATAGAATGCTCTATTTAAAATTTTTATTTCATTAGGTTCAAAAAGTTCTTCGCTTTCTTCACTTTCTTCGTCCTCTTCATCATTATTTTCAACAGCTTCATCAGCGCTAAGAATAAAATCTTCTTTTGTTAAAATGTTTTCATCTTTAATTTTGAATATTTTATGAACAAGGATCAAAATTCCTTGGAAAATAATTCTGATAGGCGTTAAAAGAATGTACACAAAATAAACAGGGTAAGCTAAAAAATAGCATAACCTATTCGGTATTTCTTTTGAAATAATTTTAGGAACTGTGTCACTTACAATATAGACTAAAAAGCCCATGACAACAGTTGATAAAATTGCTTCTACACCATCTTGTAAACCATACATTTTTGCTAAATTATAAAATAACATAGCACTTAAAAACGATGTAAGAGTTTGAACGATATTATTCCCTACTAAAATAGTGACTAAAGTATTGTCAAATTTTTCAATTAATTTAACAATAATTTTAGCCGTAATTTTTCCTTCGTCTGCAAGTACCTTAAAATGATACTTATTACAATTACTAAAGGCATTTTCTCCTGCACTAAATAGTGCGCTTATTAATAAAAGTATTGCTATGATTATCCAACATACCCAATCAGGCATTCCATAAACTGTATGATAATCAATTGAATTCGTAAGTAATATAAAATTCGGGTCCATATTTGTTTAATACTATATCAAATTGTTTATTCTTTGACAATATGATGATGTCTGCATCTAGCTTCATAGCTTTCACTAGCTCCAACCAAAACAATTGGATCTTTGATCGATGCAGGTTCCCCATTGATTAATCTTTGAGTTCTTGTTGCTTCTTTACCGCAGACGCAACAAATAGCAGTTAATTTCGTAACAAACTCTGCCTTAGCTAGTAACTTTGCAACGATATCAAATGGATCTCCTTTAAAATCAAGGTCTAATCCAGCAGCTATAACTCTAATACCTTTGTTAGCAAATTTATCGATGATTTCGATGATTTCATCATCGAAAAATTGAACTTCATCAATACAAATTGCATCTAAATTTTTATCTAAGTATTTTAAAATTTCGTGGCTTTTAACTATAGAAATAGCTTTATAAGTTTTTTTGTTATGAGATACAACTTCTGTTTCACTGTATCTATTATCGATTGATGGTTTAAATACTAAAAATTTCTTTTTAGCATATACTAATCTATTAATTCTTCTTAATAATTCTTCACTTTTACCGGCAAACATCGGTCCGCAAATAACTTCGAGCGAACCACCTGCTATATCATCGTGTCCCATTAAAATCCTTTCAAAATAAATGAGAAACTTCATTTTGAAGCTTCTCATTTATATATTTAGTTTTTAAAACTATTTGTTCTTTAATTGACTTGCGTAATCGATTTGACCTTCTTCACTAATTTGTGTGAGGTTTTGTGTATTCATACAATCAACAACCAAGTCTCTTGCGCGTTGGAGAGAACTATCACTCTTAACTCTAAATACGAGAGGAATATCTCTATAAAGTTCTTTGAATGATGCATCACCAACTGGAACTGCTGTGTTTAAGTAATTCTTTGGATCTAAAGCTAAGTAAATCTTTAGATGTGACCCACCCATTGTAATCTTACAATAAGTTTTCTTATGTAATCTGAACGTATCTCCACTATTACTAACTCTATCTTTTAATCCGTAACTCATTAATAAATTCTTGAGTGAATTATAAGCTAATACAAGGTCAGTTCCGCTTGTAAGCAATTTTTCTTGGAAATTAAGTTTGACAGCTTCAACTTTCTTAATTTCTTTTTCTTTTCCTCTAATTTCTGGTTGTGGAATTAAAGGACGTTTAGCTGGTTCAACAGGTGTTTCTTTAACAGTTGGAACTTCTTTAATCACTTCTTTAATAATTTGTTGAGGTTTTTCAACTTCTTTAACGTAAACTGGTACTTCTTGAATAGTTTCTTTTTCTTCAACTTTAATTGATTTTAAAGCTTCTTGAAGTTGTGTACTAATTAATGTACGTAATTCTTCTTCATCAATTGTTGCTTCTTCCTCTTCTGGAGTTTCTGGAAGTGGGAATTCTTCAACTTCTTCTTCAATCTTTGTTGGAATAGCAACAACGATTGGTGGAATAATTTTTTCTTCTTGTGCAGTTGGAAGAACAGCTTTTGATTCTTCTTGAATTTTTGCTTCTTCTGTTAAAGCTTCATCTAAATGAGTTCTAATTTCCTCAGCAGGTTTAACTTCTTCAGCCTTCTTTTCTTCAACAGGTTTTTCTTCTGCTTTTGGAAGTAAATCTTGAACACTATCTTTGATTAATGTTTTTAAATCATCAAGAGTTAAAACATCATAATCATCTTCGATAGTATGTGTTTCTTGTAAATCCTTTGTTGCTTCAAGAGCTACTTCAGGAGTAATTAAATTATTTTCTTTTAAGATATCATAGACAGCACTCTTAATATCGTCTTTTGTTAATGAATCATTAGTTGATGTAACTGGTGCTGGTTGAGGAGCTACTGTTCTAGCTCTACTTGTTCCATAAATTGATGTTGTATTTTCATCAATTTGGTTACTTCTTAATTGATTTTCATCACGTCCGTTTGTGATATATTGGACGATTAATGGAGCGTTATTTCCGGTATGAACTGTATTTCCACCTGCAGGAATCGTATTTACTTGAGCGCCATATGGGTAAGGACCATAGCCATATTGATTCATATATGGATTTGGATTAGCACCTGTGTATCCCATAGCTGCTTGTTGTTGTTGGACGTAAGGATTATTGCTTTCATAAGCATTTGCATCCTTCTTACCTTTTTTACCTTTTTTGCTTTTTTCAGTTTGTTGATTAGCAATATTTTCGTAGCCGTGGTTTTTATAGAATTGTTGTCTTCTCTTTCTTTCGGCTTTTTCAAGATAATCATATTTATGTTGATGTAAGTAAAGCGGAATACCAACATAGATATTTGCGATTGCTTGCCATAATAATGGGAGAAGCATAATTAATAAGACAACTAATCCAACGACTAATGTCCAAGCTTTAACTTTTGTACCCATTCCGAAAGCAGGATTATTGCTGACGGATAAAATATTCTTTAAGAGTAAGAATAATGGTCCAGTTGTAGCATTTCCGCCACCTGCGATTTGATATGCTTCATTTCCATAAATCGCGCCATGAAAACCAACGATTAAGAATGAGATACAAAATGTTGGAATAGCAAACCAAATAATATTGAATAAACTTGATTTTTTCTTTTTGTAAATAAATAATCCGAAGATTAATGTGTAAAGAACATATAAACCATAGACTGCAATAACTAATGCAAATCCATAGAATGTTAATGAGTTAATAAAATTACCTGAAACCCACCATGAAGCTTCAAATAAATGGTTAAAGAAATTGAAATATTCTTTTCCCCATAATTTGAGTCCTGGCCACCATGTATTCCAGAATGCATTTTGGAATGCTGCACTGATGGTTTCCATTTTAGTAAACTCAGAAAGAGCAACCGCTGGAGCGCCAAATACTAATTCGTTAACACCTGCTTGAACAAGGTTAGTTGTCATAAAGGTTAAGAAAAAGAATAAGACAGCTAATCCACTAAATAATGTAGTTAATAATATACCTTTTGTAATTCTTCCCTTAGTCATAGAATTGTGCCTCCCCTATTCTTCATCTTCACCATCGTCGAAATCGTCATTTTCGAATTCAACGCTGTTAAGATCTGTTGCCCAATCACGTGTTTCAAGTTGCTTGACTTGTTCAAGACCATGTTTATCCATACAGTCTCTAATCAATTCTTCGCCTCTTCTTAATGATAAGCCACTCTTAACTTTGAAGACTAATGGTGTTTCTTTATAAATTGCTTTACTAGAAGCATCTTTAATTGGATAAGTTGTATCAACATAATCTGCAGGATTTAATGCAAGATAAAGTTTTAATGATTTACCAGCAATTGTAATCTTACAATAAGTAACACGATGTAATCTAAATGTGTCGCCACTATTTGAAACTCTGTTGTTTAATCCATAAGATTTTAATAATGATTTTAACTCATTATATGCATCTCTTAATCCTTGATCTGCACTTTCCATTCTGACTATAAATGGAATTCTAATAATTTTTGGTGTTCCATTACTTGTTAAAGGAATGTCAGCAGGATATTCTTTTTTCTCTTCTACTTCAGGAGTAGGTGTTTCTTCTTTTGCTTCTTCGACTGTTTCAACTTCTGGAGTTGTTTCTTCAGCTTTTTCTTCTGGAAGTTCTTCAACAACCGTTTCTTCTACAACTGTATCTGGAGCAACAGTTTCATCGATTACTTCTGGAGTAACTTCAGTTTCAACAGTTTTTGTTTCTTCAACTGGAGTAGTTTCTTCTACTACAGGTGTTTCACTAACTTCTTCAATTTTTTCTTCTTTAACAGGAATTTTTATTTCGACTGGTTTTTGGATAACTGTTTCTTTAGTGATTACAAATTCGCTTAAAGCTTTTGAAAGTTCTTCAGCGATAATTTCGTGAATTCTTTCGGTGTTTAATTTTGCCTTTGGTTCACTTTTAGGTGGTTCAGGCTTTTTTACAGGTTTTTGTTTGAATTCTTCACCTGCACTTGCTGGCATAGCGAAGACGATTGGTGAAGGATAAATTTTCTTTTCTTCTTCTTGTTCAAATGAAGAAGCGCATGTTTCTTCTACTTTAAGTTTTTCGTCAGCACTTTTATTTGAGTTTGTTGCTTTGACGATTGCTTCAGCGATTAATTGTGCGTTTTTTTCTTGTTTATATTGATCAGCGAGTTTTAAAGCTTCTTGTCTTTCAAATTCATCTCTAACTACAGTTCTAACTTCATCAGCAGTTAATGATTTTTGAACGATTGTTTGATTTGGATAAGATGTATCTTGTGATTCGAAAATAGGACCACTCTTACCATATTTATCATAGCGTTTTAAAATTAAAACACCTTTCTTCTTTGGTTCAGGTTGAACAATTGGAGTTTCAGTAATTTTTTCGACTTGTTTTGTTGTGACTGTTTCAGTTGCAATTGCAATTTCTTCTTTCTTAAATAATCTAACTAATGTTACAAAGAAGATTCCGATAACACCAATTAATGAGAATAAGATAGCAATAACTAAGCAATAAGCATAGATTGACCATCCAAAGTTAACACCTTCTGCTTTAAATAAAAGTAATTCAGCAAATTGTTTTGCCAACAAACCAGGTTGAATATATGCTGGGTTTAAATAGTTGCTGTAATATAATCCTAAATATGCATAGAGAATTCCACCACAGAGTACTAAATTTAAAATACTAACAAAGATGTATTTAGCTTTCTTTTTAGCACAAGCAATTGTGAATGCGATAAAGAACGCTAAACCTGTTAATGTAATTCCGATATACCAAACGATATCAGCATAAAGATGTGAGAAGTCCCAAAGCATACCCTCTTTTAATGCTCCGAAAACATCTACATAGGTTCCAAATTCATTGAACCAGTTAACGGCTTTAGGAACAACATTTCCGCCTTCATTTAATGATCCGGATAAGACTGTTCCAAGTAAGATTAACACCCATGTGACAACTGTCCATGTAATAGTCCAGATTGTCCAGTGTCTTAGCGTATGGTTTTTCTTTTTCATATTTCTCTCCCTCAAACCTCACTAATTAAACAGTTCCACTAGAACCAAGTACCTTTGATGTAATTGCATCTGTGACATCTTTTAAGAAATAGTCAAATGCGTTTTGGAAGTTAACGTTTTCGCCAGTTTCTTTAACAGTCTCAGATATTATATATAAAGGATTAAGTCCCATACTGTCCAAAGTATTAATAAATGGTCTACAAATTTGTGATGTCGTAGACAATGGATCCATATTTTCTATGATTCCAGAGTAATTGTTAACAAATTCACTTATTTTGCTGATGTGATCAGGTAACAATGTACTAATAGCTTGATATAAATTGCTAGATGTATCTTTTAATGGAGTAATTATGTTGTTGTCAATTCCTTGCAATGGTGAGAACATGACGCTTATAACAACAATTCCAATGATTGCGTATCCTGCAGCTCCTACAAAAATTCCAACAATTCGAGGTATAAAACCTTTTCTCATGAATTTCGGAGTAATCCATCTTATTATCAACCAATAAAGAATGGTAGAGAGTAAGAATGCAACTGGAAGCATCAAAGTTGCAACAACTGATGTAGCGGCAAATTTGCATAAAAAACTTGCATTAAGGATTAAATAATTAGGATCCAAATCAAAATTTTGAAGTAACAATACCGCTTCTTCAACCGTCTTAAGTTCAAATACAACGCCTAAGCTTTCAGTCATGTCTATTCGAATTGGCTGAATCCAACCTTGTGTAACCAGCCAATCTATAAGATCATACCTTACAAATTTTGCAATATAATCAGTAACACCGGATTTGAGGAAGACGACCATGCCAATGGCAAAAATTGTTAAACCGATAAAGGTCCTCCACCAACCCCTGATTAGACCTAGTATTAAACCTAAGACAACAAACCCAATGAGAATAAAGTCTGTATAATTCATACTACTTAATATTTTAATAACTTTTAGTAAATTTATAAAGTTAAAATAACGTTAATTAGAAACTTTTTTTGCCGATTTACGAGTATAATGAACCAAATCGTCACTATCACATTTTTGGCTTTAAAAGATAATTTACTTTTTCCAAAAATAGTAAATGATAAAATTTTTTTAAAAAAGTACTTGCCATACCCTTATAGCGATGGTAAACTAATTAAGCGCTTGGGTACTTAGCTCAGCTGGGAGAGCATCTGTTTGACGTACAGAAGGTCGTAGGTTCGATCCCTGCAGTACCCACCAAGCTTAATATTAATGACTCGACAGAAATGTCGAGTTTTTTTGTTCTTATAACTAAAAATCAATAAAAAAAGATTCCTTACTAGAGAATAGAAGCACACAGATGCTAATAATTTTTTAGAATGGAAAGGAGGTACTGTGTCAATAATTGTAAGGAATCTTTTTGTTTATTAACTAAATTATATCACTAGGCTTTTTTTAAGAAAGTAGAATATGCTAAATAAGCTTCGTAAAGATCGATTTTAGAAACAATTTCCATTGGAGAATGCATATTTAAGACTGCAATTCCTGCGTCAATTACGTCCATATCGAGATTTGCAAGGATATAAGCGATAGTTCCACCGCCGCCTTGATCAACTCTACCGAGTTCAGCTGTTTGATAATAGATTCCATCTTGTTCTAAGATGTTTCTTAAATGAGCGACGAATTCTGGATTTGCATCATTGCATCCTCTCTTTCCGCCACTACCTGTATATTTATTAAAGACGATACCTTTATTTAAGAAAGCACTATTTTTTAATTCATTTACTTCTAAGAATAAAGGATCAACACCAGCTGAGACATCACTTGATAACATTCTTGAATTTGTTAAAGCATTTCTTAATGCTAATGGTGAAGTTTCATTTGATTTAACTAATAATGTAGCAATTGTATTTTCGAAGAATCTTGATTGGGCACCAGTTGCACCAATTGATCCTACTTCTTCTTTATCAACTAAAATGCAGCAACTTGTTCTTTCTGGAATATCTTTTAAATCTAAGATAGCCATTAATGAAGTATAAGCACAGCATCTATCATCATGCCCATAACCTGCAACCATAGATGAATCTAAACCATAGCTTCTAGCTTTTCCAGCTGGAACTACTTCAATTTCAGCACTTAAGAAATCTTCTTCTTCGATTCCGTATTTTTCATTTAAAATTCTTAAAACATTAGCTTTTACTGCGTCTTTTTCAGTTCCATCAAGTGGTAAAGTACCGACTGTAATATCAAGTTTTTCTCCTTCGATAACCTTAGCAGCAGTTTTTGTTAATTGTTCTTGCGATAAATGAATTAATAAATCACTGATACCAACAATAGGATCTTTTGGATCATCACCGATATTTACATCAACTTTAGTTCCATCTTTTTTAACAATGACTCCATATAATGCAAGTGGAATAGTAACCCATTGATATTTTTTGATTCCGCCATAATAATGAGTATCTAATAAAGCGAATCCTGTTGATTCATAAAGTGGATTTTGTTTGATATCAATTCTAGGTGAATCAATATGAGCACCTAAAATATTTAAACCTTTTTCAATTTTTTCTTTACCAATTACATAAAGAGCAATATTTTTGTCTCTATTAATTACATAAACTTTATCTCCAGGTTTTAAAGTTTCAACTTCGTTTAAATCTTTAAATCCAAATTTTTTAGCTAATTCAAGTGAATTTTTTGTTGCTAAACGTTCTGTTTTTGAAGCACTTAAAAATTCCATATAGTTTTCTGCAAAATCGAAAACTTTTTTCATTTCTTCGCCTTTGTATTTTTCAAATGCGTATTTACCGTACATATATTCGTTCCTCCATTTCAAAATTATATATCATTTAACTAAAATAGTTTAATCGATGCATCATTTAATTCAAAAGATTTTTCCATAAATGATTTTGTTAAGTTAAATAAATGAGTTACATCTTTTGAACCGATTACTTCGAAATTAGAATGCATTGCAAGTTGAGGTAATCCAATATCAACACTTAAAAATGAAACATGGCTATTTGAAATATTTCCTAAAGTGGATCCACCTCTTACATCACTTCTATTAAAGAATTCTTGATAAGCAATATTGTTGCCCTCACATAATTCTTTAACAAATGAAGTTGATAAAGCATCACTTGTGTAAAGCATATTGGCGTTATGTTTAATAACAACACCTTTATTTATTAAACATTTGTTTTTGTTATCGCTTAATTCAGGATGATTTGGATGGATTGCGTGAGCATTGTCAGCACTAAGTAAGATTGATTTTGCAATAGCCATAAAATAATCTTCTTCGGTTTTACCTAATGATAAAACAATTCTTCTTAAGGTATCATTAAGGAATGTTGAATCAGCTCCATTATTTGATAAACTTCCTACTTCTTCGTTATTAAAGGAAGCAAAAACATCGATCCCATCTTTATTTTTTGAATTAATAAATCCATATAAAGAAGTAAATGCAGCACTTAAATCATCAAGTTTTGGTCCTGCGATAAAATCTTTTTCGAATCCGATAACTCTAGTTTTATCTCTGTTATATAAATAAAGATCTTCTGAAATAAAAGTTTCACCTTCTTCTAAAAAAGAATTGATTAAATCTTCATAATGGGTTCCGTTTTCTTTTGCAACACCAATAATTGGGCATAAATCGATTTGGTTATTGTATTTAAATCCATTATTGATTTCTCTATTTTGGTGGATTGCAACATTAGGAATAATGCATGTATCATCATTTGAATCAACTAACTTCGAGAAAATTTGATTATCTTTTTTATATACAATTCTCCCAGCGATACCTAAAGGTTTATCAAGCCATGAAGAAATAATCATTCCTCCATAACCTTCTACCTTTAATTTTTCATAGCCATTTTCAACAATGGTTGGATCGCTTTTAATTTTATATGTTGGTGAGTCAGTATGACTTGCAATTAATTTTAAATATAATTTTTCGATTTTTTCCGGTAAAGAAAAAGCAATTACACTAGATAAATTTCTAGTTATAAAATATTTATGTCCTTCTTTTAAATTAAAAGGTTGGCTTTCTTTTAATTCTTCAAAGCCGTTTTTTAATAAAATTTCTTTAATTTTATTGACGCTATGGTATTCGCTTTTTGAGCAATTTAGCGCTTCAATCACTAATTCATTAATGTTATTCACTTTTGTTCCCTATTAATAATTAACTTTGCTTGCAAAACATTCTAAAAGATATTCTAGTCTTAGACTTAATGAGCTTGTCGTAAATTTTCCCATTTAAAAACATCGGTCTTAGCCATTCAAAAATAATTTTCGATTGTTCCTCTTTATATTCTTTATATTGTTGAGAACCAATAAACATACCTTTAGTAGTATCGATATAAGCTAAAAGTGTTCCGTTAAATTTTTGAAATCTTACACCTTTAATCTCTTCAATTCCGAATGTAAACTTTTCATCTAGCGTGTCAAAAATAAGTTTATTATCACGTAAACATACTAAGCACTTTTGATAATTTGCCAAATTCCTAAACAATGTTTGTTGAGGCGATGTAATTAAAATAATTCTAGAATATAACGTTTTGATCATTTAATTAAACCTTTCAATTAAATATTATAATCTATAAAAAATTTTAACGAACTTAATATAATCTAAAATCTTACTTACACATTATAAAAATCATATTGTTTAGAAATATTGTAATTTGTTTTGTATTATGCTACAACCATTTTTCATCCATGAATTTCAAAGTTTTTATAATTTTAAGACTTTTTTAAATACACAACATTTTAATAAATCTATATCAATTTGAAGCATATAAAAATTTTGAAGTTTCTTTGTTGACATAACATAAAACCTACCTTTAAACTATTCTAGGTTAAAAGAGAGGATAAAAAATTAATGAAACAAGAATGGAGAAATTTTAATACCGGTCACTGGGTAGATGAAATCGATGTTAGAGACTTCATCCAAAAGAACTACACACATTACAGTGGCGATGATAGCTTCCTTGCTGAACCAACAGAAGCTACAAACACTCTTTGGGGAGAAATCAAACGTCTTCAAAAGCTCGAAAGAGAAAGAGGCGGCGTTTTAGATATGGAAGCTGATGTCGTAAGCGGAATTAGTGCTTATGGAGCAGCTTATATCACAGAAGACAAAACTTTAGAAAAAGTCGTCGGTCTTCAAACAGATAAACCACTTAAAAGAGCTTTCATGCCTTATGGCGGAATCAAAATGGCTGAAGAGTCATTGTTAACTTATGGATATACACCAAATCCAGAATTCCATACAATTTTCACTAAATATCACAAAACACATAACCAAGGTGTTTTCGATGTTTATACAAAAGAAATCAAAACAGCTAGACACGCTAAAATCATCACAGGTTTACCAGATACTTATGGTAGAGGAAGAATCGTTGGTGACTATAGAAGAATCGCACTTTATGGTATTGATTTCTTAATTGAAAAGAAACAAGCTGATTTACTTGAACACGAATGCGGCGTTATGCACGAAGATATTATTAGAGTTCGTGAAGAAATCGCTGATCAAATCAAAGCATTAAAAGAAATGAAAGTCATGGCAGAAAGCTATGGTTATGACATTTCAAAACCAGCTACAAACGCTAGAGAAGCATTCCAATGGTTATACTTCGGTTACCTTGCTGCTATCAAAACACAAAATGGCGCTGCTATGTCAGTTGGTAGAATCTCAACTTTCTTAGATATTTACATTGAAAGAGATTTAGCTGAAGGAAAATTAACAGAAAGCGAAGCACAAGAATTAGTCGACCAAATCGTTTTAAAATTCAGAATGGTTAAATTCGCTAGAGTCCCTTCATACAATCAACTTTTCTCAGGCGATCCGGTCTGGGCTACACTTGAAGTTGCAGGTTTAGGTATGGATGGAAGAGATTTAGTCACTAAAAACGACTTCCGTTTCTTACATACACTCGAAAACATGGGACCATCACCAGAACCAAACTTAACTGTTTTATATTCTTCACGCTTAAGTGAAAGCTTCAAAAAGTATGCAAGTAAAATTTCAATCACTACTTCATCAATTCAATACGAAAACGATGATGTTATGAGACCAATTTGGGGTGATGATTACTCAATCTGCTGCTGTGTCAGTGCTACTCAAACTGGTAAAGAAATGCAATTCTTTGGAGCTAGAGCTAACTTAGCTAAATGTTTACTTTACGCAATCAACGGCGGTAAAGATGAAATTTCAAAACTCCAAGTTGGACCTGCATATCAACCAATTACAACAGAATATTTAGACTATTCAGAAGTCTTAACAAAATACGATGCTATGATGGATTGGTTAGCAAAAGTTTATGTTAACGCTCTCAACTTAATCCACTATATGCACGATAAATATTACTATGAAGCTGCTGAAATGGCTTTAATCGATACAGATGTTAGAAGAACATTCGCAACAGGTATCGCAGGATTTAGCCACGTTGTCGACTCATTAAGTGCTATCAAATACGCTAAAGTTAAACCAATCAGAGACGAAAACGGAATCGCAATCGATTTCGAAATCGAAGGTGACTTCCCAAGATATGGTAACGATGATGATAGAGCTGATGAAATCGCAGTCAAGTTACTCAAAATGTTCATGAATAAAGTTAGAAAGAATCCAACTTATAGAAATTCAGAACCAACAACTTCAATCTTAACAATTACATCTAACGTTGTTTACGGTAAAGCAACTGGTACATTACCAGACGGAAGAAAGAAAGGCGAACCATTAGCACCTGGCGGAAACCCAAGCTATGGAGCTGAAAAGAACGGACTTTTAGCTTCACTTAACTCTGTTGCTAAATTACCTTATGAATATGCTCTCGATGGAATTTCAAACACACAAACAATTTCACCAGACGCATTAGGTCACTCATTAGAAGAAAGAACAAACAACTTAGTTAATATTCTCGATGGATATTTTGACCAAGGCGCTCACCACTTAAATGTTAACGTCTTTGGAACAGAAAAATTAATCGATGCTATGAATCACCCTGAAAAAGAAGAATACGCAAACTTCACTATCAGAGTTAGTGGTTACGCAGTTAAATTCATCGACCTTACAAAAGAACAACAACTCGACGTTATTGCTAGAACATGTCACAAGACAATCTAGCAATTTCCTTGATAGAATCGAGATAATTCATGATTTTAGGTAAAGTTCATTCAATAGAAACTTTTGGTGCAGTTGATGGACCAGGAATAAGATTTGTTATCTTTTTAAAGGGGTGCAATATGAGATGTAAATATTGCCATAACCCTGATACTTGGTTTGGAAGTGCTTGCGAAACTAAAACTGCTGAAGAATTAATTTCCAAAGCTTTAAAATATAAAACTTACTGGAAAAAAGAAGGCGGAATTACTGTTAGTGGCGGAGATCCTTTAGTACAAATTGATTTTCTTATTGAGTTATTCACTTTAGCTAAAAAGCATGGAATCAACACTTGTATTGATACAAGTGGGGAGCCATTTAAAGAAGATAGCGATTATCTTGACAAAATGGATAAGTTACTTGAATTAACTGATTTAGTTATTCTTGATTTAAAAGAAATGAATAACCAAAAACATAAATGGTTAACTTCAAGAAGTAACGAAAATATCCTTAAGTTCGCTAGATACTTAAGTGATAAAAATAAGAAAATGTGGATTCGTCACGTTTTAGTTCCAACTATTACAGATGATGAAACAGATTTAGTTGAATTAAAAAACTTTGTTCACACTTTAAATAACGTAGAGAAATTCGAAATTCTTCCTTATCATTCATTTGGAACTTTTAAATATAAAGAACTTAATCTGCCATATCAACTTCTTGATATAAAAGAACCAACCGAAGAAGAGATAAAAAGAGCCAAAAGAATTCTCGAAATTAATTAATTAAGCTTTGAGATAATCTCAAGGCTTTTTTCTTTACTATTTTATCGCATTAAACTTAGTTTTTATCTTATAATTAATACATGAAATTCTTTATGTCAAAACTCGTTTACAACATAATTTGTAACATACCTGTTTGCTTCTTTTTATGCTTAGCTGCTAGCCTAGTTCACGGAGTAGATATTGATTGGGTTAATTTTGGAATTAACTTTAGTGTTTCGTTTGTCCTAGCAATGTTTATTGGGCTATTTATTCCTTTAACCGCTATCGGTAGATGGTTCACTGCTTTATTCCATGTTCGTAATGATACTTATACAGGTAATATAAAATACCGA
The DNA here is from genome assembly GCA_048405595.1 of Candidatus Onthovivens sp. Lineage (GTDB taxonomy): Bacteria > Bacillota_I > Bacilli_A > RFN20 > CAG-826 > Onthovivens. The sequence goes on from DBFJOT010000052.1 coordinate 31,733, forward strand.
ATTCTCGCAACTTTAATAAGTACTCTTATCTTTTTTATAATTATTAATCCAACATTAACTATCTTAAATTTCTTTTTACTTAAAAGCCAAACTGGTTATGAGTGTTTTATAGATTGGCTAATCAACATTCCTTTAATGATAATTGTAGGTTTTACTTCTTCTTTTATCAGTGATTTTTTAGCTTATAAAGCTGCTCATAAAATCGATGATAGGTTCTAAAACCTTGCAAAACATAGATATTTTTACTTTAGAAAGGGCTTTTTTATGAATTTTACTCTAATTACAGGAGCAAGTAGCGGCTTAGGAAAAGAGTTCGCTAAAATTTACGCTCAACACGGAAACAATTTAATTTTAGTCGATATTAATATAGCCGGACTTACCAAATGTAAAGAAGAAATCTTAAGCATTAATAAAGATCTAGTTGTTGTTACTCAAAAATGCGATTTAAGTAAAATCGAAGAAGTTAAAAAGTTAACAGCAAAACTCATTACCAAAGACGTATTCGTTAACAATTTAATGAACGCTGCTGGATTCGGAGACAGAGAAGATTTTAAAGACATGGACATTGATAAACAAATCAATATGACGAATCTAAACTGCAATGCATTATTATATTTAACCAAGTTCTTCTTAAAAGATATGATCTTCAAAAACGAAGGCCATATTATTAATGTCGCTTCTATCGCCGCTTTTATGCCTGGTCCATTTATGTCAACTTATCATGCCACAAAAGCCTATGTTTTACTTCTAGGAGAAGCGATTTCTTACGAGTTAAAAGATACAAATGTAAAGCTACTTACACTTTGCCCAGGACCTTTTAATTCTAATTTTGTAAAGCTTGCTCATAACGATTATACATTTAGTAAGATTAAACCATTCGAAGCAAGTAAAGTTGCTCTTATTGGCTATAAAAAATCTCAAAAAGGTAAGTCACTTTATATAGTTGGCTTTAAAAATAGATTCACTTGTTTCGTTACGAGATTCGCACCAAGAAAACTTGTAACTAAAATAAGTGCGAAAACTACGAAAAAAGGAGTTTAATATGAAAATTAGTTTAGGAACAAAAGCATTAATTTACCCTCAACCAGTTCTTTTAATATCAAGTTATGATGCTTCATTATCTCCAAATATTATGACTGCAGTTCGGGGAGGAGTCGCTGATATTGATAAAATTTTTATCTGTATTGACCACAATCATAAAACAATGGAGAATATTTTACTCCATAAAGAATTCACAGTTTCAATTGGAACAAGTGACTATGTGAAAAATGCCGACTACGTTGGTATCGTCAGTCAAAAGAAGGAAATAAATAAAGTAGAAAAAAGCGGATTCACTTTAACTAAATCAGAAAATGTTAAAGCACCTATCATCAATGAACTTCCTTTAACACTAGAATGTAAATTAATAAGTTTTGATCCTTCAACGGATTATCTTTTCGGGCGAGTCGTTAATGTATTATGTGAAGAAAATATATTAACCGAAAACAAAAAAATCGATTTAAGAAAATTAAAACCATTAATTTACGATACATCAAACCATAAATATGTAAGTGTTGGCGAAGACGTTGGTGATGCTTTTAAAGATGGAAAGCTTCTTTTTTAATTCCCTTCACTAACACAAAAGGATCAATCTTGATTTTTTTCAATTTTTCCTAAAATTAACTTATCTTTTTTTCAGATGAGTTATTTTTAATTCGCTATTAGCAAAAAATATTTTTGTTTTTTCAGGATTCCCTAACCAATTCTTATCATTTAAGTAATCTGGAATTGTATTAGCCCCAAATAGAAATACATTTAGAGTTTTATCTTCGTATGGATAAAAAATCGGTGGTTCTTCATTTGATTCTGCTCGAACAATATTTAATTTACTTCCTAGTCTCACTTTATTAGCGATAATTTTGCTATTCACACATAAAGTAACCCATAAATTTTCATCTTTACCGCTACAATCATTGCCTTGAACAACAAATTCATCGACTTCAACATTACAAGTTGGATAAAAATAACTTCGAGTTTCTAAAACAAGTCTATCAAGTTTAATTGGAACATCAGAATATAAATTCCGATCACTTCGACTATAAACAATAATTTCTTTATTATTGAAATTTTCATCTAACCATAAATTTATATTCATGCACCTTTTTCCTGGAACAAATTCTTCTAATTCGAGAGTATCAAAATTAAAATGTTTCTTAGCAATTTCTTTTAATCCATCACCAGTAATCAACTTTTTAATCTTTCCAAAATCTCTATTAAATTCAATCGGCAAAACTTTAACTTGATCACTAAGTTCAACCGTTACATCTCCATTTTGAACAAAACCATATTCTCCAATTCTCATTATAGTTTTAGTTTTAACGTTTAAAGGATTACCTAACCTTACATATTTTACTTTTGGACAATTAATAAAGATGTCTTCATTTAATTTAGACTTTCCATTTAAATTTCCGATATCAACCGATATTAAATTAGGTAAATTATCAAATGCTCCGCTTTCAATTTGAACAGTTTCACTTTCAATAACTAAATGTTTAATTGAATTGTTATCTTTTAAAGCGCCTTTTTTAATCTTATCAACAGTAAAATCATCAATCGCTGAAGGAATATAAAGAGTTGCAGTATCGTCTTCAATAGAAGTAATTTCAGCAGTTTTGTTTTTTATGCTATATGAGTAAGCAATTTTTGAGCCACTAAAAATCGGAGTAAGGCCGATATCGTGATCGAAATTATAAATAAAGTCGAATTCTAAAGTATCATATTCATCAATATAATATCTTTCAATAATTCTAGATTCGTCACTTGATGTTCTTGGCAAATGAACTTCTTCGTCATATTTGACTGTAAGTTCTGGCAAATAACAATCATAAAATGAAATTGTATAGGTATTTGCTTCATAAATTGCGTCTAGAGTAACAACATCATCGAAAATAGTATTTTCATTGATTGGTTTATTGTTATATCTGAATTCAATAAACTTATATCCTTTTTTAATTATTTTAGGCAAATTATATAAGTCATCAAAATAAAAATTATCAATTGTAAGTGGGTAATTAGGATCAATAAAAGATCCGCCATTTAGATTTAAGAAAGCTTTAGTCTCATAACTATTATAGATAGGAAAAATAGATAAATCTTTTTTGACTGACAAATATTCTTCACTATTCCGTTTCATAAATCTTTTATTAGGTATTTGAGGTAAGATTGGTGGTTCAACTTTATCTAAATATAAAGCCTCTTCTTCAGTAACTAAAACACCTTTATCGTTATAAAATTTAACATTAAATGATTTTTTATTTAATTTGCCTGTAATCTTAATGTCACTATTAATAGGAGTTGAAAAATCAAATGGTTGATCATTTAAATAATAACCTTCAAGTTCATATCCTTCATGACGATAAATTAAATTTTTAGCAGTTTTTCCATGATAAACATATTCTTTAATTTCTTCACCGCTCAAATCAAAATAATAAGTTACTTCGTGATAATTATCTAAAGTATTATTATTTTCATCATCTTTAGAACCATTATTTTCAGTTGTTGTAACATTATTTATAGAAGTTAACCCAAAAACAAGAGAGGTTGTAAGCAAAAGGATATTCGATAAAATAAGAAGCATAATTAAAAATACAGAAGACTTTTCACTTCTTTTTTTAGGTTTAACTATATCAACCATATCAGTTGCTTCTTGAACAACTACTTTCTTTTCAATTATTCCAGAATAAAATTCCTCATAATTTACGTGATAAAAATTAGCAATTTTAATAAACTCTAGTGTATTAGGAAAAGATTCACCATTTTCCAATTTAGAAACACGTGTTTTATTAATGTTTAATTCATTTGCGAAATCGGCTTGAGTAATTTGAGCCTTTTCTCTTAAAAATTTTAATCTAGCTGTAAACTTTTCCGCCTCAAAAGGAGGGATTTCTTTATATTCCTCAATATGATCAATATCTGCATTTAAGAAACAATCTAAACTTACATTTAAAATTTCTATAAGCTTACCAACGAGTCTTATATCAATTTTAACATCCCCTGTTTCAAATTTACGGATTGCCTGTGGAGTATAATTTATCGAATCCCCTACTTCTTGAAGAGAAAGCCCCAAAGCCTTTCTTCTAGCTTTGATAAATTCATTCAATTCCATCATTAACAATTTTAGCCGATATATTCGGCTTTTTAAACAAAAAATCATTAAATATTCTTTTTAGTTTAAAAATTCCTTATATCGTAACTATTAAATTTAAACTAAAACCATTAAATTATAAGTATAAGGTTAAACCAAATAAAACCTTATAAAATCTATCCGATTTAAGTTAGTCGGGTAAAGAAAATATCATTATATTTTGCGATTTAGGGGTTCGAAAAAGAAAAGCATATGCTTTTCTGAACGCGAAAATTATTGATGTTATAGGGGTATAACTTTCTTTAATTAAAAATCAATATTTTACATAAGGTTCATCGTTTTCGTTACCCTCCAAATTAGGAGGCTAAAAATAGTTATGAACAAAACTTTCTCAGTTCTTTACATCTACGATTTACTCTTAGAAGGTAAACACTTTCAATCAAGTGATTTGCCATGTGTCTTAAATTGTTCTTTAAGAACAGCTAAAAGATACATTTCAGCAGTTAAAGATTACGTAGAAAAAAACCATGAAGGTAAAGTTGTTAAATATAGCGCTAGAGATAAAAGCTACTGCTTAATGGATAAATAGGGGTTAAAAAATAACTGAGTAACGATTTCGTTACTCAGTTATTTTTTTCAAAAACCTTTTAATTCAAAGGTTTTTTGTTTTGATTCATCTTTTATTCAGTTAATCTTAAACGTAATTTAACTTTTTCTCCGTGATAAAGAATTGTGATTTCTTGTTCTTCATATAAAGGATATGAATAATCGATATAATCTTTAATATCTTTAAAAGTAATGTCTTCAATAAGTTCATTTACATATATACCATGATCTCTTTTACTATAAGGTAAATAAATAAAGTGTTTCGTTTCTCTAGTAACATTTAAAACATAATCATCGTTTAAAGGATTCGAAACGCTAATATCACTATCAACTCTCATATCTTGATCCTCAACATTATATGGTTTAACGACATTATAAATCACTTCGATAGATTCAGTTGTTGTTTGTAGATTTTCGTTATCAAACTTCTTTATATCAATTTTAGCTAAGCCTTCTCCGGTAAAGGATGTATCTATATAACTATTGTTGTCATATATACTAATATATTCAGATTGCTTAAATACAGTTGATACATATTCTGGATTTTGATAATCCTCATAGACATATAAAATTCCTTTAGATATATCTCTGTCGCTGAATTTAACTTTAGAGCCGTAAACAAAAGCAAATTCATCACCAGCGTTTCCTAAAAAATATTTATCAATATATTCTTGTTTTAATCTATATAAACGAAATTCATATGGAATTCCTTGATAATAATCAGTTACTTCTCCATAACTATTTATTTCCATTTTTGTATAATCTAATTTGTTATCAAAATCATTTGCCGTTAATTTAATATCTCTTGATTCCCTATAAGAACTATTCATCGTCATATCACCAAAATCATAATTCTCTTCAATTGTAAAATCTAAAACTTTATCTTCAAATCTAGTCGCTCCAATAAAAGAGTAATATTCGTTTTCTCTTGAGTGAATCGATTTTGAGTATGAAATAGCTTCTCTAGCATTAAAGGTTAACTCTATTTGTTTGGACTCAATATCTTTATCGGTAATAGTAACATTTAATTTTTGTAAGCCTATCATATTAAATGTATATTTTGTTTCATTAGTTCCATTAATTCCAACAATATCTAAAAAACGAAGATCTTCTTTTCTGATTTTGTAAAAAACAGTAAATTTTTCATCGACATATATTGCTTTGCAATTATAAACACTACCTCCACTTATCGCTTTTAAATCTATTTCTTTATTTAAAGGTACATTGAAATCATCAACGCATGTAAAATTAATTACATCTTTTGGATCATATAAATACACAGTTCCGAATAGAAATTGTTCGTTATATTTTATAGCGACATATTGTCGGCCCGTTTTTGTTCTATCTACACCTAAAATCTCAGGAATATTAATTTCAACACCATTAAATCCACTCTTAAATTTTAAAGAAGTAGAATCGAAATCTAGAGGAAGATAATTTTCTCGTAGATTCCATAGCTCGTTGTATTCACCTTCTTGTTCTAACTTTAACGATAAATTTAAATTATCAACAGTATATGAAACTGCAATATCTTTACTGCTATCTAAGTTAAAAATTAAGATATCTGTTTTTTTATTATTCGTACTAAATCCCTTAACTTTAGATTCATCTAATTTAATAATTTCAGTTTCTTTATTAGGCTCAGTTTTATAAAGTGTTAGATCCAACTTATCACCTTGTTTATAATCTGTCTTTCCTTTAAGTGCATATCTAGTTACACTATTTTCAATTTGCATTTTTCCTAATAATTCGCTTTCAACGAAACTCTTATAATAAGTCTCGTCTTCTTCTGTTAATGTTTTGATGTCTTTTTTAGATGCGTTTTCAATTTCTTCTAAAATTTTATCGATATTCAAATTGCTATTAATTTCACCAATGCTGAAATCAGTAGTATTTGTGAAACATGTATTGACATTAATAATTGAAGGATCCTCATAATTGTTATCAAAAGTAGCACTATTAAAAACATTTTTGAATAAATAATTATTTTTTTCAATCGCTTGAGGAATAGCTTCTTTTACTAATAAAGCTTCATTTCCTAAATTCGTATAAGCTCTCATGAAGGCTTTACTTGCATGAATAAACGATTCTGAATATTTAATATCTTGTGAGTTATTAAATAGCACTTTTATGAAATTTAATTCATTTATAGTTATATCTTTTGCTATAAAGCCAATAAATTTAAAGACTCTATATAAATGATGAATATCTTTAGTTATTTCAGGCATTAATTCTTTGTATTTAGTTAAAATCCAACCAGAAGAACTTCTTAATTCATAAGGAGCCACATTATCGTTATTCATATTATCGATAAAGCCTAAGGCATTTAAAAATATCGGAAAACTATCTTTATTACAGAATCCTTCAGTTATTAATTGACCAAAAAGGTTACAAGCTTCAGCGAATTCTTTTTCATTTCCTTCAAAACTTCCTGACATTAAAAACTTAAAAATCGTTACTGTATGCTTTGCAATTGTGTCTACATCTCTAGTAACAGCAAAAATTTTGCCCCAAAGTTTATATCCAAATTCACAAAGAATATAAAGGTTGCGTTGTAAGTCTTCATCAAAATAATTATTGCCTTTAGGCGCCAAAGTGGTATCTACTTTAAATTGTTCTACAAATTCTTTAACACCTTCAATATTCGAATAATGTTCAAGTATATATTCTTTCTCTTGAACATATTGCATAGATATGAAATTGTTCGTATTTTCAAAGTAATTAAAATCGTTAACAATAACTGTGGTACCAAAATAGAAAGCAGCTACACAAGTATACCAAACTGGTAAAGACATGTTATCATAGACATTTTTGAAGTATGTCATGATTTCTTTTACATCGTCTTTATTACTCCAATCATATTTATTTTGTGAAATTTTTTCTAAAGTTCTGTTGAAAACGATTTTATCAGCATCAAGTAATTCTTTTTTAGTAACACCTGTTTTTTGAGGTAAAGTAGCAAACTCAGGATGATTATTTACTGAATATTCCCATTCACCATTAATAAAATAAAATGCTTTGCTAAATGTTTCTAATCCATTTAATACTTCTATAAATTCTTCTGGAGTTTTGATATCTGTTTCATGTTCTTTTACAAGTTTACCAGTAAGTTCAAACCCTTTATCTAATTTGCTAAGTGCGCTTTCATGAATAAATTTAACTTCAAGTTTATTTACTCCATCTACTGGTGTAAATAATCTAGTATCAACATTAAAATCTTTATTGTTAAAAATAATCTTGTCAACAATGTATTCAGGTTTAAGAGTAATTTCAACTTCAATTTTTTCGTCTTTATTACCTTGAATTGCACTAGGAGTAACTACACCTCCTTCATTATGAACTACATCAAGCGACCAGTCATAATGAACTTCTTCCACTTTTTTAAAACTAACTTTTAATTTATTTTTGCCTTCAACAGGTGTAAAAGTTCTAGTATCTAAGCTATATTCAACTTTATTAAATTCAATACTTTTAATTTCATATCCTGGATCAGGATTAATGGTTACATTTACAGTTTCACCAACTTTTCCTTTTAATTTATCAGCTTCAACAACACCATGATTTCCATTAAGAATTATATGTAACTCGAATTGGTTTTTGATTGGTTTTGCACCTGGATCAATAATCGTTCCGTGCTCATCAGCAAAAACAACTTCAACCTTGTTTTCACCTGATACAGGTTGAAATTCAAAAGTTGTAACTCCTTGGGATTTTATTTCTCCATTAACTTTTATATGTGCGACAGTATATCCATCGTTAAGTTCAACTTCAATTTTTACAGTTTCACCGACTTCACCTTGAGTTTTGTCTGATTTAACAATTCCTCCTCCATCATAATTTTGAGTTAAGAAAATACTAAATTTTTCTTTGGTAGCTTCACAGCTTGTTAATCCTTGGGTAACTAAAAAAGATCCTCCAAGTAATAAATTAAGTGTTAAATAAAATTTTTTTCTAAGCATAAAAAAATCACCCCTTAAATTTGATATATATATTATAGTATTTTGAAACTCATATCATAAGTGACAGATATTTGAAAATCACTTACGTAAAATCTCTTTTATTGTAAGTTTATTAATTTTAAATATCGGTAAAAAATGAAGAATAATAATTAAAGAGAAACTAATTAAAACAATTAGCCAAAAAACAAATGGAGTAATATTCATAAGCGAAAAACCACCAAAGAAATTTAATGTTGGTTTTAAGAAATTCGACATTGAAAATAAAATCAAATAACTTAATCCAATTCCAATGCCTGAAGCGAATAAGCTCATAATAATTCCTTCTAAAGCATTGATGCTTCTTATATCACTTTTTCTTATTCCTAAAGACATATAAATTCCAATATTATAAATCTCATTATTTATAAAATCATAAAGGATTACGCCCACTAAAATTATAGAAATAAAAGCGATTAAAATCGAAATGATTATAAGTATTTTTGTAACAATAGAAAATATTTCTAAAGTCATATCAAAGGACATTCCACTCACATCAAATAAGGTAATTATATCTGATGTGTCTGTTGCCATTTTATTGAATTCATCAATATAATTTATAAAATATTCTTTTTCGCTGTTGTTACTTGGATAGTATGTAATGGCGCTTACATAGTCGATTAGCCCTAAACTTTTTACGTTATTAAAATAACTAGTGAAATCGTTAGTTTTCATTACAATTTCATCTAAAATTGTTGGTGTGTTTATTGTAAAAGTACCATCATAAGTTATGAAAAAATTAGATTCAAAATCTCTCATGATATATGATCTTTTATCATCTTTACTTGTATAAATTCCATCATTATCAACATCTTTCCATTCTGGATGATTTGCTAAATAAGCATCATTTAATATATCGCTATCAAAATAAATTCCAGGAGCAAAAGAACTGATTAATTTTTCATTATCTAATTTATAAACACCAACTATAGTAGCTTTATTTTGGTTATCTTCTTCATAAATTCTTCTTAAACTTTCTCCAGTTTTTTCTTTGTAACATTTTAAGTTTCTATGTGAAATTAAAGATAATAAAAGTTCTTCAACTTGATCTTTATCATTGAAATTAATCTTATCTAAGTCGTAAACTACTTCTTTATCTAAATAAGGATATAATTTCTTTAAAAAATCAACACCTTCAGGTGTGGAAGTTAATTCATCTGATGAATTTAAAGATTGGAGAATATCAATATTTTCTTCGATTAATTTATATAAAGAATTTAAATCTTTACCTTCATTAATTAATTGATATTCACGTTTAAAAAATATCCCATCTACAGCTTTCGTTTTAGCTAATTGAGTATAGTATTTATTTTGTGGAATAAATTTATATGTTAAACCTAAAAAATCATCTACAGATAAATCTTTTTTATTTAAATAACTGCTTAAACCAAACGAAGTAATATAATTTTCACTTAATGAATGATCTTGCCCGACAATTAAAATCGCTTCATTTTTATTTTGAGGCGCTCTACCTTTAATTAAAACATAGTCTTCATTAAGAACTTTTTCATTTTCAGGTAAAACATTGAAGTAATTTATAGAATCATTAAATGTTCTTTCACTAAAAGAATAAGAACCCACTTCAACATGATTTATATCCTCATAATTACTTTTAACTAAAGCATCTAAAGTATAATTTTTTGTATATACAAGATTCTTTTTATATTTAGAATCCATTTTTTCTAAATGTTCAATGAGTTTATAGTTAATATTATTTTTTGTAAGAACAGTGCCAGCTTCATTTATATTAATATGAAAAGGCTTATCTAAATAATCAGAATTATGATCTTTATTATTTTCTGGATTTAAAAGTAAATCAATATTCGTAATATACGGTTCGATTGAAATCGGATATTTCGAAAAAGATAAGTCATTAATATCTTTTAAATAATTAGAAAAGCCATCACTAATTAAGCAAGTCGAGGAAATAATTGTAATAATCATAAGAAGAGCAAAACCAATTATTCCAGTTTTAAATTTACGCGCTTTAAAATTAGTAAAAGCAAGTTTACATTTATTTAAAAACGATAACCTTCTAATTATTTGATTTTCTGATGTCGTTAAAGTATCGTCTATATCGTTACTATTTGAATTTTTAGCAAAAGTTTCGCTAATATTTTTATTCTTCAAAGTTAATATAACATCAGCATATTCTTTTGCTAAATCAACATTATGCGTTACTAAAATTACAAGATGATCTTTGCTTATTTCACTAAGTGTTTTCATTATTTCAACACTAGTTTCTTCATCTAAACTACCTGTTGGTTCATCTGCTAAAATGATTTTTGAACCTTTAATTAACGCTCTAGCAATAGCGACGCGTTGCTTTTCTCCTCCAGAAAGAAATTTTACTTTTGAATATCTTTTATTTTCTATTTTCAAAAGGTTTAAAACTTCGCTAAGCTTTTCTTGAATTTCTTCTTTTTTTATTTTTCTAGCTGATAAAGACAAAAGAATATTTTCTTCAACATTTAAGGATTCAATAATATTATTTGATTGAAAAATAAATGAAACAATTTCATTTAAATAATCCGATTTAGCATTTGATGGTATTTCATTTACTTTTTTCTCATTATAAAAAATATCACCACTCGTTGGATCATCAATTCCGCCGATTATGTCTAATAAAGTAGTTTTACCACTGCCAGAATATCCTAAAATTGTATATAAACCACTGTCCTTAAAAGTATAATTTACACCATTTAAGATTTCTAATTTACTACCATCATGTTGTATAAAATGTTTAGAAACATTACTTAACTCAATCATTAAAACCCCTAATAACGTTATTTACGTTCTTAATTATTATAGTTTAATAAGCACTTTTTATCTACTTTATAAAATTTAAGAAAAGTTAATCTATGTCATTAAAAGATTGATTTCATCAATATTTTTTTAATTTCATCGTTTCAACTACAAAAAAAGAACTTACAGTTTTAATCCCATAAGTTCTTATCATTTTTATTGTTTTAACTATTCAGAAACAACTACATCACCCATTTTTTTGAATTTGTACATTCTAAATGAGACATAAACTAATCCACTTAAAGCAAATGTGAATAAGCAAACATCTGCTGCTACTGTACCGATTCTCCATGGTGACATTGTACGTGTGATAATTGTTCCAGCTGCAACACCATTAATTGCGTTACTATAAACTGACATATATGTAACGTTTTTAATTGATTTTCTAATTGCTTGTCTAGCAGTTGCACTTTCTGTATCTGCAAATGGTTTTACGAAAGTTAATTGTATATCTGTTCCAGCTCTTATACCTTGATCAGCATCCATATATCCATAAAGGTTGAAGTCACTTTCAGCAACACCTTCAAAGCCCCATTCACCTCTTAAAACATTTGTCATAAGGGCTTTGCTTCCTCCTGCCCAAGTTGTTCCGATTCTATTGAATGAAGACATGACAGCTTTAGCGCCTTTAATTTCTTTTTGAGAAACAGTTCCTAATTCATCACTGATATAATTTACAGTAACTGAAGAGTTCTTAATAGCTAATTCGAAAGGTTTTAAGTAAATTTCTCTTAAAGCTTGTTCGTTTAACCATGTACAAAGATTACCATTTCTAAATGCTTCTTGATCATTTACAGCAAAGTGTTTAAGGTAAGCAACACATCCTTTTTCTGCTGATCCTTTAACAACTTCAGCTGCAATTAATCCGCCTAATACACCATCTTCACTATAGTATTCGAAGTTTCTTCCAGCAAATGCACTACGATGTGTATTCATAGCTGGTCCATACCAACCTGTATATCCAAGTTGAAGTGCTTCTTCACCAACTGTTTCACCCATTTTTTTAGCTAATTCTTTATTGAATGTAGCAGCTAAAATTGGTTCTGACATATATGCACATGCATTTGGACGGTTTCCCCACATGACTGAGAATCCTTGAGGACCATCATGATCTTCTGTTGCTTGTTTACTAATGCTTTCAATTGCTGGAGTATTGAATGCGCATCTATTTAAATATTCAGCTGCTTTTTTATAATCTTCATCTGTAAGTTGATCTAATAATAAATCCCATGTGTCATCTGTATAATCTAATCCTCTTAAATCAATTGAACCAATGCCGTTTGATGCACCAACTGTTGGTTGAACATCTCCTTCATTGTTTTTATTTGTATAAGGTTTAATTAATTCTTCGATTGTTCCAAAATCACCAAGTGTATTTTTAGGATCAGCATCAGCTTCAACTGGAGCTGATGGATATGTGTCTTTGAAATTGCTACGTGACATATTTGTAGCTTTTCCTGTAGTAGGTGTATCACTAAATTTAGCATTTACATCATTGAATTGGTTTCCGCTAAATTCAAAGTCACTTGTTCTACCATTTTTAAAGATTTTTTCATTTAATTTAAATTCGAATGTTTGTTCTTCGTTGTTAAATTTAGTAACTTCATGTGAATTTTCTTTAACTTGAATCTTGTATGTTCCTTTATCTAAAACATAAGCTTGATTAACTTTATAATCATATGAAGCCATATCTTCAACATTAATTTTAAACTTTAAGAATACTTCTTGATTTGGTTCTAATGTTGAAGTTTTGCCAAATTCTAAAAGGTTTGTGCTAGCTTTTTCAATTCCACCCTTTGTATATGGTGCTGTGTAATATAATTGAACTTCTTCTTTTCCAGCGACATTACCTGTATTTTTAACTCTAACTTCAAGCTCAATAAAATCACCACTTACAGTTGATTTTGTGATTTCTTTTTCGAAAGTAGTATAGCTTAAACCATAACCAAATGGATAAACTACTGCATCATCATAATTGATAAATCCTTCTTCGCTAGCTGTTTCATAATATTTATAGCCAACGTAAATTCCTTCTTCATATTCAACAAAATGAGCTGTATAACCATAGTTGGCAGCATCACCTTGTCCGACTTGGCCTTCTTTATTGATGCCAGTGTATGCGTGAATTCCATTTCTACTGAAGTTAACAAATGTAGGATCTTTAGTTAAATCTTCAACATAAATATCAGGTAAACTTGCTGAAGGGTTAACTTTACCAGCTAAAATGCTACCTAAAGCATTAAATCCAGTACTTCCAGCACTTCCACACCAAACAATACCACTAATTTTTTCATCTTTATCTAAATCACCAAGTTCCATTGCGTTACTACTATTAATTGCAACGACAACTTTTGAATAGTTTTCTTTAGCGAAAGAGATAACATCTTTTTCTTCTTTAGTTAATTCAAGTTGGTGTTGTCCATCAGCGTAATTATTTGCTTCTGATTTTGCATTTGGTGAACTTTTTAAAATTTCTTTTGATTGAGTTGTATTTAAATCTCTTTTTAAATCAGTTGAAAGATCTCCACCTTCTCCTCCACCTCTAGAAACGACAACTAAAGCAACGTTATCTTTTTTAATATCGAATGTGAATTTTGAAGCAGGTACTTCACCAATAAAATATTGGCTTTTTTCATGATTATCCATAACGATATTTGTTTTTGGATAATCTTTTAATTCGATTCCTTTATAGAAATCATAAGCACCACTATCAACTTTAAATCCAGCTTTTTCTAATCCTGATTTTGGAGTAGCAGCTTTAGATGCATCAACGTTACCGCTTCCACTTCCACCATAAACTGAATCAATACTTCCTCTTCCTAATAAAGTAATTTCTTTGTTAGTGCTGATTGGTAAAGTACCATCATTTTTAAGTAAAACGAATCCTTCATTACAAATTTCTTCAGTTAATTTTTCGCCTGCTGCTTTACTTTCATCACTACTATTAAGTTTTTTCTTATAGTATTGTGTGTCCCAACCTTCAGTACCTTCAGCTTGTGTTTTGACGATTTCACCTCTTCCAAGATAAATATCAAAAATGTTTGATAAGTAGCTGTTGTTAGAAACAATTTCAAAAGCAAGACCTAAAACAGTTGCTGCTGAAATGCAAGGAATCCAAATTCCTAAAAGTTTCTTTTTCGAAAATTTTTTTGCCATGTTATTCTCCTAAATTCGATATGGACTTTAAAAACTAATAACCCACATCATTTGAAAGCGCTTTCATTTTAGGTATTTTTAAAATTATCGTGTCATAAATAGGCGTGAATGAACAAAAAAATTACGCGAGATGTATATTTTATTTGATTGGTAAGAAAACATTTACTTCAAAAGAACCATCATCTTTTGACTTAAAAGTGACTTTACCATTATATTTTTTTGCTATATACACTATAGATTTACTTCCAAAACCATGTAAGGAATTATCTTTAGTCGTTATAGGCATATCATTTAAAAATTTAACTTTGCCATCATGAGCATTTATTGTTTGGATAATTACAAATCCTTGTTTTGTTTTAACATTAAGTTGAGCAACTCTTCTATCTTTTGGTAATTTTAAAACAGCTTGTATAGCATTATCTAATAAGTTACCAAACAAAGAATAAATATCCATTTGATCCATAAAATTTAAAGCTTCGCCATCTATTAAACTAGAAAATACTATGTCATGTTTATGACAATAAAATTTCTTATCTTGAATTAAAATATCTAAAGTAGGATTACCTGTTTTAATTGAATTATCATAAATTTGAACTTCTTTTTCCAAATCATCAAGAGCCCTAACTTCATTTTCTTCAGTTACAACTTGTCTTAAATCACGAATTTGATGTCTTAAATCGTGAGTTTTAATATTTATCGAATCGATGTTAGCTTTGACTTGTTTATAATATTCATTTTCTTTATCAAGCAGATTAACTAACGTTTTCTTTTCATACTCTAAAAAACCAAAATTAAATAGATTAAATTGGGTAATTAATAGCAATAAGCACGATGTAATCGAATAAATTGAGATCGTAATAAACGTTCTATCAAAAGATTCTACAACTGGAGCATACATACTTAACACATAAACAATTAATATTGTGATACCCATTAACGTATAAATATATTTATTATTCATTGCATCTAAACTATGATTTTCAGTTCTTAAAACGAAAATTAAATAGAATAAAATACTGAAAAATAAATTCCCAAATAAGAAAATTAATAAACTATCATATCCATAAAGTGAGACATTAATACCAACGATTAAAAAAGCTGTACTTTTATCTGCTAGATTTTGCATAGCATAACTTGCCATCGCGAAGAAAAACATTTGTTTTAATCCAACTTTTGTACTTACTAAGAACGGAATTAAAGATAAAATAAAAATCATTAAGAAATTAAATCTAAACCACCCGCCTAAAATTATATCAATATTAAAATATGTAATTAAAAACGTTGCTAATATAAAAAGAGCAAAACAAATAGGAAAAATTATCCAAAAATATTTCCTTCTTTCAATGTAAGGTAAAAATAAACACTCATTTATCGATAAAGGTAATATAAATCGACAAAGATAATATAAGAAAAAGAATCCTTGTGTCATATGGATTCTCCTAAAAAGTCATAAAAATCTTCTTCGAATTGTTTCTTTCTTAATCTAGAAAGTGGAATTGTATAATCACCTACAATAACTTCGTTATTATTAAAAGATGTGACATGTTTTAAATTTACTAAATAGCATCGATGACATTTACTAAAACCATAACGAGAATATTTAGCTGAAAATTCTTCTAAAGATAATCTTGTTCTAATTTCACCTTCATTAGTAACGATTATTAAGTCGTGATTCATGACTTCGGTATAAAGAATATCTCTCATAAGGATTTTTTTCTTTTCGCCTTGGACATTTAAAACTATGTAAGCTTCTTCGTTATTTTTAATATTCGATATTGCTTTATCAACAATTGTTTTCATGAATTTATAATTAATTGGTTTTAATACATAACCTAAAGCGTCAACACTATAACCTTTAATTGCGAAATCTGGCGAAGACGAAATGATAATAATATTCGTATACATCGACACTTTTCTTAAAGATAATGAAGTTTGAATGCCATCAAAAGAAGGCATAATCATATCCATAAACACAATATCATATGAATGAACGTTGGAATTTAAAAACTTATTTCCGTCATCAAAAAAACTAATATCAAATTTTACATTAGGTGTATCTTTTTGATATTGAATTAAAGCTTCTTTTGTTGCCGCTTGATCTTTTAAGTTATCATCAACAATTGCAACATTAATGTTTTTTACGTTTTCACTCATAATTTAACCTATTAAAAGATAACATTTATGTGTCACTTCTTACAATAATATTTCATTTAGTTTTATGATACTAATATTAACAAAATAGATCGCCATCGTTAGATTAAGTGCTTATTATCGAATCTTTTTAGTCATTACAAGTTCACCGTTGATATCTAAAGATTCATTAAAATCAAATTCAAGTAAATAATTTTCATAAACACTTAAAAACAATATATCATATTCAAATTCAATTTTGATATTTTCAATTAAAGCTAATAAAGCTTCTTTTCCATATTCATGTCCTTGATATTTTTCATCTATAAAAAATCTATCAAGCCAAAGTTCATATTGGTAACTATATTTATATAATACATACACTGCAAATCCAATTAAAAAGTTATCTTTATAAATTCCTGCAGCATTCCAAAAAGGGAATTTAATAGATTTTTTCAATTGAATCTTTTGAACTTTCTACATAATTAATTTGGCTACTTTTAACATGTAAGGCTTCAATTTCTTTTATATTTTTTCTGTTACATTTAATAAATTTTTATACACTCATAACGTTCTTCTATTTGTCATTTAGTGTCATCGCACTGCTAATTTTTAATCAATTTAAGGAGGTTAAAATATTCCTTAGATTTGATTTTCAATTAGCATTTGACAAGTAAACTGAATTATGTGCACATAAAAAGCCTGCAAATTAAGCGTTTTTACTTATAGCAGGCCTTAAATTCGTTAAAGTTTATAAATTTCAGAATATTTTTCAACCAAGTATTCTTTAAAATCTGTTGGATCTAATTCACGAAGAGTTAAACTTTTAATCCATTCTTTAGGTGAAAGATAAGTAGCACTATCAAATACATTTTCTTTCATCCATTTAACAATTTCTTTAATGTTATTTTCTAAAATTAATTTTTTAACATTAACTTCATTTTTCATACGATTAAAATACATTGCGTTATATGCATTACCTATAGCGTATGTTGGGAAATATCCAAATCCACCAGTCCAATGAATATCTTGAAGAATTCCATTAGCGTCGTTATCAACTTTAACGCCTAAATATTCTTCATATTTTTTGTTCCATAATTCATTTAAATGTTCTAAAGATATATTTCCATTAACAATTTCTTTTTCAATTTCATATCTAATAATAATATGAAGTGTATATGTTAATTCATCTGCTTCAGTTCTTATCAAACCTGGTTTTACTTCATTAACTGCTAAATAAAGTTCTTCTTCACTTACATCGTCAAATGTAGGAGCAAACATTTCTTTAAATTTTGGATAAATAAGATGGATAAATTCTTTAGAGCGGCCGATTCTATTTTCGAAGAATCTAGAAACACTTTCGTCTTCGCCTAATGAGCGAGTGCCATCGACAAAATGTTTATAACTTTTTTCTGATACATTTTGGCCAAAAATTCCATGTCCACCTTCATGAACAACTGAATATATATTAGAAATGAAATTATCTTCATAAACGTGGGTTGTTACTCTATGATCGTTTTGACTAATTGAAGTTGTAAATGGATGTTCACTAAATCCTAAAGCACCTCTACTTAAGTCATAGCCGATAACATCTAATAAATATTTACCAAACTCAATTTGTTTATATTTATCAACTTTTCTTGTAGTAAAATCGGTTCTAATTTTAACATCTGAAGATTGAATCTTTTTAAGTAAAGGAACAATAGCTTCTTTTAATTCATTAAAGAAATTATCAAGAAGATCAGTTGTCATATCACCTTCATATTCTTCCATTAAATCATTAAGTTTATTTCCTTTTGTTGGAAGTTTACTTAATTCCAATTTTAAATTTGTAGCTTCGACAATTTTTTCAAGAGTTGGTTTAAATAAAGAATAATCTTTCTTTTCTTTAGCGTTTATCCAACTTAAATATGCTTCGCTATAAATTGATGAAATCTTATTTTGGATCGCTGGAGTTATATTTTTATTTCTTAAATAGTTATCATGAAGTAATGTGATTAATCTTTTATCATATTTACATTCAATTTCGTTGAGACTTTCATATAAGTTAACGACTAAATCTTTGTATTTCTTAGAATTTGTTAATTTGAAAATTTGAGCTTGAAGTTCAATGATATCTTTACCATGCTCTTCAATTCCCTTAAAAGGAGCTTGAGTTTCTTGATCGAAATTAATAACTTCAATCATATGAGATAATCTTTGCTTCTTAGTTAATATCTTTTTTAATTCAATTAATTCTTTTTCTATATTTTTATTCATTTTTCTACCTCACCTCTAGATTGTCTCATATAACATTCGTTTATCAAAATGTAAAGATTAGAAAAGCTACACATTTTCGTTTTAAGGCCCTCTTTTATTAAAAGGTATTTAACTACCTTCAAATACTATTATTACTAAAAGTGCCTTTATTTCGGCCTATAGAGCATCTATAGCCCCTTAAAAAACACTTGCAACCATCAAATAACGCTTCACTATAATGCAAATCTAATGAGCAGCAAAGATTTGATTCCATCGAGCTTTTTATGATATTTATTAATTTAAATACATGTAATAATTATCATTAATTATAATTTTTAGTCATCAGTTTTTTTCTTTTTATTTTTAAAATATCTATAAACTATTATTCCTAAAGCACATAGTACAACTGTTAAAGAAATAATAATACCAATGAGTCTATGTTCCATTTATCTAGCCTCATTAATTTTATATACTCGATCACAAATCGATAAAGTAGATGCTCTATGAGAAATAATTACAATAGACATTTCACCTTTATATTTTTTCAAGGCATTTAAAACAATGCCTTCATTAATTGCATCAATGTTTGAAGTTGCTTCATCTAAAAGTAATAATTTTGGTTTTCTTAAAAATACTCTTGCTAATCCTAAACGTTGTTTTTCTCCACTTGAGAAGTTGTCTTTTAAATCACTGATTTTAGTATCAAATCCCTTGGGTAAATTTAAAATATATTGATAAATACTAGCATTTTTAGTGGCTTCAATCACTTCATCTTTAGACGCTGATGGATTAGCAATTAATAAATTCTCTAAAATGGTTCCTCTAAATAAATAAGTCGTTTGGGAAAACAAATTTACATTATTATAAATATTTTCAATCTTAATATCTTTAATGTTTCGCTCGTTATATAAAATTTCACCTTCACTAGGATCATAAAAACGCATCAATAATTTTAATAAAGTAGATTTCCCACTTCCACTAGGCCCTAAAATTCCAACAATTTCATTTTTATTAACTTCTAAAGATAGATGTTTTAAAATTACTTCATCATCGTACTTAAAAGTTATGTTTTTAACTTCTAATTTATTAAATTCAAAAGTAAGAGGATTAGCCGAATCAATGACTTGAGGCTTTTCTTCTAATAAATCAATAACTCTATTTCCACTAGCAAAAGTCATTGCTAAGTTACCTGGCAATTGACTTAACGCTAATACACTTCCAAAAGATGAAGTTAAGGCAACAAAAGCTAAAATTATATTAGGTGAAGCTATTAAATTTTCCTTAATCAAAACACCACCAACTCCAATTATTAACAAATTCATTAATAAAATTACAGTTGTAGTAACGTTTTTAAAGAAAGCACCTTTATTTTCAAGTTTTGTATTTAATTCAATTAAAGATTTTGACTTTTTATTCATTTCCTTAATTCGATTATTTTCATTATTGCTTGATAAAATTTCATAGTATCCATAAATCGAGTCAAGATAAAATTCTTCAAATTTACCAAGTTCACTTCTATATTTTTTGCCATATTTATTGCTGACAAGATAATAAATTGTCGGAACGATTACTCCTAAAATAATATAACTTAATAAAGCAATTAAAGCTAAATACCAAGAAGTCATAAATCCAATAAAAAGGAAAACTGTTGTAGATGTTAAAACCGCGATTAATAAAGGAGAAATTGTATGAGCATAAAATACTTCTAATGTTTCAATATCGCTTTGTAATAAAGAAATGATCTCGCCTTTATTTTTAGCATCAAGTTTACTTGGAGAAAGCTCTCTTAATTTATGAAATAATTTGTTTCTTATAAGTGCTAAAAGTTTAAAGGCCATAAAGTGATTAAAATATTGTTCTCCGTATCTTATTACACCTCTAAAAATCCCACTTATTCCAATGATTAAAAAGATCGTTAAATAAGAGCAATACACTTCAACTCCCATAAATTTTACAATAGCTAAAGCGCCAAAAATAGTTATATTCATAGCGAGAATAAACCCAAGTGTTCCAAGTAATGTAGCGAATAAAATTACGTAAATGAAAGGGCCAACAAACTTAATAAGTTCATATATTACTTTAAATACATTACGCTTTTTCATACTTAGCCTCGCTTTCTAAATTATTTTGATAGTCATACAACCTTGCAAATTCAACACATTTCACTTTTAAAGACTTAAAATCTCCATTTGCAATAATCTTTTTATTTCCAAGGTAATAAATATTGTTGCTATTAATTACACTTTTTAATCTATGTGAAATAAATAAAACAATCTTAGATTTACTTAACTCGTAAATCTTGTTTAAAATAATTTCTTCGCTTTCGACATCAATATTAGATGTAGCCTCATCGAATATATAAAAATCAAATTCTTTAGATAGATAAAATGCTAAAATTAATCTTTGTTTTTCTCCACCAGAAATATTAGATATTGTATCGTTAATCACTGAATCTAATGATAGATTTTCTAGTCTCACTTCTTTTAAAAGCGAAAGCATTTTTTCATCACTTAAACGTGAATTATAAAACTTAAAATTTTCTCTAATTGAAGTATGAAACAAGAACGAATTATTACTCACATAGCAGACCTTTTCGTAAAAAGAATTTGATTGAATTTCATCAATATTAAGATCATCAAATAATATTTCGCCTTCATTTGCTTTAAGGATTTTTGAAGTTAATTTCGCTAGAGTGGATTTTCCACTTCCTGATACTCCAACTATACTATTAAATCCCGTTGATAATTCTAAAGAAATATCATCCAAGATTTTTTCATCTTCATAAGAAAAGCTTAAATTTTTAACCTTAATGTTTTTAATTTCTTGAATATTTTTTGTGCCATCAACATAGTCATTTTCATTTAATAATTTAATTACTTTTTTTCCAGCTGTCGCTCCATTCATTGCAACATGAAAACTACTTCCTAACCCTCTTAAAGGTAAAAAGAATTCAGCACCAACAAGAATCAAAAATAATGTTAAATAAACACTTAAGCCATTTTGCATCGCTATAAGTGATAAAATAATTCCCAATCCAGCTCCACCATAAGCAACTAAATCCATAATTGTGATTGATGCAAGTTGCATAGTTAAAACTTTCATTGTTATTTTTCTAAATTCTTCACTTTCTTCTTTCATCTTTTCTTCTTTAGCTTTATCAAAAGTGAATATTTTTAATTCTTTCATTCCATAAACGTTATCCAAAAATGAATCACCTAAAGAAGTATATTGATCCCGATATTTATTAAAAATTCTTTTCGCCCGTTTAGAAACTAAAATTATTGAAATAGGAATTAAAGGAACTGCTGCTAAATAAATTAAAGCAACCTTGTAGTCAATAAATACAAAAATAATAAAAAGAAGAATCGGAGCAATCATTGCATAAAAAAATGAAGGGATATATGTTGAAAAATATAATCTAAGTTGTTCTATTCCTTCAGTAGAAAGTTGAGCCATCTCTTGAATTGAAAAAGGTGTTTTCCCATGAACTTTTAAATATTTGAGATAGGTATCGTTTCTTAATTTATACGTTACATAATTTGCTAAACTAGTTGATAAAAATGATGATAATTTATATAGGACAATTCTAACAACAATTAACCCTATAGAAACACAAATTTTTACGATTGCATCAATATAATTTTGATCAATGAAATCTTTTATCATAAAAGATAATAAGAAAGTTGTTCCTACATTAATCAACAATCCAATCACATTAAAAAAAGTAATTAAGTATAGATATTTCTTTTTTTCAGATATGTAATTCAATAATTCTTTATCTAACATCTTGCTCCACTTCCTTTCTCAAATTCTCCTTTAGCCTAATAAACTCTTCTTTTGTAACTGGTCTAACCATAAAAACAAAATAAGCACATTTAAAAGTTATGATTAAAGGAAAAACTATAGTCATCGCTAAATTATTAACGAAATAAAGTGAAGTCATTAATAAAGCGGAGACAGAGGAAATCAATATCACTTCGCTTTTAACTGTCATTACTTTATTTTTTTGAAAATTTTCCAAATACTTTTTGTAGATTTTGCTATTGAGGAACCGCTTATTAAACTTTTCACTCGATTTAACAAAACAAAAACTAGTAAGTAATAAAAAAGGTACAGTAGGTAAAATCGGAATTACTATTCCTATTATTCCTAGCCCCAAAGATATAAATCCGATAATCAACAAAATAAATCTTATAATTTTATTCTTATACATTCCTTTATTCTCCTTGCAGTTGTTAGTTCTAACTAACTTTATCTTATGCTTTATCGATTGCTTTTATAGCAACATAACAAATATATGGTTTAGACCATTCAATTTATAAATTTATTTTGACTTACCTGAAGTAAACAGATGCTTAAATAATAAAACCGGATGATAGAAAAGCATTCTTGGACCGCTGTATCGCATAACTTTTTTAATCTTTTCTTTATAAGCGTCTTGATAACAATGAATCTTGCATTTCGAACAGAATGTTTTTTTATCTTGAAAAGGACACTTGTCCAATCGAAAATTTACGTATTTGATTAAATCGTTTTTTTCGTCTTCAAATTGATGTTTAAGCTTCTTGTCATAATATAGTTCAATCATCAATTTTACTATTTTTCTTTCCTTTTCAATCTTCATATCATCTCCTAAATCACGCTAGTTAGTCATGACTAATTAATTTTAAGCAATTTGAAATTTGAGTCAACAAATATTGTAATTTTATTGACAGCATATTCTAATTAAGTATCTCAGTTAGCGAACTTAATCATTAAAAGCATTACAAAACACGATTATTTAATTATATAAAGTGATTTTGTATTAAAACAAAGCAGTTAATGTACTTCTTTATTATTTTTTTAAAAAAGAAGGCGTCATTACTTTTTGAAGCAATTAAAGATTCATATCAAAAACTATCTATTGGCTTGGCGCATAAAATGTATTTATTAATAACAGTAATTTATCGTCTAGGTCTCATTTAAAGCTATCGGACATATTAATATTTTTAAAGTTTTTTCCAAAATAAAAAAGATTAATATATCAAAATATTAATCTATAGTTTCAAAATATGGTACTGCGTACGGGATTCGGACCCGTGAATGACGCCTTGAGAGGGCGTTGAGTTAAGCCACTTCTCCAACGCAGCAGCGTTATAATAATACCAAAAAATTCAAAAATTTAAAATATTTTTATAGTTAAAATGCAGCCCATATGAGCTGCATTTTCGTTCTTATAATGTATTTAAAACCAACTTAATTCTTCTTGTGATTTCTTCTTCACCTAAAATTTTCATAATAGCGAATAAATTAGGTGTTACTTTTCTTCCAACTAATGTGACACGAAGGATTTCACAAGCATCATTTACATTTCCTACATACGCACTTGGATCTTGTTTATAAAGTTTGTTGTCGCCACAGAATCCAAATTCGCCCGAAATAGCCTTTACATTTTGGAACCATGTATTTTCATCATTTTCTAATGCGTAGTTACCAAGATAAGAATTCAAGAATTTAGAAACGATTTCTTTAGAAATATTTTGATTAAATTCGAGTGTATTATCTTCTACTAACTTATTAAATTCATCTTGATCAAAAAATGAAATTACAGGATAGATATCACTATATTTAGCATAATCCTTTCTAGGATTTTTCTTCTCTCTTTCGATATTTAAAATTTCTAAATATTTGGAGTAATCTTTCTCAATGAATTTTAATAATTTTTCATCATATTTTTTTGCATACTCATATGACTTAGAACCAATTTCTTCTTTAGTCATTTTGCTTAAAATCTCTTTTGAATAGAAAATTAATTTGTCGTTATCGAATAAAGCACCATCAAGTGACATTTTCTTTAAAGAGAATTTAAAATGATTTAAATCATAATCCTTAGTTTGAACGATAAAATCTTCATAATTAGAATTAGCAATTGTCATCAAATAAACTAAAAGTGCTTTTGGTTCATAACCTTCTTTTAAGAAGAAATCAACACTAGCTTCAGGGTCTTTACGTTTTGACAATTTACGTTTATTTCCGTTATCTAATTTCATAATAACAGGTAAATGAGCATACTTAGGAGCTTTAAATCCTAAAACTTTGAACATTTCAATATGAATCGGAAGTGAAGGTAACCATTCTTCTCCTCTAGTAACTAAATTTGTGTGCATAAAATGATCATCGCAAATATGAGCAAAATGGTATGTAGGTAATCCATCACCTTTAAAAATAACGATATCTTGATCGTTTTCGGTTAATAATAAATCGCCTCTTATTTCATCGTGAACTTTAATTTTATTTAGATGATTACCTCTTGATTTAAATCTAATAACAAAAGGTTTTCCTTCTTTAATATATTCAATAGCTGTTTCTGGAGCTAAATCACGATACTTAGCATATTTACCGTAAACACCAGTAATTTCTTTATTTTTAGTTTGCTCTTCTCTTAATTCGGTTAATTCAGTCTCAGTTAAGAAACAAGGATATGCGTCTCCCCTGATTAAAAGTTCTTTAATAACCGTTTCGTAAATTGTTTTTCTTTTTGATTGAACGTAAGGGCCATAAATTCCTTCTTCGCAATCGCCTAAATATCCTTCATTAGGAATAATATCAAACTCTTTTAATTGTCTTAATAAAAGTTTATCGCTACCTTCAATTTCACGTTTTGTATCTGTATCTTCAAGTCTAGTATAAAAAATACCATTTGTATCTTTTGCAATTTTAGAAGCTACTAATGATGTAAATAAACTTCCTGTATGTAAAAATCCAGTTGGAGATGGAGCGAAACGAGTAACCTTCATTCCTTCTTTTAATTCACGTTCAGGATATCTATTTTCCAAGTCTTCAAGTGACTCAGTAATGTGTGGAAAAATCAAATTTGCAAGTTCTTTTCTAGTGTCCATAAATTTCCTCTCATTTTTTTAAAAATACCTATTGACACAAATCCAAATTGTGTCTTATAATATTCAAGCAACGCAGGTGTAGTTCAGTGGTAGAACACCACCTTGCCAAGGTGGTTATGCGGGTTCGATTCCCGTCACTTGCTCCAAACCACAATTAATCCTCGATTAAGTTCGAGGTTTTTTTATTGCTTTTTTTAGTTTTAAACAATTAAATCGATAGCCTTGTTGCACTTGAATAAGTTTATCATTAAATATTTATCTTATCTATATTAATAGATAAGATTATTAACTTTTTTTAAAGAATTTTCGTTTTTTTGTCGGTCTTATTGTCTTCTTTTTGCTTTACCTTTTCCATCTTTTTTTCTAAGCGAAGAATCTTTTTACTTTTAGTTTTTACTTCTTCTGTTTTAAAAAATCTTTTTAACTGGCTTCAATGCACTTTCTTTATCTTATGCAATCGCTTGAACTAAAAGATCAATTTCATTAATCACTAAGCGATAGATTACTTCGATTACTACTTGTAATAGCCAAAAGATAATTAATAATGTTATTAAAATGATTGTAACCGTATTAACATCGTTTATTGTAATATAAAGTTCATATAGTGCGATAAAAAGTGAACAAGCTAGAAGAATAAGTCTTATGATTTTGTAGTACTTTTTAACAATGTTTCTAAACCATTTAAATTGAAACTTTAGATTAACTAAATAAAAAGTAAAATAGATAGAAACTATCACCATTAAAACGATGTTAATTATTAAATTTCCAATTCCTAAAGATAGAGCGAAAATCAAATAAGTTATCATTAAGGTCAAAGTAATCGTTTTAAATAAAACTAATCCAATTTTTAGATCTCGCTTTACTTTTTCAATTGCAGCTTTTCTGTACTTTAACATAAATGTTCTCCAATAATTATTTTATCACACATCATCTTTTTGATTCTAAGCAAAGAAAAAAAGGAGTACTACTCCTTTTTATCATTTTCTTTATTATCATTTGTAGAATCAGAACTATCGTTTTTTGACTCTAAAGCTTCTTCGTTAGTTTTTTGAGCAGCCTTTTTATTAGCTTCTTCCATTAATTGTTTTACATGTTCTAAATTCTTTTGAACGTCATCAAGTTTTTTAGCTTCCTCAGTTTGAGTAGAATTTAAACTAGTTCTTGCCATTGATAATTCTTTACTAGCTCCTTCGATAAAAACATTTAAGAAGTAATTTGAATAGCTAGGCCAAATCGATTCATGGAAATTAAATACAAGAGGTAAGAATGGAAGTAAAGCAATTACAGCTACTAAGATGCTTGTGAATCCAAGTAAAGGTAGTTCTATAGTTGATGGTCCTAAATAACCAATAAGGAAATAAGTTAATGTAAAGGAAACAACATATAAAGCAGTAAGTGGCCATAAAGTTTTATAATACAACTTACAATATTCGCCTTTTCTTTGACGCATAGTCATCTTATAAACATAAGTTACAAGACGATTTGGAGCACCAAGCAAAGCAGGCGCTAAGAAATATCTAATTGTGTTTTTAGTGATTGCGTGAATAAAGAAATATGTTGAAATAAAAGTACTAAAGAAACCAGTAAGCATCATAGTTGAGCGAATTAAATCTTTATAATTATGCAAAACTAGCTCTAATTGAGTTAAATAGTTAGGGTCAGACATATTTAAAGCTGATAACTCTTTAAATAAAGGTGCTAATGCACTACCTTCACTTTGAGCAAATAAGCTTAGAATTAATAGCGATAATGTATCAATAAATAAATAAATTAAGAAACTTTTAATTAATGAATCCCAAATTCTAAGTTGACCATTGAAAGGAGGTCTAGTTCCAATCATATAAGTCTTTAAGAATGAAGTATATTTAACATCATCTCTTTTTTTAGTATTAAGTACGCCATTGCAAGCAAAGAAACTATAAATAAATGGAGCAACTAATCCAATGATCATTGAGATTGTTAATAAGACGAATAATTGCCCAAATATAGTGGTTTCTAATGCAGAAAAAATCCCGGTATTAAATATTCCAACACATATCAAATAAATTAAAAATACTCCTACCGTTATTGTTAAACTGAATAGGAGAGTTGTTGGCAAATCACGTAAAAATCTTTTATAAATGTTTTTAAAATCTTTCATTATACTCCTTTTTAATCTTCGTCATCACTTCCACGATTACTATTTTTACCATAAAGTCTTGAAATATCTTTAACAGCAAATTCAAGTTGTTTTTGATCCATATTTTTAACATTACGTTTTTCAATAGTTTTAATCACTTTCTTTAAGCTCTTTTTAGGAACGATAAAACTATCTTCTTTATTTAGCTCACCTGCGTTTTTAATAACACAGTTATCATTAATTAAAACAATTGACACGAAAAAGCTTGGATCGATTTGTGTTATTAATGATAATTTTTCAAGTCTTTTTTCATTAACTTGCATTGGGTTTTCCATTTCAAATTTCTTTCCATCATTTGAATAAAAAATCCAAGTATTATCTTCTTTATTACCGCTTATCGCTCCACGATAGAAACGGTCTTTAATAACATAAATATATTTATCACCGAACAAGACATGGTCAATTCGACAAACAAGTTGATTATTATTTTTAATAACTAAATTGTTGATTAAATAATAGTCATTGATGTCTGCGATTTGACGTATCTTCTTATAATAAATTTTTTGGAAATTTTTAAATGTATAATGACGTCTAATAAAAGGGAATGCGAAAAGAAATACAGCGAATACTGCAATTAAAACAACGCTCGCAACAAAAATTACGAAGCCTTGTGGATTCTTTTCTTTGTCTAAAAAGTCTGCTAATACATTTAATAAAGAGTGCATTTGATTACCATTTTACATTATGCTAAAGATAATGCAAGTTCACACATTCTTTTTAAGGTAGAACTTCTTTCTTCTTGAGTCATATCTTTTTCGTCTTTGTTAACGAATGAATCACTAACTGTTAAAATGCAAAGAGCTTTTTTCTTGCATCTAGCTGCGTTAATAAATAAACCATAGCTTTCCATTTCAACACCTAATAAGCCTAATTCTTGTGGTGTTTTGTAGAAATCTTTATCTGGATCATAGAAAATATCGCTTGAGAAAATTGGTCCGACATGAATTGGAATATTTAATTTTAAAGCATTGTTATAAGCTTTATACATTAAACCAAAGTCACTGCATGGAGCAAGGTGAATTCCTTTAGCTTCATAATGTGCACCATAGTTTGAATTTGAGAAAGCACTTGTTGCAACAATGACATCACCAACATGACATTCTTTTTGATATGCACCACATGTTCCAATTCTAATAATATTTTCAACGCCATAGAAATTGAATAATTCCCATGAATAAATTCCAATTGAAGGAACTCCCATTCCGCTAGCCATAACGCTAACTTCTCTACCTTCTTTTGTTTTTCCAGTATAACCTAAGATACCTCTTACGTTTGTTACTTCTTTATAATCAACTAAAAATGTTTCAGCGATCCATTTCGCTCTTAATGGGTCACCTGGCATAAGTACAGTTTTCGCAAAAACAGCATCGTCTTTAATATGTGTAGACATAATTTTCCTCCTAGTCTAATAACATTTTATTGTTTAAGGCCGCATCAATAATGCGATCATAATTTTCAGGATTAATTTTGTGAGATAAATTTGGCAAATGGTCTTTGTCGAAAAATTTAACATCACAAGTTTCGTGTGTATGTTCCTTAATTAATTTTACAAACTTTGCTTTAAATATTAAAGCGTATTCAGGCACAACATCGAAAGTTTTTTGGCTACGTGGACTAATTTTCTTATAAGGAGTTTGATTTATAACACCTACCAACTCAATATCTTCAATTTGAGCACCAGCTTCTTGCATAATTTCATTTGTTATAGCTTCTTTAGGCGAATCATAAAGATCACACCATCCACCAGGAAGCCCATAAAGTTGTTCTTCACTTTCTTCGACAAATAAAATTTCGTTTTTATCATTTAATACTACACAGCGACAACTAACACTTGGTGTAGGATAAATGTTTCTTAATAAGGCATTTGGTTTTTCAAAGTTTAATTCATCAAAATGTCCTAGCATTTTCATTGAGATTCTTTCGAGTTCATCGTAATTTTCTAAAGCATAAGAGTCCTTAGAAAAAAGCTTCCCAATTTTAGCAATCGAAAGTACTTTAATTACAAAGTCATAATAGTTTGTGTATTTAAAGTCTTTATTCTTCAACAGTTTTACCTCCAGTTGAACTATCAGCGCTTAAAACATCAGTTTCAGTCATGATATTAACAAAAGCTTTATAGAAAGTTTCTGGAGCAAAGCTTTCGAGTTCTCCATTATATGCAATAGATATTTTTCCAGTCTCTTCACTAACAACAACTGTAACAGCATCACATATATCACTAATTCCAATTGCAGCTCTATGTCTAGAACCATATTTTCCAATTAAAGGCTTTGTTGTAGGAGTATAATAAACGCTCGCTGCAAGGATTGTATTTCCTCTAATAACAACTGCACCATCATGGAGTCTTGTTCCTGGGTAAAAAATTGTAATCAATAATTCATAATTTACTGGAGCATATAAAATTGTTCCATTTTTACTAATATCAGTTAGATTATCTTTTCTTTCGAAAGTCATAATCGCACCGATTTTATGTTTACTTAAATATAAAGTTGTTTCGTTAATTGTCTTATATAAGTCTTCGTGTGAGTACAAATGATCAACATTTGCAGGTTTTTTATTCAAACCCTTATCATTTGTACGTTGGCTAAACTTATTAGCGAACAAATAGCGAGTTTCAGCTAAGTTGACAAATAAACCAACTATTGAAAATAAAATTACAACTCCAAGCATGACATATTTAAAAGCGCTAAGTTTTAAAATATCAGCTAGTAAGAATAACAAACTTGAGCCAAGTAAAGTATAGAAAACAAATTTTCTTTTTACAAAGTAATCAACAAAGACATTTAATACAGCTAAAGCGAGCAAAGCAAAAATAAAGTCAGTAAGACCGTTAGCATCAAATGGTGAAAAAATTGTTTCAAAATTTTCTGCTAAGACCACTAAGTTATTCATGTTTTACCCCCAATTTTTTGAGAATATCACGGGCAACAAATACACCATTCGCACCAGCTTGAGCTAAACCACGAGTAATTCCAGCGCCATCTCCTCCGACATAAAGATTTTTAATCTTTGTTTCAAAGTTATTTCCACATTCTACTTTGTCACTATAGAACTTTGCTTCAACTCCATATAATAAAGTATGGTCGTTAGCAATACCTGGAGTAACATGATCTAATGCTTCAATCATTTCGATAATTGATTGAAGTGTTTTATATGGAAGGATTAAAGCTAAATCGCCAGGGACAGCTTCTTTTAATGTTGGTTCAACAAAGCCTTCACTAATACGTTTTTCTGTTGAACGTCTTCCTTTTTTGATATCACCATATCTTTGAACAATAACTGTACCGCCGCTTAATTTATTTGCAAGTGCGCTAATATCTTGAGCGTATTCATTACTATCTTTAAATGGTTCTGTTAATGTATGTGAAACAAGTAAAGCGAAATTTGTATTTGTACTTCCTAATTCACTTGAATTATAAGCATGTCCGTTAGCGGTAATAATTCCATTGTTATTTTCAATAACAACGTGTCCGCTTGGGTTTGAGCAGAAAGTTCTAACGGTTGTTCCTACGCTTGTTGAGTAAATAAATTTTCCTTCATAAAGGTTTTTATTAATATCATCCATGATAACATCATTAGTTTCAACTCTAACCCCGATATCAACACGGTTGTTAGAAACTTTAACTTTATGTTTTTTAAGCATTGAACTAAGCCATTTTGAACCAGGTCTACCAACGTTTAAAATGACATAAGGTGCATAATATTCGTTATCTTTTGAATCTTTAACACCTGTTACTTGTCCATTTTCTTCGATTACATCGATAATTTCTGTTGAGAACTTCATATCGACACCATTAGCTTTAAGCTCTTCATAAATTGATTTTAATAAAGCTAGATTAACTTCTGTTCCTAAGTGTCTGACTCTACTTCTAAGCAATTTTAAGCCAACAGCAAGACCGACTTTTTCAATTTCTAATATTTCTTTAGTATTTGGATCAGTAATAATATCTGGAGCTCCGTGTTTTAAGTTAATTTCATCAACATACTTAATTAAATCGATAACTTCTTTTTTGGATAAATATTCATCCATCCAACCACCAAATTCATTAGTGATGTTAAATTTTCCATCACTAAAAGCACCACATCCGCCAAATCCGCTAGTCATTGAGCATGATGGATAGCAACCACTATTACCATAAATGTCTTGAGGACATTGCTTAATTTTTCCTTCTAAAACAGGACAGGTACGATGATAAATATCTTTACCTTTATCAGCTAAAAGAACCTTTAAATTTTTGTTCTTAGTTATAAGTTCATAAGCACAATAAATCCCACATGGACCTGCACCAACAATAATTACATCATACTTGTTCATATTTTCACCCTCAGCAAACGTTAATATTATATATAATATTAGAATTAAAATAAAGAAGTCTAAAAATAGTTAATCATTTTTTTCTTTTTTTGAACATTTTAGTTGACTTTTCCTATTTATTTTTATTCTAAACCCTTGCAAAAACTTATTTAATTAGTTTTTAACAATTTTTTTCACCTAACTTAAATTCTTCTTCAGTTTCAACTAGCATGTCATATAAAGGTAAATTTTTAAATACTTTTGTAACTAAAAACGTAGAAAAAATCAAAAGTGCTCCTAAAAACGAAGCTCTGTTAAAGACATAAAATGACCCTGTTGAATACATTAAATTAGAGAAAAACAAAGTCAAAGCAGTTAGTGGTGCTTCGCTTATAAAAGCAAAAAACATACACATTGTAAGTAGAATAATATAGGCTCTATAATCACCATCAATGCCAATTAAGTTTTCAAAAGTTAGCGAAGAAATAGCGCCAATCAAAGCGCCTAAACTTAATGAAGGAATGATCAATCCGCCCGTCACTTTTCCGTTTCCAATGATGGAAGTTAAAGCAAGTCTAAAAGCAAGAAGTAATAATAAAAGATATATCGATTTATACTCCAACGATCCTTGAATGATTTTATCTCCACCCCCTAAAAAGTCAGAAATTGTATACCCTAGAATCAACATCAACAAAAAGAAAATAAATCCACGATATTTAATAATGAAATTTTCATCATGCTTTATGTAGAATACTTTAATCCTTCTAATTATAAATAGAAAAATAGGAGCAACAACAATCACCAAGGCAAAAGAAATAAATAAAAGGAAAGAATTTTCTAATGGTAAAAAAATTATTTTTTGAAAGGCTAATGAATGGTGATGATTCAAAAAGAAAATCAAAGAACTCATACCTAACATCGTAACCACAGTTCTTACAAAATTTTTAAAATCAACTTTATGTAGTTCTTCTTCAAATGCATAGAAAAATCCACTTATAGGAGAAATAAAAGCAGCACCAAATCCTGCGCCAAAAGCGATTTTTACATTATCATCATCTTTAATTTTAAACATTTTATTTACAAAAGCAGCAACTTTGCCAGCTAAAGTAATTGAAGGTCCTTCGCTTCCTAAAGGAAAACCAGCAAACGATGATATATAACTATTTGCTATCATCAACGGTATTTCTTTTTTATGGGGAATATCTTCATCTCTTTTTAAACTAAGATTTATTGCAATTATGCCGCTAGAATCGACACTTCTAGCATTTTTAATGATTATGAAGTTCAAAATTGATAAAAGAATAAACGTAATAACATTAAGTAAAATTACCCACCATTCTCTAGAAGCAAATACTTTATTCCCTGCTTCTACAACATAAGGTAATCCAAATTGATATAGCCCTACAACTAGACCAACACCCATTCCAGTACATAGCGAAATTAAAATAGATATAAAAAATTCTTTATCAAATTTCATACCAAAATATTCTATTCCTTTTATTTTGAAATTAATAGATAGAATAAAGTTAAAAATAACAATCCGCGTCTCACAAGGCGCGGTTTTTCTCTTCAGCCTACAAGGCTTATTACTGGCGACCCCGATTTCAGGGTCCTTTAGTTGGCCCAATTGCCTTTGTCCCTCTTACTTA
>DBFJOT010000053.1:0-10088 GCA_048405595.1 Candidatus Onthovivens sp.
CACCAAAATAGTCATAATCTTATAGTTTTCAAAGAACAATTTTGCACGTTTTCTAGACGTACTTTTTGTTATGGGATTTTTCGGTAAATTTACCCTTTACTTATTACCGAAAGGCTTAACCACCCTTGAAATAAGCACTATTTCGTTTACTTGCTTAACTTATTTCGTACTTCAATCTTAGCAAAGAAATTTTCTTAAACAAGGTGACAATTTTAGGAAAAATGCCACTTTTTGTCCAAAAAAGCTTAAATTATCACAAAAATTATCATGTTTTAAGAATAATTACTCGTTTTCTTTACCCGATTCTTCCTTCTCTTTACTCAAAAAATGGCACCTATCTAGTAAAGTTTAATCAGGAGGAAAAATCACTATGGATAAAACATTCGCTATCTTATTAATTTATGATTTATTAGTTAAAGGAGATGAATTTAACATTAACACATTATGTTCTAAATTAAATGTTTCTAGAAGAACATGCTTACGTTATATGGGTGATTTAAAAGAATACTTCTATACTTTTAAAGAAAATAAAAAAGTCCTTTACGACAAAAAGAAAAACACTTTTAGAATCGTAGAAAAAGCTTAATCTATTTATATAATATAAAAATTAAAATTATCTTTTTCTAGACCTCCACCTAGTCCAATAAAAGGGGTATATTGTTCACTAGATATTAATGAAGCAGGTCTAGAACCGATAAAAAAGACATCAACTTTTTTATCTAAATTAGCGTTTATTACTAACGATTTTTGATAGTTATTATTTAAGTAATTTGTATTCTTTGAGAAGGTAATTTTTTTAAAAATATAAAGTGATGAATTTTCATCCAAAATTAAATTATTAACATCTTGAAAAAGAACTTCATCGCTATAAATTTCACCACTTATTTTAAGTTCATTATTCGAAGAAAAAGAGATCTTCTTGGCGTGAGTTAAATTGTAATTTATATCGTCTTGTTTTAAAAATACTATTTCGTTAACTGTATCACTTGCATTAATTTTTAAATCAAGATCTTTAAAGTTATAACATTTAAATCTCTTAACACCAGAAGATAAATTAATCTCCTTTAATGAAGGAAAAATATCTAGTGATTTTTTCAAAAAACACACTTCTTCACTATTTTTAAATTCTATTGAAGTTATATTTTTATATGCTTCAAGGGAATCTTTATTCGTAACGAAAAAGTCAAAATTATAACCATAATAATCACTAAAAATATCAGGATAAATTAGGATAAGCTTAAAATTTGGATTTACTTTTAGTCCGAAGTCATTAAACGTAAAATAGTTTCTAGAGAAATCTCTAGCAATGCCAAATTCTAATGATTCTAATGTTTCGATATTGCTAAGACAATTTTTTTCTAAATATAGAGCTCTATCTTCCTCATATCGATTCGCACTTAAAAATTTAATGTGTTTAAGATTAGGAGCATAATTAATGAAATTTTTATAAAATTTAGTTGTCCAATCAGCATCTATAACTAAGGTTGTAGCGTTAGGAATATCAATAACTCCAGTTTTGATATTTGTATATTCGTAGCGTTTTCCTTCAACTTCAATTCTTTTTTCTATAAATACTTTTTCATTAATTGAATGAAATGATGTAACTTGAACCGAATATTCACTGATTTTTTTATATTCAATTTTATTCTCGAAATAAGGAATTAAAATTATGTTTTCATCAAAAATGAATTCGAATGAAGAATTAATTATTTGATCGTTATAAACATAATATAAAAACGTTTCACCTTCCACTTTAGCTTTAGGTAATGATGAATAATCAATATATTCATTTTTATTTACAGTCACTAAAGGTAAACTTGGAAATCCTTTTATATAGATTTTATAATCTTTATCTTCTACAAATCTTGCGTATAAAGTCATTTCTTTTTCCAGGAATGTTTCTTTTGTGAATCTATCTTCGCTTAGTAAAAACCAACCATCAAAAACGAAACCATCTTTAGCGCATTTTGGAAGTTCATCATATTTTTCATGACTATAATTTATAAAATCAGGAATAGATCCAGTCTCGCTCACAAAATGTAAAGTCGTCTCGTATTTTTTTAAAATAGGATAAATATCCATATCAGATTGAACGTTTGTAAAATCTTTATCCCATTTCTCGAATTCATATCCGCTAACTTTATCAAGTAAATTTATATCAGGAGCAAACGCACTATCGCCTTTTAATACTTTTTGAGTTGGTCCTAATGGAGTAAGTTTATCTACATCAAAGAAAGTAACCTTAAAATAAGTTTCTTGAGGAACAACTTTTTCTTCTAAGATAATAGTTAAAGTTAAGTCACTATATATTTTTTCTTCTAAAGAAAACGGATTTCCATCGACTAAATATTCCTTAATAGTATATTTTTCTTGGTATTCGAGCAATAATTCAAGTTCAGAATAAGGAATCGATTCACCTTCTAAAACAAAAAGTGTCTTATTTAAATTTTCTAATCCTTGATAAATAATTTTAACTTCATATTTTGTTTTTTCTTCATCAATAATTGGTGGAGTTGGATCATCAATATCATTCCCACTTCCTGATGGAGTAGTTGTTTGATCAATCGTTAAAGGCAAAGTGATGCCTAAAATTATCGCAACAAGAGTAGCCGCTCCTAGAAACAAATATTTGACTTTATTTGTCTTTGGTTTTTCTTTTACTATTTCAACTTCTGGACTTTTAAAAGAATCAATTAAAGAAAAATATAATTCATCTGGATCAACCACAAAAAAATTTGCGATAGATAAAAATTCTTCTAAAGAAGGTAATGAATTACCTAATTCCCATTTTGAAATTTTATTATTGGTAACGTTTAAAGCGCTAGCAACTTCTTTTTGTGATAGATTGCGACTTGTTCTAAAAGCGAGTAATGTAGCTGCAAATTTGGTAGGGTCAAACATATTTTCATCAACTAAATTAGAGTCTTTTCCAACTGTTTTAGTTAAAAAATGTTTAATATCGACATTCAAAACCTTGCAAAAGTCACCTAAAATAGCAAGGTTAATAGAAACCTTGTCATTTTCATATTGAGATAAAGCTTGAGTTGAAATCGATAAAAGTTCACTTACATCGAATTGTGACAAGCCAATTTCTTTTCTTCTAAGTTTTATATAAGCACCATAACTTATTGTTAAATCCATGTATTAATTTTTACCCCTATAATATTGAAACGAAATTAAATGATTTTGATAAGTCACTTTCAGGACCTTCAAAGAAATTCTTTAATACATCACTAGATGGAATTTCCCCTTTAATATAAACATTAATTTTATTACCTTTGACTAAGTTTATAAATCTAGGTTTTTTAAATGCTATTTTTATTGAATTTAAATCTGGTAAATATAAATTCTTTTGCGGATAAAACACGACATCATTATCTATATATAATGATTTTAATGAATCTAGTCTAATAGTTTTAGCATATATTTTATCGTTACCATAAAGTGTTAAATCTTTTTTACTATTGATAGCGTATTCTTGATAAATTTTTTTCTCGTTTAGATTATTGTTAGATAATTCAAGTAATTCTAAGCATCCGCTATAATTAATTAGCCCATTAAATTTTGAAGCATTAAGTAATCTAATATCATTAATTGTTCCGATGAAATCGAGCTTTTTAAGATTTTTGAAGTTTTCTAAATCAACTCGATTCATATCAACTCTACGATTAAAAGGATATTCATTAATTGATTCAATTTTCATAAAAGAAATCGTATTCAATAATTCATCATTAGCTTTCAAAAAGAAATTATTAAAATCAAAATCATTTTGAAATTTTAGTGTTAAGCCTTTAATTTCTTTATTTAGACCGATTGTATTAATATTAATTAGATAATCATTGCTTCCAATTGCTAAAGGGAGTTCTAAAACTCTCAGTTTATCTAAATATGTTAATATTCCATCTTCTAAAACTACAGTTTCAAAAGAAGCTTTATTATCTATTAAATATAGTTCTTCAACATTTTGACAATATTTAAATGCGTCTTTTTCAATAACGACATCACCTGCTCCAATTACAAGTTTAGAACAATTAGGAAATATCAAAGCGTCATTTTTAATTCTAGAAACCATGCGTTCATTAATTGTGCAAGGGATATAAATGGTTGTGCTATCATTTCTTAATTCTTCAATAACAATATTTCCATTTTCATCCAAACTGTATTCAATATAGAAATCAAAAATAGGTTCGAGACTAATATTGTTGTTATCAAAAACAACTGGATATTCTAGTTGCTTTCCGTCTTTAAGATAAGTAGTGGCAAGTTTATTTTCGTATGTATAACCTCTTAATGTACGTAAGTTATATCCAGCAGCATAGAAATTTCGAATTCCATATTCATCATTTGGCATTTTAATTTCACATTTTATTACATCTTCTTTTAAATAACGTGATTCTAAAACCATCTCTTCTTCTAAAGGTGTATCAATAGTGAAAGCTTTATCGTTATAAAACCATCCAATAAATGTTGTTGAAAAATCACTTAATGGTTTTGGTAAAATTCCATAATATGAATGATTATAATTTTTTATAGGTTCAAAAGTTCCTCCATTTGAATCAATAAAAGTTAAGTCAGTTTTATAATGATCATAAAGAGGATATACTTCCATATCGGATGTTACTTGACTAGTATTTGCACTCCACCTAACAAACTTTTTATCATCAAAAACATCAACTTCATCGATACTTGGAGGAGTTGCTCCTTCTAAATAAGGAACTTCAACTTCTTTTAAAATCGTCTTTTTATCATAAGCAAAATATTTAACAGTGTAATTTTGTTTTTCTAAATCACCATATAAAGTTATATCACTATAAATTCTATAATTTTCAAAATCAAAACTTTCATTTTGATAAATATAATCAACAAGCTGATAACCATTAACAGCTACTGGAAGTGGTAAATAAGGGATTTTACTTCCTTCTTCAACTTCTTTAACAATCACATCATTAATCATTTCATATTTATAAGTGACTTTATGTTTTTTAACTGGTTTAGGTTTTGAATCTCCTTCATCTAAATCAATATTTGGAGTGTCAACTTGGCTATGAGGAGGTAAAAGTATATTTTGTTCTGGATTAAATTTAGAAAAACTAATGCCACCAAGAATAATGACTAAAGCAAAGCTAGAAAAAACTCTTACAAACCTTTGAGTAGGCGCTTCAAAAAGTGTAATTATTCTTTTTGGAGGAATAATTTTATTAAAAAACACTTCATCAGGATCTGCTTTTAATGCGTCACACAGTCTTTTAAATTCACTAACATTAGGGTATGATTTTCCATTTTCCCAAAGTGAAACTTTATTATTAGATACTCCTATAGCTGATGCTAAATCACTTTGAGAAAGTCCTTCACGATTCCTTAAAAAGATAAAAGTTTTAAATAAAGTATCTTTATTTAATTTATAAGTCGATTTAAGGTCTCTATTTTTATAAATTTCTTTCGATAAAAAGGCACTTACATCAACATCAAAAAGATGGATAAATTCCTCTAAAGTTTCTAAAGAAATTGATACTTTGTCTCCTTCAATTCTTGTTAAAGTTTGAACTGAAATTGTCAATTTTAAACAAGCATCTTTCCTAGTTAACTTAAGTTCTTTTCTCCTATCCTTTATATATTGACCATAAGTTTGTTCATCCATATTTTTATTATACATTTTTTTAAACCATTTTTGATAATTTAGTTTAATATTTATAACTTAAGAACACATTAAATATTGTATTTTTTATTGCTTCCATTTAAAAACATTTTATTTATAAAACGCTTATTAACATCACTAAAATTTCTTGACAATTTTATGAATTATTATATGAGCTAAAACCTTGCAAATCTTAATTAAAACCAATAATTATGCGTAAAAAACTTATCAAATTTGTTTATTTATTCGTAAAAAAATGATTTAATCTATATGCTTTAAAGGAGGGAAATTATAGATGAAAATTTTTAATTCAGCACCTTGTCTCGCGTTATTATTTGCAGCAACAATTTCAAGCGTTGGTTTAAATAGAGACAAAACTAATTTAAATAAAGATACAGCAACTAACTATTATCAAAATCAATTAATAACAGAAAATTCTAAAAAAATATACAGTGCATTAAACAACATATTAAAAGAAGATAAATTTAAAACTGGTGACTATACAATCGATCTAGTAAGCAAAGGATATTTAGAAAACAAAGAATATGTTCAAAGCAGTTTGATAAGTGATTTTGTCGCTGCTAGAGATTGTTTCAGATTTGATAATCCTGAACTTTTTTATGTAGATTTTTCTAAGTTATCTATTAGACAAATTCAAAACGGAAATACATATCGCATAAACTTGGGAATAGGTAGAGAAGATAACTATTTTTCTAGTGGTTTCACTAAAGAAAATGTCGATCAAAGAATTTCAGAAGTTAACAAAAAGATCGATGAAATCGTTACTTTGGCAAATTCAAAAGACTCTAAAGTAGCAAAATTAGATTCTATTTATAAAAGTATTATCGCTTCTTCTACTTATGCTTTAGAAACAACCGCTAAAGAAGAAAATAAACTTTTTGTGCGCACTCCATATGGTGCTTTAGTTAAAGGAGAAGCACTCTGTGAAGGATTCGCCACAACAACAAAAATGGCGCTAGATAAGCTCGGATATACTTCGGTTTTAGTTCAAGGCATGTTTAGTTACGAAGATAGAACCGAATTACATATGTGGAATTATATCCAAATGGAAGATTCACGTTGGTATCTTTTAGATACAACTATGGACAATGGTTTAAAAGAAGATGGAACTACTCGTGAATATTTTTTAAAACACGGGAACGACCTAGTAAGTACAGAATATATGCCTGAAGGATCGGTCTCCATAACAGGTTCAACTTCTTCTTTTGAACTTAAATACCCTACTTTGTCAAGCGTTGCTTATGAAGAAAATTCAAGTTATTTTACTTTCACCACTGAAAACGAAAATAAATACGCAAGTTATTTAGGTATGGGCATCAAAGCTGCTATGGATAAAGGGAAGTATATTCTTTATTCATACGATACAGAAAATATGAAAACAGGTTGGAACTATTTTGCTCAATCTCAAGCTGCAACATACATTCTAATGGGTCACACTCCATCTTTAAGTGATTTTGACTATCCTGATAAATTCGATATCACGTTATTAAGTGATTATAAAGTTGTATTAGCTGTAACTGATATAAAACCAAAATACACTTTTGAAGAAATAGTTAAAAATAAACTTACTAAACCTGAAAATTATGCTTTCACTGGCGATATTAAAGATATTTATCATTATAGTTCTGTTAAAGGTGATATTTCAGTTAGTAAATCTAGACCATATGTCATAAATAAAAATCCAAGTGGAGTTTCTTTAGAAGAAAATAAAGAATATACAGTCTCAGTTCAATACAATGAGAACCTTAAAAAAGTTTATCCTGATGAAAACATTGAAGTTCTTGGAAATAGTTTATTAGGTGAAACTAAAGTTAGTAATATCAACCGGACAAAAGACAAACCGGATTCACTTACTTTCACATTCACTACTAAAGAAAGTTATTACAGAAATTTAAATTATTATTTCTCAATTAAAAATTTAGTTGGTGAAAATAGTAAAGAAGCACCTTTAGAAGCAAGCTTTAATGTAGTTAAAAATCCGGAATTTGCGTGTCCGAAAGTTGAAGGTGCTATTAATACAGTTTACACTAATAAACCAGCTTTAATTAGTGATGGCGATTTATCTTCTAACGGTTGGATAGATAAAGATGGCAATAAATTAGAGGATTTACCATTTAGACTTGCTTTAGTTGCATCTAAACCTAGTGAAGAAAAATCTAACGAAATGACTAATAAAATAGAAGAAAATGGTGAGAAAGTACTTTCGAGTTCCACTTTTGAACTTAATTTACAATTATGTAGCGCTCAAGTAGCTTTCTTAAGCGGCAATAAATTAAAAGTATTAATGCCTTTCCCTGAAGGTTATGGCCCAGAAGATAAAGGTGTGACTTTTAAAGCATATCACTTCAAAAAAGACGGAACTCCAGAATTAATTGAAAGCGTTGTTACTGAACATGGACTTGTAATGTATGTTGATGCTTTTTCTCCCTTTGCCATTGTAGCAACTGAAGGTGAAACCACTACCAGAAATGTTGCGATTCAAATTAATGGTCAAGCAAGCGTTAATAAAGATCTACTTACATTAGAAAAAGATAGCTCTCAAGAAGTCACTATTTCCTTAAAAGATGAAGTCGCATTAGATTATGTACTTTTAAATGGCAACGCCATCGAAGCAAAAAATAACAAAATTTCTGTTTCCTATAACGAATTAAAGGATTATGGAAATATTATTGAAATCAACACTGTAATAAAATTAATCAAAGACACTGAGATAAATGAAGGCTTCCATTCAGTAGAAATCGGAAAGCCTAATGAAGATACTGCTCCTTCAATTCCTGAAAATAATAACGATGGTAATTTAATTATCGTTATTAGTATTTCTTTAACTGTTACATTGATAATTATTTCAGGCATTGTATGTTTCATCGCTTGCAAAAAGAAAAAAGTAATTAAAAAGTAAATTAAGATCTAGGTCTCTTCTGATCTAGATTTTTCTTTTTAGTTAATACCATAGAAGCGCCTTCCATGTCGAAGCAATAAAAAATAGTTCTAAAAAATTTAATAACGGCCATGACCCAATTTATGAACACAGGTTTTTAATGATTGACAGTATGTGAAATTATATCACTAATAAAATTTGATCGTTATAGCACCAAAGAATTGTACAATTATTCTATCGCTGTAAAGCCAAACCAATCTTTAGGAAAGCCAAAACTCGGATTAAGACCATTTTGGGAATTAATGGTAATACCATACTTCAAATCACCTTTTTCATCTTTCAAAAAACAATTTTCAATCAAATCTTCTCTAAACTTTCTATATGTAAGTCCAGGAACTATGGATAAATCTAAATTTCCTGAACTAAAATAACACTGTTTTACTATGTATTCTTCAGTTAAAACACCATCTAATTCATCAAAATTAGCTACAGCCATAAATTCATTTGAATATATTTTCGTTACAAAAAAAGGAGAAAAGGGATATTTATTAAAAATAACAAGATCACCAACTTTAAACATATTTTGACTCCTAAGGATTAGTAGGAAAACTTACAAAGCTTCCGCAAACTTATTGCTTATATTATTGATAAAATTTGTTTCAAGAGTTTCTTCAGACCATAGTAAACCTAATTCAAAGTTATCCATATAAAATGTGTAATAATTTTCTTTATTTTTTTCATTAACTTGAATAGAGAAAATAGGTTTAGTAGAAAAATCAATTTTAGGTATGTCAAACAAATAAAGGTTCATTTTATCAATGGGAATTTTAAATGAAGGGCTAGGAAAATCGTAATCGTATATCTTATTATTAATAACATCGCTATTTATATCGCTCGAAACAAAATAATACTTAACTAAGCAATTAAGATTATCAAGATTAGGTATTAAAAATTTTTCTGCATTTTTATTTTCGTAGATACTATAAAAAGATTTTACATCACTATATGAATTAAATTCATAAATTCCCACAATTAAAGGACCAGTAATTTGATCATTACCAGTCTTAGAACAACTATTATTTACTAGCATTAAGAAACTAAATGAAATTAAAATTATTTTTCTCATATTTTTGTTTATAGTTTAACTTTATCATAAAATTGCATTTTGTAAAGCGCTTTAGATGTTTGGCTTGATTTGAACATTTCAATCTGTACAGATTGTTCGGTAAAAATATATTTAATATTAAGCTAAAATATTCTCGAATAAAGTTTTAAGATTATTCAAGTTTAGATTTCAAAAATCTTGTCCTATGTAACTGAGGGGTGGGGCAGTCGGTACCACCGGTCGCGTTAATTTAATTAATGAATGTAGAGCTATCGCCATCACTTCCCCTACTTATATCTCTACAAGATTTTTTAATAATTTAATAGAACTAACGTTAAGTGACAAAGTTATTGCAATAAAAAAGAAATTAAAAAAATATGAATTAGAGAGTGAGAAACTTAAGAAAGTTGTACTCTCTTTTTTCTTTGCGCTCTTGAGTTTAAAATGTT
>DBFJOT010000054.1:0-14380 GCA_048405595.1 Candidatus Onthovivens sp.
AGCAACAACAAGAACAAGACTTATTTTAAACCTAAGAGCATAAAGAAAAAAGAGAGTATACCCTTTTTGGTTTTATCTCTCTTTTTATATTTATTGCATTAACTTTGTCAATTAACGATTTATATAAAAAGTTCTAATCAATTAATGATTAAAAACTTTGAAACTAAAAACATTTCTTTGGTTGACTTTCTTAGATACAAAAAAATGATTAAACTTTTATCGTTGTTTACTGATTTATCATATACAAAAATAATCGATAATATGTAAAAAATCCAAGTAATAATATGTATAGATGGTAAAACTTGGTATAAAACAGTTAACTCGTCCGTAAAATATAAAAATTTAAATATTTTAGTTGGACGTCAATATAAAAAATATCCAGTTTCAATGGCATTAGGAATATATTACACAACTTATCCTTTGTATGGTCAAATTGAAATGCTAACCACAAGATCTGCTTATTGTGAACTATCCACTTTAAATACTTTAATTGATGAACTTAAAGGATTGACAAAAATTTCTAAATTCGATGAACTTGGAATGCTCAAAAAAGTCGATGT
Organism: Candidatus Onthovivens sp.; assembly: GCA_048405595.1. Classification (GTDB taxonomy): domain Bacteria; phylum Bacillota_I; class Bacilli_A; order RFN20; family CAG-826; genus Onthovivens. The sequence continues at coordinate 561 of DBFJOT010000054.1, forward strand.
TCATGAATGCGGAAAATCGATTTTATCTAATACCTATGATTACAAGAGAAGAAGTTCTGGTTCGAAATATATTTCTAAACAAATTAGTGAAGAAATTATAAGAAGTGGTAGTAATACAATTTCAAGAAATTATGAAACTGATCCTTTAGGAAATATTACTAAAATCACCGACAATACTTTTGGAAGCCATGATTATAAATATGATGCTAGAGGTTTCTTGATTGAAACTGATAGTGAAACATATTCATATGATAAAAATGGAAATATTGTCAAAAAAAGTAATTTCATATCTATTTACGATTCAACAATTAAAGATAGGTTAGTCTCTTTTAATGGTGTAAAGATTGAATATGATTCTTCTAATCCATTAAATCCTAAGTCATACGGAGATAATACTTATAAATTTGAAGGTAGAAGATTAACTAAACTCTCTTTCAGCAATTCTTATTATGATTATATCTACAACGATCAAGGTCTTAGAATTAAGAAAGTAGATGATAAAGGTAACACTTGGGACTACATTTATGATGGCGATAAGCTTATCACTGAAATATCTAATAAAGGAAGACTTGACTTTTTGTACGATGAAAATAGTTGCTTATATAGATTTGTAAAAGACAAAACAGAGAAATATTTATATATTCGTGATTCTTTACAAAATATCCTCGGAATTGCTGACATGAATGGCGAAATTATTATAAAATATAGTTACGATGCTTGGGGATTGATTAGGAAAATAGAAGATTCGTCAACATCAAACATCGGCGATTTAGATCTATTTAGATATAAAGATTATTGTGATACTAAAACTGGAATATATTACTGCAAATCTAGACATATTATGTTCCAGAATGGGGTAGTTGAAACACATCCTGATAGCCCGGAAAATTAACATGAAGTATAAATTTGGAGATTTAGTTTATCATAAGCCAACTTCTTTGCCAGAAGATCCTACCGCACTAGAAGTTATCGATTTTTGTAAAAAAAAGAACAAATATATTTGTATCTTTTTTACTATGAGTTTTCCATATGAGGTTTTAACAATTCGGCTCTGCGATGAACATGACTTAGAATTTTTAACTGAAGTGGATAACATTGAATATTATATGGTTAATGGAAAACCATTAATACAATCAAAAAATATAGATTATGATTATTTTGAGGTTTATGAACCTAATGGAAGCAAACAAATAAAAATACGTGATGCAATAAAGAAAAGAAAGCCATTTGATGTGCCATTAACGAAAAACATAGAGGACTAAAAGGTCCTCTTTACTTTATAGCTTAATATCTGTTTTCTAGCTTATAATGAATTTTGCTACATAAGTGATTTAGACTTGTTAATAAAATATATAGAAAATATCAATTTCGATAAAATTGTAATTGTCAATTTAGCATTAACTAGATTATCCCTAAACTGAATAAGCATTTTTAAAATAAAGTAATTTATCTAGTAAAAACAAATAAAGTATTATTCGATAATTCTTTATTAAATTTATAGCCTTCTAAGTTAAAATTTTTAATACTTTCAATATCTGTTATGCTATTTTTTACTAAATAATGAACAAGTAGACCACGAGCTATTTTAGAGTAGGTATTTTTACTAACAAATCCATCATTGTCTTTTTCTAAAAAACTAAAATTAATAATTTTGTCTTCTTTAGTTAAAAAAGGTTCAATGGCTTTTGAATATTCTTTTGAAGCCAAATTGATAATTATTCTTGAGTCATCGATAACTTCTTGATAAATTAAGTCACTCCAATAAGCGTAAAGATTATTAAAGTTTCCAAGTTTAAACTTCGCTTGCATTTCTAATCTATATTTAATAACACCATCAAATGGGTGAAGAACACCATAAAATCCTGAAAGTATTCTTAAATTATTTTTGATATAGTTAAGTTCGGTATTATTAAAAGAAGAAGGATTGATATTTTTATAAACTAATCCATCATAAGCGAATATAGCGGGTGTTAAATTTTTATATAAGTCAGATTGAAGCATGTTACCGCATAATTCATCAATCATTTTTGAATTGCATTTCCAAATTTTAGTTAACTCTTCTTTATTAAACGAAGTTAATGTGTTGAGTATATCTTTTGTTTTATTGATGAATACAGGAATAGTGACACTTTGATTATACGAAAAATCACTTTTCATGCTTTTAGCTGGAGAAATAATAATTCGCATTAAATATTACCTAACATTGTTAAAGCGTCACTTGCAGCTTTAACTTTATCGTTGGCAAAAATTATGACACCATTTTCATCGATTAAATAAGTTGTTCTAACTATTCCCATGTAGGTTTTTCCATAATTTTTCTTTTCTTTCCAAACGTCATATTTTGTAATAACATCTAACTTTTCATCACTTAAAAGAGGAAAAGCTAGATTATAGTTTGTTTGGAATTTCTTATGTGATGAAATTGAATCTTTACTAATACCTAAAACAACAACATTTTTATCATTAAATGCTTTTAAATTTTCATTATATCCACATGCTTCTTTAGTGCATCCTGGTGTATTATCTTTAGGATAAAAATAAAGAATAATTTTCTTTCCTTTATAATCTTCTAATTTATGTAAATTGCCATCTTGATCAAAAAGTTCAAATGATGGGGCGATAGTTCCAACGTTTAACATAAGTTCCTCCTTTTTAAATAATCTTAATATAATTTCTAATTTAGATTATACCAAAGTAAGAAATTTTTTAATGATTTACGCATTGTTGATTTAAGATGTTTGTATGTTTAAATTTTAAAAATTAAATTGTTTGTATCAATGAATTGATTAAAATGACAATAGCGATTTAAGGTAAAATTGATGATGCGGTATATGAGATCGGTTATTCTTTCGAACTTAAAAAGATAGTTAGATTAAGTAAACCTATTACTAAAAAAGATTGAACAAATGCCACTTTTGAAGAAAACTCACCATTATTTTCTTCAATTTCTTCAGTATTTTTCAAAACAAAAGATGAAAAACAAAACTCATTTTATCTTGAAGATATGCAATTATGTCAATATTTCGGTAACTTAATTTCTAATTGTGCTGGACCATTTGATACTAGCATTATTACTTCAGATTTAACCGAAGTTAATTTAAGTGATGAAGGAAAACTTGATTCTATTTGTGCTTATTATGCGGGTTCACCTAGTGCAAATTTAAAAGTAAGTCAAATCGGAGGAGAAATAAATTTACCGATAAATATTGCTGAACTTCCAATAGGTGAAGAATTTTAAAGAATAAAAAAGCTGCTTTTTATTAAGACCAACTTACTAGCACGCCTAATAAATTGGTCTTTTTTATGTTTTTAAAAATGATATAAAAAATACACAATTCGATAAAAAAATACTTAATAAATAAGTAAAATTTTACTGATTACATCGATACTTTTTGATTTTTTTAAAAATTTTATGTTTTCTTACAAATATCATAAAAAATACGCTTCTAAGGTCTTGAAAGTGGATGTAAATTGGTCAATAATTAATCTATGATTAAGAAAACAACTCATGTGGGCAAAAGCAAAGCTCTAATGGGAGCCATACCAACAATTCGATACACACATCCAGAATATGTATATCTCCCTATTACGAATGCGCGCTGCCCAAAAGGCGAATTATTTATTAAAGAAGGCGACTACGTAAAATGTTTCCAACGAATAGGTTTACGTCATGGTCCTTTTTTTGAGCAGCCAATTCATAGTACAGTTTCAGGTACATTTGTTGGCATCGAAAAGCATTATCACCGTAGTGGAAAGGAAGTTGAATTTGTCAAAATCAAAAACGACAGGAAAAATACTAGCGATGATGCTATTTTCGAAAGAACTGAGGAAGAAATTTTAAGTCTTTCCAAAGAAGAAGTTACTGAAATTATTAAAAATACTGCGTTAGTTGGTTTAGGTGGATCTTCATTCCCAACTTACATCAAATTTAAAACTGATAAAAAGATTGATGTTTTATTAGTTAACGGAATTGAATGTGAACCTTATATTACAGCCGACCATCGATTAATGCTTGAATTTCCAAACCGAGTTATTAATGGAATTCGTTACACAATGAATGCGTTTAATATTCCAAAAGCTTATATTTGTATTAAATCTAAGTATAAAGATATTGAACTTGTTTATAACGAATTATTAAAAGGATATCCTAACATCGAAATTAAAAAAGTTAAAAATTATTATCCTCAAGGTTGGGAAATCGCAATGATTAAAGAAGCTTTAGGAATTGAAGTACCTTCAGGTCATCTTCCAAGTGAATTTGGTGTTATGAATTTTAACGTCAGTACAATGGTTGGTGTTTATAAAGCGTTAAGATACAACATGCCAGTTGTAAAAAGAAATATTACGATTACAGGTGACGGAATTAAACATCCGAAGAATTTCAGGGTAGTCATTGGCACACCTTTACATGATTTAATTCCTTTATGTGATGGTTATATCGATGAAGATAAGGACAAAGTTTTCATTATGGGAGGACCTATGATGGGAGCTAGTGTTCCTAGTGATGATGTTATTATTACAAAAACAGTTACTTCGATCATTGTATTAAATAAAAAAGATTACAAAGAAGAACCATGCGTTAGATGCGGGTCTTGTGTTTTAAGTTGTCCTGTACATTTAAAACCAGTTGAAATTATGAACGCAATGAAAGCTCATGATCGTCAACTTGTAAAAGATTTAACCCCATTAAAATGCATTGAATGTGGTTTATGTACTTATTCGTGTACATCAAGAATTAATGTTACAGATTGGGTTAGAAAAGGGAAGGTGATTGCTAAGTTATGATGTTTATAAAAGAAACCTCTCCACATATTAGAAGAAAAGATAGCGCTTGGATGATGATGCTTGATGTCATTATCGCTTTACTTCCAACATTTATCTTTGCAGCTGTTATTTTTCCATTTAACACTTTAATCAATTTTTTAGTTAGTGGAATTATAATGGTAGCTTGTGAAATTGCTTATATCGGCTTAACTCACTTAATGCCTAAGGATGGAGATAAACATTCACTTAAAGAAAAAATTGAATACGCTTATAAAGGTAGAATCAAATTAGTAAACATTATTTCACCTTTAGTCACAGCAATGATTTATACATTAATCACTCCAAGCGGAGCTCCTATTTATAGTGTTATCGTTGGTGCTTTCATTGGTATTATCTTTGGAAAATTAGTATTCGGTGGTTTAGGAAATAATATTTTCAATCCAGCTGCTGTAGGAATGGTTGCCACTAAATTATCTTTTGGAAGTAACTATGGAAAATATCTTGCTTTACCAGAATGGTTTAATGGAACTTCTACTGAAATTGGTGGAACAGTTTTAGGCAATATCGCTCAAAATGGGTTTGATGGTATTAACAATTTAAATTTCTTAGATATGTTCTTAGGAAAAATGCCTGGAACATTAGGTGAAGTTTATTCAATTACAATTTTAATTGGTTTAATTTACTTAATGGTAAGAAGAACAATTGATTTTAGAGTAGTTTTTGCTTATTTTGGTACATTTATCGGAATGATGTTAATTGCTGGATTATGTGTAAATTCATTAGTTCCAACAGTTACTTTCTATGATTTTACATTATTCCAAATCTTAAGCGGTGGCGTTCTTTTTGGTGGTGTTTTTATGTTTACTGATCCAGTTACAGGGCCAATCACTAAACCAGGTAGAATTATGTTTGGAATGATTGGAGGCATGCTTACTGTATTAATTAGATTATTTGGAGCTCTCCCAGAAGGTGTTGCTATTTCATTATTAATTGCAAATATGTTTGTTCCAGTTATCGATTTCCCAAAATGGAGTAATACAAGATATACACGGAAAAACATATTAGCAATGAGTTTAATTTTCATTGTTCCAACTATTATTATGATTATTAGTTTATTATTCGGAGGTGTTGTTAAATGATGAATAAAGACATTAAACATTACCTTTTAGTTGGTGGAATTTTATGTGCAATCGGAAGTGTCAGCGCTTTATTAATTGCATTAACAAATTTCATTACTAGTGGTCCGATTAAAGAACACGAAAAGCAAAAAGAAGAACTTGCGTTAAAAGAAGTCTTCATGAAAGATGATGGTACTTTACCAAATGATTTAGTTTCGGGTGAAAAATTATCATTGAAAGAAGATATAGATTCAAAATATGATAGTTTAATTTGCTATTGGAACCCAAAATCAAGTGAAGAAGTTGAAGGCGTTGATGAAAAATATGGATACGTTTTTAAAGCTGAAGCAAGTGATAAAAATAACTATGGTTCAATTACTTTATTAGTTGCTATTAATAATGATTATAGTATCGGAAGAATTTCAATCGTTAAAAATAGTGAGTCATATGCTAACGTCGTTCAAAAAGATTATGTTGATCCTTATAACAAAGGTGATATCGCTTTAGATGATGTTACTTGTGGAGCGACATTTGGTGCTACTGCTATTAAAGATATGGCAAACACAGCATCAGTTTATGCTAAGGAGGTTTTAAATAATGGAAAATAAAACTTCTACAAAACAAAATTTCTTGAAGGGTATTGTTGTTGAAAATCCACTTTTCGTTTCGATTTTAGGAACATGTCCAGCTTTAGCAACAACTCGTTCTTTAGAATCAGCGATTGGCATGGGTATTTTATTTACAATCGTCTTAATTTGTTCAAACGTTTTAATCAGCTTATTAAGAAAAATAGTTCCTGAAGAAGTAAAAACACCAGCTTACATTGTTGTTATTGCTACATTCGTTACAATAGTTGGAATGTTAACTAGTGCATTTTTACCTGAATTATATGATTCACTAGGAGTATATATTTCTTTAATCGTTGTTAACTGTATTGTTTTAGGAAGAGCAGAAGCTTATGCAAGTAAAAATAAACCATTCGACTCTTTTATAGATGCATTAGGAATGGGAGTTGGCTATTCTCTTTCAATTATGTTAATGGGTTTAATTAGAGAAGTTTTAGGAACTGGAATGATTACATTTGGTGATATTTTCACTTTTATCCCTAAATTCTCAATTCCATTATTAGCTTATATTAATGCTAGCGGTGAAACCATTTATGATTTCTCAATTGGATTATTTACTCAACCAGCTGGAGCATTTATTGTATTCGGCGTCATCTTAGCTATTATTGCTTTTAGAAAAAATAGAAAAGAAGAAAACGAAAAAGCTAGAACTTTACTCGAAAAGAAAAGAGCTAGAGAAGAAGCGCTCAAAAAAGAAGCGCAAGCTAAAGCAATCGAAGGAGGAAATAAGTAATGGAATATTTAGTCGCTTTCCTTCTTGGAATAATCAATGCAATGCTTGTTCAAAATACAATTCTTACTAAATTCTTAGGAATTTGTCCTTTCTTAGGTGTTAGTAAAAAACCTCAATCAAGCATTGGCATGGGATTTGCAGTCTTATTTGTCATCACTTTAAGTACTATTATATGTTGGCCAATCTATCAATATGTTTTAGTTCCTGCTGAAATTCCTTTCATGGATACTATCGTATTCATTTTAGTTATTGCATCACTTGTTCAAATTTGTGGATTGTTTATTAAAAAATTCTCACCAGCTTTATATAAGTCGCTTGGAATTTATTTACCTTTAATTACAACTAACTGTGCTGTTTTAGGTACTGTTCAATTAAATAATTCACTTACTTTCTTAAACTCAATTGCCAATGCTATTGGAACATCTTTAGGTTTCATGCTTGTTATTTTTGTCTTTAGTTGTATCAGAGTTAGACTTGAAAATAGTAATGTACCTAAAGCATTTAAAGGATTACCAATCGCTTTAATTACAGCTTCAATTATGGCATTAGCTTTTGTTGGTCTCGTATTTAATTTTGTTGCTTAAGTTATGGAATCTTGGACATATTTATTAATCGCAGTTGGAATAATAGTTGCTTTAATTCTCGTTTTCTTTATCTCTTATTACTTTAATAAAAAAACACCTGTGCCAAAAGGGTGTGAAAATTTAGTAGCAAATGAAGAAAATTGCAAAGCGTGTAATAACTTTGAATGCGATTTAAAAGATAAGATTTTCAATAAAGAAGAAAATAAAAAATCTTCAAAGGAGGAAAAATAGCTATGTATATTTTATGGGCTGTTTTGATTTTAGCTGGATTAGGCTTAATTCTAGGAATTGGCGTAGCAATAGCTAGTAAAATTTTATATGTAAAAGAAGATCATCGAGTTGAAGATATAACTAAGATGCTTCCTGGATATAATTGTGGTGCATGTGGCTATCCTGGATGTAATGGTATGGCTGATGCTTTAGTAACAGGAAAAGAAAAAACTCCTGATAAATGTAAACCTAGTAAAAAAGATACTAAAGAAGCTATCGTCACATATTTAAAAGAACATAAAGAAGGAGATGAATAATCGTGAAGAAAAGATTATTCATCCTTTCTTTTTTATTACCTTCTGTTCTTTCTAGTTGTGCTAATAATGTAACAATAGATGAAAGACCATTTTTTAGTTTTGGTACAATTTTTAATATAACGAGTTATAACAGTAAAAAAGAGGATATATTAAAAGGTGAAGCTTTAATAAATAAATATAATAAATATTTTGATGCTTTTACTTCATATGAAAATCTAAATAATATCTACACGATCAATAACACAAATGAAGAAGTTAAACTAGATAAAGAGTTATATGAAGCATTAAAAGTTGCTAATGAATATTTTATTAAAACTGAAAATTATTTTAATCCTTATATTGGTGAATTATCTTTCGCTTATAAAGAAGCTTTTAATAAATATGAAGAAGATAAAATTTTAGATTTTCCTAATGAAGAATTTATTAAACGATGTCTTCAAAATATCGATGAATTCAAACTTATTTTCAATGATTCTAATTTTAGTGTTCAAAGAAAGGGTAATGCAAAAATAGATTTGGGTGCTTTTGGAAAAGGATATGCACTAAATGAAGTTAAGAAATTATTTAAAGAAAATGGAGTCTTAAATTATTTTGTTAACGGAGGAAATTCAAGTACATATTTTACTTCAAAAGTTGATGGAACAAGCTTCAAGGCTTCGATTAAATATTTAACTAATACTTATCTCGAAATTAAAGATGCAAGTTTAGGAATAAGTAGTATCTTCGAACAATTAATTGAAGTAGATGGAAAACTTTATTCTCATATTGTTAATCCATTTACTGGAAAAAATGAATCTATCTATGATTTTGTAATCATTAAGCATGAAGATCCGATTTTAACTGATGTTATGTCGACAGCTTTAATGATGATTGATGACAAAAATAAAATTGAAGATTTTAGTACTAAGTTCGGATTTGATTATTTAATATATAAAAATAGTAAAGAAGTTTATTCTAAAAACATTGAATTAAAGAAACGTTAATATGAAAGAAATTTTTAAAAAATACAAAGTAGACATTATTGTTGTTGGCGTTTTATTAGTTACTTCATTAATTGGAGTGATATCTTTTTTATTAATTAATACAAATAGTAGCGATTCCATCGCTACTATTTACTCGATGAATAAACTTGTTGATGAAATAGACTTAAACAAAGAAACTGAAATTAGATATTTTTTTGTAGAAGGAAAACATGGACAAGTTAAAGTTCAAGTTTCTAAAAATGATATAAAAATTATTGAAAGTACATGTCCTAATAAAAGTTGTATATTAGAAGGAAGCGCTAAAACTACAAAGCCAATCATATGTGCTTATAATGAAATTTATATTGAACTAAATGGTGAAAAAAGTACTGATGTAGAGTTAGGTTAATATGAATTTTACAACTAGAAAATTAACTACAATGTCTTTACTTGTTGCTTTAGGTGTAATTTTAAGCATCATTGATAGTTTTATACCCGGATTTGTGCCTGGAATGAAACTAGGACTAGCAAATATAGTAATTTTAATGGCTTTATATAGCTATGGATTTTTAGATACTCTTTTTATTAATTTGATGAGGGTATTTTTAGCTAGTTTTCTTCGAGGAACATTTTTATCAATGGGATTTTTTATGAGTTTAAGTGGTGCATTGATTTCGTTATGTATAATGTATTTATTAATGCGATTCATAAAAAAACTACACATTGTTGGAGTAAGTGTTATTGGAAGTTTGTTTCATAGCTTTGCTCAAATATGTGTAGCATTTATTTATTTAGGAACTGGTAATGTAATTTATTATTTGCCTATTCTATGTTTTACAAGCATTCTAACCGGTATTTTTGTTGGTTTTAGTGCACTTTATATCAATAAATTAAACTTAATCAAAGAATAATTACATTTTTAAGTCGTTATATATCACGAGAAAAAAGCATCGCCGATTTGACAATATCCGTTTAGTGGTGGATAAACTCTATTCAATACTGTGATTTCAGTTTTATCGTTACAGTAATTTTTAAGTTTACCATTAGAAGGCATGATGTAATTTGTATGGAATTGTCCTACAACAGCACTTAATGTTAGAAACGACAACGAAGTAATTTTTAATGATGAAGCAAGAAAAAACTTATAAAAACAGCTAGGGTGACCTAGCTGTTTTTACCATCTATTTTTAGCTTCTTCAATAAAGCCTAATAAGTTTTTGAATTGAATTATTTTACCATCTACATTTATTGTGCCAGTAAAATAGCCATAAACTTGATGACATGAAGTTGAAACGACTACAAACTTATTTTGAGTGTAATTATCAAATAACGGAGTGAAAGAGATATTTAAAAGTTCATCATCACTTTTAATTTTCCGTTCTTTCATATAATCTTTTTTGTCTCTTGAAACGATTAGTTTACCTAATTTATATCCTTTATAATTGTAGAAAAATGCATTTTCACTAGCGTAATAAAGATTTCCAAAACCATATCCGATATTTAATCCAAAAGGTACACCATCGATCTCACTAGTTAGATTTCCCCAAACCCAAGAGTGTGAATAAGGCCATTTTCCTCGACCCCAATCAATTAATCCTTTTGCGTCAGAAAACTCAAATTCATTCGATGCAGTCGATATTTTTCCGCTTGCTTTATAATAATTTTCCTTGTAATTTAAATAGAATTGTTTAGGTGAATTAAATCCAGTTGCAATGACCATTTTGTCATTATCAATCATGTTTTCAATATTTAACCTAACGCTAATTTCTTTTGAAGTATAAGTTATTATTCTTTCTTTTTCTTTGACGATAATATCTACTTTAATACCTTTTTCATTGATATGAATTTCGCTTTCTTTTTCTGGATTTAGATCTAAATCGAATTTATGCAAAGGAAGCATCGTAGAAGAAGATATTCTTTCACCTGTTGTTAAATTTATAAGATTACAAGCTAAATTCGCGATGTAACTTAAATGTCCAACGGTAATTTGAAGTGAATAATCACCAATTATAAATTGATAAAAATTCCACTCTTTTAGTTTTAATGCATGTTTTGGAATTACTTCTTTGTTGTAATTTAAATTATATCTAAATGAGTATCCGTGACTTTCTAATTTGCCTTTTTCGCTTAATAAATTTTTATTATCTTCAAGCTTTTGGTTTATGCAAGGGGTTGAAGATTTTTCTTCTTTGATACGTTTAAAATAATATTTTGATGCGAAGAATAAAGGAATAAAAGAAAGAAGAACTAATATACAAGCAAAGAAAAATAGATTTTCTTGTGGTACATCGATTATATGTCCGTAAACATCATAAATCGGTTCTTCTTGAGGTGTTAATTTGATGATTAAGTTACCTATTAAAGTTCCGATGAACATTGGAATTAATGTAAAAAATGTAATTCTAATTCCTTCGAATTGTCCTCTACATTCTTTAGGAAATAAAGTTCTTGTCCAAACCATACATGCTTGAACAATTAAAACATATCCTAAGCCGATTAAAAATACACATATAAATAATGGAATGTTTTTAGCTGAAAATAAATTAACTGAATCAACGTCTTGAGGTGATTTAATTAATAAAAATGTTAATAATAAACCGATTGCGTTAACGATAATTGAGAAAAATACAAGTTGAGGAATTTTGTTTTTATCAATTAATTTAGCAAATGGAAGAGTCAAAATGACAGCTAATAATAAAGAAATTCCTTCAACTAAGCCCATATCTCCGGCAGTAAAACCAATATCATAAATCATCCAGTTACCCATGTGGACAAAATAGAAATTGAATGGAATAAAGAAGAAACAAGCAATTAAACAAGCCCATAACATTTCTTTATTAGTTTTATTTCCTTTTAATTTCTTTATATTAAATGCTTGTCCAAATTGATGCATAAAAGTGCCATCTTTATTAGCTTCAAGTGTTGGTGAATCTTTTAAGAAAATTAATGAAATAATACCGACTATTATTACAAATCCACCCATGATACCAAATAATAATTGATAGTTATCAAGTGCTGGATTGTATGAAGAAGTACCTACGGTTTCATTTCCTGTATTAACTAAAATTCCACCTAAAACTGTTCCTACGACAGTTCCAAATACTGGTAAAGCAGCAAGCAAAGCGCCGATTTTACCTTTATTTTTATCTGTTGTGTGGTCGTTTAACCATGTGCTATATCCTGAATCATTGCCCATTGATCCAAAAAATGACATTATGGCATCAGTTAAAACTACTAAAAATGCACTAACGAAAGCAATAGAACCGACAGAGGATTGTCTAATAAATTCAGTTAAACCAAATATTATGGTGGTAATACCCCAAACTATGTAGCCAATCGATACGAATCTTCTCCTTTTACCAATTCGATCACTTAAAGTGCCGAATATAAAAGTTGAAATTGTCGTTACTAAAGCACTCGTGATGACCATTGCGGTGACAATATTGACGTCTCCGCCAATTTTTGCGTAAACGAAAGTGTTGAACCATTGATTTTCCATGTTCCAACATAGCTGACCGGCAATTCCTAAAATCCAGGCGAGATTCCAAAAAAGCCAGTTAGGCATTGCACCTACCTTTTTAGATTGTTTTTTCATATTGTTTTAATTGAGATTTCTCTCCGCTTTCTAATAAAAATCATACCATTAAACCAATACATAAAAAAGAAAAAGTTTCGATGTGGTCGAAACTTTTTTAACTGGAAATGAATTTAATCTAAATTATACAAAACAATAACGGTATATAAATAAGCGCTTGAGCTGCATAATACGTGATCATAATTAAGAATTGTATTTTCTTAAATGGAGCAATAAAACGTTTTTGAGCTATTAAGCTATCACTTATTAAAAATAAGATGTAACCCATTGTGTAACAAATTAATAAATTATTACCTGTAACAACTGTTAAATATATTGAAGATATAATTTGCATTACTAATGTAGCGATATAAATTCCACCTGTTATTGTGAACAATGGTTTTGCAAATTTCTTTAAAACTATCGATGCGATCAACGGAAATACGACAATAAGAATTCCATAGATTAGATAGAAATAATTATTAAAGAGATCTGTAAAACGATATAGTGTATAAAAATTTATAAGATGTTCAATTAAGAAAAAAGCAAGTCCGGCTAAAAACATTCTTTTGTCAAAACTAATTAAAAATAAGTCGCCAATTAATCCACACGTTAATGCTAAATATAAGACTGGTTCATTGATAGAAACAGCCATCAAAAGAGTGATAAGTGTCATAATTGGAAATGGTTTCCGAATTTTTCTTAATTTTTGATTTTCTTTATAACAATAAAATAAACTGATTGCTGATAATATCAAAAAAATGATTGATATTACAATTATTGTAATGTATTCCCGTTTCATAGGTTTATCATACCTTAACTTTTTATACTAAAAAACAACAGTAATTCGAAAAACACGATAACAATCGTGCTTTTTTATAATTAGGGCTTGAAATTCCAATATATATTTAGTATAATTATACTAAAAGGAT
>DBFJOT010000055.1:0-11282 GCA_048405595.1 Candidatus Onthovivens sp.
GCAAAGAAAAAAGAGAGTACAACTTTCTTAAGTTTCTCACTCTCTAATTCATATTTTTTTAATTTCTTTTTTATTGCAATAACTTTGTCACTTAACGCTTTCTATTAATGGCTAAAAATTATTGATTATCTCTTTTCTTTTTTGATTATATTCTTCTTCTGTAATTATTCCTTCTTCGTAAAGAGCTTTAATTTTTATAAGTTTGTCTTCTGTAGATGACTCTTTATCTGCGACAGATGAAGAAGTGGTGACAACTGGTTCAACTTTTATTGGATCTGGATTCGTGATGTTATTTTTCTTATCTAATTCTTCTTGAGTTAATAACAATCCGAATAATCCAACAAGAAAATAGCCGAAAATAATCATTACGACTGACCATCCAATAAGTTCATTTGGAGTTTTTGCTTTATTTAATTTTTGATTATAAATAATAGAAAGACCAATCATAACAACGAAAAGGAAAGCGATAAATAAAAAGATTACACCTACCATCACAAATGCTTCAGCTGGCACTTCGTTGGTATTAGAAGAGTTAGATATAAGCTCAGCATTAGCGATTATAATAGAGCCAAAAAATATAAATACAATAAAAAATATAACGTCAGTTACAATTGACAGATAGTTTAATACTTTTGTTATTTTAAACATAATAAATCCCCTTTTGTTAATTATATAATAAGTATCGAAATATAAGTATAAATTTCATAATTCATATGAAAACCTTGCAAAAAGTGAGTTAATATACTCAAGTAGTAGATTATTAGTACTTATTCAGTACAAAATCAGTATATTTTTATTATATAAGTACATCTTTAGTGCATATCGTTTGACTAAAAATTTTATTTATAATAACAGTTGACATCAACTGTATAAAGAGTAAACTATTAACAGTTAGATATAACTAACTTAGAAGGAGGCGGTATATGATATTAGCCTTAGCTCCACTTCATGTGGAATTAGAAATTATAAAAGTAATGTTAGAAGAAACAGAAAGAAAACGTTTTGAAAAACTAGGAATAAAGGTTGGTAGTAAAATCACCATTCTTGATTCAACAAATGGAAATTTAATTATTTTCACTGAAACAGGAAGAGTAGCTCTTGATAAAAGTATCGCTACTAAAATCTTAGTACGTTAGGAGAATTAATATGGTTAAAAAATTATCTGAATTCCGTATTGGTGAAAGTGGAATAATTAAAATTGTTGAGGGCGAAGGAAGACTTAGAAGACGTCTTTTTGACATGGGTGTTACGCCAGGAGCTAATATAACTTTGATTAGAAAAGCTCCTTTAGGTGATCCAATGGAAATTAATATTAGAAATTACGAACTTACATTAAGAAAAAGTGAAGCTGATTTAGTTGTTATGGAAACCAGCGAGAAAGAGGAAAAATAATTTATGAAAACTTTTGCTTTAGCTGGTAATCCTAACTGTGGAAAAACAACTTTATTTAATAGTTTAACTGGTTCAACCGCACATGTTGGTAACTGGCCAGGTGTAACTGTTGAAAAAAGAGAAGGTATATATAAAAAAGGGAAAGAGCAAGTTAAAATTGTTGATTTACCTGGTATATATTCTTTATCACCTTATACTCCAGAAGAAGTTGTTTCTAGAAACGTCATTTTAAATGATAAGCCAGATTGTGTAATTAATATTGTTGATGCAACTAATTTAGAACGTAATTTATACCTCACAACTCAAATTATTGAGATGGATGTACCTGTCATTGTCGCTTTAAATATGATGGATGAAGTCAAAAGAAGCGGCGATAAACTTGATGTAAAAGAACTTGAAAAAAAATTAGGCGTCCCGGTTGTTGAAATCTCAGCTTTAAGAGAACAAAATCTTGATACCTTAATGGAAAAAGCTATTAAAACTAGCGAAACCCCTCGAGCAGGATTTACTGTTTTAGAAAAATCTCCATTAACTCATTTGATACAAGATGTCACAATTGCTTTTAAAGGCAAAGATGTTGATAATCCATTATTCCACGCTATTAAATTAATTGAAAATGATGAAATCGAAGTAAAAGATCATCCAGATTTAATGAAGATGGTTAATGAATTCAAAGACACATTTAGTGATGATATATTTGGAAACGATTTTGAAGCGATCGTTGCTGATGCTAGATACAAATATATTACAAGTCATTATTCACCTGCTTATCAACATAAACATGTTAGAAGTAATGGTGTAAAATTAACAATTTCCGACAAAATTGATCGTGTCTTAACTAATAAATGGGCCGGAATACCAATTTTCATCCTTATTTTATTCGCGATATTCCATATAACTTTCTCTGAAGACTTGTTTTTCCTCCATACATTTGGGGTTCAATTTGGGACAAACTTTGAAGGAAGTGTATTTGAAAATGTATTCTATTCTCCAAATGGAATTAACTCGATTGGTGTATTCTTCACAAATGTATTAAATTCCATAACTGGTTGGTTCACAGATGTTGTTGCGGGTTGGCTTAGTGGAGCTGAACCATGGGCAACTGCGTTAGTATGTGATGGAATTTTAGGTGGATTATTTGCTGTTATTGGCTTTTTACCTCAAATTTTATTACTATTCTTATTCTTCTCAATTTTAGAAGACACTGGATATATGGCTAGAGCTGCTTTCATTCTTGATAGAATTTTTAGAAAATTCGGAGTTAGTGGAAGAGCATTCCTCCCAATGATTATGGGATTTGGGTGTAGTGTACCAGCAATGGTAAATACTAGAACCCTTGCTGATGAAAAAGAAAGAGTTGCTACTATTAGGGTAATACCTTTCTTTAGCTGTGGTGCTAAACTTCCAATTTTAACTGGATGTATTGGTGCTTTAGTTGCAATGAGTGGCATTGGATATGCTGATTTAATCGTCTTATCGATGTATCTTTTAGGAATGATTGTTGCGTTATTTGCATTAATCATAATGAAAAAAACAACGATGAGAGGCGAAGTTTCACCATTTATTATGGAACTTCCTGCTTATCATTTACCTCAAGGAAAGTCATTAGCAATCCATGTTCGGGATAAAGCAAAGGATTTCTTAAAGAAAGCATTTACTTTAATTTTTATCTCTACAATTGTTATTTGGCTATTACAATCTTTCACACCAAGCTTGCAATTTATCGCTTATGATGCTGAAGAAAATAAATTCTTAACAGAATTAACAACAAACGATTCAATTCTTGCTAATATCGGAAGAAGTTTCCAATTCTTATTTACTCCGCTTGGATTCGGTTCTCAACTTGGAGAGTTTGGCTGGGTCTTCGCGGTAGGAGCAATCACTGGATTAGTTGCTAAAGAAAACGTTATTTCGACATTTGCAATGTTAGGAGCTGTCGTTGCTGCAACTGGCAACATTACTGATATTGGTTCAACTGTTGAAGGTGCTCAAGATGTTGCAAATATGATTAGTGCAACAGGAGCAAATGCCGCTGCAATCATTTCATTTGTAGCGTTTAATATGCTAACGATTCCTTGCTTTGCAGCTGTTGCTACAGCTAAAGCTGAATTAAAACAAGGAACATTAAAATATACACTTGGTTTCTGGATTTTAACTTCTTATGTAGTTAGTTCAATGATTTATACTATCGGTACTTGGTGGTGGACACTCTTTATTTGGGGTGCTGCTATCGTATTACTTGTTCTTATTCTGTATTTTTATAACAAATATAGAGATAATAAAATGATCGCATTAAAAGGCAAAAAGTAATGGGTGTAACTGAAATAATTATTATTGTTGTTGTCTCCTTAATATCTGCCATTATTATTGGGACATATATTTATAAAAAGGTAAAAGGTATACCTACTTCATCTTGTAGCTGTGGAAAAAAGAAATTAACTGCGAAATCTCTAGTTGATGAATACCATAAAACATATGGTAAACATTGTTGCAATTGTAATGAAGAAAAATAACTTACGCTGTCTGGAATCATTCCTCTTCTAGACAGCTTTTCTTTTACTAAAAAATGAACATTCTTTGAAATATTAATAAGATATTAGTTTATAGGATTATTATTTTTAAGGAACATTACTTTACAATATAATATAAATAGTAAATGGAGGAACGATAATGGAACAATGGATGTGGATTATTTGGCTAGTTATTTTTGCTGTAACAATGATTGTTGAAGTGTGTGTCCCTGATTTAGTGTCTATATGGTTCGCACTTTCTGCTTTAGCAACACTATGTTTTTCTTTTATTGAAGGCTTACCTTATTGGGGTGAAATTATAATATTTGTCGGTTTAAGTCTTATTTTATTAGCTTCGACACGTAAATTTGTTAAGAAATTCCTTAAAAGCAAAGAAACTGTCAAAACAAATTTAAGTACATTAATCGGAAAAGAATATATACTTGATAAAACAATTGAACCTTTTTCGAAAGGCGAAGTCATAATTAATGGCGTAGCTTGGGATTGTGAAACTAAAGACAATTCGATAATCGAAAAAGGAAAAATAATCAAAATTAAAGAAATTCAAGGGAACAAATTAATAGTGGAGGAAATAAAACATGAATATTAATTTATTGACTAGCGATGCAGTAATGTCAGGAATTATCATCGGTGTAGTGTTTGGAGTACTTGGCTTAATTATTTTAATTGTAATTGTTACACATATTAAAATTGTTAAACAAACTGAAGAATATGTTATTGAACGTTTAGGAAAATATACAACAACTTGGGATGTCGGTATTCATTTTCTTTTGCCTTTCTTTGAAAGAATCGCATCTAAAGTTTCAATGAAGGAACAAATTGGAGATTTTCCTCCTCAAGCTGTTATCACAAAAGATAACGTTACTATGCAAATTGACACAGTTGTATTTTATTATGTTACAGATAGTAAATTGTTTACTTATGGCGTCACAGATCCAACTCAAGCACTTGAAAAATTAACTGCAACAACATTAAGAAATATAATTGGTGATTTAGATTTAGATACAACTTTAACAAGTAGAGATACTATTAACGCTAGAATGAAATCTATTTTAGATGAAGCAACTGATCCATGGGGAATCAAAGTAACTAGAGTTGAAGTTAAAAATATTTTACCTCCTCAAGATATTAGAGATGCAATGGAAAGACAAATGAGAGCGGAAAGAGAAAAAAGAGAAAAAGTTCTTTTAGCTGAAGGTGAAAAGCAATCTCAAATTTTAATTGCGGAAGGACAAAAAGAGAGTTTAATATTAAAGGCTGAAGCAGAAAAAGTTTCACAAATTAAAAGAGCGGAAGGCTTAGCTGAATCAACTTTAAAAATTAAACAAGCTGAAGCAGATGCAATTGTTTTAATAAATAATGCACACCCTTCAAAACAAGTTATCCAACTTGCAAGTTTAAAAACTTTAGAAAAAGTTGCTGATGGTAAGGCTACAAAAATTATTGTACCTAGTGAAGTACAAAATCTCGCATCTTTAAAAGATATTATTAATCATGACGGAGAATGAGATGTTAAACGTAAAAGAGTATGTTACAAAGAAAAAAGAAGAACTTTCAAAAATAATTCTTACATTGCCTAAAAAACCTACAATTGAAATTATTCAAGTAAATGAGGACCCAGCAAGTAATAGTTATATCAAAGGAAAAATTAAAGATTTAGAAGAAGTCGGTTTTAATTATATTCACACTAAATTGCCAATTGATATTTCAGAAAGTGACCTCTTAAAAAGAATCGAAGAGTCAAATAATAATGATGCCATCAATGGTTTTATTGTTCAACTCCCTTTACCACCTCAAATCGATGAAACAAAAGTAAAGCAAGCTGTTGCTCCAAAAAAAGATGTTGATGGATTCAATCCTTTATCAACGATTGATCCAGCAACTCCTAAAGGAATCGTTACTTTTTTAGAAGATAATAATTTTGATTTCAAAGGTAAAAACGCACTTGTCATTGGTAGAAGTAATATTGTTGGCAAGCCAATGGCTAATCTTTTATTAAATAAAGACATGAATGTAACGGTCGTTCATTCAAAAACAAGTAAAGAAGATTTTAAATTTTATATCGAGCACGCCGATTTAATTGTAATATCAGTTGGAAAACAAGCACTTTTAAAAAACGAGTTTAATTTTAAAAAAGATACTATTGTTATTGATGTTGGAATTAATCGTGGAGAAGATGGAAAATTACATGGTGATTGTGAACCTAATTTAAATGTATTTTTTCAAACACCAGTTCCAGGAGGAGTTGGTTTATTGACTAGATTGGCTCTTTTGTTAAATTTAATTGAAGTGTCAAAAAAATAGAAAGGAAATAAAAAATGGATTTTAATATTGGTAAAACTGAAGTTTATGGACTTGAATTTGCTATCAAAGCAAGTGGCAATCCAATGAGAACTTGTTTAAATAGAGAACCTAACACAGATAAAGACTTCTTAAGAGCAAAAAAACTTGGAAATTGTAGATCAGGAGAAGGCCATGACAACTTTTTAAAAGGAATTGTTGTTCAATTTGATGTCACAGCACCTTTATACTGGTGGAAACAAGCTCAAAGATATCATTTCTTCGAATTTGTTAGTTCACAATCAACAATGCACTGCTTATTAAAGTTTGACATTTCAAGTCAATGCACAAAAGAAACTAATAAAGAAATCTTAAAAATCGTTGAGAAAATTAAAGATGAATACAATGACATTCCTGATGAAAACAAAGAAGAGAAAAAAATGAAACGGAAAGAATTAGTTGCATCAACTCCGTGTGGATTCTGCTTAGGAGCAACGATGGTAACTAATTATCAACAATTAAAAACAATGTATCATCAAAGAAAAGGTCATAAATTATCTGAATGGACTATTTTCTGTCAATGGTGTGAAAGTTTACCACATTTCAAAGAATTAATCGGATTAGAATAGTCGATGAATATTGTATCAATTAATAATTTATATATTGAAGAAAGCTTATTGTTAGAATTAAAAAATAAGCTTTCTTCCTATGGACATAATTTTACTTATTATTTAACTGGTGCAAACGATGATGAAACGTTGATTAATAGAATTGAAGATGCAGATGTTTTAATTATTGATAATCATAGAGTTTCTAATGAAGTACTTGCTAGAGCTAAACATTTAAAGTATATCATTATTGCTTTCACTGGCTTTGACCATATTGATGTAACTTATTGTAAAGAACACAATATTGCAGTTAGTAATGCTAGTGGATATGCTACAAAAGCTGTTGCTGAATTGACTGTCGGATTAATAATTTCTTACTTTAGAAATGTAATCAATTTTGATAAGTCCACTAGAAAAAATCTTGATAAAATGGACATTTTAGGAGATGAAGTTGAAAGGAAAACACTTGGAATTATCGGTTATGGAAAGATAGGTAAACAAGTTGTGCGTCTTCTAGAAAATTTTGATGTTAAATTTTTAATTTATTCTCATCATGATATAGACTCGCTTCCTTTAAATGCGGAACAAGTTAATTTAGAAACTATTTTAAAAGAAAGTGATGTTGTTTCTTTGCATACCCCATTAAATGATAGTACTAGAAATTTAATTAGTGAAAACGAGTTATCATTAATGAAGAAAAGCGCTATTTTAATAAATACAGCTAGAGGTCCAATTGTTAATAGAGATGCTTTAATTAAAGCACTTAAAAATAAGGAAATTAAAGGCGCTTGTTTAGATGTTTTTGAAAAGGAACCACCAATTAACGATACTGAACTATGTTCTTTAGATAATGTTATTTTATTACCGCATGTTGGATATTTTACAAAAGAAGCAATGAAAAAAAGATTCGATATAGTCGAACAAAATTTAATGTCTTACCTTATCGAATCTAAATTTTTAAATAGAATTGTTTAGTTAATGGTTGTTAATTCATTTTTATCGCCATCTTCATTTTCTTTATGAGGTATGGCTTTTTTATTTTGCTTTGATTTCTTCTTATTTGTTTTATATGATTTTCTTTCTTCGATTAACTCATCTGGATTATCAATTGGGATATTTGTACCTTCAACAATTGTTACGCGCTTATGTCCATCTTGAGATACAATGGTGGTTTCTTTAACCTTGAATTTAGGATTAAATCCGTAGTAAACAATTAAGAAAATTCCTGAAATAATTAAGATGATACCAATGAAAATAATTAAAATCATTTTAATTAATTCTTGATTTGATTCGCTTGGTGAATAATTTAATACTAATGTAACGATTCCTAAAATTGCGAATAAGCCAAATAACAAATAGTTTATAATGGCAAATCTTAAATGACGGTTTTTATTCGTTGAATTGATAATTCCTTCAATTAAGAAAATTAAGCCGAATGATAAAAACATTACTCCAGCAAAAGTTGGAATATAATTCATTACGATATCTGGTGTAATAAAAATTAAAACTGAAAGAGCGATTAAAGCGCAACCGCTAACATTTTCAGCACTTAACGTTCCTCTAGAGAAAATTAAACCAAATCCGATAGTTAAAATTCCATAGAGTAATAATATTGAAGCGGTGATGTATCCTAAAGCATTTTGAATATCTTTTGAATTGCTAAAAGCACATAGGACAATACCAAATACGATCAATAATATGGATTGAATTATTTTTACCCATTTATAACTTGCGACATCTTTGCCTGATTGAATCTTTGTTGCCATAAAATTCCTCCAATAATAAAAGTATAATCTTAATTCAATATTTTTAATATTGATTTATAATATTTGTGTTTGAAAGAGGTAATTATGAATTTAGAAAAAGTAAGAAAATATGCTGAGTTAATTGCAAGAACTGGTGCAAACATTCAAAAAGGGCAAGTCGCAAATATTATTGCCGATCTAGAAATTAAAGAATTTGTCTATATTTTAGTTGAAGAATGTTATAAAGCTGGTGCAGGAAAAGTATATGTCGATTGGTCTAGCGACGAGTTATTAGCGCTCGATGTTAAATATTGTGATGAAGAAAGACTCTCACATTTAACAAATTTTGAAAAAGCAAAACAAGAATTCAATATTGAAAATAGACCAGTAAAAATTTTCATCGATAGTAAAGATCCAGATTCACTTAAAAATTTAGATCAAGACAAATATGGTCGTATTTTATCTGTTAGACAAAAAGAAATTAGATTCTATCGTGATCAATACGATGATTATTGCCAATGGGTCATAGCTGGATATCCAGGATTAGCTTGGTCAAAAAAAGTTTTCCCTGAATTAAGCGATGAAGAAGCAATGGAAAAAATGCTCGATACAATTCTAAAAGTTAGTAGAGCTGATGAAGGTGATCCAATTGAAAACTGGAAAAAACATGATAAATCATTAGTTGCTAAGGCTGAAAAATTAAATTCTTTAAAATTAAAAGAATTACATTACACTTCAAGCAACGGAACAGATTTAATTGTTAAGCTTTTGCCTAATGTTAATTGGGAAGCAGGTGGAGAATATACAAAATCAACAAAAATTCATTTCCAACCAAATATTCCAACTGAAGAGTGTTTTACTTCGCCTGATAAATATGGAACTGAAGGTATTGTTTATTCATCAAAGCCATTAAGTTATCGCGGACAAATCATCGATAATTTTAGTATCCGCTTTGAGAAAGGAAAAGCAGTAGAAGTTCACGCTGAAAAGGGTGAAGAATTACTTAAAAACATGATTTCTTTAGATGAAAATGCAGCTTATCTAGGTGAATGTGCTCTTGTTCCTTATGATTCACCAATCAATAATACTGGAATTTTATTCTTCTCAACATTATATGATGAAAATGCAGCTTGTCACCTTGCCTTAGGAACTGCTTTCCCTATGTTAATTGAAGGATACGAAAATTTATCTCCAGAAGAAATAAGTAAAGTATCAATCAATAAATCAATCGTTCATACCGACTTCATGATTGGCAATAAAGATTTAAGAATTGAAGCTACAGATTTCGAAGGGAAAAAGTATTTAATCTTTGAAAATGGTAATTGGACAAATATCTTTTAATTATGCTTATAACTTTTAAATGCACCCATTGTGGGAAGATCAATACAGTTGAAGTTGATGACACAATTAATTTAACTGGAAATCAAGACTTGCTTAAAACTGTTCTTGATAATTCCAAGTTTAATTTCAAATGTGAAGATTGTAAAACTGAGCACAATGTTGTTTATGATGTTTTATTTCAAGATGACAATGAGAAATTTTATGTGAAAATTAATTCTTCAAATGAACTTCTTACTTTAATGAGTAAAGATGATTATAAAATTCGCATTGTTAAAGATTTAAATCAAGCTAATGAGAAACTTCGTACTTTTTATTATCGTTTAGATGATAGAATCATCGAAATAATCAAATTTTTAATTAAAGATGATCTTGAAAAAAACAATGACAATTTAAAAATTACGGAAATTTATTTTTTCAGATATTCACAAAGTTATCTTGAGTTTGTTTTATTCAGTAAAGAAGAATATTTGGGCATTATGAAATATAGCCTTTCTGGATATAAAGAAATTAAACACAAACACAAAGAAAAATTTGATGAAACAATTCAAGTTATCGATGAAAAGTTTGCACTAAATATTTTATCAACATCAAGTGAAAATAATTGTGCTTAAAACATTCGATCAAATCGTACATTTTTAGTAAATATTATGGCTATGTAAGGAGGTTTTATGGAGTTTAAGGATACAATTTTTAACAGGAGAAGTAATCGTTTTTTGTCAGATGAAAAAATTAATGATGAAAGTATCGATTACATTCTCCAAATAGCAAAAAGAGCTCCTGTTGCTCTAGGTCGATATTCAGATATCAACCTTCTTGTTATTGAAGGCGAAACCTTAAGACGCCTTCAAAAGAAGTTTGTTGAATTAAATAAAATCGATAATACATTTGGTTCAGGTCTTCTTATTGTAGTTTTACATAAAGGTATGAAAGAAGATTTGCGCAATCAAGATGCTGGCATCATTGGCTCTTATATATGTTTAGGAGCTAGCGATCTCGGTCTTGGAAGTGTTTATTTACATTCGCTTGTAGGAATGATGAATGATGATAAATACATTAGCCAAGAGCTATTGCATATCGAAAAACCATATGAAGTCATGTGTGCTGTTACTGTCGGAAAAATAAAAGACAATAAAGTACGTAATGTAACTCATGATTTTGAAGTGATTAAATTTGATTAAACAAGCTTCACTAACACAACAAGTTCAAATCAAGATTTTTTCAATATTTTCTCAATATTGATTAAATCTTTTTTTATTGCATCTGAAAAACGTTAAGTGACAAAGTTATTGCAATAAAAAAGAAATTAAAAAAATATGAATTAGAGAGTGAGAAACTTAAGAAAGTTGTACTCTCTTTTTTCTTTGCGCTCTTGAGTTTAAAATGTT
>DBFJOT010000056.1:0-90104 GCA_048405595.1 Candidatus Onthovivens sp.
AAGACAATTGAGCAATTATATTATATCTCATGGAAGTTTTTTTACTTATCGCTTCCGCTTTTCAATTCTCGCCCCCATAGGAGGCGGTTTTATATTACTCTTCGAGCAACATAATAAAAGTAAGGTTGATTCAACCTTACCTATTTTTATACTCCTCATATGAATAAAGTCCACACTCTTTAGGAGATAAGTTAGTTAAAACACTTCCTATAATGTTAACTTTTGTATTTCTAAGTTGTTTTACACATTCATTAACCATATCTTTAGTAGCATAGTTAAATCTTAAAACAAGAATAATGCCATCTAAGAATTTTGTAGTTAAGATTGTATCTGTGCCTACTAAAATTGGTGGACAATCGATAAAAACGTAATCGTATTCTTTTTTTAGTTCTTCAATTAATTTAACTAACTTTTCACTTTCGATAATTTGTGAAGGGAAAATTGTATGTTTTCCACAGTTAATAAAATCAATTCCGATTTTTGAATGTTTGATAAGTTCTTCTCTAGTACATTCATCTAAGATGTAATCAACAATACCTTTTTCGTTTGGTTTTTTGAAATAGAAATGTACTGATGGTCTTCTTAAATCAAGATCGAGAATGATTACTTTTTTACCTTTTTGAGCATAAACATTAGCTAAATTAGCTAAAGTTGTAGATTTTCCTTCGCTCATTGAAGCACTAGTAACACCAATAACATGTAATTTTTTATCGATATTAGCGAGCTCAATATTAGTTTGTAATCTTTGATAAGATTCACCAGCTAAACTTGATAAATCATCGATTAAAATTCTATCTTCTGAGATCTCGTACTTTTTATTTTTTCTCATTGCCTTCACCCCTATTCTTCTGAATCAGTTTTATTAAGTTTATCTAAGTCAGGAATAAGACCAATGACCTTGATTCCATAAGTTGTTTCAAGATAAGTTTTATCTCTAATAGTTTTATCAGATGAATTAGCAATAAACTCATAACATAAACCAATTATAAGACCGACAACTCCACTAGCTCCAACAACTAAGAATTTAGATGTTGATGAATCGTAAATATCATCTTCTCTAATTTCATGGTTAAATTCTAAAACATATGATGTAGTTTCTTTAATATAATTGATAGCTTCACTAGTGAAAGTATTTAAAACAACTGGAATTAAATTCTTTTCTTTAGATAAATAACTAAATTGAATAGTTAAATCATCTGGTCTAGACATTGTTAATTCTTTCATTAAATCTTTATAGTCAACAGGGACTTTAAAGTTTGTAGTGTCAGCAGATAACTTTGCAGCAGTTCTTTCATAAACTGTTCTATCATTAAGTCTAGAGAAGACATATTTTAAAACTTGTGAAGTTTCATTTAAATCAACTGATGCTTTATCTGTGTCAGTTTCTGTCTTTTCACTGAAATAATATAACTTTTGTGAGGCTTCGAACTTTTTAGGCACAACAAAATAAGCAGCTAAAACGCCAATAATTAAGCATCCAGCAATAATTGAAACAAGGCCAACCCAATATTTTTTAATGACCTTCCAAATGTCAGAAAAGCTCAACCCTTCATTTTCAACAACAACTTGTTCTTCCATATTTTCCCCTTTTCTATAGAAAAGTTACCTTTAAAGGTACTCTTATCTTTTATTAAATCATAATTTAATATAAAGTTAAACGATTATCATTTCTAAGCATTTTTGCTTTCGGTATTTTTATGTTTCATTTTAGATAAATAATAAAGACAAATTTTAAATAGGTAATCGAGCCCAATATATATAAAATAAGATAACACTAAATAAATTAAAACGATTAAATATTCCGGCCATGCATACGCATTAAAGTAAGAGAAATCAAAGAATGTTTTAAAAATTAAACTTATTTGTTCACCTAACCCGTTAGCACCTTTAAGATATTCAGGTTCTAAAAATACTTGAGGGAACGCTAATAAGAATAAAAGGCTGGCAATAAACCCGATTCCAAACACAATTTTTGTATATTTTGTAAATGGTCGACAAATCGATAGCAAAATGATAATCCCGGAAGTCGTAACATTCATAGTAATTATTCCTGCTAGATGTTCTAAAGAATAGAAAGCATTAATAATTACTGGAATTATCGCACCCACAAACATGAATATTCCGAAGCAGAATGATCGATAAAAAACTTTTGTAACAAATTTACCATCGTCCGCTTCAGGTTTATTATTCTCGATTGACAATAAGAAACCACATAAAGCGACAGAAATAAATTCATAAATATAAATCGCTTCAATTTCAATTGGCATCCCTTCTTTCATGAAGATAGAAGCCAAAGAGAATAGTCCAATGAAAATAGATTTTGTTAAGAACAAAAGAAGAGATCTTTGAATGTTAGTTACAACTCTTCTTCCTTCCTTTAAAACATCTGGTAAGTGAGAAAAATCATCATCAAGAAGGACAACATCACTTACAGCTTTTGTTGAATCAGCTCCACTTTTTAAAGCGATCGAGCAATTAGCTTGTCTTAATGATTGAGTATCGTTAACACCATCTCCAACATAGCCAACCATTTTACCTTTTAATTCAAGTTGTTTAATAATTTCTTGTTTTTGATCAGGTGAAGTACGAGCAAAAATAAAGTATTTATCGATTAAATTCGGAATTTCATCTAATGAGACTCCTTCCATAGAAATCGCTTTATCATAATTTTTTACACCAGCTTGTTTGGAAATTTGTTGAACTGTTGTGACGTTATCGCCGCTAATTATCATGATATTGACACCAAGTTCATCAAAATAAGCTAATGTGGATTTAATATTTTTTCTTAATTCATCTTTTAAAACGATAAATCCAATTGCTTTATCGTTATGAGTTAGTCCAATTACTCTAGAACCTTCTTCTAAATATTTTTTAT
Source organism: Candidatus Onthovivens sp. (assembly GCA_048405595.1). GTDB lineage: Bacteria > Bacillota_I > Bacilli_A > RFN20 > CAG-826 > Onthovivens. The sequence goes on from DBFJOT010000056.1 coordinate 2,876, forward strand.
ATTTTAAAGAAATGCTTTTATCTTTAAAAATATAATCAGGAGCACCTAATGAATAGTAATCATTTTCAGTTATATAAACTCTAGATGATTTTTTAGTGCTATCAAATGGTTCGAATCTTAAATATTCTACGTTCTCATTTTTACCAAAATGATTTAATAAAGCATTACTTGTTGCATTACCATCAGTACTTGCTCCTAAATAAAAAGGCATTATTTTATTTAAATCTTCTTCACCTAAGTTAACAACATCTTCTACTATGAATTTTTGAGTAGTTAAAGTTCCTGTTTTATCCAAACATAAAGTATTAACTCTACTTAAATTTTCAATCGCATAAAGTTCTTGAACCATCGTTTGTTTTTTAAAAAGTTTAACAATCGATTGAGATAAAGTGATTGATGAAAGTAGAATCATACCGATTGGGATCATGCCAACTAAAGTAGCACCTGTTTTAGTGATTACTTCAGGAGTAAATACCCAGTGTTCTCCATTTACACCAACATAATAAGTTTTAATGAAAACAGCTAAAGTTGCTGGTACTAAGAAGAACAATAAATACTTAATGATTTTACTGATATTCTCCATTAATACTGATTTTTTCTTTTTGATGGAAGAAATTTTACCTTCCAATCTCGAAACATATGTATCTTTACCAACTTTATCAGCTTTAGCTTTACATTTGCCTGAAATAATATAACTTCCACTAAAGATTTCGTCCCCTACTTTTTTAAGTAAAGGATCACTTTCTCCGGTTAACATCGATTCATTTACTAGAACTTCACCTTCTTGAATGATCAAATCACAAGGTACGTCGTTACCGCTAGTTAAAACTACTAAATCATCAAGAACTATATCTTCTATATTGATAACTTCTTCTTTTCCATCTCTTATAACTGCACCTTTTGGATCAGTTAGAAGTTTCATTTTTTCTACTGTACGTTTTGAAATTTCTTGAGAGATAATCGAAGTTGTTGCGTTACAAATAATGACAAACATAAAGCCATATTTAGTAACTGGAATATATTTTAATCCATCAGGATAGAAAAGTTGAAAACCTAAAAACACTAAAGCAAGGCAATATAGAATCACATTAAAAAATGTAAAAAAGCTTGAAAAAATAATTTGAAAATGTGTTTTCCCTTTTACTTTTACACTTTTATTTATTAAATTGGCCTCCTTTCTTGATAAAACTTCTTCAATAGTTAAACCTTTATCTAAGGAAGGATTATATCTAATTACACTTTCTAAGTTAGATTTATTAATTTTCATTTTTATTAATTATCTTCTTCTTCGTTTCTTTTATTCCGATTTTCTTCATCTACAACACTAACTTCATTTGTAGTACTCCAATCAGATAAAATAGTAGCTTTATTTTTTTGAAAATATTTTATTTCATTAATGACTTCTTGAGAGAAAATTTCTCCTGGAATAATGATTGGAATTCCTGGTGGATAAATCATAATCATCTCTTTTGAAATACAATTTAATGCATCATCTAAAGCAACCGCTTTTAATGGAGCGTGATAAGCGACTCTAGGGCGAGTTTCCATTTGTGGGAATCCACTAACAAAATGTGGGTTCATATTATATTCAACAGAAGGATCGTAGTATTTATTACTAATATCGGTTAAAGCATCAACAATAGCATCAACATCTTTTTGTTCGCTTCCAATAGTAAATAAAAGTAAGAAAACATATGTTTCAGCAAGTTCAATTTGCACACTATATTTATCTTTTAATAATTTATATAAATCAAATCCGCTAATAGAAAGTTTATCAAGTTCAACACAAAGTTTAGTTTCATCATAACTATAAGCTTCACAGTTTGATAAGAAATAGTCTTTTGAGTGAGCTCTAAAACCAGGGATTTTATCAATTCTTTCTTTAGCTTGCTTAGCTAATTTAATTGCGTTATATATACTTCTACTACCTTTGAAAACTAAATATTTTCTTGCAGCATCTAAACTTGCAATAAGCATTGATGATGGTGAAGTCGTTGTAATTAAATTGAAAGATTTAATGATTTCGTATTGAGAAATTCTATCTCCTTTAGATAAAAGGATTGATGATTGAGTTAAACTGCCACCAGTTTTATGAATTGATAAAGTAGCCATGTCAGCTCCAGCATCCATCGCTGTTACTGGCAACTTATTTGAAAAATAGAAATGGCTTCCATGAGCTTCATCAACTAAAACAGCCATATTATGTAAATGAGCATATCTAACTACTTTTTTAAGATCACAAGTTGCACCGAAATAAGTTGGATTAATAATGAAAATTGCTTTAGCATCTGGATTTTGATCAATAGCTTCTTTCCATTGTTTAAAAGTTGGTTGATTAACGATTTCAGTTGCTTTATCGATTTCAGGCATGATAAAAACTGGAATCGCTCCACTTAAGATTAATCCATTAATCGCACTTTTATGTACGTTACGAGGCATGATGATTTTTTCTTTAGCTCTTACTGCTGACAAAATCATAATAAGGTTACCACTTGTCGATCCGTTTACTAAAAATTTAGCATGATCAGCACGGCATGCTTTAGCGAATAAATCTTGAGCTTCTTTAATACATCCAGTTGGGTGCATTAAGTTATCCATTCCTCTAGGCGCATTTACATCATTTTTATAAACGGAATGAGAAAAAATCTTATCGAAATCAGTTCTAATTTTACCCTGATGGTGACCAGGAACATCAAACACAGTTGTATGTTCGTTTAGATATTTTTGATAAGCGTCTAAGTAAGGAGTTTGTCTTTGTTCGTTTTTCTCTTTTTCATTCATAATTTAATACCTTGAATATTATAAACATTATTAAATAATTTTTTATATATAATAATAAATTTAAGTGATAAATTAATTTCAGAGAGAAAAATTATGAAAATTTTAGTAGCAAGTGATAGTCACGGCGATAGTAATATCCTAAACGACTTAAGAAATGAAAGATTCGATGTAACTTATTTCTTACATCTAGGTGATAGTTGTATCCCGAAATATTTATTAGATAGTTATTGCGCAGTTAGAGGTAATTGCGATTTTATAGATCTTCCAAGATTTAAAGAAATTGAGATCGAAGGTTTAAAAATCCATATGGAACATGGTGATGGATTTAGATTAAATTTCGATAAAGAAAAATACATTAAAGAACTTAACTGCGACATCTTTTTATCAGGTCATACTCATAAAAAGTTAGCAACTAAAGTTGGTGACACTTATGTTTTTAATCCAGGTAGTTTAACTAGACCTAGAGATGGTGAAAAAGGAAGTTATTTAATTTTAGAAGTTGAAAATAAAGAACTTAAACATTTTGAATTTATAGAATTATAAAAATGAGTCAGTATATTAAATTCTAACTTAGTCAACATATATCATAGTTGGTAGAACTTCAGTTATTGAAATTAAAGTAAAACCGATCATTGATACACTAGATTCTTAAAAAATCTCGATGCAGTCGATGCTTTATCGACATCATTAAAAAAGATTGATTATGAATATATAGAGTAATTTGTAATAAAAACTCATCTATATTTAAAAAAGGAGAGGATGAAATAACTCATCAAATCCATATCTTTAATTACGACGATGATTTTAGTATATATAGGCATTTAATAGTAAAATATTATTTATTTTGTAGCAGAGAAGAATGCATAAAAAATAGAAAAAAGCCCTCGATTTTTTTAAAAGACGAGAGCAAAATTAATTAATTAAGTGATTCTAGAATAGTTTTAGCGACTTTATGTGCGCTTGCAAACGCAAACATTAAATTATAGCCACCACAAAGACCATCAACATTTAAAACTTCACCGATTAAGAATATATTTTTTTCTAAATTACTTTCAAGGTTTTCATTGACGTTTTTAATGCTAACTCCGCCAATAGTAACTTGTGAATCATTAAATGAATACGATTCTTTATAAGTAAATTCAATATTTTTAATATAGAGAGCCAATTTTTTTAATTCGCTTGGTGAATAAATATATGGATTTTTAACTCCACTATTTTTTCTAATATATTCAGTGACTTCTTTTGTGAAAATCCCGCTTAAGAAAGACTTGTTACTAATTGGATTTAATAAAGTGAATTCTTTGAATAAATCATCTGCATTTTTGTCAGGTGCTAAATCAATTCTGATAATTGCTTTTTTAAATTTATTACTACGAGCAATCATTGAAGCACAATTAAAAATTGCGATACCACTTAAGCCATCTTTCTTAAATTGGACTTCTCCAATTTCTTCATAAACAACTTTTTTATCAATAACTAAAGATACTTTTCCTTTAACTCTTTGATTTTCTAACGTTTTTGTACTTTCAATAGTTCTAATTGGACAAAGTCCAGGTTTTCCTTCGATAATTTTATAACCTTTTTTACTTAAAACAGATAAAACTGAAGTTGCTCCACCTAATTGAGGTGCGCTTCCATTACCACTTGCAATAACAAATTTATCAAAACTGAAATTCTTTTTACTTGTCGTGACTTTAACTTTGCCATCAACAATATCATAATCAATTAAATTCTCGTTATTAACAAAACGAATCTTATTTTGCTTTGCATAATCCACTAAATAATCTAATAAATTTTTTGCGCTTAAAGAATATGGATAAACTAAATTGTTAATATTTCTTGTGAGTACACCAATGTTTCTTAAAAAATCGATTAATTTCTCTGAGTCAAATTCTTCAACTATTTTTCTCCCCTCTTCATTGTTGTAACTTGATTCAGTTATTTCGGTGTTAGCTAAATTACATCTTCCATTTCCAGTAGCTAAAAATTTACGACCAACGTTAACGTTTTTATCGATGACAACCACATCTAAATCTTGGTTCTCAAATTTAAGCATCAAAGCCAAAAATAATCCTGATGCTCCTTGACCTAAAATTCCTACTTTCATATTACTTATATATTAACACTCTTTGTAATATAATTTAACATTGTATGTTTTACGCAATTTTATTTAGTTTATTAGGAACCGTCGGTGGTTCTATACTTGGTTCTTTAATTGGCTTGCTTTTTAAGGGCATTCATAAAGAAGTTCTTAGCTTTCTTTCAAACTTCTCTTTAGGTTCGTTACTTGGGCTTACATTAATAGAAGTTTTCCCTGAAGCTTTAGAACATATGCATCAAGCAATTGATAATTATTTCTTGTCTACATTAGCAGTAACAGGCATTGTTTTAGGTGTTGGCATTTTGTTTTATTTATTACATGAATGCACCCACTTATTAACTCATCATCATAAGAACGACAAAGAAGATGAATCAAGTTGTGGTGATCACGCTCATTCCGTTGAGCTTTTCGAGGAAAAATCATTAGGTTTTGCAAGTTTTCTCTTCTTTATTGCGATTTCAATCCACAATATACCAGAAGGATTAACTCTTGGTGGTATGTTTTTAATCGATGAAGAAATTCCTATCAATGGTATTGTTACTTCTATTATTTTATTGATACATAACGTAATAATAGGTTACACAATGTATAACTCTTTTAGACTTCATAATAACTCAAAAGCGTTCTCCGCTATGATCACAACTCTTAGCGCTTTACCAGCTTTCATTTTTGCATTAATTGGGTATTTCATCACTTCAATATCATTATCACCAGTCTTTATTGGTTCATTATTAGCTGTCTCAACTGGTAGCTTATTATACGTTTTATTCATTGAAATTATACCAATTGGATTAAAAGACCATAAAACAAAATTAAGTTTCATTTATGTCTTGCTAGGCATAATTTCTTTTGTTTTACTTATATCATTAGGAGGACATTCACATTAATGGAAAAAACTATCGGATTAGTTATCGCAACAATTAGTGAATTCAAAGCTATTTTCGGTAACAAAAATATCAACTATAAAACTATCGAAAATTCCCCTTTCGCTATTGAAGAATTAGAAATCGAAGGTAAAAAAATTATTGCTATAAATTCAGGCGTTGGTGAAGTTTATGCTTCAATGGCAACTCAATATTTAATTGACCATTATTCTCCTTCACTTATTTTAAATTATGGTGTGGTCGGTTCTTTAAGAGATGACTTAAATTTAAAATCAACAATCATTATTGATCAAATTTTTGATTATGAATTTGATACAAGCGCGATTGATAATTGTCCAGTCGGATATAGAGACGAATTTAAAAGCATCTATATCAAAGGAATTGATGAAAAATATAAAACATTTATTCAAAAAACTTTCCCAAATTTAGAATTAGTTAATTGTGCTTCAGGAAATAAATTTATTGCTGATGTAAAAATTAAAAATAACTTATTTAACAAATATCACTGCTCGATTTGCGAAATGGAAGCTCTTGGTATTGCGTTAACAGCGATTAAAAACCAAATTCCTACAATTTTTATTAAGGGAGTAAGCGATACTAAAACAGGTGGAGCTGAAGAATTTTCTAAAATGATTAATGAATCTTCAAGCACTACTTTTGAATTAGTTGTTAAATTAATTAAACACATTTAACATTTCAGACAATAAAAAGCTTTAATAATATTTCTTGAGGTCCTAAAACTTTTTTAGAGTCTTTCTACAAGTGTTAAAGAAAAAACGATACATCCTCCTTATAAATTATAAATTAAACTAATAAGGAGTATGTATCTTTTTACTATACAATATTTGACCATCTAAACATAAGTGTTATTGCTTTGACAAAAGTCACATCAACTAGAGATGACGATTTTGTATATATTCAAGCTTTTTTATCTGTAAAGGTAAAAGACTTAGTAATTGCCCAATCGAATGAATAAATCCAAGAAGAAAAAATCTTAAAATCGTTTATTGTAGTTACAAAAGCAAGAGATAATTTTATAAAAGGGTTATTGCTATTATATACAAACTAACATTAAAAAAGGTCGCTTATTGATATAGGCGACCTTTTTTAATGTTAAAGCTTTTTTATTCGTGGATCCTACAAAAACCTAAATTTTGTTAAAGAGCCAAAAAATATAAAAAAGAGCTCATATTTCAGAGCTCTTAGAATGTTGAATTTGAGTCTAGTTAAGAAACTATTTAATAATTTCGTTAACTGTACCAGCACCAACAGTTCTTCCGCCTTCACGGATTGAGAACTTAGTACCTTTTTCAACAGCGACAGGGTGGATTAATTCAACTGTGAATGTAACGTTATCGCCTGGCATGACCATTTCTGTTCCTGCTGGAAGAGTAATTGTTCCAGTAATATCTGTTGTATGGAAGTAGAATTGTGGTCTGTAGTTGCTTAAGAAAGCTGTATGTCTACCACCTTCTTCTTTAGTAAGAATGTAGCATTGGCATGTGAATTTTGAGTGTGGTGTGATTGATCCTGGTTTTGCTAAAACTTGTCCTCTAACGACTTCGTCTCTAGCAACACCTCTTAAGAGGATACCTGCGTTATCGCCAGCTTCAGCGAAATCGAGTGTTTTTCTGAACATTTCGATACCTGTAACGACTGATGATTTTGTAGGTTTGATACCAACGATTTCAACTGGATCGTTTAATTTGACTGTACCTCTTTCAACTCTACCTGTAACAACTGTACCACGACCTGTGATTGTGATAACGTCTTCGATAGGCATTAAGAAAGGTTTGTCTGTTTCTCTAGTTGGATCTGGGAAGTAAGCATCGATTTGGTTCATTAATTCTAAGACTGCAGCTTCAGCTTCTGGATCTCCATCTAATGCTTTTCTAGCACTTCCTCTGACTACTGGGACTTCGTCTCCTGGGAAGTTGTATTTGTTTAATAAGTCTCTGACGTCCATTTCGACTAAGTCGATTAATTCTGGGTCATCAACTAAATCGCATTTATTTAAGAAAACTGCGATATATGGAACACCAACTTGTCTAGCAAGTAAGATGTGTTCTCTTGTTTGTGGCATAACACCGTCTGTAGCAGCGACAACAAGGATAGCACCATCCATTTGTGCAGCACCTGTAATCATGTTCTTGACGTAGTCAGCGTGCCCTGGACAGTCAACGTGAGCATAGTGTCTTTTTGCTGTTTGGTATTCAATGTGTGATGTATTAATTGTAATACCTCTTGCTTTTTCTTCTGGAGCAGCATCAATTTGGTTGTAATCCATTGATTTTGCCATACCATTCTTTGAAAGAACGTGTGTGATAGCAGCTGTTAAGGTTGTTTTACCATGGTCGACGTGGCCGATGGTACCAATGTTCATATGGACCTTACTTCTATCAAATTTTTCTTTTGCCATAAGTAATTTCTTTCCTCCTACTTAATAAATAGCATTTGCAATAAAAATATTTTACTTAATTTTATTTTTATAATCAATATTTATCTATTTAGATAAATACACGATTAACGATTGGACATGCCACTCTTTTTGATAATTTCTTCTTGAATGAATTTTGGACATTCTCCGAAGTGATCAAATTCCATTGAGTAGCTTCCTCTACCTTGTGTGAATGAACGTAAGTCTGTAACGTAACCGAACATTTCTGAAAGTGGTACTTCAGCTTCGACGATTTTAGCGTTACCCCTTTGGCTTTCACCAGTCATATTTCCTCTTCTACGTGAAATATCACCGATAACATCACCATAATATTGTTCTGGGACAGTAACTTCAATCTTCATAATAGGTTCAAGGATAACTGGATCACACTTTTTAGCAGCTTCTTTAAGAGCCATACTAGCAGCAATCTTATAAGCAGCTTCACTACTATCGACATCATGGTAAGAACCATCATGTAATGTGGCTTTGATATCGATTACTGGGTAGCCAGCAACGAGACCTCTTTGTAATGCATCTTGTAAACCATCTTGAGTTGGTTTGATGTATTCTCTAGGGACTGTACCACCAACAATAGCGTTGACGAATTCAAATCCTTTTCCTGGGTTTGGTTCGAAGTCGATGACGACGTGACCATATTGACCTCTACCACCAGATTGTTTAATGTATTTACCTTCACAATCTCCTTCACGTCTGATTGTTTCACGGTATCCAACTTGTGGTTTACCAACGTTAACTGAAACATTGAATTCTCTTCTTAATCTATCAACAATAATATCTAAGTGTAATTCACCAACACCAGCGATAATAGTTTGGCCACTATCTTCACTTGTGTGAACTTTAAATGTTGGATCTTCTTCAGCTAATTTTGATAAAGCAAGTGACATTTTTTCTTGGTCTGCTTTTGTTTTTGGTTCAATAGCTTCTTCAATAACTGGTTCTGGGAATTCCATTTTTTCTAACATAACTTCTAATGATTCATCACAAAGTGTTTCACCAGTAGTTGTGTTCTTTAAACCGATAATAGCACCAATTTCTCCAGCGTGAAGTGCCTCGACTTCTTGTCTATGATTTGAATGCATTAAAACTAAACGTCCGATTCTTTCTTTGCATCCTTTATTTGAGTTATAGACATAGCTTCCTGCTTTTAAGACACCAGTGTAGACTCTGAAATATGATAATCTACCAACAAATGGGTCTGTAGCAATCTTGAATGCGATACCAACCATTTTTTCATTATCGTCTGGTTTGCAGATGAATTCTGTACCATCTGGTAATGTTCCTTTTGCTGGATCGATATCAAGTGGTGATGGTAAGTAATCAATAACACCATCGAGTAATAATTGAACACCTTTATTTTTATAAGCTGAACCACAGAAGACTGGGTGGAATTCACCTTTAATTGTAGCTTTTCTAATAACAGCTTTGATTTCTTCAACAGTTGGTTCTTCACCTTCTAATACTTTCATACAGAAGTCATCATCAAATCCTGCTAAATCTTCAATTAATTCTGCTCTTAATTGTTCACATTTTTCTTTATATTCTTCAGGAACTTCAATTAATTTTGGATTTTTGAAGTCTGTGAAATCCCAAGCTTCCATTTTAATGATATCAATAACACCACTTAATGTGTTTGAGATACCAATTGGATATTGGACAGGTTTTGCATTAGCACCGAGCTTTTCTTTAATTGAGTGCCAGCTCATATCGAAATCAGCACCAATAGCGTCTAATTTGTTAACAAAGACAATACGTGGAACGTTATATTTTGTACCTTGTCTCCAAACTGTTTCTGTTTGTGGTTCAACACCGTTTTTTCCATCGAGAACTGTAACAGCTCCGTCAAGAACTCTTAATGAACGTTCAACTTCAACTGTGAAGTCGACGTGCCCAGGAGTGTCAATAATATTTAATCTATTGCCTTTCCAGAAACATGTCGTAGCAGCACTAGTAATTGTGATACCTCTTTCTTGTTCTTGGGCCATCCAGTCCATTGTAGCGGCACCTTCATGAGTCTCACCGATTTTATGAATTTTGTTAGTAAAGAACAAAATACGTTCTGTAGTTGTTGTTTTACCAGCATCGATGTGAGCCATGATACCAATATTACGAGTATGCTCTAAATCATATTCTCTAGCCATAAATTACTCCCGAAATTACCATTTATAGTGTGCGTAAGCTTTGTTAGCTTCAGCCATCTTATGAACGTCTTCTCTTTTCTTAACACTAGCGCCTGTTCCGTTAGCTGCATCAATGATTTCGTTACAAAGTTTTTCTTCCATTGATTTTTCTTTTCTTAATCTTGAATAGTTAACTAACCATCTTAAGCCTAATGTAACTCTTCTTTCTTTTGAAACTTCAGTTGGTACTTGGTAGTTAGCAGCACCGATTCTTTTTGCTTTTAATTCAACTTCTGGCATGATGTTGTTGATTGCTGTAGCAAAAACATCCATAGCTGGTTTTCCTGTTTTAGCTTCAATTCTCTTAAAAGCATCATATAAAATTGTTTGAGCTGTTCCTTTTTTACCATCTAACATAATTTTGTTAATTAATCTTGAGACTAATTTTGAATTATAAATTGGATCTGGTAAAACATCTCTTTTTGCAACATTACCTTTTCTTGGCATCGTCTACTCCCTCCTATTCACTCTTTCCTTTTGGTTTTTTAGTACCGTATAAAGATCTACCTTGTCTACGTGATTCAATACCAGCGCAGTCTAAGCATCCTCTAATAATATGGTATCTAACACCTGGAAGGTCCTTGACTCTTCCGCCACGAATCATAACTGTTGAGTGTTCTTGTAAGTTATGTCCTTCTCCACCGATATAAGCTGTAACTTCATATCCGTTAGAGAGCTTAACTCTAGCGTATTTTCTTAAAGCTGAGTTAGGTTTTTTAGGGGTCATTGTTCCAACACGGGTACAAACACCTCTTTTTTGTGCAGCATTTTGATTTGTTTCTTTTTTATTTAAAGAATCGAATCTTTTTAAAAGTGCTGGTGATTTTGATTTAAATTCACTTTTAGTTCTACCTTGTCTAACTAATTGATTAATAGTTGGCATCTTTTTCCTCCATCTTCATACACACATTACCTGGTGTATCGTAATACTCACTAAAAAATAAAAACTTTTCAGTCGCTTTATTATTTTCCTAGAAACTTAGGCGCTTGTCAAGTAGTTTTTTAACTTTTTTTGAACCACCAGGTTACGTGTGTTATTTTACTTATATAAATTTTGCTATTTTTTTGAACAGCAGTGAAAAAAGTTTCGATAAAATCGACACTTTTTTAATGTTAAAAGCAAACATAAAATTTAATATTAATTTTTAACATTATTCTATAAAAGAACTTTAAACAATAGAATATTTTTTCTTAATCTATATCAACTATATATTTTCTAATTTTTGGATAAACTAAATACTTTATAGCAATAAAAGCGATAAAAATACATAATTCACCAACAGAAAAGATAAAGGAAGGACTAACTCGAATTGTTAAAGTTCCAACATAAGGGCTCACTATAAAATAATTATGTATAAATCCAACTAATAACAAGCTAGTAAAGCCTAAAATATCAATTCCACTGTTTTTAATGAAGTGATTCTTTGGTAACTTTGTATCTTTTAACAATTTAATTGATTCTTCTTTTCGTCTTTTAAACGTTTTAAATGTATAAACAATATAAGTAATATTACTCAAAAGCAAAACTACAAAGACTAAAGATGCGAAACCAATATAATATTTAGAAAGGATAGAAAATCTCTCATTAAAAAACGACAAATAATCATCTCTAAATCGATCATAAAGAACAAACTTATCATAAAGTTTTTCATTTCTATCGTAATAATATTTATCTATTAACTCTTTTTTTCTATCTTTATTTTTATGGTATCAATTAAGAGCGAAGTACAAACTTTTTTTGCTTTGTTTCCGTTTGGAAGTGTTATAAAAGAATCTTGTTCCAATTTTAAAAATTCATCAGTAACTATTAAAGCTCCTTGATACATATAAATTAAAAAAACAAATTCATAATAAATTTGAGAAATATAATAATTTTTTAGATAATCGTTCCAATTAATATTTATATTTTGCAGTAAAATCTCTTTATAAGATTCGTTATAAGGAATATCTATTACACCACTTATTTTTAAATTTCCTTGAATTAATGAAGAATAACAATAAGGAAGGTTTAAAATCTTTGTTGGATCTTTTTTAATATCATCTCCATTTAAAGTGACCTTAGTATTACGGTCATAATAACCATACTCGCATAAACTATCAAATATATATTTCGGAATTAGAATTTCATCAATTTTTTTAGGCATTTCTCCAAATAATAATTCGTATGAAGAAACTAAATTACTTCTAGAACTGATTAGCCTATTGGTTTGTAATCCATATATTAAATTATGTTTATCATGGGGTTTGTTACTATAATTAATAGGATTGCCATAATTATCTACATTTATGATTCCATAAACAAAAGTTGAAGCATCTAAAATTTCTTTATCAAATTCTTTAATAGCTTCTTCATAATCAAAAATTACTTGATTATTAATATGGTCTAAATGTTTTGAAACAATAAAATAGGGATTTTCATAATTAAAATAACTTCTTTTAACATCTTCTTTAATGTTTGTACAGCCCGCACTAAAAGATAAAGATATAAATAAAAAGATTATATATACCAATATTTTATTAAAAACTAACTTCTCTTTTTTTGTTATCAAATTTTTCATCATATTTTATCTGCGTGTAAATAAATCCCTTTAGTGTAACTGGTAGGATCATTTAAATTAAGAATTTCTAATTCATAGAGCCCATTCGAGTTAAATTCTATAGCAGAAGGAGATTTATTCAAAGGATTATCTGTAGAATATATTACTCTGTCATGTATTAAATCAAGTGCATTAAATTCAAAACTTAATAGCGGTTTTTAAAAATTATTTTTGACCTGTTTCTATTGTTAGCTTTAATTGTTTTTTACTAAATAGTTTTGTAAATATATCACCATAGACAATTTGAAGTAAACTTACACCTAATAAAGTTGCAGCGTTGCTGAAAATAAATATAGTAAAATTATAGTTAAATTTTGGATAAGCAATTTTGCCAATAATTAAAGGTAAAAATAGGTTAATTACTAACATGAAGTAATTTAAAAAATACAATACTTTAATCCTTTTCATCATTGGCTCTAGGTTTTTATTTAATCGATAATTATTAATTAAATATATGATCGCACTGAAAACAAAATAAGCGAAAGAAACTACATAAATACTAATCATAGTACCGTAAATTAAATCACCAATTGTATCTTCGATTCCTTCTAAAGAGAATACTAAACTTATTGAATGAAACCGAAAAGACAATGGAATTAAGCAAAACGAAAATAATGAAGCGATAATAGTTGTTGCAATAAAAGTTTTCATTTTTTCCCTCTAATTCAATTTTACATTATATAAAAAAATATCGACATAAAATCGATACTTCTTTATTTACCAATATTTATTTTCGACATTCCTTTTTCACTAGTTTCTCGATATCCTTTTTGTAGATCTAAACCAGTTTCATACATTGTTTGAACAATGTCATCAAAAGTAATTTTTGCTGATTTTGTTGGAATCGCCATAGCTAAAGCTGCACTATTAATTGCTTTTAATGCAAATATTGCGTTTCTTTCAATACAAGGAATTTGAACATATCCTTGAATAGGATCACAAGTTAATCCTAAAGAATGTTCTAAAGCAATTTCACTAGCTTGAGCAATATTTTCGTTATCGAATCCAAAGGCATGTAAAATCATCGCCGCACCCATCGCACTAGCAGTTCCGATTTCAGCTTGGCACCCTGCTACAGCTCCTGCAACTGATGCATTAGTTTTAACGATTTTGCCAATTAATCCGCCTACAATGAGACTTTCAATGATTGTGTCATCGTTAAAATGAGATAATCTAAGGTATTCAATAACACCAGGAATTACACCAGCTGATCCACATGTAGGAGCGGTTGCGACAATTCCTCCACTTGCATTTTCTTCACTTGAAGCATAAGCAAAAGCCATAACTAAAAGTTGCTCCTTAATAAACTTATTAGTTTCATATGTACCTTTGATGTATAAGTCATGCGCTTTACGTTCAACATGAAGTTTTCCAGGAAGTAAACCGGTTGTTTCAACTCCTCTTTTACTTGCTTCATCCATTACACGAAGTACGTTACTCATATAATCAAAAATATCTTCATCTTCATGATTTATAATGTATTTATATAAAGTAATATTTTCTTCTTTACAAGTTTCTAATATATCTTTTAATTTAGTTTCGAAATATATATCTTTTTTTATTTCAGATTTTGAATCACTAGTTAAAATAGTTCCTCCACCTGTAGATTCAATCTTTTCAAACATTTCTTTTCCATCAGCATATACATAAAAATGCATTGTGTTAGGATGATTTGGTTTTGTTTTATAATCAAATTCTATTTCACAAGGAATATTAAGATTATCAAAATATCTTTGAATAATTGTATCTGTTAAATGTCCTTTACCAGTCCAAGCTAAAGAGCCAAAAAGAATGACTTTAACTTTTTCGATGTTCTTGTATTTTTTATAAATATATTGGCAAGCAAAAGAAGGTCCCATAGTATGAGATGAACTTGGTCCGTTGCCGATAATAAAAATGTCTTTAATTGAATCCATAATTTGTATATTGAAACGCCATTTACATTAAATAAGTGAATAGGATACAAGATAATAAAATCTTTGCATTCTATTCACTCTTAAAGGTGTTCCCCCTTTATCAATTAATATTATATCTAGTTTTTCATTATAGTGTTAAAGAAAAATAGTAAGAACCACTTTTTTTAGTTTATATGTATGATTTTTAACGTTATTTTCACTTTTAAAAGTCATTAAAACCTCATTTCATCGAATAAATTAGAGATATCGTTAAAAAAAGGCATAAGCATTTTTACATACTTATACCTTTATTTATTAATTGATTAGAATCTATTTCCAACGTAATCATCTTCTGTTGGAAGTGATTGTAAATATTCTAAGTCAAGATCTGATGATGTATCAATATTATCATCATGTTCACTATCGTGAATTCCGATATATTGTTTTTCAACATCATGCATTCTTTCTGTGACATCGAATGAATTGACAAGTTCTCTAGCTTCATTTCTTGGTAATAAACCTCTACCAGCTGGAATAAGTTTACCAGTGATGACGTTTTCTTTTAAGCCGTGGAGAGTATCAACTTTACCTTTAATAGCAGCATCTGTTAAGACACGTGTTGTTTCTTGGAATGATGCAGCTGAGAGGAATGAATCTGTTTCAAGAGCAGCTTTAGTAATACCTAAAACTAATGGTTTAACAACTGCAGGACGTTTTCCAGCGAGTAAAGCTTCTTTGTTCTTTTCTGTAAATTCTACAAGTGAAACTCTTGTTCCTGGAATCATTTCAGTATCACCACCATCAATGATGACAACTTTTCTTAACATTTGTCTAACGATAACTTCAATGTGCTTATCGCTAATAGCGATACCTTGAAGTCTATAGACTTTTTGAACTTCCTTAATGATGTAACGTTCAACAGCGCCAATATCACTAACTTCAAGAAGTTTCTTAGGTGAAATAGCACCTTCAGTGATTTTTCCACCATTACTGATCTTGTCACCTTCTTTAACTCTTAATCTTGCACCGAAGTTAGTTGTGTAAGTTTTTTCTTCTAAATCGTTAGTAATTGTAACGACATAAGAACCACTTCTTTCTTCGATATTTGTAACAGTACCAGCAATTTCACTAATTAAAGCTTCACCTTTTGGATTTCTAGATTCAAATAATTCTTGAACTCTAGGTAAACCTTGAGTGATATCTTCAGTTGTAGCAACACCACCAGAGTGGAATGTACGCATGGTTAATTGGGTACCAGGTTCACCGATTGATTGAGCAGCCATAATACCAACTGCTTCACCGATTTCGACAGGTTTACCAGTAGCTAAGTTACGTCCGTAACAGTGTTGGCAAACACCATCTTTTGTATTACATCCAAATAATGATCTAATTTCAACATGTGTAATACCTGCATTGACGATAGCTTTTGCATCAGCTTCTTCAATTAAAGTATTTCCTTTGACAATTAATTCATTTGTTGTTGGATTATAGATATCATGACATGAATATCTACCGATTAATCTTTCTTCTAATGAAACAATGACTTTATTTTCAGCAGTATTTACGATATCGCTGACGATTGTTCCATGATCTGAATGACAATCTTCTTCTCTAACAATAACGTCTTGAGAAACGTCAACAAGTCTTCTAGTTAAGTAACCTGAGTCAGCTGTTTTTAAAGCAGTATCAGCACCACCTTTTCTAGCACCGTGAGTACCGGTGAAGAATTCGCTGACGTTAAGACCTTGACGGAAACATGATTTAACAGGTAATTCGATAGTTTCACCACTAGTTGATGACATAAGACCTCTCATACCCATTAACTGAGTGAAGTTTGATTTACTACCACGAGCTCCAGAGTTCCACATGATAAATAATGGGTTACGTCTATCGCTACGAAGTGTTGTTTCAACTTTATCACTAACTACGTTATTGATTTCACTCCAGACTTCGACAACTTTTCTATGTCTTTCGTCGTCTGTTAATAAACCTCTGTCATATAAAGCATCAATTCTAGCGACTTTTGCATCACCATTATCGATAAGTTCTTGTTTATCTTCGATTGCAGAAATATCACTAATTGCAACTGTTAAGCCACTGATTGTTGAATATCTGTAACCTTGGTCTTTAATCTTATCAAGGACAGCACTTGTTTTTGTAGTACCATACATTTGATAAATTTGATTAATAATCGAAGTAATTTCTTTCTTTCCAATAGGAGCTTTAATTGGTAAAGAAGCGATGTATTCAGGAATATTTGTTCCTTTTGGTACAAAGAATTCATCTTTGTTGTGAATTAAGTTTTCTTTACTTCCATCGTTAATATATGGGAAGTCTTTAGGGAAGACAAAGTTAAAGATAACTTTACCAACAGTTGTGATTAAATATGAATCGCACATTTCTTTAGTGAATGATGTACGTTTCATTACTCTTCCCGGGAGAGCAATTCTGTTATGTAAGTGAATCATTCCCATTTCATAACATTTGTAACATTCATCGATATCCTTGAATACTTTACCTTCCATTTCAGCATATCTACGATATTCTTCAGCTCTTTCTAAATCGCCGACACTTTCGTATTTATCTGCTCTAGTAAGGAAGTCTTGTTTATTAGCTTCCATTGTTAAGTAATAGTTACCAATTAAGATATCTTGTGATGGAGTAACAATTGGTTTTCCATCTTTTGGTGCAAGAATGTTGTTACTTGCAAGCATTAAATCTAATGCTTCTTCTTGTGCAGCTTTACTAATTGGTACGTGAACAGCCATTTGGTCACCGTCGAAGTCAGCGTTAAATCCTGTACAAACGAGTGGGTGAAGTCTGATTGCTCTACCTTCAACTAAAATAGGTTGGAAAGCTTGAATACCAAGTCTATGTAATGTAGGAGCACGGTTTAATAAGACAGGGTGTTTTGAGATGATTTTTTCAATAACATCATAAACATCGCTATCTTTTGCATCGATTTTCTTATCTGCTTGTCTATGTAAACTACATTTTCCCTCTTTAATAAGGACTGCAGCGATAAATGGTCTAAGTAAGTTAATAGCCATTTCACGTGGTAACCCACATTGATACATTCTTAAGTTAGGTCCAATAGCAATAACTGAACGTCCGGAATAGTCAACACGTTTACCAAGTAAGTTTTGTCTGAATCTACCTTGCTTACCTTTTAAAGCACCACTAAGTGATTTTAAAGGTCTTCCATTAGGTCCAGTAACTGGCTTACCATTTCTTCTTCCGTTATCGATTAAAGCATCAACAGCTTCTTGAAGCATTCTCTTTTCGTTCATTAAGATAACGTAAGGAGCGTTGAGGTCGATTAATTTCTTTAAACGGTTATTTCTTGTGATAATTCTACGATATAAATCGTTAAGATCACTTGTTGCAAATCTACCACCATCAAGTTGTAACATAGGTCTTAAATCTGGTGGTATGACTGGTAATGCATCTAAAATCATCCATTCTGGTTTGTTGTTTGATTTTCTGAATGCATCTAAAACTTCTAAACGTTTAATTAATTTTTGAAGTCTTTGTCCGCTAGCAAGTTTAATTTCTTTGCTAACTTTTGTAAATTCGCCATCAATAATAATATCGTTTCCGAATTCATCTTGTCCTTTATAATCATTGATTTGAATTTCTTTTAATAATCTTTTGATAGCTTCAGCACCTTCTCCGAATTCAGCACCTGTATGTTCTGAAATATAAGAAGCACATCCGAAGAAATCAAATGGTTCATTAGGATTTCCTAATCTATCTAATAATTCTTCTGCATAAGCGTATGCAACTGAACCACTTTCTAAATTAGCTTGAATTTCTTTAATTGCAATAATGAAAGTTTCTCTACCAATTCTATCATCAAGGAATTGTTTGTAATAAAGTGCTTTACAAGTACCAGGATTTAAGCAAATGTGAGCACTGAAGTAGATAACTTCTTCGAGGTGTTTAGGGGAAACATCAAGAACTAAGCCCATTCTTGAAGAAATTCCCTTTAAATACCAAATGTGTGAACATGGTGAAGCGAGTTCAATGTGGCCCATTCTTTCTCTTCTAACTTCTTTAGAAATGACTTCAACGCCGCATTTTTCACAGACAACACCTGCATATCTAATCTTTTTATATTTACCGCAATGACATTCGTAGTCTTTGCTAGGTCCAAAGATTTTTTCACAGAATAAGCCATCCATTTCTGGTTTTTGACTTCTGTAGTTGATGGTTTCTGGCTTTGTAACTTCGCCATGTGACCATTCTCTAATTTTTTCAGGAGATGCTAGCCCAACTTTCATGCTAGCTAATTTTTCAACATCAAACATTTTGATACCTCCCTTAGTTTAAGAACTCACTTGAATCAGCATCTCCGAAATCGAGAGTGTCTTCAAAATCGATTTCTTGATTTTTGATTGTTGATGAGTTTTCGTTACCAATATTTCTAAGCGATCTCATAGAACGTTGTTCTTCTTGTTGAGTTTGTCTTGCTAAGCTATCCATATCAATAACTTTTCCGTCTTTTCCAAATAATTCAACGTCCATACCTAAGCCCATAAGTTCTTTAGTTAAAACTTTGAATGCTTCTGGAATTGAAGGTTTTGGTAATGGATTACCTTTAATAATAGATTCGTAAGTTTTTCTTCTTCCAACTCTATCATCTGATTTAATAGTAATCATTTCTTGGAGAATATTTGCTGCACCATAAGCTTCAAGTGCCCAAACTTCCATTTCACCAAATCTTTGACCACCGTTTTGTGCTTTACCACCTAAAGGTTGTTGAGTAACCATTGAGTAAGGTCCTGTAGCACGTGCGTGAAGTTTGTCATCGACCATGTGGACAAGTTTAATCATATACATGACACCGACGTTAATTCTATCATCGAATTTTTCACCGGTTCTTCCATCATAAAGTGTGTATTTACCATCTTTTGGCATTTTAGCTTCGTCCATCATTTGTTTGATTTCTTCGTTGCTAATACCATCAAAGACTGGAGTTGCAATCTTTAATCCGCCAAGAGCTTTACAAGCCATACCTAAGTGAACTTCAAGAATTTGTCCGATATTCATACGTGAAGGAACACCTTGTGGGTTTAATAAGATATCGACTGGTGTACCATCTGGTAAGAATGGCATATCTTCGACAGGAACAATACGTGAGATAACACCTTTGTTACCGTGACGTCCTGACATCTTATCACCTTCTGAGATTTTACGTTTTTGAACAATGTAAACTCTGATTTTCTTAGTGACATCTGGTGGTAATTCATCACCATTTTCTCTAGTGAAGATTTTGACATCTAAGACTGTACCAGCACCACCATGAGGTACTCTTAATGAAGTGTCTTTACCATCTTTTGATTTATCACCGAAAATAGCATCGAGTAATTTTTGATCAGGTGATGGTTCGCTTGTTCCTTTAGGAGTAACTTTACCAACTAAAATATCTCCTTCGTTAACATCTGTACCTGGATAAACAATACCAAATTCATCTAAGTGTTGTTTTGCATCAAGTGAAATGTTTGGAACATCTGGAGTGATTGTTTCACTACCATTTTTTGTATTTCTACATTCGACTTCATATGAATCGATGTGGATTGTTGTATAAACGTCATCTTTAACGAGTTTTTCACTCATAATGACAGCGTCTTCGTAGTTGAATCCTTCCCAAGTCATGAAAGCAACAACAACGTTTTGGCCTAATGCTAAATCTCCATTATCCATTGATGGACCGTCAGCAATGATTTGGCCTTTTTTAATTTTGTCACCAACGTGAACAATGCTTCTTTGATTGATACATGTTCCTTGGTTACTACCTTCATATTTTTGGAGGTGGTAAGTTCTTTCTCCACCGTTTTCTTGGATTTTAATAATTTGTGAATCGCTATATGTACATGTACCTTCTTCACATGCGACAACTGCTAAACCACAGTCATGAGCGATTGTGTGTTCAAGACCAGTTCCAACATATGGAGCGTGTGGTCTTAATAAAGGTAAAGCTTGACGTTGCATGTTAGCACCCATAAGAGCACGGGTATTATCATCGTTTTCAAGGAATGGAATACATGCAGCAGCGACAGAAACGATTTGCATTGGTGATTCATCAATATAATCAACATCTTTTCTATCAGCTAAAATGTTTTTACCATTGAAACGAGCAACGACTTTTTCATTAGCTAAATAGTGATTTTCAATATCTTCACGTGTGGCTTGAGCAATTACGTGGTTATTTTCTTCATCAGCTGAAAGGTAAACTGCTTTTTCAGTAATTTCACCTGTTTCTTTATTAACAACTCTGTATGGAGTTTCAATAAATCCGTATTTATCAATTTTAGCGTATGTAGCTAAGTTGTTGATAAGACCAATGTTTTGACCTTCAGGTGTTTCAATAGGACAAATACGTCCATAGTGAGTAAAGTGAACGTCACGGACTTCCATTGATGCTCTATCACGAGTTAATCCGCCTGGACCTAAAGCACTAATTCTTCTCTTGTTAGCAAGTTCAGCAAGTGGGTTTGTTTGATCCATGAATTGTGAAAGTTGTGATGAAGCGAAGAATTCTCTAATTTCACTTGATAATGGTTTGATATTAATAAGTGACTTAGGTGTTAATTCTTTTGTTTCGCCAGTTGTAATAGACATCTTTTGTGTGATGTTTTTAGCCATCTTGGTTAAACCAATTCTGAATTGAGTTTGAATTAATTCGCCAACACATCTAATACGTCTGTTACTTAAGTGGTCGATATCATCAACATCTCCGAAGCCATCCATTAAATTCATGAAATAGCTGAAAATTGCAACGATATCACTAGCTGTAACTCTTGAAACTGTTAAGTTTAAGTCTGTTCCGATAATATTAGAAACAAATTCTTTCTTTTCATTTGTGTAAACTTTAACAATGTTTACTGTGCCATATTCATCAATTCTTGTGTTAAGTGGAACTTTGTATTCGTGTGCTCCGTTTTCGAAGAATTCTTCATTACGAAGTTCATCAACCATTTCTTTTGTTAAGATTGTGCCTTCTTCAAATTTAATTTCGCCTTCAGCGCTAATTAAATCTTCAGCTAAGATTCTTCCTTCAAGTCTATTGTAGATTCCTAATTTTTGAGCATATTTAAATCTACCAGCTCTTCCTAAATCATAACGTTTGTCATCAAAGAATTTTTGAACGAGGAATGTATGAACACCATCATCAGTAATAGGTTCACCTGGTTTTAATTTCTTAAAGATTTCTTTTAAAGCTTTTAAGCTTGATTTTGTTTCAACGTCTTTAGCAAGAGTTAACTTTAAGCTTTCTCTATCACCGAATAAGCTAATGATGTCTTCATCAGTTTCGATACCGATAGCTTTAAGTAAAATTGTTGCTGGCATTTTTCTTTGGCGATCAATTCTAACCCAGAGGTAATTTTTAATATCGCTTTCGAATTCTAACCAAGTTCCTCTAGTAGGAATTAAGTCAGCGTTATATGTATAGTGACCAGTTTTGTTATCGAAAGTTTTTGCTAAATAAGCACCTGGTGATCTAACGATTTGAGAAACGATAACTCTTTCAGCACCATTAATGATAAAAGTACCACTATCTGTCATTAAAGGAATATCGCCCATGAAAACGTCACTATCAACGAATTCACCTGTAACCTTATCTAAAAGTCTTAAGTTAACTGTTAAAGGTGAACTGTAGTTTAAGTCTTTTTCTTTGCATTCTAAGTATGTGTGCTTAGGTGCATCAAGTCTAAATGAATTGTAGATAATTGACATTGTTCCGCTATAGTTATCAATAGGGAAAACATCTTTAAATACTTCATCAATACCTTCTTTTAAGAAGTTTTTGTAAGACTCAGTTTGAATTTCAACTAAATAAGGGAGTGGGAGTGTACCACTAATTTTAGAGAAATTAATACGATCATTATTGATTTTTGGGTAATCTTTATGTGATTTCATTCAATACTACTCCTTATTAATACATTCGATTATGAAATATCCTTTTTCCTTATATATGACACTTGCTTCGAATAAAGAAGAAAGATATTTTAAGTGAGACAACGCGCCTTTATCTTTTCGAATAACAAGATAAAAACGTCCATTAACAACAAGTTTTTCAACTGTATCGCTATAGATTTTGAAAATTCTTTCTTTACCTATAGAAATAGGTGGGTTGAATAATATGTAATTATATTTCTCACCATCATTTAAGTAGCCATCACTTGTAGAGCATTTACCATCCAAATCGTAATACTTTAAGTTTCTACTAGTTAATTCAATACATTTAGGATTTATGTCTATAAAATCGACTGAAACTTTATTCTTAAACAAAAGTTTTAAAGTGATTCCAATCGGTCCATATCCACATCCAAGGTCGAGAATTTTACCTTCTAAATTTATAGTTGATAGGTACTTTATAAATATCAAAGTACCTGTATCAATCGCTTTATTGGAGAATACTCCTGAGTCACTAATTAATTGCAATTCCAAAGAATTTACGTTGAATTTAATAACTCTTTCGTGACTCTCTAAATTAGGATCATTTATAAAATAGTGACTCATTTTTTTCTCTCTATAAATAGCCAAAAACCTGCCCTCAAAAAATTGGTGGCAGGTTATCAAGTTTCGTAAATTAAAAACTATTTAATTTCAACTTGAGCACCAGCTGCTTCTAAAGCTTTCTTGTGTTCTTCAGCTTCAACAGGTGAGATGTGTTCTTTGATTGCGCTTGGAGCAGCATCAACTAATTTCTTAGCATCCATTAATCCTAAGCCTGTGATAGCTTGGACAGCTTTGATACAAGCAACTTTGTTAGCACCACATGCTTTTAATGTTAATGTAACTTCTGCTGGTCCTTTCTTTTCTTCTTCTTCAGCTGGAGCTGCAGCAGCCATTGGAGCAGCAGCTGTAACGCCGAATTCTTCTTCGATTGCTTTGACTAAATCATTTAATTCAACAACTGTCATTTCTTTAACAGCAGCGATAATTTCTTCGTTTGTTAATTTTGCCATTTTTCTTTCCTCCTAATAATTAGCAAATAGTTATTTCTTTTCTGAGACTTGGCTTAAGCTGTAAGCTAAATTTCTCATAGGTGCTTGTAATACGCTTAATAACATAGATACAAGGCCTTCTTTTCCTGGTAATTGAGCGATTGTTTTGACTGTTTTGTCATCGCTGATTTTACCTTCGATGATTCCACCCTTAATTTGGAAGGATTCATGTTTTTTTGCAAATTTTGCAACATACTTTAATGAACCATTTGAATAGTCATCCATGAAAATGAATAAGTTTGGTCCAGTTAAATATGAATCGAATTCTTTTTGTTCGAGACTTTCGACTGCTCTAGTAACTAAACTGTTTTTGTAAACGTTAGCTTTAGCATTCTTTTCTCTGAGTTCCTTTCTTAATAAAGTCATATCAGCAACTGATAATCCGCGATATTCACAGACGACAACTGCTTTACTATTCTTTATTAATTCAGTAACTTCTGAAACAACTGCTTCTTTTTGCTTTAAAACATTTTGATTCATTTTTTACCTCCTTAATATATTTTGAGGCTAAATATACTTGAGGATTCTATAAATACAACCTCGGTAACATAATTAAGATTTTAAATCCGTTACTGTCTTTGGTATATTTGCCTACTAAATAAATTCAATTAGAAACCAACTTTAATGGATGGTCCCATTGTTGTTGCAATGTAGCATCCTAAGACGTAGTTTCCTTTAACTGTGCTTGGTCTAACTTTGAGAATTTGGTTAACAAGTGTTTGAACGTTTTCAGTTAATTGTTCTTTTGTGAAAGAAACTTTACCAACACCAACGTTGACGTTTCCATCTCTGTCAGCTCTATATTCAACTTTACCTGCTTTTAATTCTTTAACCATTTTTGCAATATCTGGTCCAACTGTTCCAGTTTTTGGGTTTGGCATTAATCCTTTAGGTCCTAAAACTCTACCGTTTTTACCAATTTCTCCCATCATTTCTGGAGTTGCACAGATAACATCGAAATCAAACCATTTTTCGTTAACAATTTTTTCGAGTAATTCTTTACCACCAGCGTAGTTTGCACCAGCTTCTAAAGCTTCTGCTGATTTGTTTGTGATAGCAACGACTCTAACATCTTTACCTGTTCCTGCTGGAAGAATAACTGTTCCTCTAACTTGTTGATCAGCTTTCTTTGTGTTGATGTTGAGTTTCATGTTAACTGAAATTGTTGCATCAAACTTAGTTGTTGAAGTGTTTTTAATTAATTCGCAAGCTTCTTCAATTGTATAAGTTTTGTTCTTATCGATTAATTTTAAAGCTGCTTCGTATTTCTTACCGTGTTTCATTTAGCATCCCTCCAATTAATCAATGACCTTGATGCCCATATTTTTAGCACTACCTTCGATAATTCTCATAGCGCTTTCTAAATCATTTGCGTTAAGATCTGGCATCTTGTATTCTGCAATCTTTTTAATGTCAGCTTTTGTGACTTGACCTGCAGTTGTTGTTTTACTATTTGCACTACCTTTTTTAATTCCAGCAGCTTTTAATAATAAGCCTGTAACTGGAGATGTTTTGATTTCCATGCTGAAGGTTTTATCTTCAAAAGCAGTGATAATAACAGGGACAACTTCACCCTTTCTGTCAGCTGTTTTTGCGTTAAATTCTGTACAGAATTTTGGCATAACAACACCAGCACTAGCAAGTTTTGGGCCTGGTTTAGCTTCACCACCAGGTAATTCCATCTTGAGTACTTTTGCGACTTTTTTACCCATTGTAAATTTCTCCTTTCAATGCGTTCGTGGTATGAAGTAGTTCGCCTCTTCTCCCACAAAAAATATATGCGATTTTATCTTAATATATCGCGCCTGTAAATTATAGTATAAAAACAAATAAGAGTCAAACTTATTTTTTTCATTTTTTATAGTCGATTTTATGCCTTTAATTAAACTTTTTTTACAATGTTTATTGATTAAAAATCGCATAAAAAAATCCTGAGTATTTCATCAGGACTTATGTTAAATTTTAACGATTTCGCTGAAGTCAACTTCAACAGGAGTTCTACGTCCAAAGAAGACAGCTTCAACAGTAACTGTGCCAGTTTCTTTGTTGATTGAGATGATTTTTCCTTCGATGTTATCGAATGTTCCGTGGATAACTTTTACTAAATCACCAACATGATATCCATCATACATTGAGCTATCAACCATACCCATTCTCTTAAGAACAGCTTCAATTTCTCTACTTGAAACAGGAGTTGGTTTTTGACCACCGCCGCTTGATCCAGCAATACCAGTAACACCTGGAGTATTTCTAATCATGAACCAGCTTTCATCTGTCATAATCATTTCGACGAAAACATAACCTGGATAAAGGTTGATAATTTTCATCTTTGGTTCTTCGATGCCTGTTTCTTTATTCTTGACCATTTTTTGTTGGCCATCTTTATCTTTTTCTGGAATAGCTTCTTCAGCAACGACGATTCTAAAGATAAAATCTTTAAGATTCATACTTTCAATACGTCTTTTGATGTTGTCTGCTACTTTTTGTTCGTGTCCACTGTATGTGGTTGCAATATACCATTGCTTTTCAGCTAATTTGTTCTCTTGTTCCATTTTACTAACCTCTTAACGATTCAAAAGCATCTCTAAGTTGAGCGACTAAAATACCTGAAGCATAGTCCTCTAAAACTAAGAAAATAGCAGCGAAAATAGCGATAGAAATAACGACAGCTACAGCTGGTAAGAATACATCTTTCTTAGGCCATTTGATACGCTTTCCTTCTTTAAAAACGCCTTTGAAATAATTTCCAATTTTTTTCATAGTTTTATCTCCTATTTGCTCTCTTTGTGGATTGTATATCGGCCACACTTAGGGCAAAATTTTCGAAGTTCAATACGAGTAGTGCTATCCTCGACTTTTTTAGTCGTTGTATAGTTTCTAGAAAGACATTCCGAGCAAATTAAAATAACTTTTTTTCTCATAATTCATCCTCTATATATACACACTATCAAAAATGATACCGATGAAAAAGTTTAATGTCAAATAATTATAATTATTCAAGGTCAAAATAAGGTGTTACTAAAAGTGATTTTTAGTCCGTTTTTATCACTTTTTAACTCGCGAATCCAGGAATTAAAATAAAAATATTTAGACATTATTTTTAAATATAATTTAAAAACTTTCGATAAATTCGAATCTTTAACGACAAAGATTTTTTTGATTCAAAACAAATTTAATAAAATTCATCATGCTAGAAAAAATTATTTTCTAATTCAGTAATGAAAATAATTTTTAAGTTTAAAAATAACACTTTCAAAGCTTGCCTTAGTTTTTCCATAACTAAAACCTACAAGTTGAGAAATCTCGTTTAGATTATAGCCTTTTGAGTAAAAGGCAATAATAATTCTGTCATTTAAAGTGAATTCTTCCTTATGGTTTGCCATGAATTCTATTACACTTTCAACCGATTCTTCAACATAAATTCGATTGGTAGTTTTACTTTCATGAAGTGTTTCTTCAATCTCTTCATAAAAAGTTTTATTTCGATTAGAATTCGACAAAAAAGCAGAACGCTTATTCAAAATATAAAACTCAAAACGCTTACGTATAAACGATTCAAAATTCGTATACACGATTGAATTATGTTCAACAATAAACATGTAAACATCTTCGATACATTCATTAAGCATCTCTAAGAATTCAGCTCTATTAGAAGAGCCTTTCATTATCGAGTAATAAACAGGTTTAACTAATTGCTCTAGATAATCGTAGAATCTTTTCGCAAAAGAAGAATCGCTTTTACATCTTTCGATAACTATTTTTAAGCTGATTACATCAAAAATGGAAAACTCAGTGTCCATAAACCAAGTGGTATTATTTACTTGGATTTCTCATGGCGTATAAGGCGATGCCGCATGCTACACTAGCATTTAAACAGTTGACTTTTCCTAACATAGGAATTTTTAAAATTAAGTCACAATTTTTGAGGACAAGTCTTGATATGCCAAAACCTTCAGACCCCGTAACTAAAAGTATTGGGGTATTGCGTGGAGCATCCGTCAATTCTAAATCACTATTACCATCTAAACCAATAACCCGAAATCCATTTTCCTTGAATTTTCTAATAGTCTGGGATAGATTCGTTACTTCGGCACACTTAACAAAATTTGCTGCTCCAGTCGATATTTTAATGACAGTTTCATTTAAAGAAACTTGGCCGTGTTTTTTAAAAACCACACCACTAACATCAAAAGCATCACAACTACGTAATATTGCACCGAGATTATGTGGATCATTTAATTCATCAAGCATAACAACTATTGGATTTTCTTTTTTCTTTGCAAAGTGAATTATTTCTTCTACTCCAACAGTGTGAATTTCCTTGATTTCAGCACACGCACCTTGTGCTGATTTACATAATGCTTTAAGTTTCTCTTTAGTGACAAATTGAATCGGAACTTCCAACTCTTTAGCTTTGTTCAAAATTTCAATATTTTTATACCCGTCTAGTACATAAAGTTTAACAATTGTGCGTCCTTCAAGACTAGCTCTAATCGAGTTTGTATTTCCAATTATAGGCATTTTTCTATTTCCTTTTCTAGCACTTTTTTTGCGCTTTTTTACTAATCAAAAACAATATTTTTACAAAATATTAATTGCTATTAATTTTTTTCTAAGTTCATCGCTGAGTTCGTAATTTTTAGCTTTTTTAGCTTCTTCGTACTCTTTGTAAAGCTTAATTTCATCATCGTTAAACTTAACTGGCTTAAAACTAAGACCAAGAATGTAAGAAATGTCAGTTAATGCTGAAAAGTTTTCCACAATTTCGGAAAAGTTTTCCACATTTTGTCTTAACAAGGCGTTTGATTTTTTGATGATTTCAAGCATTTCAGTGATTCCGTTTCCAACATTTATATCACTTGATAATGCGTTAAGGAATCCTTCCATTTTTGGACTATTGTGACTAATTTTGTCCATCAATCCGTTTATATTAATATATAGATTAAGTTGTTTGTAGCAAGATGAGAACTTTTGTAAGATAGAGCGATTATCTGCAAGGGTTTTATCACTAAAATTAATAATTGAACGATAAGGTGCGTTTAATAGTGTTAATCTGACAAGGTCAGAACCATACTCATTTATTGCGTCTTTTGCTAAAATAACATTACCTAAAGATTTTGACATTTTTTCACCTTTAATGTTCATCATAGCGTTATGAATCCAATAATTTGCAAGGTGATTTTGGTGGGTCATTTCAGCTTGTGCAATTTCGTTTTCATGATGTGGAAATCTTAGATCCATTCCTCCACCATGAATGTCAATCATACCTTTAAAAATAGTATCAATCATGACGCAGCATTCTGTATGCCATCCTGGTCTACCTTCACACCAAGGAGACTTCCATTTAATACCTAAATTTGTATGTTTCCAAAGTAAGAAATCAAGTGGGTTTCTTTTCTTTGTGTTTTCTTCAACACGAGCTCCAGAAATTAAATTGTCGATTTCAATTTTTGATAATTCACCATATTTTGGATCTTTAGTAACATCAAAAAATACTTCGCCATCAACTTCATAAGCTGCACCTACTTTAACTAAATTATCGATATAGTTAATAATAGAATCCATGTATTCAGTGACGCGAGGATTTGCATATTGAGGAGCAACATTTAATTCTTCAAGACACTTTTTATATCTTTCTATATATCTTTCAGCGATTTCTTTTTCTGAGACTCCTTCTTCGTCAGCTTTTTTAATAATTTTGTCATCAACATCAGTAACGTTAGAAACATAAGTTACTTTATAGCCAATATATTCTAAGTATTTTCTAAAGGTATCGAAAAATACTACCGGTCTCATATTACCGATATGTGGATCATTGTAGACTGTTGGTCCACAAACATACATACTAACTTCGCCTTCTTTAATTGGCTTAAATTCCTCTATTTTATTTGTTAAGGTATTGTAAAATTTAATCTCTCTCATAACTCACCTCATAGCGTTAAAATGATAACATAAACGACACATATATTATAATAAATAACATATTATTCCTTTTATTATCTTTTAGAAATAACGTTCAAGCCCATAAAACTATATTTTTATCTTTCTTTAATGTATAATAATCGAGATTTAGGAGGCTGACTTAAATGGAAAAGAAAAGAGCATTAAGTGGTATTAAACCAACTGGAAATTTAACTTTAGGTAACTATATCGGAGCTTTAAGAGAATTTAAAAAGTTCCAAGATGATTATGAATCATTTGTTTTTATTGCTGACTTACACGCTTTGACTTTACCAATTGATCCTGCTTTTTTAAGAAGTAATACAAAAGATATCGTTGCTTTTTATATTGCAGCTGGTCTTGATCCTCAAAAAACAACAATCTTTTTACAAAGCGATGTTAGCGCTCATTCAGAATTAAATTCTATCCTTATTAATTATTTATACATGGGTGAACTTAGTAGAATGACTCAATTTAAAGAAAAATCACAAAAGTTAAACAATGAAGCAATTGGCGTTGGCCTTTTTGCTTACCCTGTTTTAATGGCTTCAGATATTCTATTATATAACGCTGATATTGTTCCTGTAGGAGATGATCAAACTCAACACGTTGAATTAACTCGCACTGTTGTTCATAGATTTAATGAAAGATACCAAAAAGAAGTTTTCGTTATGCCAAAAGCTGTTAAACCTAGCGTTGGTGCACGAATCATGTCTTTAAGTGATCCAACAAGAAAAATGTCAAAGTCAGACCCTAAAGGAGATATCTTCTTAAAAGACGATATCAACATAATCCGTAAAAAGATTATGTCAGCTGTTACTGATACAGGTCACGAAATCAAATATGATGTCGAAAATAAACCTGGTATCTCTAACTTGCTCACAATTTATGCAGCATTAAGTAATATCACCATCGAACAAGCAGAAAAGGAATTTGAAGGTCTTGAACAATATGGTACATTCAAAAAAATTGTTGCAGATAAAGTCGTTAGTGTCATTCAACCATTCCAAGAAAAATATAAAGAAATCTTAAAGAGTGGAATCATTGACCAAGTATTAGCTGAAGGAGCAAAAAGAGCAAATTACATTGCAAATAAAACACTCCGCAAAGTTAAGAAAACTGTAGGATTATACGTACATGATTAATGTAAATGAAAGATATTTAATAGCAATTGATTTAGATGGAACGTTATTAAATGATGAAAAAACCATCTCCCCTTTAACAATTGAAGTTTTACAAACTCTTGAAAAACATGGTTGCTTCATAGTTTTATGCACAGGAAGAGCTTTAAGAGGTGTCGAATATTATCATGATAAAGTTTTAAAATTAAAACATTCACCGGTTATTTGTTATAACGGACACATGGCAACTAACCCTCACGACAAATCTTTTAAAACTATTACCCACTTAATTGATAAAGAAATCATCAAAGGCATTTATAAAGAACTCGTCGACAAAGATTTAATTAATAATGCCATGAGTGAAAACTTATCAACGATTTATGTCGATAAACACGACGATTTCCTCTTCGAATTTTATGATAAATCAGGCATGAAAGTCGTTGATGGTCCATTAAATGAAACTCTCGATCAAGATGTATTCACTTGCGTTATCAATTTTGGTGAAAAAACAGATAGTGAAATCGCTAATAAAATTTCAGCTGTTGTTGATGCTTACCAAGATACTGAAGTTCGTTTCTGGTATGGTGGAGATTATTGTGAACTTTATGGAACTGACATCTCAAAATCAAAAGCTATTCAAGAAGTCGCTTCATTCTATTCAATCGATAAAAACCACGTAATTGTTTTCGGAGATAGTGATAACGATGTTGAAATGTTAAGAGATTTCAAACATAGTTATGTAATGAGAAACGGAAATCCTTCTTTATTTGGAATCGCTCATAATATCACTGACTTCACAAACAACGATGATGGTGTTGCAAAAGAACTTATCAAACTTTTCAACATTCGCATCTAAGTATATTTATCACCCCCTTTAAAATAAAAAGCACGTAATTGTTGCCTTTCACTAACACAACAATTTAAGACGTGCTTTTTTTCAATTTTTCTTTTTTAAATGTACGCGTTCACTTTTAAATTATTTAGTTAAAAGTTTTTATCATCAAATGAATCGAGTATTTTAATTTGTGGTTTGATAATTTTTTTGACATTACCTTGAACGAATGGATTTAATAATTTATCTTTTTCAATTAATGTCAAGAAAGGATATTTTCCACCCATTTTTAAGAGTTTAATGTACTTTTTCCAAGCTTTTGCAGGGTTTTTCTCCATCTCGTTTTTAAATTCAAGTGCTAAAACTTGAGCTAAGGTGTAATCGATATAGTAGAATGGGACGCCAAAGATATGAGATTGTTTGATCCAGAAATGACCATTTTCTAAGAATTCAAATCCGTCAAAGTCTAACCATGGACGATATTTTTTATCTAATTCTTTCCATTTTTCACATCTTTCTTTATGAGTTAAATTTGGATTTTCATAAACAAAATGTTGGAATTCATCAACTTCAACTCCATAAGGTAAGAAAGAAATTGCACTATCTAAATGTGAGAAACGATATTTATTAGCTTCATCTTTAAAGAATAATTCCATATATGGCCAAGCGAAGAATTCCATAGACATTGAATCAATTTCACAAGCTTCTAAAGTTGGCATTCTAAAGTCTGGGACTTTAATATTTGAACCTAAATAAGCTTGGAAAGCGTGGCCAACTTCATGAGTTAAAGTGTCAACATCTCCACTTGTTCCATTACTATTTGAGAAAATAAATGGTGATTTATAACGTGGCATATAAGTCATATATCCGCCACCTTGTTTACCTGGTTTAGCATCTAAATCAAGTAAGTTATTTGTAACCATGAAATCAAAGAATTTGCCTGATTCTTCACTCATGTCGTGATACATTTTTGTAGCGCATTCAACTAAATAAGGAGTGTTACCTTTTGGTGTAGCATTTCCACTATTATAATCTAAACTGTAATCATAGAATTTAGGATTTTTGATTCCGATTCTTGATGCTTGTCTTTGTCTTAATTTTTTTACAACTGGTACGACATCTTGATAAATTTGATCACGATATCCTTTAACCATTTCAGCGTTATAATCTACTCTTCCAAGTTTTAAATAACCTAACTCAATATAATTTTTAAAGCCTAATTTAATAGCCATATCGTTTCTAAGTTTGACAAGTTTTGAATAAATTTCACCAACCTTTTCATCGATAGATTCTAAGAAACCATAATATAATTTACTCGATTCTATCCTTACTTTTTGATCTTTATCACTTAAAAATTTAGCAATTTGACTAAGGTTATAAACTTCTCCTTTATAAGGAATTTTAGCGCTAGCCATTAATGTATCATATTCATTTACAAGTTTTGCTTCTTCTTGAAGTTCATTAATTATTGATTCATCAAAGCACTTAAATCCATCTTCGATACGTTTAAAATAATAAGGAGAAAGAATTTCTTCTAACTCATTTCTGAATTTATTATTAACTAATGCTTTATTAAATTTTTGGACATATGATTCAATAATCGGAGCAACTTCACATACTTCTTCATATGCTTTTTGATACGTTTCATCTCTTGTATCAACACTATTTCTAATAGAAATAATTGTTGTGTCAGTTTCAAAATCGTCTAATAATTTGAAATATTTTTTAACTACTTTTAACGCTTCTTTAACAGATGAAGTTTCATTTAAAAGTTCTGTTAATTCTTCTAACTTCTTCTCGATTTTTTTAGCGCTAGGCACTCTTAAAGGCATTTCTTCAAATTTCATAATAACTCCTATTTAATCGGATCGATTTCTTTTATAAAAAGAATGTTTTTAATCCGTTTTGTACTAAATAAATTTCTCCAATAATTAAAACCAATTACATTTGTGTTATAAAGTTGGATCGCTTCTAAAAATTTAACATTAAGTTCTTCGATATTATCTAAAATTTCTTTTCCATAAGAAAAATTTTGATCATCACTTTCGTTAATAAAAATCTTTTTTGCATATGTCACCATCGAATCGCAATAAGAAGAAAACTCTTCAAACTCATTTGGCATTAACTCATTAAATTTTTGAAATTCTTCATTATTAGAAAATCTAAGTAATGGTGAATTTGGTTTAATTTTATCTTTATATAACGAAACAAATTTCATTAATGAATCATATTTTTGAAACAAGATAACATTAATTTTTTCTCTTCCTTGTCTAATTTTGTTCTTAAAAATTTTCATAAAAACAAAGGACAAAACGACTAGTGTGATATATAAAATCGCAACCATCAACAAGATAACAATGATCGTTGCAAGTATCGCTCCATAGTCAACACTAACCAAAATCTTTAGAAACATAACGATAATTTAGCACGTTTTTTGACTAAAATCTACTTTTTTGCTAGTATAAGGAAAGGAGAAAAATATATGGCAAAACCTATTATAGCTTTAATGTATGATTTCGATAGAACTTTGGCTTTAGCTGATATGCAAAATTTTTCATTTATCCCTGCGTTAGGATATACTCCAGAAGAGTTCTGGGCAAAGACTGAAGAGTTCTGTAAAAAATATGACATGGATAAAATTCTTGGTTACCTTTATATGATGATTAAAGAATCAAAAGAAAAAGGAATTAAACTCACAAAAGAATTTATGCATGATTGTGGTAAAGCAATTAAATTTTATAACGGAGTAACTACTTGGTTCTCTAGAATTAATGAATATGCAAAATCTAAAGGTCTAATTTGTGAACATTATTTAATCACAAGCGGTAATAAAGAGATCGTTGAAGGTTGTCCAATTTTTAAAGAGTTCAAACAAGTTTTCGGATGCGAATATTTATTTGATAATAGTGGTGAAGCTTATTGGCCACGCACAACTGTCAACTACACTTTAAAAACACAATACATTTTTAGAATTTCTAAAGGTGCTATTTCTTCTAATGATGATGCCGAAGTAAATGCTAAAACTTCAAAACGTAGAATCATCTATCAAAACATGATTTATTATGGCGACGGAATGACCGATGTTCCTTGCATGATTTTAGTTAAGCAAAATGGCGGAAATAGTATTGCCGTTTATCCAAAAGAAAAAATCGATAGAGTTGCTTCTTTATTCGAAGATGGTAGAGTTAATTATATTTGTAAATCAGATTATTCTTCAGGTTCAGAACTTGAAAAAGTTACAAAGCTCATCATCGATAGTATCGCTATTAGAGAAGTTTTAAATACCAAAAAAGAAAAAACCGAAAAAATATTATGATAAATGTTGCGTTAATGTTAGCTGGTAAAGGTACCAGAATGAATTTAGATATTCCTAAACAATTCATTGAAGTTAACAAAAAAGAAATTTTTGAATATGCATTAAGCACTTTCGATAATAATCCTTCGATAGATAAAATCTTCCTTGTTATTAATAAGGAAGATTTTATTCATGTAAAGACTATTATTGAAAGAAATACATATAAACATCCTATTGAATTTGTCTTTGGTGGAGCTTCACGTCAAGAAAGTGTCTTTAACGCACTTAGTCGCATGAGCGAATTAGGTGTAAATTTAGGCGATAAAGTTCTCATTCATGATGCTTGTAGACCACTATTAACTGACAAATTAATTAATAAAATAATACAAACTTTAAAGTCTGAAGTAGCTTGTGTACCAGCATTAAAAATGACTGATTCTATATGCCTTTCAAATAACGCCGATTACATCGATAAAAATGAGGACAGAAGTAAATTTTTTGCACTCCAAACACCTCAAGGTTTTGACTTTAACTTTATTTTTAAAGCGCATTGTAATGCTAGAAATTCAGAATTAAACTATTTTACAGATGATACTTCACTTGTTATAATAAATGGCGGTGAAGTTAAACTTATCGAAGGAGAAAAATTTAACTTTAAGATCACGACATTTGACGATTTATTTATGTTTAAAAATTTAGTCAGAGGTTAATATGTACCAATCAATAATTTACAAAGACGGAGACATCACTAAAGGCATCGTCACCAGTATTAAAAAATATGGTGCTTTTTTGTCATTCGAAGGTGGTTACATTGGCTTATTACATATTAGTGAAATTTCAACTAATTTCGTTAATAACATCCATACTTTCTTTAAAATCGGTGACACTATTACAGTCTTGGTAAAATCAATTGATAAAGATACTAAATTCTTAAAAGTTTCTATCAAAGATTTACCAGATGATCTTAATGAATATAGAAAAATTTTACCTTCAAAAAAAGTAACCTCGTATATAAAGGATATCGATTTTACAAAATTAGAAAAATCGCTTCCTAAAATGATAGAAGATGAATTAGAGAGGGAAAGTAAATATGGAATTTAATTTAAATTTCAATTACATTCAAAAAGACAGAAGATTCAAGGTTGAATATTACCGCGAATTGGTCAAGATGTATGACAAAATGTTAGTTGAAGGAACCGGTGAAGGACACGAATATCTCGGTTGGTTACACTATGCATCAACAATTGATCCAAAATTAGTTGATGAGATGATTGCAAAAGCAAATGAATTCCGCGATAACTTCGATACACTTGTCGTTTGTGGTATTGGTGGAAGTTATTTAGGATCTAGAGCTGTTATCGAAGCTATTAATGGTTTATATAGCGAAGATAAAATGGAAATTGTTTATTTAGGCCAAACTTTAGATAGCAATTACACTGCTCAAACATTAAAGCACTTAGAAAATAAAAATTACTGTGTTTGTGTTTTTTCAAAATCAGGAACAACAACAGAAACAAGTATCGCTTTTAGAATTTTAAAAGAAAAATTAGAAAAGAAACTTGGTAAAGAAGGTGCTAGAAAAGCAATTGTCGCCGTTACAGATAAAGAAAAAGGTGCTTTAAGACAATTATCAGATCAAGAAGGATACACAACATTTGAATTACCAGGAGATATCGGGGGAAGATATTCAGTTATTTCACCTGTTGGATTATTCCCAATGGCAGTTGCTGGCATTGATATTAAATCATTTATCAAAGGTTTTGTTGAAGGTGAAAAGTTATTCAGCAGCAATAACGTTGAAGAAAACCCAGCTTATCAATATGCTTGCCAAAAGAATGTTTTATATAGTTTAGGTTATAAAGTTGAATTTGCAGTTTGCTATGAACCACGTTTAGCAATGTTAAACGAATGGGCAAAACAATTATTTGATGAATCAAACGGTAAAGAAGATAAAGGTTTATTAATTATGAGCTCAATCTTCACTACCGATCTCCATTCAATTGGACAATTCATTCAAGAAGGTAGCAAAATTTTATTCGAAACTGTCTTAACATTTAAAAACCCTAACTACGATTTAGAAATTCCTTACGACGAAGAAAACCTCGATGGAATGAACTATATTGCAGGAAAGAAATTATCTTATGTTTGTGAAAAAGCTCACGAAGGTACTACTGCAGCTCACGCTTTCACAGGCAACGTTCCAAACATTTCAATTGAAATCGATAAACTCACTCCAGAAAGTTTAGGAGCTTATATGTATTTCTGTATGAAGGCTTGTGCAATGGGTGGATATTTACTCGGAATCAATCCATTTAACCAACCAGGTGTTGAAGTCTACAAGAAAAACATGTTCCACTTACTTGGCAAAAAAGGTTATTAATAAAATTTAAATTTTAAATCAATGTACCGTTTAGGTTTATGATAAAAATAAATTCCATAAACTTAATGGTACTTTTTTTCTTAGTTAGAACGCTTGTCTTCATAAAATAAATGCATTTATGCAAGGTTTTTGCTAGGACATCGCTACTTATTGGTGATTTTTAATATAGATTTAGTTAATGCTTTATTTATTTTTTTGATCTTATAAAACATCTTTTTCTATCTTTATTTATATATAGGTTTGCATCTTTAAAAAAATTAAAAATATTTTTAAAAACCTATTGACAAACATTGGGGTGCTTTGATATATTATTAAAGCACGCGTAAGTCGTGTATATGGGCCGGATGTTTAGCTCAGTTGGGAGAGCATCGCCTTTACACGGCGGAGGTCAGAGGTTCGAGCCCTCTAACATCCACCAGTGCAAAATATATTTACCCGGGAGGGTAGCGAAGTGGCTAAACGCGGTTGACTGTAAATCAATTCCTTCGGGTTCGGCAGTTCGAATCTGCCCCCTCCCACCAAATGGTATTGGGGTGTAGCCAAGAGGTAAGGCAACAGACTTTGACTCTGTCATTCCGCTGGTTCGAGTCCAGCCACCCCAGCCAATTTACATATGACTCACTAGCTCAGTCGGTAGAGCACTTGACTTTTAATCAAGGGGTCTGGAGTTCGAATCTCCAGTGAGTCACCAATCAATTTATGCCCAGGTGGCGGAATAGGTAGACGCGCAGGACTTAAAATCCTGTGGTAGCAATACCGTACCGGTTCGATTCCGGTCCCGGGCACCAAAAATTGCTAAGCTAAGTCTCCTAACGGAGACTTTTTTAGTATATTTCTTGTTTTTATCGAAAAGGTAGTTAAAATATTTCTTATGTATAACGAAGAAACAATTAAGTTAATTAAAAAAACTCTAGAGAAAATTAGACCATTTCTTCAAAGAGATGGAGGCGATTGCGAATTCGACAGTTTCGAAGATGGAATTGTTTACGTTAAAGTAAGCGGCGCTTGTGAAGGCTGTGCTTTAATCAATGAAGATATTGAAAGTGGCGTTGAAGTAATTCTTATGGAAGAAGTTCCTGGAGTTATCGCCGTTAGATTAGCTAGTGATAAAGAAGCAATCCAAGCTGCATTAAAAAGATTATAGTAATCAAAAAAACAAGTGATTTCCTTATTTAACTAAGGTAGTCACTTGTTTTTTTATAATAAAATATTTTCTTTTTTGTTTACGATAATATAACCATCTCGATTATAAACATCTTCACGATTATATTTCATTTTTTCACCATTTAACTTTAGGACATATCCACCTGCTTCTTCTACGATAATTGTAAAAGCAGCTGTATCCCATTCTTTTGTTCCTTGAGTTAAACGATAAGAAATTTCAGCCTTTCCTTCAGCGATTTCACAAGCCTTTATGCTTGATCCTTTTTTAACTATATTAGTGATTTTATCTTCATGCTTTTTTATTGTATCTTCTTCAATTTTAGCTAAATGAAAGACACTAGTTAAGCATGTTAAATCACTTGTTTTATCACTGACATGTAATTTAGTTATATTGCCGTTTTGGTCAAGTTTAAACGCTCCACCATCTTTTGTTGCGTAATAAATAATATTTTTAGCAGGAAGAGCGACTACGCCCATTACAACTTCATGTTTATAACTTAATCCTATGTTACAAGTAAATTCTCCATCTTTATGAACAAAATCTTTTGTTCCATCAAGTGGATCAATAATAAAAACATAATCATTTGTTAAGCGGTCTTTATTATCTTCGCTTTCTTCAGTTAAAAAAGCGTATGTAGGAAACAATTTGCCTAAATATTCCCTAATTAAGACATCAGTAGTTTTATCTGCTTCAGTTACAGGGCTATCATCTTCTTTTATCTCTGTATGAAATCCATGAACATAATAATTCATAATATTTTTCATAGCAACTTTAGCAATTTCTAAACTAGCTTCTAATTCTTTTTCAAACATAGAACATTTCTCCTTTAAAAAAGTCACCGCATTCGCGATGACTTATTTTTAACTATTCAGCTTTTCCGTAGCTTCCGAATTCTTTTAATAATTCAGTAACTTTAGCTTCGATTGCTTCACAGCCAGGTTTTAAGAGTTTTCTTGGGTCAAAACCTTTCTTTTCTTTATCAAGGTCTTTTCCTGCTTCGAAGTATGTTCTTAATCCTGCAGCGAAAGCTAATTGTAAATCTGTATTGATGTTAACTTTAGAAACACCTCTTTTAATAGCATCGCGAACCATATCAAATGGGATTCCAGTACCACCATGTAAGACTAATGGTTTTCCGTTAGTTGCAACTTGGATTTCTTGTAATCTATCAAGATCTAAACCTTTCCAATCAGCTGGATAAATGCCATGAATGTTTCCAATACCAGCAGCTAAGAAATCAACTCCTAAGTTAGCGATTGTTTTACATTCTTCTGGATCTGCTTTTTCACCAGCACTTGTAACGCCATCTTCAACTCCGCCGATTCCACCGACTTCACATTCAACTGAAGCGCCTTTTGCGTGAGCCAAATCAATAATTTCTTTTGATTTTGCAAGGTTTTCTTCGAATGGATAGTGTGAACCATCAAACATAACTGAAGTAAATCCTGCTTCGATGCAAGCTTTTGCTCCTTCATATGTACCATGATCTAAGTGTAAAGCGACTGGGACTGTGATACCTAAGAAATCGTAGAGATTTCTAACCATATCAACAACGTTCTTATATCCGCACATATATTTACTTGCGCCTTCACTTACTTCTAAAATGACAGGTGCTTTTGCTTTTTCACAAGCAACTAAAATTGATTTTGTCCATTCAAGATTGTTGATATTAAATGCACAAATAGCATAGTGACCAGCATGTGCTTTGTTGATCATTTCTGTTGCACTAACTAATGCCATAAAACTATTACCCTCCGTTAATATATATTACATCTCTTCTTTTGAAGATGATTCGTAATCACGGTCTTCAGATTCTTCAAGGTCTTCTTCTTCATCAAGTCCTTCAGCTTCGATTTCTTCGTTGTCGAATTCTTCAAGGTCTCTATTACCTTTTGTTTCTTCTTCGATATCTGAGTAAACATCGTTCATATCAATATGAACTTTATCATATGTTTGATTTGTTCTTAAATCCCATTGGTTGTCTCCAAGGTTAACAAATCTTCCGTCTAATGATAAATTTGTATAAAAATTTGAGATTGCGTCTGCTTTTTGTTCAGGTGTTAATTCTAATTTTTCAGCGACATTATTGAATAAATCATTGAATCCAGTAACTGAATTTTTTTGACTTAATACACTATAAGCAACGTCAACCATCGATTCGTTCTTGTAATTTTCTTCCATTTTCTTTTCCTCTTTCGTTATTATAAATAAATCTAAATTAAATTACTATTTTTATAAGCGAGAAATACTTTCTTCCTTACCTAAAATATCAATAATGTTAAACATTTCAATACCATGCATTGCACCAGTGAGTTTAATTCTTATTGGCATATATAAATCTTTACC
Organism: Candidatus Onthovivens sp.; assembly: GCA_048405595.1. GTDB lineage: Bacteria > Bacillota_I > Bacilli_A > RFN20 > CAG-826 > Onthovivens. The sequence continues at coordinate 43,862 of DBFJOT010000056.1, forward strand.
TTTGAAACCAGTTTCTTTTTGGATTTCTTTGAATAAACCTTTAACATGTTCTTGATCAATGATATCTAGAGCTCTTAGTTTTTCTTTGAATAAAGGAATTACAACTTTTGCACTTTCACTATTTAAAATAGTTTCTTCTTCCTCGTTAAGTTTTTCTTTTACAACGAAGATGTCATTTAACATTTCAGTAATTTTTGAACCTGTTTCGATTTCATTTTTAAAGATTAAACTAATATTTTTTAAATCTTCATCACTAAATCTTTCAGGTAATTCAGCTTTTTTAACAAATGGCATGATAAATTCAAAGTATCTATCATTGTCCATATGTTTAATGTAATATTGGTTAGTCCAAAGAAGTCTCTTATTATCAAACATTGAAGGTGAGGCACTTAATCTAGCTGGATCAAATGCTTTGAAAGCTTCTTCTTTAGTAAAAATTTCTTTATTATCTTCACTAGTCCACCCAAGTAGGAAAAGGAAGTTGAAGATTGCTTCTGGTACATAACCTAAGTCTCTATATTGAGACATAAATTGTAAAATGTTGTGATCTCTTTTTGATAGCTTTTTACCATTAGGATTAACAATAATGGTCATATGTCCAAATTGAGGTGCTTCCCAACCCAAATATTCATAAATTTGAAGTTGCTTTGGAGTATTTGATAAATGTTCTTCTCCTCTTAAGACATGTGTGATTTTCATTAAATGATCATCAACAACTACAGCAAAGTTATATGTTGGGATTCCATTTGATTTCATAATAACGAAATCACCAATGTCATTACTATTAAATGAAACATCACCTCTAACTAAGTCATGGAATTTGAAGATGTGATTTTCACTCATTTTAATTCTAATTGTTGGTTTACGACCTTCTTTTCTATACTTTTCTTTTTCTTCTTCAGTAAGATTTAAACAATGACGATCATATTTGAACGATTTGACACCATTAGCTAATTGATTTTCTTTCATTTCAGCTAATTCTTCTTCACTACAATAACATTCATAAGCAACGCCCATATCAATTAATTGTTGAGCATATTTTTTATAAATATCCAATTTTTCAGTTTGTCTATATGGTGCATAAAGTGGATTTGGTTTTTCTGTTGATTCATCAGGAATAATTCCTAACCAAATCAAATCATTAAGTTGGCTTTCTTCTGCACCAGGGATATTTCTTTCGATATCGGTGTCTTCGATTCTAAAAACAAAGTCACCATCGTATTTTTTTGCATATAAGTAGTTAAATAAAGCACTTCTAGCTCCGCCAATATGGAGGTAACCCGTTGGTGAAGGTGCATATCTTACTCTAACTTTTTCACTTATCATTTTTCTTCCTCCAGGAGACATACGCAATAAGCTTCTATTGCTTCTCCTCTTCCTACACTATCCATTTTTTCATTAGTTCCAGCTTTAATCGATACTCTTGATTTATCGGTATGAAGTAAACTAGCAACTTTTTCGACCATTTCATTAATATATGGTTTGAGTTTTGGTTTTTCGCAACTTATAAATAAATCTAAATTTCCTAATTTATAACCTTGCTCTTTCATAATTTTATAACAATCTTCTACAAAATAAGTTGAAGGCATATTTTTGTATTTATCATCATTAGGTGGATAGTGTGTACCTAAATCACCTACATTCATCGCTCCAAATATTGCTTCAACAACTGCGTGAAGTGCGCAATCTCCATCGCTATGTGATTCAAGTCCAAATTCACTAGGAACTTCAACTCCACAAAGCACTAATTTTTTATTTGGAGTAGTCACGTGTATATCTTTACTAAAACCTATTCTCATAATTAAACGTTAAATCTAAAGAAGAAAATGTCGCCATCTTTAGCTAAATATTCTTTACCTTCGATTCTTAATTTTCCAGCTTCTTTTAAAGCAACTTCAGTTTTATATTTTACGATGTCATCGTAAGTATATGTTTCTGCTTTAATGAATCCTTTTTTGAAATCGGTATGAATAACGCCTGCACAATCAGGAGCAAGCATGCCGTTTTTAAACGTCCAAGCTCTAACTTCATCAGCTCCAACTGTAAAGAATGTTGATAAATTTAATAAATTGTATGCACTCTTAACTAATTTATCTAAGCCACTAGAAGTAACGCCTAAGCTCTTTAAGAATTCAGCTTTTTCTTCTTTTGAAACGCTTGATAATTCAGCTTCAATTTCACAACTAATTGGAATGCATTCAGCTTTTTCTTTAGCGGCAAATTCTTTAACTTGATTGAAGAATTTACAGTTATCAATATCTAACAAATCTTCATCACTAACGTTAGCAACATAAATAATTGGCTTTGCTGATAAGAAATTGAAGTTTTTGAGTAATCTTTCTTCATCTTCTGAAAAACTTAATCCTCTAATTGAATTTCCAGCTTCAAGTCTTTCTTTAATTTTGTTTAGCATATTAACTTCTACAACGCTGTCTTTATCTTTTTGGATTCTAGCTTTATTTCCAATTTTCGCTAAACGATTATTTACTGAATCTAAATCAGCCATAACTAATTCTAAATTGATAATTTCAATATCACGAATTGGGTCGACTGTATTTTCAACGTGAATAATTTCACTATTTTCAAAACATCTTACAACTTCAATAATTGCATCAGTATCTCTAATGTGTGATAAGAATTGGTTTCCGAGACCTTCACCTTTACTGGCACCTTTAACTAATCCAGCGATATCGCAAAATTCAAAAGTTGTATAGATTGTCTTTTTTGGTTTAAAAATCTCAGTTAATTTATCAACTCTTTCATCAGGAACAATAACTGTTCCAACGTTTGGATTGATTGTCGCAAAAGGATAGTTTGCAGCTTCAACTGCACTATTTGTAATCGCATTAAAAAGTGTAGATTTTCCAACATTTGGTAATCCAACAATTCCTGCTTTTAATCCCATAAATACACATCCTCCTAAAGCGTATTTAATTATTACATAATTAAAGATAAAATTCATCAAAAAGCACGATTAAATGACCATAATTTAGAACATAACTTATTTTATGAAACTTATTAATGTAAATTTTCAGATAATTTAATATTTTTAATCTCAAAGTAAGATCCTAAAGTACCAAATAAAGCAATTATAATTGTGATTAATAGATTTAAGAAAATGCTTAAAGGAGACAATAACAAAAATTCACCAATACCAATCGATGAAGATAAAAATTTACTAATAACTAAAGAAACCACGATTAACGAAAACGAACTCAAAGCAAAACACGTAATTGAATTAACTAAATTATCGAAAATAAATATCTTGATAATTTCGTTATTTTCAAATCCTAAAACGCTGAAAATAGAAATTTCTTTGCGTGATTCAATAGCGTTAATTAGTGTAACAATAAGCATAAGAATAATACTTGAAATTATACTTACTCCACTAAAAGCGATAAGAATATATTTTAAAAATCTAGTAGATTCTTCAATGCTATTTTCAATCTGCAAAATTGGATTAACAAAAGTGTAATCTGGCATTAATCGCTCAAGTTCTTTTATTGTTTCTTCCGGTATTTTTTTATTTGTTTCAAAAATTATTGAAGTAGGTATCAAGTTAAAAACTGAAACCTTGAAGAAATCTCTAAATAGAGAAATCGAAAATTCTTTATTTTGATAAATTGAAACACTCGTGTCTTCTTTATTAATTCCAACAACTTTTAATTTTATCGTTTCGAAATCATTTGAAACAGTTTCTTCATTTAAAATACTACTTTTTAAAAGTGAGACATAAAGTTCTTCATTGATTAAATTGTTACTGTTAATCAAATCACTAAATCCTTTGCTCACGATAATTTCATTTGGCTGAAGTTCTTTTTCTGTGATTTTGAGCTTTAAATTACTTGATGACGGTTTAAATGCGTAACCATCAACGACACCTTCAGGAACTTTAATATTTAGAAATTCTTTTTCATCAACTTTTGAATGCGCATCTATAATTTCTTCGATGCTATCAATGTTTTTCGCTAAAAAGACAGGACGAGCAAAACCAGTAAAAAGCGATGTTCCATTATTAAAATAACCTAAGTTACTTGAAAAATAATAACCGTTAAAATCAAATCCAATATCTTTTAATTCTTTGATTTTATTAATATCTATCGAGTCATGGAAAGCATTAAAAACAAATAATTTATTAGTAACTTTTGTATTGTATGAACAAGTTAAAGGTGAATACGTTTTATTATCACTATCGAAAACAAAATCTTTATAATTTTCGTTGTATAAAATTTTATTCAAAAAGTAAGTTTGAAATTTTTTTGTGTGTACAAAATATACTTTTCTAAAAGTCCAAGGATATTTTAATGGTGTATCAAATCTATTTGTGGTTGGAAATCTCATCGATTCTTCAAAAAGGTATTCATTAAAAAGTTGGTTTGAATGATAAACTCTATTTTTAGTATCCATAACAACGGCTTTAAGTTTAAAAACTTGTTCATCACTATATTGCCAGTCATTATTTTTAACTCTTAACGAGACCATCACATCATTGCTTTGCAAGTACTTTCCTAGGTCTTCAAATGACCTTAAAATTTGTAACTCAAGACACAAATTTTTCATCTGCTCATAATTAATTGAAATGACTATTTCATCCATCATGAGTTCAGAATTTAATCTCGGATAGGAATTGATTTTTCTAACATCAGGAGTATATAAAAATTCATTAAACATTCTGATATTAAACCCACTCATTTTTGCTAACTTTCCACTCTTTAAAAGGTACAAATCATTTTCATTAATAAAATAGTTTTCGAAGTCGACTAAATAGTTAACACCATAATAATCTAAGTCATCTTTATAATCATTTAAAAGCCTAACAATATCCTTTTTTCCAGATGAATAATAGTCATAAATCATGTTTTTGCAGTCTTTTTTGCTCATAACTATAGTATTTTGATCAACTAAAGACGCAAAAGAATTAGTAACTGAGTTATGAATTCCACTAGTTAAGCTAATGGATAATCCAGTCGTTAATAATGCTGTTGATAATAAAAAATTTCTTATTAAATTTCTAATTTTTTTCGCTTTAAATTTATTCTTAAAATGGTCAAATAAAAACTTAATTTTAAGCTTTGCTTTTTTAGTTTTTTCATTAATTTGCATCAAGCAAACATCATCTCTTCTTGAACTATTATCACCTTTTTCAACGACTATATTTTTATTAGAAATTCTCAGAATATATTCGCTATATTTTTTAGCTAAAATTTCATCATGAGTAACACAAATTACTAAAACATCTTTCGATATCGTCCTTAAGATTTCAAAAATATTTTTAGAGTTTTCGATGTCTAAAGCTCCGGTTGGCTCATCACAAAAAATTACTTTAGGTGAAGAAATTAAAGCTCTAGCAATTGCTACGCGTTGTTTCTCTCCTCCGCTTAACTTTTTAACATATTCATTTTTAAGTTTTTCAATATCAAGTAATTTTAAAACTTCATTAGTTTTTCTTTCTTTAAATTCGTTACTAAGGTTAGTAGATGAATTTATCATAATCATTACATTATTCTTAACTGTATCATCTTCTAATAAATTAAAGTTTTGAAAAATATAAGCAAAATTATTTGCCTTCAGAGATAGTTTTTCTTTCTTTGAATATGACTTAACATTTATCTCATTTAAGGAATATACACCTTCATATTTTTCATCTAAAAAAGAAAGAATATTTAAAAGCGTAGTTTTACCACTTCCGCTTTTTCCTACAAGAGTATAAAAGCCTTTTTCTTTAAATTCAAAATTTAAATTCTTAAAGATTATTTGTTCACCAAAATTTTTATTTAAATCTTCTAATTTAATAATCATTCTTCTTTAAGTTCCTCGGCAACATTTTTAGATTTCATAATTTTTAGAGGTAAAAAACACGCGCCAAAAATAAGAACAATAAAAATTGCAATTAGTAAAAAAGTATCGATGTAATCAATATTAATGAGATTATTAAATTTAAAAAATCGATTAAATTGATTATTTAACACACTTGAAGTTATTAATGATAAAAGAGTACCTAAGCATATGCCTAGAGTTGCCATCATAAGTTGCTCTTCTAAATATATTTCCATTACTTCGTTATTTGTCGCGCCTAAAGAAGATAAAATTGCACTCTCTTTTCTATTTAAAATAGCTGATGAATAAGCTAAGAATCCATTAATAAATAAACTTGTTAAGATAGCTAAGACAATAAAAATATTCATCCCTAGAAAAACACTATTCGAAATATCTAAAAATGAGTTAACCATGGTGTAACCAAAGTTTTCTAATTTAAAAATATGGTTTTCACTCTTTTGATTCATGATTTCGTACAGATGCTTTCTTTCATCTTCATTAAAAGCAAATACATTTAATTTATAACTAGAAATCTCAGAATTATCTTTCGCTTCGGTTAAAAGGTCATAGTAAGTAACTTTTTGATCTCTGTCTAAAGTACTTTTTGTAGCTTCTTGATTTTTTAAGACCTTTTCCATAAGTGTAGAATGATAATACAAAGTTGGTGTGTTCATATAATTAAATTCATCAACAACTTCTTTAACTCTTAAATAAAAAGAAAATTTTATAGGTTCAATAATGGTTGTATTGCTATATTCACTAAAATAACTGTAACTTGTTTCACAACTTATCGAAATTTCATTTAAAAAAGGCTCGACTTCAAGTTGATCAAAAAGCGCTTTATTCATTACACATTCATCAATAGCAAGTTTAGGATGAATAATCGGTTTTATGTCGAATTCATCGAACTTTTTTTCAAATCTTTTACCATGAATTAATTCACATTTATTAGCGAAAAAATAATCATAAGAGTAGTCAATAACATAACTCTTTCCTTCTAGCAAAGTTGAAACTTGATTATACGTTGGTCTTTCTAGTCGTTTCAAAGATAAAGGTGAATCGTCAATGTTTTCATTTTTGACAATTGAAATCGAGAATGTATTTTTATCTCCATAAGTATTTAATAATTTACCTTTGCTATTTAAAATCCCTTCCCTAGTGAATAAAGATAAAAGCAAAACAATAACGCTAAATGATGCAGAAAAAACATTCACTAAATTTCTTTTTATATTCTTTTTGATGTTTTTGAAACTAACTTTTCTAATAAATTTAGAATCATGTTTCTTTTTAGAATCAATTTTATATTCAGGAATATCGTTATCATAAACAGGCTGACTTTGTCTTATAATTGATCCATTTTCTAGATAAATAAAGCCATCATGAAATTTGTTAAATAAGTTATTATCATGCGTTACGATTATAACTAGTTTCTCTTTAGAAATTTCTTTTAAATTTTCCATTAACTTAATTGAATTAACTTCATCTAAAGCACCAGTTGGTTCATCACAAAAAATAATTTTAGGATTATTTATTAATGTTCTAATTAAAGCTACTCTTTGTTTTTCTCCACCACTAAGCAAATAAACCTTTTGTTTTTTCTTCTCTAATAGTTCATACTTTGCTAACAAAGCATCGATGTAGTCGTTATTTTTAGCGTTTTTAATAGATTTAGTGACTTCTAAATTTTCTAAAACAGTCATATCATCAATTAAATTGTAACGTTGAAACAAAATGCCTATCTCATTTCTTATATAGTTATTTTTATCTTTCTTATTTAATTTATTTATATCTTTACCATTATATAAAATTTCGCCTTGATCACTAGATAAAATTCCAGACATGATATTTAATAAAGTAGATTTTCCACACCCACTTTTACCTAAAACAAAATACATACCTTTGTTTGGGAATTTATAATTAATATCATTTAGGACTAACGTGCTTCTTGATTCTAATATTTTAAATGACTTATTTAAGTGTTTAATTTCTAGCATTAAAAATTCCTCCTTCATTAACACAAAAGAGCGAAGGAGGAATTTTTTCAAAAATTAATTATTTTTTATTATTTCGTACATCTTTTCATATGTAGGAGTAAAAGCAAATGGCTTTATATCTTCTTCATATTTACGAGGTGAGCCTGTGAATAAAATACATTTTACTCCAGCATTTTTAGCAGCTAAATAATCAAATTTAGTATCACCAATCATTACGACTTCATCTTTTGATACATTAAGTTTTTCAATAATGAAATTTAACATATCTGGATCTGGTTTATGTTTAAATGGATCGCTACTTGTTAAAACATAAGTAAAATAATCTTTTATACCGTAAGTTTCTAAACATTTGATGGTCATTTCTTTATTTTTAGATGTTGCAACACAGAAAATGTAACCATCATCGTGTAATTTATGAATTATTTCTAACTCACCTGGAAACATTTTTAAACAGTCTTCATAATATTTGGCAGTTCTTTTTCTATATTCTTTTAATACGAAATCAGGATCAAGTTCTGGAAAAGCGAAATTTATACTTTGTTCAACTGGAGGACCACTAAAAGTTCTAACTACTTCTCTATCGATTACATAATCTTTAGGTTTATATTCAAGAAATAGTTCTTTCCAAGTTCTATAAATAATTTCATCGGTATCAATTAATGTACCATCCATGTCGAAAATTAAAACTTTTACCATATTGTGAAAAATACCGTAATCATAATAGCCATTAAAATAGCTAATGATCCTAAAATAATTGCGTTTCTAATTAAAGTTTTATCAGTTCTTTCGTCTTTAACAATAACTGCATCAATATATTCATGATCTTTATACATCCAAAGATGTTTTTCACGTAATATTTTCCAAATAACGAAGAATGTGATAATCGCAAAACCAACACCAATCATGTAATAAGATGATTTAACACTCATATCATATTGATAAGAACCATATCTTAATGGCTCAAGGAACGCTCTAGTTGCACCATACCAAACTAAATACCAACCAAGTCCACTTCCTTCAGCGTGATACTTTCCTAAACTTCTTGTGATACCAAAATAAATAAAGAAGTATCCGATTAAGTTTGTAATTGTTTCAATTGTAGCTAAAGGTAAATATGCTTGAGTTGCATCACCAATAAAATGAGAACCATCGAATTGATAATTTAATTTTACAAACGTTGGAAGCCAAGCTATAGAACTCATTGGAATTTCATTGCCATGAACTTCCGCATTGAAGAAATTTCCAATTCTCCCAATCGCTTGAGCAACTAAAATCGCAGGAACGATAATATCAACGAGTCTAAGATAACTCATGTGCTGATAATTTGGATCTTTTTTCCAATATTTAATGATAAGCATTACAGAAACACCAGCAATAATACCTAAAATTGCTCCACCCATAATGCCCAATCCACCATCTTGGACAGCGAATATTTTTGTCCAATCTCTAATAAAGATAGATGAATTTCCGTTTTTGGAAATATCTAATAAAACATACCATAATCTAGCACCAATTAATCCAAACGGAAAAGCTACAAAGAAACATGTAGTGACAATGTCGTGCTTTCCATAAAATTTATAAATGTAATGGTCGCAAATTCCTAAAACTAAGAACGCTCCACTAAGGATAAAAATAGCGTAGAAAGCAATACTAATACCACCATCTAAAGCTAAATATCCAGATTCATTTTTTGCATAGAATGGTTCTGGTTTAACGTATGAGTTAATAAATTTAATTCCGTGTTTACCAATATAAATCGAATTACATAGTGGATATTGTAAATAAGGTGCATTGCCTTCGCTCATTAAGATAAAACTTATAACCACTAAAGGGATCGACCCATACATAATCCACTTCATGCATTTTCTAAATTTTTCATCAAAATTAGTAAACCAGAAGTAATAGAAAAATGATGTTAAGAACGTAAAAGCGAAAGCTGCCATTAGTATCAAGAAGAAATAAGACATAAATTGGTGACCACCATTTACAATAATATTCTCTTCTTTTAAATATCCAACTGTGCTTGGATCTAAATAGAAAGCAACAGTGAATAATATAAGTCCTAAGGTAATAAGGCCCCAAAAAACCGCTAAAACTAAGGTTTTTTTCTTAATTAGTTGATTTTCAGTAATTCTTAAATTGTTTTTTAGCATTTTTGAAAGGTAAGCGCCATAGCCTATTGCACCACTTAGGAATAAAGCCATAGCTATATAATAAATTACTTCACTCATTAACTTCTCTCCCTTCTTTTCTTATCTTGTTCGAGTACTTTCTTTAAATAGTACCCAGTATAACTTTTTTTATTTTTACTTACTTCTTCAGGAGTTCCACTAGCGATAATTTGTCCTCCTTTATCACCACCTTCAGGTCCTAAATCTATAATATAATCAGCTACTTTAATGACATCTAAGTTATGTTCAATGACTAAGATAGTATCTCCGTTATTAACAATTCTTTCGAGTACTTCAAGTAACTTTTTAACATCATCAGTATGCAATCCAGTTGTAGGTTCATCAAGGATGTATAAAGTTTTTCCTGTTGGTCTTTTTTGCAAATAATAAGCAAGTTTAACTCTTTGAGCTTCCCCGCCACTTAAAGTAGTTGCAGGTTGACCAACTTTAATATACCCAAGTCCAACATCAATTAATGTTTTAAGTTTTCTAGCTAATGAAACATGAGGTTTAAAGAAGTTATACGCATCTTCAATCGTCATTTCTAAAACATCAAAAATATTTTTACCTTTATATGTGCATAAAAGCGTTTCATCATTATATCTTTTACCATTACATTCATCACATTTTACATAAACATCTGGTAAAAAATTCATTGGGATTCTTGTTACACCAGCACCTTGGCAATGTTCACATCTTCCTCCAGGCATATTGAAAGAAAATCTTGATTTATCAAATCCATGTGCTTTAGCTTCAATCGTTTGAGCAAAAATATCTCTAATATCATCAAAAGCTTTTACATAAGTCGCTGGGTTACTTCTAGGAGTTCTTCCGATTGGTTCTTGAGAAATATTAATTACCTTATCAATATTTTCAAGACCTTTAATTTCTTTATATTCACCAACATCAACTATCTTTTTATCAATGATTTTTTGAATTGCGTTATACAAAGTTCCATTAACTAAAGAAGATTTACCACTTCCACTTACACCTGTAACACAAATAAATGACCCAAGAGGAAATTTTACATTAATGTTTTTAAGGTTATGGACTTTACATCCTTTTAATTCAATGTAATTTCCATTACCTTTTCTTCTTTCTTCAGGTACCGCGATAAAATCTTCACCAGATAAGTATCTTCCAGTTAAGCTTTCCTTACAGTGTTTAACTTTTTCTAGGTCTCCAGCGACAACAACTTCTCCACCATGTACGCCAGCTCTAGGTCCAATATCAACGATATAATCGGCACTTTTTATCATTTCATCATCGTGTTCGACTACGATTAAAGTGTTACCAAGATCTCTCATTTCTTTAAGTGAATTAATTAATTTTTCGCTATCACGTTGATGCAAACCAATTGATGGTTCATCTAAAACATAAAGAACTCCGCTTAATTTAGAACCTATTTGGGTAGCAAGTCTAATACGTTGACTTTCTCCTCCACTCAATGTCATAGACATACGAGCTAAAGTTAAATATTCTAATCCTACATCTATTAAGAATTTAACACGGTTAAGAATTTCATTGATAACCATTGATGAAATAGTTAATTGATAAGGTGTTAATGTGTTTTTTAATTCTGAAACAAAATCATAAAGTTTATTTAATGGTAAACATGTCATCTCATAAATATTTAAACCATTAATTTTAACACTTAAAACTTTTTCATTAAGTCTAGCACCATGGCATTTTGTACACTCTTTATCTTTTAAAAACGAAGCATACCATTCGCGAGAAAAATCACTTGTTGTTTCCTTATGAAGTCTTTCAATTTTAGTTTTTACACCTTCAATGAAACCCCTTCTATGAACAACATTTCCACTAGAACTCTTAATTGAGAAATTTAATGGTTCTTTACTACCGTTCAAAATGATGTCAATATCATCCTTACTTAATTTCTCAAATGGTTTATCTAAATCAACATTATAATGTTTTAATAATTCTTCAAATGTTTGCCAGTCTAAATTAGTAGTGCCAACAACGTTTTTATAATATGTAATTGCGCCTTCGTTAATGGATTTAGTTTTATCAGGAACTAATAAATCTAATTCAACTTCTTGAGAAATACCTAAACCATTGCATGAAGGGCAACATCCTAGTGGCGAATTAAAACTGAATAATCGTGGTTCAAGTTTTGGTACAGTAAATCCACATATCGGACAAGCGTTGTGCTCGCTATATAGATGTTCTCCATCACCAATAAGAGTTAAAACAAATCCGTTCGCCCATTCACTAGCAAGTTCAACAGCTTCAAAAATACGACTTCTACTATCTTCTTTTAAGACAATTCTATCGATAATAATATCGATATTATGTCTTTTATTTTTATCTAAAGTTGGACATTCTTCGATTAAATAAGTTTCTCCATCTACTCTAACTCTAGTAAAACCATTTGATTTAATCTTATCGATTGTATCCTTAAAAGTTCCTTTTTCATTTCTAACAATAGGTGACAAAACTTGAATTCTTGAGTTTTGCGGACTTTTCATGATGATATCAACAATCTTTTGTGCTGAAAACGCGATAATTGGTTCATTATGAGTTGGACAATAAGGGACTCCGATTCTAGCATATAAAAGTCTCAAATAATCATAAATTTCTGTTACTGTCCCAACCGTACTTCTAGGGTTATGAGAGACGCTCTTTTGATCAATTGCAATTGAAGGAGATAAACCCTCAATACTTTCTACATCAGGTTTTTCATAACTTCCTAAAAATTGTCTAGCGTAGCTAGATAGTGATTCAATATATCGTCTTTGACCTTCAGCAAAAATAGTATCGAAAGCTAGTGTTGATTTGCCACTTCCACTTACACCTGTAAAGACAATAAGTTTGTCTTTAGGAAGAGTAACACTAACATTTTTTAAGTTATTTACCTTTGCGTTTAATACTTTAATTTCATTAATTGCCATAAAACAAATTATAACTTTTAGAGTATGTTTTTAAAAGTTAAAAACTTATATAGAAATGACAATTCCTGAGTTTTATCGTTGTGTTTTCAGAAAAAATTTTCTATATTTTCAATGCAACCGCTTACAATCGGTAATAAATATACATTTATGTATATTTTTTAAAGTAATTATGATATTTTTATATCTAGATTTTTGGAGGTACTTGTTATGAAAATGAGAAACGTTGCTATTATCGCTCACGTTGACCATGGTAAAACTACATTAGTTAACCAATTATTAAAATGCAGCGGAACATTTAGAGACAATGAAAAATTAGAAGATAGAGCTATGGATAGTAATGCTATCGAAAGAGAAAGAGGTATTACAATTTTAGCTAAAACTACAAGTATCAAATATAAAGATTATAAAATTAACATTCTTGATACTCCTGGCCACGCTGATTTTGGTGGTGAAGTTGAACGTATCATGCACATGGTTGACGGATGCTTATTACTTGTTGATGCATTCGAAGGAACTATGCCACAAACTAGATTCGTACTTAAAAAAGCCATTGAGGCAGGTGTCAAACCAGTCGTTATCGTTAATAAAGTCGATAGAGCTAACGCTAATCCTGAAAAAGCTGTTGACGAAGTTTTACAACTTTTCATGGAACTTGGAGCACCAGATGAATTCTTAGATTTCAAAGTTGCTTATACTAGTGCATTAAACGGAACAAGCGCTTTAACAGGAAATCCTGAAGACCAAAAACCAGGAATGGATCCAGTCTATGACCTTATCGTAAGCGAGATTCCTGAACCAAAAGTTCAAGAAGAAGGACCACTTCAAGTCCAAGCTGCACTTCTTGATTACAACGATTATGTCGGAAGAATGGGTATTGGAAGAATTCAAAGAGGTACAATTAAAGTAGGAACTACGGTTTCTTGTGCAAGACTCGATGGAACAGTTAAACAATTTAAAATTTTAAAACTCATTGGATATTTCGGATTAAAGAAAGTCGAAATCGAAGAAGCTAGTGCTGGTGAAATCGTCGCTATCGCTGGTTTACCAGATATGAATATCGGCGAAACAATTTGTGAATCGAGTAATGTCGAAGCCTTACCTCCACTTCACATTGATGAACCAACACTTCAAATGACTTTCGGTACAAACTCATCACCTTTCTCAGGCCAAGATGGTAAATTCTTAACAGCAAGACAAATTGAAGATAGATTATTTAAAGAAGCTCAAAAAGATGTTTCATTAAAAGTTAAAAGAGTTCCAAATAGTGAATCATGGATTGTTAGCGGACGTGGTGAGCTCCATTTAGGTATCTTAATTGAAAATATGAGACGTGAAGGTTTCGAAATTGAAGTAAGTAGACCTCAAGTTATTATTAAAGAGATTGATGGTATCAAACAAGAACCATACGAAGATTTAAGCGTTGAAGTTCCTAATGATTTCGTTGGAGATATCATGACTTCTCTCGGATCAAGAGATGCTGAATTAATCGATATGGATTCAGGAGATGTAAATACAAAAATCAATTATATTATTCCTTCTAGAGGTTTAATCGGTTTTGTAACTAATTTCTTAACTCTTACAAAAGGTTATGGAATTATTGCCCATACATTTAAAGAATATAGACCAGTTGCTCAAGGCAAGATTGGTGAAAGACAAGTCGGTGTTTTAGTCGCTACTGAAAGCGGCCAAGCAACGCCTTATGCTATTCAACACGTTGAAGAAAGAGGAACTATGTTCATCTATCCTGGCGCTCAAATTTATGAAGGAATGATCGTAGGCGAAAATAAATACGATATGGATTTAAGTGTTAACGTTTGTCAAACTAAAAACTTAACTAACCAACGTAGTGCTAACAAAGACCAAACAGTTGTCTTAAAATCACCAAGAAAAATGACACTCGAAGCTTGCTTAGATTATATTAACAGCGATGAACTCGTTGAAGTTACTCCTACAACATTTAGAATCAGAAAGAAGATTTTAAACAACGCTGAACGTAAAAAATACGAGGCAAGAATAAAATCAGCTAATTAGTATTTATTATTACTCAACTTTAAAGAGGATCGAAGTTTAAATCGATCCTCTTTTTTTAATTAAAATTATAAAACTTAGTCTTTTATTTCTTCTTTTTTAAATGGAATTTTATTCATCTTAAGAAGTATTAAAGATAATATGGTCCTAACGAGACAAATTATGCAATTTATTCGATACTTTTTAGTGATTCGGACATTGAGATTTTGTTTACTCTTGTAGAAATAATTAAGTTAGCAACAAGAGCTGTAACAACACTTATTAAGAAGGAAATTAAATAAGTAATTGGAAAAATCACATATTTCCAGTCGATAAGTTCAACTTGGTTAATACCTAATGTTAGCATTTCTAATGGCAATCCAATAACCATACCTAATAAAGAGCCTATAACAGTCAAGATCATAACTTCATAAATCAAGCTTGAAGCAATTTCGAATCTAGAGAAACCTAGAACTCTTAAAGTTGCTATGTCACGCTTTCTTTCATTGAAATTTAAGATCGCTAAATTAATTAAAACAACTACAGCAAGTAAAATAGCAAATATTTTAATTGTTAACGTCATTTGACCAACGCTTGACATATAACCATCAATTTTTTCGATATTTTCATCATATGTCATTGCGCTATAAACAGCAGGGCATTTTTCAAGAATTTGAGATTTAATTTCTTCCGGCTTATATCCTTCTTTTACATCAACCCAAACATTTGTCGGACTCTTGTTATACTCTTCGCTTCCTTCTCTATAGAAGAAAACACCATTCGCTGAGAACGCATAAAAGATTTTATCGATTTCATATTGAGTAGGTTTTCCACCCATTGTTAAAGTGATTGTTTCACCTTCTTTTACTCCGAGTTTTTTAGCTTTTTGCTCCGTGAGGGCAATTTTATTTTTATCCCAATGTCCGCCTTCTAATTCATCATCATATTTAAAGAAGTTTGAATTCATTGAGATATAATAAACAGCAGAATTAATCGAAGCGGTTTTACTTGAAACTTGACCTTGTGAAATCGTATATTCTTCTGCCTTATCCACTCCTTCGATTTGAAGAATTTGATTTTTTGCATCATCAGGATTTAAACCTGAATTTAATGAAATTGTTAAATCACTTCCTAGGAAGTTAGCGATTTCTCTGTCTTTACCATAATTGATAGTGTCGTCAATTCCCATTCCACAAATTAATAGTCCTGTGCAACCCATGACCCCAATAATTACCATTATTGATTTAGTAGCATGCACTTTAATATTTCTAAAAGTCATCATCAAAGAAGTGTTTTTAATAGTTTTTTTATTGGCTTTTAGTTTTAAATTAGGAGTTGACGTTCTCATAGATTCAGCTGCACATAACTTTAATTCTTTTCTAATAAGCAAATAAGTTAATGAAATTACTAATCCTGAAATCAATAACCAAACTATTAAAGTTACAAGTCCTGGGAATACATATGTTAAAGGTGGAATTGTATATAAAATCGAATATTTAATATTTAACACATTAGGAATAATCACTGGTCCAATTAAGCAGCCCAGTAAAACACCAATTGTTGCAACAACTAGCATTATCGTTGAATAATAAACAAAGATTTTTGTTTTGCCAACTCCAAGCGCCTTCATTGTTCCGATTTGTGTTCTTTCTCTAATGATAAGTTGAGCAATTGTAGTTAAAACAATAAGTAAAGCGACAACAAAGAATATGATTGGGAAAACAAAAGTTAATTGTTTTGCTTGAGTGATGTCATTAATAATTCCTGCAATAGAAGCATTGGTTTTTCTATCCATTACAATAAGAAGATTATTGTTCTCTTTATTTTTATAATAGTTATTTATTTGATTAACTATTGTATCTCGATCAATACTTTTATCAACACAAATAACAATTTGATTATATAAATGAGTTAATACATCTTCTACAAATTTATTAGATTTATGATTAACAGCAAACTTAATATCACTAACCACTAAATGGATGAGTGTATCGATATATACAGCGTTTTGATTTATGAATTCAATGACTTTATCAAGTAAATTTAAAACACTTTCATTATCTTGAACTGAATCTTTAACATTATTAATTGATTCAATTAAATGAGTTGAATTTACTTGAGCACCTAAATCGCTAACAATTGAATTAACCAAAAGCCTAGAACTAAGCAAATAATTAGAAGAAGAAAATGTCCCATTTTCAACATTCTCTGGATGTTGCATGATTCCATTTACTTTTAAATCATAAGTAACACTATCTTCTTTTAAATATTGGTTGCTTACATCAAGGAGGACTTGTTGAACTACTGAAATATTGCTATTTAAAATTTGAACAAGCAACTTCTTTAAAGTTTCATCAAGATCTAAATTTTCTAATAACGATGAAACAATACTTTTTACCGTTTCTTCATCATTTAAAACATTATTTACAAGTACTTTTAACGTTTCAGTTTGAAGTGAAACAGGTAAAGAGTCACCTAATGCAAAATTTTTACCAGTTAAAGTTTTATATTTGGCAATAAGAGTTTCATCAACAAAGAAGAAATTATTGTCATTATATTGATTAGAAGAAAAAGATCCTGGTTTATTTATTGTTGGGAAAGTATCACTAATTAATCCATTAACACTATAAGAAAGAATGTTTGAAGGCAAAAATAATCTAGTTTCACTTTTACTTTCTTTTCCAGCAACAGACTTAACGAAATTTAAATCACTATCCATTTGTTCTAAGTTATCTAATTCAGGTGTGACTGTTACCCATAAATCACTTAAGTTACCATCATTAAAAACTTTATTAACTCTATTTTCAAACCCTTGAGCGTTAGCTTCAAGACCGATATATAAAGTACAAGAGATTGCAACGATAAAAATAATTGATATAAATTGCTTAATGTTTCTAAAAATATCTCTAAAGCACTTTTTCAATAATACTTTGATGAATCTCATACGTTACCACTTGATATCTTCGACTTTTTTAGGATTTTTAATCACTAAATTACTTACAACTTTACCATCTTGAATTTCTATAATTCTATCAGCACAAACTGTAAGTGCACGGTTATGGGTAACAACAATAACTGTTTTTTGTTCTTCTTTAGCAACTTTATATAAAAGATTTAAAATTTGAGCACCTGTTTTGCTATCAAGAGCTCCCGTTGGTTCGTCACAAAGTAAAAGTGTTGGATTTTTAACTAAAGCTCTTGCTATTGCAACTCTTTGTTGTTGTCCTCCACTTAATTGAGAAGGAAAATTTTTAGCTTTGTCTTTTAATCCAACTAATTCGAGCATTTTTAAAGCATCATAATGTTTATCAACTAATGAACTTGCGATATAAACATTTTCATAAGCAGTTAATGATGGCATTAAGTTATAAAACTGGAATACAAATCCAATATCGTTACGTCTAAATTTGCTCAATTCTTTCTCATTCATTTTAGTAACATTTTTTCCATCTAAAATGTAATCGCCGCTTGTTGCTTTATCCATTCCACCTAAAATATTTAATAAAGTAGATTTCCCAGCACCACTAGGACCTAAAACAAATACAAGTTCACCTTTATTGACCGAAAAACTTGCATTATCTAAAGCTTTTACTTCAGCTTCGTCTTTTTTACTATTGCCATAAACTTTTGATAAATTTTTAACAACTAGTTGTCTATTTTCATCCATAACTTCCACCCCCTTAGAATAACGGAACAATAATTCTTAAAAACGCCCAACCAATTCTTTTCCAAATCGACTTATTTAAATATTCATTTGCACTTTGTGGTTTACCAGCTTCTATCATTCCATCAAAGTCTTTTTTCATATCTAAAACTACCGATGAATTCGCGATAAATACACAATTTTCAAATTGTAGATATAAACTTCTTAAGTCGAAATTACATGTACCTGTTAAACCTAATTCATCATCGCAAACCATCATTTTTGTATGATTAAATCCTGGTGTATATTCATAAATTTTAACACCACAAGAAAGTAACTTTGCATAATAACTTCTTGTGGCATTAAAAACCATCTTTTTATCTGGAATTCCTGGAGTGATAATGCGAACATCAACTCCACTTTTAGCTGCATTTTGTAAAGCGGTTAAAAGTTCATTATCTGGAATTAAATATGGTGTAGTTAAATAGCAATATCTTTTTGCTCTACTGATCATTCCTAAATAAACATCTCTACAAGTATCTTCACCATCAAAAGGAGTTTCGCCAAAAGGTTGGAAATACCCATCATCTTTTAACTCGATTTCTGGATGGAGATTTTTATTATTTTCAAAATGGAATAATTTAGAATCTTCTGGATTCTTAAAATTGGAATTTAAAGCCCAGGAAGTTAAAAATACGTTAGTTAAACCGTTAACTCCTTCACCTTTTAGCATGATAATGTTATCTTTCCAAACGCCAAAACGTTCTACTTTATTGATGTATTCATCAGCCAAATTACATCCTCCAGTAAAACCAACGCATCCATCGATAACTAATATTTTTCTATGGTCACGATTATTTTGTCTAATATCAACAAAAGGTCTAACTCTATTAAAAGCAAAGCATTTTATTCCATCTCTTCTAACTTCTTCAAAGAATTGAGCTTCGATTTTTGAAGCAGCTCCAAAATCATCATAAATAAATCTTACATCTAATCCTTCATGAGCTTTTTCTTTTAAAATGTTGTAAATAGAATCAAAAAATTCACCTCTTTCGATAATATAATATTCAATGAAAATGAATTTTTTAGCTTTTTTAAGTTCTTCGATCATTTTTGGAAAACCAAGTTCTCCAAATTCGAAATATTCACTTGTAGTATTTTTATAAACACCACTTAAAGCACTTTTATAAATTCCTCTTGAAATGAAATAAGCTTCTACATTAACTGTCTTTAATTCATTTAGAGTTTCAGTTGTATCATCAACACTTTCCATGAGTTGAATGTTAATTTTATTAATGCGTCTTCTTTTTAAACCATTTGTCGTAACTTTTTGTGCAAATAAAATATAAAGAAAAGCACCTACAAATGGTAAACATAACAAAATAGTCAACCAACTAACTTTGAAGTCGACTTGAACGTCACTATTTGCAATAAAGACACCGCAAACCATATCAAGAATTAGCAAAATAAGTAAAGAAACATAATATGAAGCAACATAATCTTGGCTCATCAAAAGAAGCGTTAAAGGCACTACGACTAAAAGTGTACCAAGTAAAAACGCTAAGCCAGAAATTACAACACGTAATCCTTTAATTTTTTTCTTTGGTTTTTTAATTTTATCGACGTTTTTCATAACAATATTATTATAACAATTAGTTAATTTATATTCTTATAAAACGGACATTTTTTTCATTTGAAACTAAATTAGAGTTTAAAATTTTTTAAATGATATTATTTCTATTCTTCTAGCGCTAAATAGGTGCCAAAAATATGTTTAGTTTAGCAAAAAATCTAGTTTTAATTTTAAAGATCGAAATATAAAAAAGAGCTTCGTAATGTAAGCAGGTTCTCTTAAATTTAATTTCTTATAACCTACCTTCTTCACGAAGCTTCATATAAAATTAATTTTCTTTTTTAATAAATTCATAGAATTCATCGAATGAATCTACGATTGGAGCATTAGTTTTTTCTAACACCTTTCTTGAGTTATGTCCTTTTGTATATAAAACAGGTTTTAACCCAAGAGCTTCAGCAACTTCAAAGTCGTGATATGTATCTCCTATCATAACTGTTGATGAAGGTTCAATGTTATTCTCTTTTATAAAGAGTTTTCCATAGTCAATTTTTCC
This sequence comes from Candidatus Onthovivens sp., assembly GCA_048405595.1. GTDB lineage: Bacteria > Bacillota_I > Bacilli_A > RFN20 > CAG-826 > Onthovivens. Next base: position 64,535 of record DBFJOT010000056.1, read on the forward strand.
TAAAGCAAGGACATTTTTACAAGCTACAATGGCATCGAAATATTCTAAGATACCCAATTGCTCAAGTTGGAGTTTTAAAATGTTTTCTTCGGAAGCAGATAAGATATAAAGTTTATATCCATCCTTTTTGAATTTTTCTAAATTTCTTTTAACGCCTTCATTTAAAGATGTTTCTTTTTCTTGTCTATTTGTATAAGCAGTGAAGAAAGTATTTGATAATCTTTGAAAATTAGAGTCACTAACATCAAATCCAACAAGTTCATAATATTTTTTAACTGGGAAACAGAAATTATCTAAGTAGAATTCTAAATCTGCAGTAGGTAAATTTTCTGCTTTAAGCATTTCTGATTCGATATCGAAACATAGCTTAGTATCGTTTAAAAGGGTACCGTTAAAGTCGAAAAATATATTTTTAATCATTATCTAGAACCTAATGCCCTTTCAATATCGTCAATTTCTTTAATAATTGAACCGCTAAGATTGTAACTTCCATCTTCAGTAACTAAAATATCATCTTCAATACGAACACCAATACCTAATTCTTTGAAATATAAGCCTGGTTCATCAGTAATAACATTTCCTGGAACTAAAGGTAAATTACGATCAGCTGGGTCATGTGTATCTAAACCGAGGTGATGTCCAATTGAGTGGAAATAATATTTTCTAATTTCGCTTTCATTTTGGATGAGACCTGCTTTTACACATTCTTTAGCCATAAAATTTGTAGCAATGTCATTAAGTTCTTTGATCGTGATTCCAGGTTTAATGGTGTCAATGATTAATTTATTACATTCAAGAACAATAGTGTAGATCGTTCTTTGTAAATCACTAAATCTACCATTAGCTGGATAAGTTCTTGAGATGTCTCCGCAATAGAAATTGTTTTGACTTCCTAAATCAAACAAGACTAAATCTCCATCTTTAATTTTTGCTAAAGGTGTTGGGTAATGTAAGCATGTTGCATTAACTCCACTAGCACAAATTGTTGGAAAACTTAATTCACTGAAATCATAATCTTGGATTGTGTAATAGAATAAACTCGAAAGTTGATATTCATAAAGTCCTGGTCTAATTTTCTTTAAGATATTTTTTAATCCGATATTAGTTTTATTAATAGCTTCTTTAAGTTCAGCGATTTCGTCTTTACTTTTAACCATTCTTAAAGAAACAATTTTTGAATAAACATCTTCAACTTCAAGCCAAGGATAATTTAATTTAAGAATATCTTTTGTTTCTTCAACAGTTTTAAATCCTTCAATGATATTTTCAGGTTCTAAATCAAAGTAAATCATTGAAATTCTTTCAAAAGAGCTATCTTTTTTCTTTAAGATGAGATCTAATTCGCTTTCAAATGCATTTAAATACATGACATTATCGATGCCACTTAATGCTCTAGCTTCATCACTAGTTAATCTTTTGCCGGTCCATTTCTCTTTAAGTTCGTCATATTCACTAACGAATAAATATTCTTTAATGATTCCATCTTGCTTAGCAACAAAAAGAATCGAACCTTCTTGTTTGACTCCAGTTAAATAATAGAAATTTTTGTTTACACAGAAGTCATAAGTTTCATCTGCACTTTTCTTTTTTGCTACACCAGCATAAAGAATTAAGACGGAATTATCTTTTAAGCAATCGTAAAGTTTTTCTCTTCTTTCGATAATTTCTTTAACTTGAATCATAAACTATTCCTCAAGTGCTTTAACAATTTCTTTAACTTCAGGCATTAAATCAACGATATCTTCGGCGCTTCCTTTATCTATTAAATTAGCAACTGATTGTCTAATTGGTAATTTAGTAATAGCTTTTGTGCCTGTTGACTTAGTAAATTCTTCAAGTTTTGAAGGTCCATAAATTTCGATATGTTCATTACATTTTGGACATTCAACATAACTCATATTTTCAACAATACCGATAATTGGAATATTCATCATCTTAGCCATGTTAACTGCTTTTTTAACAATTAAGGAAACTAAATCTTGAGGTGAAGTTACAATAATAATGCCATCTAAAGGAATTGATTGGAATGTAGTTAACGTTACATCACTTGTTCCTGGTGGCATATCAATTAATAAATATTCAAGTTCGCCCCAAGCAACTTCTGTATAAAATTGTTTTAATAATTGGCAAACAAGTCCGCCTCTCCAAATAATTGGATCTTCTTCATTTTCTAAAAGTAAATTTGATGAAATGATTTTAATTCCACCTTCACTAATTGCAGGAACGATGTGTTGATTTTCATTTCCGTAAGCATTTTCATGAATATTAAAAGAATTTGGAATAGAAGGACCAACAATATCACCATCTAAAATTCCTACTTTTTTACCTTCTTTATTTAAAGCGCTAGCAATTAAAGAAGTAACAAAACTTTTTCCGACACCACCTTTGCCACTAACAACAGCGATAGTTTTCTTAATTTTTGATTCTTCGTTTAATTTAACTTTTTCGATTCTTGAACTGCAGCCCTCAACACCGCAAGATTCGCAGTTATGATTACAACTTTCACTCATATTAATCTATTTCCTTTCTGTAAACGTAATTTATTTTTCCGATTAAATCTAACTTCCCATAATACAAAGAAGTTAAATCTTCATTAAAGTCATTAGGGGTTAAAAAATCTACAATTATTTTATCATTAAAAGCAGTATTTATAACTATAAAACCCATCCTTTTTAAATAATTAATGAACGTTTGATAAAAATCTATTTCTAGTTGTACTCGATACTTCATCATTTCAATAAGTTCGACTTTTTTACTAGCATTTATTACCTCAGTAGCACTTTTTAAATACGTTCTTAAAAGTCTTCCACTTCCTAAAAGTGTTCCACCAAAATATCTAACGACTACAACTAATGTATTTGTAAGATTTGCGTTATGTAATTGGCCTAAAATCGGTTTTCCAGCTGTGCCTTGAGGTTCACCATCATCGCTATATTTTTCTTGTCCTTCATAAACGAGGCCATAACAATAATGTCTAGCTTTTGGATATTCTTTTTTTGAATCGTTTAAAAAAGTTTCAAGCTGACTAATGTCAGTTAATGGATACGCAATCGCTATAAATTTAGATTTTTCAACTTCTAACGAATAAACTGTCTTTTCTTTAATAGTTAAATTATTTTTCATAACAATATTTTATTATATAATAATAACCATGAAAGAAAAAATTAAGTGCAAAAAGTGTGGTCTATTAATTGACGAAGATTTAAAAACTTGTCCATATTGTGGTTATGCTCAAGACAACGAAAACGAAGAAAAAAAGGAAACCATAACTCCAGAAGTTCTTACTGTTGACAAAAAAGAAAAAATCGGTTTCTTTGATTTTCCTAGTCGTCAACTAGAAATAACCCCTCAAAAGTCTATTATTTTATTTTTAGTCGGATTTTTAGGGCTAAAATTTCTAGGCGAATTAGCAAAAATAATATTTGCTGTTTTACCTAATTTAGGATTTTTAAATGGCATCGAAGGTCAAGCAACAATCAATTTTGTTCTCTACTTCTTCTTGTTTGGATTCTTACTTTTTGTCTTAAATTCCGACGTATTAAAGTTTTCAAAAGATTTTGCTAAAGGAAAAACTTATCTTAACGGAATCATGTATGGTTTCTTCATGATAATTGTTTCAAGTGCTGTAGGTTCAATTTTTAGACTTTTAGATCCTAGTACTGGAACTAACGCTAATGAGGCTGGAGTTGATTCAATTACAAGCATGTTTCCATTTTTATCACTAATTGTCTTCGGCTTTATCGGACCAATATGTGAAGAATTTACTTATAGAGCTGGATTATTCAATGCTCTTAAAAAATTAAATAGATACGCTGCTTATTTTGGTACTGCAATTATATTTGGCTTAATTCACTTCAACTTCGCATCTTTTATTAATGGAACTTATATTACTGAACTTATAAATTTACCAACATATATTGTTAGTGGTTTACTTTTATGCTATTTCTACGAATATGGTGGTTTAGCTGCAAGTATTACTGCTCACGTCACAAATAACGTTTTTGCTGTTTTCCTACAAATCATTGCTGGTATTTAATCATGAAAAAGATTTTATCTTCATTCTATCTAAAGCTCATAGCTATCATTTCAATGACTTTTGATCATCTTGGCAAAACGCTTTTATTATTTTATCCACGTAATGAGATAATTCAATTGATAGAACCAGTATTTTCCATCATTGGAAGACTAGCTTTTCCGATTTTTATATTTTTAATCATTGAAGGGTTTTATCACACTAAAGACATTAAAAAATATTTTATAAGAATCGGAAGCATGGCTTTATTAATGTTAATAGGATTTTTAAGTATCGCTTTCATTCCGAATTTTACTGGTACAAGTAACTTAATAAATTATGGAAATATATTTGTAGATTTATTAATCGTTTTATCATTTTTATATTTTATAAATAGTGAAAACAAATACTTTAAGTTAATCAGTTTAATTCCTATCACTTATTCAATTATATTTTTATTAATTCAAAGTAATATAATTTCAATAAGTAACGGGAACATATTAAAACTACTTGCTGGATTTGCTCCACAATATAGTTTTATTACACCTTTAATTTTGTTCATGTACGCCTTATTAACAGCATTTAGAAATTATTATTTCATGAAAAGAATCGGTAACGAAGTCAACGCCTCTAACATTTTTAGAATTGAGACTTTTGATTCAAGAAGTAATATTTTCTCGATGATTATCGCGTTTTTGACAATTATCATGACTATCTTAACGTTCGCAAGCGGATTAAATTTAAATACGAACTTTGTTATTAATACATATTTCATATTCGCAATAATTCCTATTATGCTTTATAACGGTAACATCGGTTATACGAACAAAATTATTAAGAGTGCATTTTATTTGTACTATCCTTTATCTCTTTGTATCATTTATTTGATAGTATATTTAACAACAATAATTTGATAAATAAACTCTATCTAATAAGGAGGTAAAATATGTTAATTCACTTAGGAAACCAATCACAATTTGAAAACGTTATAAAAGAAGGTGTCGTTCTAGTCGACTTCTTTGCTACATGGTGTGGTCCATGCAAAATGCTTTCACCAGAACTCGAAAAATTAGCTGAAGATGATAAAGATATCAATGTTGTTAAAGTTGATATTGATGAATTTAATCAATTAGCTGCTGAATACGACGTTAGAGCAGTTCCAACATTAATTCTTTTTAAAGATGGAAAACCTGTTTCAAAAGGAATGGGATTTAAACCATTACCAAGCTTAAAACAATTCGTTAACCAAGCTAAATAATAATTTTGATCGCTAAAGGGTTTAAGATTTATCTTACGCCCTTTTTATTTTGGTTTATTAAACTTTTTTAGCACACAAAAGAATTTAGATAAGTCAGATTTCAACTTACCTAATTTTAGGCATAGGTTTCCCACCCTAGAGGGCGCATAAACAATCCCTAATCACAACTCAACCACTTTTAATTAATGGAGATTCGATATAGGGAAAGTCAGCCATAGGGTGGGCAGGAAATTAATGATTATGGCTAACTCGATTAATTCCTGGAAAAATTATTTTCTAATCATATTAAGCCTTTACGAATAAGAAGTTTTATAGAGCTAGATTCACTTTAATTAATCAATGCGCATCAGTTACTACTAGTGCTCTCGCAATTGCAATTTTATATCCAACTTGATATGACTAAAACTAGTGTTCTTCACTTAACACAAAAGGAACAAAGATGATTTTTTTCAAAATTTCTAATAAATATTTTTAAAATTGTGTTTATAGAATCGCTAAATACAACTTTCTAATCAAAAAATATCGATGCTATCGTGTTTTTTGCCACTACACAAAACTTTAAAATAAAAAATTCTTTATAAAATACAACTTAGACAAATCATGTTTTATAAAGAATTATTTTTCTTTTAATAAACTAAAGTACGGTTGTTAAGAAGAATACAAGTAGCATCAATGAAACTATGAGCAAAATTACTCCTAGACTCATTCCAAAGTTAGAAAAGTCTTTTCCTTCTTTTTTATTAAGTCTAGAAAGATGTACACCAATAGAAGATACAACAATTGTGCTAATCGATAAAACTAAAGCGACAACACTTAAATAGATATAAACAAAAGAAAGAATAACAAAGATAAATGTGGCAAGCGAAAATGTAAAACCAACGACTCCACATACAGTTAGTTTTCTTTTTTTAGGTGTTTTTTCTGTCTTTTCTTCTTTAATTTCTTCCATATCTATAATTCTACCACTCTTCCTCTTTTTTTATCTTTAAAATAAACAAAAAATTTAATAATTAAATAGAAAGTAATCGGCACAAAATATCCGCCCATATCAATAAAAGCATCATTCACACTTGGTCCTCTATTATCAGCAAAACTTTGTACATATTCTGATAAAAAAGCAATAAAAATTCCTATTAGAGCTGAACTTAATAATATTAGATATTTACCTTTATCATCTTTTTTATATGAGGCAATCATTAAGATTGAGCTTAAACTTGTTACTAAAAATAATCCAAAGTGACCGACAAGTTTTCTTACTAACTTTTTAAAAGTTGGATCACAAGAATCTATATTTGCTCCAAATATATTTAAGAAATTAGCAATTAATTCGCCAACTCTTCCACTAGAAGCGCTACTACTCGATCCATTTTCAGCACTTAAATAAAATATCGCCCCTACTAGAAATATATATAAAAGAAGAAAAAATACAAAAAGTACAATATTAAATTTAGAACTCAACTTTTTCATCTTTAAATTTTTGTACTTAATAAGAAATATTTATTTGTATCTTCATCATAGAAAGATTTATAAGTTCTTATTAATTTATTTTCTTGAATCATTTTTTCTGATTCTTCTTTGCCAAGTAAAGTTACATTAAGACTATAAATTTTATTGTTTTTCATCTCATCTTTGATTAAATCAGCAACTTCATTAATTTGTTCAATAGTTAATGAGTCTTTTTGATCAACTACTTCAAAAGATAAGTCATATATTGTTTTTATTGGATCTAATGTTTGGATGGTATTCATTTCACCGATAAATTCTTCATATTCTAAGTTGATGATTAGGAAGAAATAAACGCCGAATACTGCTCCAAAGAAATTGACTACAAGTACTGGAATTGATTCAAACATTCCATAAGCAAATTGTGATAATAAAATTGCTATAAAGTAGAAGCATAATGTTGTTTTCTTTTTAGACATTTTTATGCATTTATATAATGAACTAATAAAGAAAATCGCGATAAATGAAGCATAAATTATTCCACCAGTTGCAAAATATTCGACGAAAGTATTGTGCATATAGTAGATATAGTCACCTTGTGTTCTAGGGATTAAAAGATGTAATCCATATCCAAATCCGAAAATCACATCTCTTAAAGTTGCGTTTTTATAACACATTTCAATAATACTAATTCTTTCACTATCCATTCTTCCTAAAACTACTTTTAATAAGTCTTTTAATGGATATAATTCGCCTTGATACATAAATTGAATGTTTTTAAAAACATACAATTCAAGCATTACAAGAATGAAAATAACTATTAAAACACTTAAATAACTAAATCCAGCTAACTTAGATTTTTTAAAACATGGATATAATAAATAAATCATTAAGAAGAATAAAAGAATAAATGTAGATAAAATTGAAGCTCTGCAAGCTGAAGCATAAATGAATGGAGTAAAAACTAATGAGAAGAATGCTAAATATTTTTGTTTATTTAGGATTCCTAAGAAAATAAAAGATAAAACTCCAACATAACAAGTATGTCCAAAGACGTTTCCAATCGTATAGAAAGATCTTATCCAATTATTTCCTATATAGTTTTTATCAAAAATATTAAATTCAGGACTAAAAACAATTTTATATTTATCCATTTCAGTCACTAACGAATAAATTACTGCTGTAAAAGCGAAAATAATTACTGCTATAAGAACAAGATTAATAAATAACTTTGAATTTCTAGTTCTTCTGATTAATGCATAGAAAGCATAAATCATTAATATAGATAAATAGAAAGTACAAATCGAATAAATTCTCTCGTTGACTGTTGGACCGTTATTTGGTGGAGTAAATGATCCAAAAAGATGTGAATTATCTTTTAAAGAAACAAGTACAACCATGTAAAAAAGCATTGTCACTAAAGTTACGATGAACACAATACTTTTCTTACTAAAATCTATAAAACTATTTTTATAAGCGATATAAATCGAGTAAGCATAAAGTAAACTTATTCCCAATGGTATAAGAAGAATTGCCCATAAAGGTAAAGGATCTCCAAAAACCATATATGGAGGATATTCACCAATATTAGCTTCTAATATTTGTCCATAAACTAAACTTAATCCGATTGCTACAAAGAGCACAAGAAAATATATTAAATCGTAATATTTCTTAATTTTTTGTTTCATACTTCTCATATATTAATCTTTTTATATATCTTTTTCTACTAGCTATATTGTTAAGCGTCAATTTCTAGCATTTAAAATAACTTTTCTACAAAAAAACTAGGCTTCCAATGTTTAAGAAACCTAGTGATGATTTTGTTTTTTAATCCTATTTAACGTATTGTAAAATTTTTGGTAATGTTGAGATAATGTCGATTTTATCGCTATTTTTATGAGTTACAAGTAAGGTTGGTGCACTGACAATATTATATTTTTCAACTAAATCTTGTCTTTCGCTAGCATCAATTGTTGTAACTGATAAACCTTTTTCATGCATTACTCTTTGAACAATTTTACAGTTAGGACATGTTTTTGTTGTGAACAAAACGAATTCATTTGAATCATTTGTTTCATGATTTTGAACCATTGTTTCGCATTCACATTTACTTTCTTCATGTTTGATTGAATGATCATGAGGAACATATTTTTTATTCATAACATCGTATTCTTTACGATCTTTAAATTCTTCCAATTTACCATCATTCCAGTTTTGAACAGGTCTATAGTAACCTGTGATTCTTGAATAAACTTCAGTCTTTTTGCCACAATGTGGGCAAGTATAAACTTCACCTTTAATATAACCATGTTCTTTACAAACTGAATATGTTGGTGACATTGTGTAATATGGTAAACGGTAATTTTCAGCAATCTTTCTAACTAAAGCTGCTGCAGCTTTCCAATCTGGCAATTTTTCACCTAAGAAAGTATGGAAAACTGTACCTGAAGTATAAAGTGTTTGGAATCTATCTTGCACATCTAATGCTTCAAAGATGTCTTCTGTGAAGCCAACTGGTAAGTGACTTGAGTTTGTATAATATGGTTTTCTACCATCTTCTGTAGCTGTAATGATATCTGGATATTTAGTTTTATCATGTTTAGCAAGTCTATAACTTGTTGATTCAGCAGGTGTAGCTTCTAAGTTATATAAATCACCATATTGTTCTTGGTAAATGACAAGTCTTTCTCTCATGTGATTTAAAACTTCTTCTGTAAAGCTTTGTGCTGCTTCATGAGTTAAGTCTTCTTTAATCCAGCAAGCATTTAAGCAAGCTTCGTTCATTCCAACTAAACCAATAGTTGAGAAATGGTTGTTGAATGTTCCTAAATAATGTTTTGTATATGGATATAAGCCATCATCTAATAATTGTGAGATAACTCTTCTTTTAATTTTAAGTGATCTAGCTGCAACGTCCATCATATGATCGAGTTTTGAATAGAATTCTTCTTTATCTTTCGATAAATAAGCAATTCTTGGCATATTGATTGTAACAACACCGACTGATCCAGTTGATTCGCCACTTCCGAAGAATCCACCACTCTTCTTTCTTAATTCTCTTAAGTCAAGTCTTAAACGGCAGCACATACTTCTGACATCGCTTGGTTGCATATCACTATTAACATAGTTTGAGAAATATGGAGTGCCATATTTTGCTGTCATTTCGAATAAGAGTCTGTTATTTTCTGTATCGCTCCAATCAAAATCACGTGTAATTGAATAAGTTGGGATTGGGTATTGGAATCCACGGCCATTAGCATCACCTTCGATCATGATTTCAATGAATGCTTTATTAACCATATCCATTTCAGCTTTACAATCTTTATATTTAAATGGCATTAATTTGCCACCAACGATACAATTTTGTTCCGCTAAATCGTTTGGTACTGTCCAGTCTAATGTAATATTTGTAAATGGTGCTTGTGTACCCCATCTTGCTGGGATATTACATCCATAAACAAATGATTCAATGCATTTTTTGACTTCTTCGTAACTTAAGTTATCAACCTTAACAAATGGAGCTAAATATGTGTCAAACGATGAGAATGCTTGTGCCCCTGCCCATTCATTTTGCATAATTCCTAAGAAGTTGACCATTTGATTACATAAAACACTTAAATGTCTAGCTGGTGCGCTAGTAATTTTACCTGTGACACCACCTAATCCTTCTTGAATTAATTGCTTTAAACTCCATCCTGCACAATAACCGCTTAACATGCTTAAGTCATGTAAATGAATGTCTGCATTTCTATGCGCATTAGCGATTTCTTCATCATAAATTTCACTTAACCAATAGTTAGCTGTGATAGCTCCACTATTTGATAAAATGAGACCACCAATTGAGTATGTAACTGTTGAATTTTCTTTAACTCTCCAGTCAGTTTCTTTGATGTAGCTATCAACGATTTTCTTGTAGTCAAGAGTGGTATTAATTGTTCTTAATTTTTCGTGATTTTTTCTATATAAAATATAACTTTTTGCAACATCAGCAAATCCAGCTTCCATTAAAACTTCTTCGACTAAGTCTTGAATATCTTCAACCGAAATTTTATTGTCATTAATCTTTGATTCAAATCTTGATGTTACTTGTAAAGCTAACATATCGATTTGTGTAGTTGATGCTTCTCTTCCGACGCTTTTGAAAGCTTTAGCGATAGCAGTTGAAATCTTTGTGATATCAAATAATACGATGCTGCCGTCTCTTTTTAATACTTTATACATACTTATTCCACTCCTCTAATTTCTGCTTGTATATCATTACTCTTTAAGATATTTACAAATTCTTCTAACTCCTCTTTTGTATAGGCGTGTAATCCTTGTTCAATGCACGAAGGAGAGTCTACAAAACCTTGTAAAAAATAACGTTTTGCTCCCTTTATTAAGTTAGAAATGCCGATGAAATCGGACTTTTTATGAAATTCTCTAACTATTGTAGTTCTAAATTCATAATCAATTTTTCCGTTGATTAAGAAATCAACCGACTCTTTTATTAGATTAACATTTATAGATGTAAGACCGGTAGTAAGTCCATACTTTTCTAATGAATTTTTAATATCCATCGCAACATAATCAACTAGTCCTTTATTAACCAAATCTTTTAATGTTTCTGGAAAGTATCCATTAGTATCAAGTTTAACTTGTAGGCCTAATTCTTTAATTCGTCTTAAGAAATTTTCGATATCTTTATGAATTAAAGGCTCGCCTCCAGTAACACAAACTCCATCAATGAAACCTTTTCTTTTCTTTAAAAACTCAAAGAACTTTTCAATAGTTATAGCTTCAAGATTTTGATCTCCAATTACCAAATCTTTATTTTGACAAAATGGACATCTGAAGTTACAGCCTTGAAGGAAAACTGTACATGCTACGTGGTTAGGAAAATCAAGCAGAGTCATCTTCTGCAAACCAGCTATTACCATACAATCACCTCTTTCTTGATTAATATTTTTCCGACTGCTCATTAATCCTACATATAAACACATTTTTTCTCAATAGACTTTATGTTCATTTTTGTGGAAAACCTAAAATTAGTAGTTTTTTAGTAGTTTTACTTTATTGCAAAAAATTTGCATTTTGACATAGTCAGATTTTTACAAAATTTTACTTGATTTTTATTAAATAAAACGCTTATAGATATAAATATTAATTTTGCTACGATGGCAAAAAGAAAAACTACTTTTCAGTAGCTATTTCTTTATAAAACATATAAATATACGCTTAAGAATTGAAGAATAATTCCTAACGTGACGAACCAATGAAATATTGTATGGAACCAAACACTATGTTTTTTTCCAAGCCCATAAAGAATAGAACCAAGTGAGAATGAAATTCCACCAAATAGTAATAATAAGAATCCTTCAAGTCCGAGTGCGTTATATAATTCTACACAATTAACAATAATCAACCATCCAGCACAAATATAAATCGTCATTGATAATCCGCTGAATTTTTTAATGTTAATTGAATTCATTGTGATACCTAAAGCAATACATGCCCAAACAAGTGCGAAAATCAACCAACCACTCCAGTTTGTTCCTTCAATTCCCCATAATGGTAAATTTCTCATTGTGATTAAACAAAATGGTGTATAAGTTCCAGCGACTAAGAAGAATACAAAGTCATGATCTAAAACTCTTAATACTCTTTTTCCGTTATTTTTTGCTAGTGCGTGATAAATACAACTTATTGTCATACAAACTATAATCGCAAATCCATAAATCGCACAAGCAACATATGCATATGGGTCATGAGCTGTTATATGAAGTCCATTAGCAACATAAACATCTCCAATTTTTAACATCATCAATAAGAAAGCGACAATTCCAAATAGTCCAGTTAATCCATGACTTATAGAATTCCACAATTCATGTCTTAATTTATAATCAGGTAATTCAATATCTTTTAAACTCATAATACCTCCATCTAGTTTTTAATACTAGGTCATCTAAAATAGTATACTATGTATTAATAATTAACAATATAATCAAACTAAAATTTATGAAATTATACCTATTAATCAAGCTGTTGCTTCATAAATATTTTTAGTTGCACAAAGCAAGATTCTTTGATAAGATTATAAGGCTATGGAGTAATACCCAAGTGGTGAAGGGGCTTCCCTGCTAAGGAAGTAGGTCGGGTAACCGGCGCGTGAGTTCGATCCTCACTTACTCCGCCATTAATTTAAAGAATTTGTCTACGGTCTTCCGGAGACATTTTTTTTACCAATTTTCGAGCTTATAATTTTTAATTATAAAATCGAAAACGTTCGATTCAATCGAACATTTATCCAATATAATTGTTATCTGGTTTTATCTCTATTTTATATTTAGGATATTCTTTTTTAATCTCATTGGTGATGGTTAAAATAACATCAGATGGTTTTTCTTTGCAATTTTCGTTAATTTCTAAATCAAAAATAATTCTAGGATTATTAGCAACATCTATTTTTCTTAAATCATGAAAAGATAAAGAAGGATCAACGTTTTTAATAATTTCATTAATTTTATTTTTTAAAATATTGAAGTCTTCTGACTCAATATCTACAGGATCAATATGAACCGTCGTTTCGATGAAATAAGTTTTATTAATAAAGTTTTCTACTTCATCAGCTATAGTGTGTGCATCGAAAAGATTTAATTTTCCATCGACTTCAATATGAAGAGTTAAATAATTTTTAGTTGGTCCATAAGAATGGAAAATCATATCATGAACACCAATTACACCACTAATTTTTTTGACATTTTCTTTAATTTCTTCAACATTCTTCAATTCAGGTGCTTTTCCAATTAACGGTGACATTGTTTCTTTAATCATTTTTATCCCTGAATACAGAACAAATAAAGATAAAACAAGAGATACTGAACTATCAATGTACCATGCTTCAGGAACATAATATTGAATAATTTGAGCAACTAAAACAACACCTGTTACAATCGCATCATTAATTGAATCTTGCATTGCTGCTTTTAAAGATAATGAATTAATTGTTTTGCCTATACTTCGATAAAATAAACCTAATACAATTTTTACAATAATTGCTACAGGCATAATAATAAAAGGCCAAATTGAAGCAACAAGTGTTTTTTCAGGATTTATAAGTTCAGTGATACTACTATTAAAAAGTAAAACAGCGACTACAACGATAATAAAAGAAATAATTAATCCAGCTAAATATTCGATTCTTTCGTGGCCATAAGGATGGTCTTTATCAGCCGGCTTTGATGCAACTTTAAATCCTATTAAATTAACTCCGCATGAGAAAAAATCAGTTAAGTTGTTAATTGCGTCTGCAATAATTGACATTGAAAAAGTAAGCAAACCTACAGTAATTTTAAAGCAAAAGAGTAATAAGTTAGTAATTATACCAAAAATCGAAGCCATTACTCCGTGTGCTTCTCTTACTTTTGGGTTTTCAATTTCAGTATAATTTTTAATAAAAAGTTTTCTAATAAATTTAGTCATCTAAATAATTTTAATTCTTTAAATTAAGATTTCAAGAAGCATCATGATTAAAAATCCAATCATGAAAGACCATAAACCAAAGTGTCCTTTTCCTTCTTCTTTAAATTCAGGAATGAGTTCATCAATAGTGACATAAATCATCGCTCCTGCAGCGAATGAAAGTAAATATGGTAATGCTCCATTTAAATATGTAGCTAATAAAATTGCTAATAAGCCAAAAAGTGGTTCGACAATACCTGTTAAAGTAGCAAGCAAGAAAGCTTTAGTTTTTGATACATTTTCATCTTCTAACATTGGAATAGAAACAGCTGCTCCTTCAGGGAAATTTTGAATAGCAATACCAATTGCTAAACTTAATGCAGAAAAATAAGTAGCTTCAACGTTTCCCGTTGCATTAAAAGCCATACCACAAACTAAACCAACAGCAATACCTTCAGGGATATTATGTAACGTAACAGCTAAAATAAATTTTGTTTGTTTTGTAATACGTTTGGTTTGAATCCCTTCTTCTTCACCGTTTTTATGAAAGTGGGGAACTACTTTATCTAATATATATAAAAGAAGTCCTCCAAGTAAAAATCCAACTGCTACTGGTATCGCAGCCATTTTTTCACCATAAAGTAATGTTCCTTCTTCAATTGAAGGTAAAAGTAATCCAAAAAAGGAAGTCGCAATCATAATTCCACTTGCTATTCCGATAATGATTGCTCCAGTTTTTTTGCTAAAGTTTTTTCTAAAAAAATAAACGAGTGCGCCTCCAAGTGTAGTTGATAAAAATATAATCGATAAACATATGGCGCTTAAAGTTATTGCATTCATAACGTTAATTATATAGAAAAAATTATTTTTAATAAAATATAATAAGAATGTTATGTTAAAATAATGAAATGATAAATTATAAAACAAACATCAATAAGTTTCCTAGTGCAATTTTGGAACAATCAAAGAAATTACTAGAATCAACACCTTACGAAATAGAAGTTGAAACAGATCATAGTATTACTATTAGGTTTAAAGGTGAAAAAACAATTACAACCACACTACTATTTAATTTTGATGGCAACTTAATTAATTATACTTGTGATTGTGGAAAACTTTCTTTATGTGAACATATAGGAGCAGTTTTATTAATTCTTGAAGATAGAAAAAATATTGTCGGATCAGATTTTTCATATGAAGACTATAAGATTTTTCATAATAAACATTTTTCTAGAAACAGTACAAATAAGCAACTCATAACAAAGTTAAGCACATTGCTTGAAACATATAGTGAAAGTTCAGTTACTAAATGTTTAATTAAGTACTTTTTTGACTCATCAGCAAATAACAAAACGAGTTTTTTCTTATCTTTCTTTCAATTATTTGAATATTCGCGTTTATCTGATGCACTTACTACTACCCTTAAAGATTTCTTAAAACAACTAATCGTCGCTTATAATGATACAGATCTCTTTAGAAATGAAATGGATATAAATATTGATTTAGAAGCAAGCGACAAAATATTTCTAGCGTTATTCAAAAGAGAAATTTATGGTTCATTACTTATAGACGAAGTTTACATTGATTCCCTTAATAAAAGAATATTTCCTAAAAATATATATTTAAGTTCTTTTTTAAACCATGAAACATTTAACTCTAAAAATAATGGTGGAAATTTAGATTTAAATGGACTAGAGACTTTATACGACAACAAAGATTTTTTAAATGTGCACTATCCTATTAGTGATTTAACTAACCATAACCTTTTAGAAAATATAATAGAGTCAAACAATTCATATCATTGCTTTAATTGTTTATATGAATTATCAGATTCTTTTCTTATTAACAAATATCAACTCATTAGAAAATATTTCTTATCGATAAATAACAATCCTTACAAAATAAATGACTCTAAAAAAATTATTCAATTTGTTTCAAAGAAATATGACTTAAATGATTTTTTAAACGAGTTAATGGATGACATAAATTTCAATTCGCAATTTTGGATGGAATATGCCTCTAATTTTGCTTCACCTTACTCTTTATATAGATCGAATTCAAGTGATTCACTAAGCTCAAAATTAGAGAATTTGGAACAAGATATCTCTTTAGAAGATATAAAGCATTTAATTGAAGAAGACTATCCTTTCTATAACCATGAATCTTTCTTTAAAAACAAAAAAATTGTTTCTCATTATAAAGACAATGAAATTTCTGAAGAATCCAAAAACGAATTACTCATTTATATAGCAGAATATCTAAACGAATTACCTGACCAAATCGATAGCGTTATAGCTTTTTATGACGCTTTACCAGCTTCCACAATTCAATTCATATATGAAAAAGCTAATTATCTTCCTATTAAAGCTTACATTGACCTTAATTTCCTTGATAAATTAGGTTTTAAAAAATTCTAGAGAGGTTATTTATGTATCTTAATCTTTTTATATTTACACATTGTGATTTATTCAACTTTGCAGGGGATATTGATGGCATCACAAACATTGATGTCAGAATGAAATATAATAATCAAGATGATTCTATAACCTATTTCGTTTCATACACTGATGAATCTATAAACTACTCTATATTTGAAATAACTAAAAATCTTGATATTAAAGTTGCACACAGCAACTATCATTCAATTGAATATAATCATGAATTACAAAAAGCTATTCAAGTCGCCGCAACGATAGAAAAAGATTTATTTGAAAATCATAAAGAAAAATTTATATCTCTTTTCGACAACCCTTCCCCTTTCGTTCAAATGATTTTGAAGCAAAAAACATTAGATGATGCAGCGCAATCATTTTTAAACCGAATTTTATTCAAAAACGCTAAAGCACGCTTGCTCAAAGAGCAAGAAAACTTATTAGACTTAAATAAATCAACCACTCAAGTTAAATGTGATTTTGAATTATCAATTACGGAATTTACTTACAACTCTTTATATTCAGTTAGTCTAAAAGTTGGAAATACAAAAAAGTATTCAGTAAAAGATGTCAAACTTTTCTTACGTGAGTTTGACCACGAAGAAAATCATCGATTTGGAAAATACTTAACATTAAAACTTTGCCCTGATTTTTTCACAGAAAGAGCAAATAAATTAATAGCTCTTTTAAGAAAAAATTGTTTTGATAATTTTTATAGTGATTATCGCTACGAGCGCGAAACAATTTGTGAGATGCTTTTCTTATATCAAGGTGAGGTTGTTAGTTTTAATTCTAGTATTTATCGTATCACTAATGAAATAACTGAGGCTTCAGTCTACATAGACGAAAAAGGAAACCTTAATTTTGATCCGATTATACCTTTTAAAAATAATGATTTTTATCCTTGTGGAAAAAGAGGTTTTTTAATCGATGATTCAAAAAACAGAATTAAACTATTTACTTTTGAAAATAAAGCTTCTTCTAATCTTTATGATTTAGGATTCGCAATGCATTTTGATTTCGAATCCGTAAGTGACTTAATGGATAATGATTTCACTACTTTTGTAAGAAAAGCAGTAAGAACTAAAATTACAAACAAAGATGACTTTGATTTGAAAATTAAACTTTATATCTCGTTAGACTTACAAAAAAATGTAATTTTTAAAACAGAATACTTCTACAAAGATCAAGAAGTTGAAAGAAAGACTCTAGAAAATGACTTTGCGTTAAATAATATTTTGCTTGAATACGAGGTTCGTTTAGAAGAATTGGATTTACTTGAAAACGGCAAAAGCAAAGACTTAGCCACTTTAGATAAAGTAATTATTGCTGATTATTCTCGTTTAAAAGAAATTGCCGAAGTTTATTTAAGCGAAGATATAATGAATATCAAAAAATCTAAGTTACAAAAGTTAATCATTAAAGCTAGTAGCGGAAAAGACTGGCTCTCACTTCAAGTTTCTAGTGATGAATATTCAAAAGAAGAATTAAGAAGTATTCTTTCAGCTTATAAAAAGAAGAAGAAATTCGTTTTACTTAAAAACAATTTCGTATCATTAGATAACAAAGAAGCACTCGACGATTTAAAACAGCTCGATGACAATTTTAATCTTGATGATAACTTAGAAAGTAACGAAGTTCCAATTTATCAAATTTTTAATCTTGCTAACCTAGAGAATAACCAAAACTATGAAGTTAATTACGATCATAAAATTAGTGAAATTATTCAAAGCATTAAAAATTTCAAAACAAAAGAAATATCTCTTAGCGACAACTTACTTTCTGTCCTTAGAACTTATCAAATTGATGCAATAAAATGGATGAAAACACTTTACGATAATAAACTTAGTGGCATTCTCGCTGATGACATGGGATTAGGAAAATCAATTGAGTTTATTTCTTTTAGAACTTTAATAAATGAAAAAGCGCCTACTTTAATCGTTTGCCCTAAAAGTTTAATTTATAACTGGCGAAGCGAATTTAAAAAATGGGATAAATCTACTTTATGTCATTTAATCGATGGCAATAAAGCTCAAAGATTATCAAGTTTAGAAAAAGTTAAAGATACAAATGATATTGTTATTGTTTCTTATGATTCTTTAAGAAGCGATATCGAAGAATATAAGAAAATACATTTTGCAATCGTTTGTTTAGATGAAGCTCAATACATCAAAAACTCATTTACTTTAAAAAGTAAAGCGGTTAAACAACTTGATGCAACAAGTAGATTTGCTTTAACAGGAACTCCTATCGAAAACGCTTTAACTGATTTATGGTCAATATTCGATTTCTTGATGCCAAAATATTTATCTAGTGAAGATAATTTCACCAAGGAATATATCGACTCTTTTAACGACAGCGATGAATATGCTAAAAAACGTTTATTAGCAAAAATCACTCCTTTCATTTTAAGAAGAACTAAAGATGATGTTTTAACAGATCTCCCACCTAAAACAACTGAAGTTATTAGCTTAGCAATGAGTCAAAAACAATCTGAACTATATAATGCTTACGTTTTAAATACCAAAGCTTCAATGGATGAAAACCCTAAAAACAAATTAGCTGTTTTAAGTGCTTTAACTAGACTTAGACAAATTTGTGTTGACCCTTCTTCATTCTTAGAAAACTACTTAGAAGTGTCTCCAAAACTAGAATACGCTGTAAATCTCGCACAAAACGCTATTTCAGGTAATCATAAAGTACTTATTTTCTCTCAATTTACTTCTGTTTTAGAACATCTTCAAAAATTATTAGATAAAGAAAATATAAAGTGGTTTTACATTTGTGGCGACACTAAAGCGCAAGAAAGAATCGCTATCGCTAACGAATTCAATAAGAGTAAAACAGTTAACGTAATCTTAGTTTCATTAAAAGCTGGCGGTACTGGATTAAATTTACATGGAGCTGACACAGTTTTACATTTAGATCCTTGGTGGAACTTTGCTGTTGAAGATCAAGCAACCGATAGAGCTCATAGAATAGGTCAAACTAGACCTGTAACTGTTTATAAATTAGTTGCACACGATTCAATTGAAGAACGTGTTTTAGAATTACAAGAATCTAAAAAAGATCTTTATGAACAAGTCATCACAAACGGAACTCAAAATATAACAAGTATCTCAGACGAAGACATTAAGTTCTTATTATCTTGATACGAAGCGCACTTCAATGTGCGCTTTTATTCTACAGATTTTAATGCTTCAGCCATTTGAATATTTTTGATTTTTGGATAGAAACAAATCGCTGTAATAGTTATAAATCCAAATGCCAATAATAAAGTATACAAATAACTAAATGGATTAATCGCTAATCCAAAAGTTAAACCTAAACTTGTTATGCTAACCATAACGAATCTATGGAAAGCAACTCCTAATCCTAGTCCAATTAATACCCCGATTAACGACATGAAATAAATTTCTCTAAAAATATAAGACAATGTCTCTCTTCTAGTATAACCAGTGACTCTTAAAGTAGCGATTTCTTTAATTCTTTCTGCAACGATAATGTCAGTTAAGTTATAAATAACAACAGCTATTAAAGCACCACTTAAAAGAACTAAAATAACAACAATTGCTGTTAAGTTATCTAAAATATTCCCATAAATTACTGCCATGTCGCTAGTTGAAGAGATTGCTGTGACATTTTCATTATTCAAAAGCTCTCTCATATAAGTTTTTAACTTTTCAGCTTCGTATCCAGTATTTACTAAGAAGGCGTTTTTATTAAAGTCTTCAAAATGTTCTTTGAACGCTTGTTCTCCTATATAGACGTAGTTGTTTATATAGTTTTTAGTAATTCCAGTGACTCTAAATTGGCTAAAACCATTGCCTTTATCAAGTTCAATAACAATATTTTCTCCAACATTTAGCCCAAGTTCATCAGCTATTTGTTGTGTAACAATGACAGAAGTTTCACCAAAAGGTTCGCTTGAAGTAAATCCAACATAATCATTTAACTTATTAGAAGAAAGAATCGAAACATCGATGTTTTCATCTTTTGCTAGAACATCACCGTTTAAATAATAAATCGGTTCACTCCTTAAACTTTTGTTAATAGGATTTTCTTCTATATTATTAACTGAGACAATCAAATCGTATTTAATAATCGTTTTATATTGCTCAGTTTGACTGACTCCAATTGAATCTTTTAAACCAAAACTTGTTAATAATAAAGCTGTACATCCGCCAATACCAATAACAATCATTATCAAATTCTTTTTAAAGCGGAACACATTTCTAAACATTGACTTTTGTTTGAATGAAATATGTTTCCGTATGAAAGGAATTCTTTCTAACAATATCTTTTTACCCGCTACAGGAGCTTTACCGATCATTAACGCAGAAACATTTTCTCTTAAATTTGAGGCTGCAATAATAAGAATAGTTCCTAAAATCATTACAAGCATAAGACCTGAGAAGAACAAAACAGTAACGTAATCAAATTCGAAAACAAACTTTGGAATGTCATAAAGTGTTGTGTAAATATACATGATTACGGTTGGTAGAACAAACGTACCTAAAATTGACCCTACAACACATCCAATTACTGTTGATAGCAAACCATAAACAATATATTTGCTTAAAATTGTACCCTTTCCATATCCTAAAGATCTTAAAGTTCCAATTTCACCTCTATCTTTTTGTACAATACGAGTAATCGAAGAAATGCTAACCAATAAAGCAATTAAGAAGAAGAAAACTGGAAGTATATTTGCAACTGTATTAATTTTACTAATATCAGTTTTGCACATATAAAAACTTGGAACTTCATTTCTTGTCAATACATACCATTTTATCGAAGTGGAACCTAATAGTTTGTTAAATTGCTCATCCGCAACTTTACTAACATTTTCTTTGAACATGTCTGTTGAAACAACATAGTTCATTATGTCTTCTATTAAAGACGAATCAGCTAAAGAAGGAACAATATCAACAATTTGTTTCTTTATTTCTTCAGCCATTTGAACTTCTACTTCTTTTATTATGGTTTGTTTTAAAGTTTCTTTACGTTTTTCAAGTCGCTCACTTGATAAAGCTATTATTTCATCGCTTTTAATATTAATTAGTTTTTTATAATCTTCACTAAAGGTGTTAAATTTTCTAGCCTCTTTAAAGGTTATTTTGAGCATCGTTACATCTTTTAGCTCGTATAAAGTTGAATTTAAATAAATTACAGTATCTAAAATTCCATTTCCAATAATAGTTTGCTCAGGCTGATTTGCAATATAAAAAGGATCTTTTACTTTTCCAACAACTTTATAAGTTTCATTATCAATTATAACTTCACTATCTAATGTATAATCTGACATTGAATCTTTAGCTTCTAATAAAACACATTCATTTTTCTCGTCAGGATATTCACCTTCTACAAGCGTTAATTTATCAATATCATCAACATTAAAAGTTCTATAAATAACTCTACCTTGAACTTTTGTATCATCTAAATAAACATATTGATCTAATTGATTATAGGATTGAATTTTATCGATTTCATCGATATTATTTTCTAAAAATTCAACATCGTCTTGGTCAAAACCAATAGTTGATTGAATATAAACGTCGAGTAAATTTGAATTTAAATAGTATGAATTAATGCTTGCTCGTAAATCTTTTGGACTACTCATTAATCCAACTAAAAAACCAACGCCTAAAAAGACAATTAAACAAATAGCAATAAGTCTAGTTAGATCTTTTTTAATGCTTTTAAGTATGTATTTAAAATGCTTCTTATTCATTATTACCACTCGATTTCTTCAATAGGAGTTGGGTTATCAATAAATTCCTCACCTACTATCGTTCCATTTTTAATATGTAAAACGTGATCTGCCATTTTTGTTAATGCACCGTTATGAGTAATAATAATGACTGTCATTTTATTTTCTCTACAAACATCATGTAGTGTTTTTAATATTCTTTTACCAGTTTGATAATCTAATGCTCCAGTTGGTTCATCGCAAAGTAAAAGTTTAGGGTTTTTCGCTAAAGCTCTAGCGATAGCAACTCTTTGTTGTTCCCCTCCGCTAAGTTGAGAAGGGAAATTATGTATTCTATCTTCAAGACCTACACTTTTTAATGCTTCTTCACTATTTAATGGGTTTTCACAAATCTCAGTAGCAATTTCAACGTTATCTAAAGCAGTTAAATTAGCCATCAAATTATAAAATTGGAAAACAAAGCCAATTGAGTTACGTCTAAACAAAGTTAAAGCTTTATCGTTATAAGCTGTGATATCTTCTCCATCAACAATAATTTGTCCTCCACTTGCTGAATCCATTCCACCTAAAAGATTAAGTAATGTAGTTTTTCCACTACCGCTTGGTCCAACAATTATACAAAATTCGCCTTGTTCAATATTAAATGACAAATTATCATTCGCTTTAATTAAAGATTCACCAACTTTGTAAAACTTATTTACATTTTTAAACTCTACTATATGACTCATTTTATCCCCTTTTGCTTATGTTTATTTTATTATTCGTTATGTTTTATAACAACATCATAGAGCTTAAATTTCCCTAAAATGTAATAATGAGTTTAGAATTAAACACGGAAAGTAAAGATCAATTCTTAATCAAAAAACATTTCAAAAAATAATATTGGACCTATTTAAAGAAAAGAAAATTCATGATGTAACAAACAATTAACTTTGTAAAAAAGCTACGATAAATAGAGTAACTTTTTATAACTACTTCAATTCACCAATGACTCTTTTTAATGAGATTGAAAATGATTTTATTAAGCGCATAACAGATCATCTTAACGTTGGAGCGCCATCACAAGAAATGCTGTTTGATTGTTTAAATGATCAGTCCAAACGCTTACAAGAAAGCAAAAACCTTGCAAAAACCATAATTAATCACTTAGTAAGTGGATAATTTAGTTCTAGACTCATTAATATTCATGTTGTCAAACACTCTATTAAATTAACAAATGATGTAGTAATTTTTGAGCATTTAAAAAATTTTATTCTTCAATTTTAATCGCTAGAACCTATGAAGTTTTTAACCTTTAGTTTAACGTAGATTGTGAGAAATCGGCACTCAAAAAATTGCAGCTTTATTATTATCAATAGGTAATAAAAATCTACTTAAGCAAGATTATATTTCTTCAACAAATACGGTTTCTTCAGCTGATAAAGAATCAAATAAAAATTCTTCAATTTGATTCTTGAAATTCTTATATAAAGAAAGAATATATTTCGAGCAATTAGAAAAAGAATATGTGTAGTCATTTCTAAATCTACTCGAGTTTTTTAATATGACGAAAATATATTTATTTATCAAGTTACCTTCAAAATATAAATTTGAAGTATCGTTATTCATAATCATAAATTCACCCTTATAATCTTTATTAATAATAGATGAATCTAAAATCTTAGAATAAGAATCAATGACCATTGTTTTCAGTACTTCATCTTCTTTTGTCTTTAATTTAAGTACAAATGTTACAATAAAATCAGATCGAGTTTCTTCATTACGAGCTTTCTTTTTAAATTTAAAATAATCTAAACTAATGAATCTTTCACCTTTTTGATATATGAAAGTAGAATTTTCTAACTTTTTAATTTCTAGATTTTTAGGTGATATATTTTTATAACCAAAATCATTTAGAACTTTATCAATGGCAATAAATTCATAAAGGCTAACTAGATCATTTAACATGAACTTGGTTTTTAAATGAGTCAAAGTAACTCGTAAAAAATCAAAGTTAAGGTTAAAACTAACTTGGTTAGAAAGTATAGAAAAAACATTGCGATAATATTTATCATTTGTAAGAACAAAAGATGTCAAATCGTATTCTTTGCCTTCACAATCGTTTTTTAAAACATCTAAAAGCATAGGAATATTAGCTTTTAAACGTTCCAAAAGTCCATTTAGTTCAATTATCAATTCTTTTTTAGTTTTATATAAAGAGGCGATTTTAATAGAGTTAGTCTTTGAGATATTTTTCTTTTTATCACTTTTAATAAGTGTATTATAAGAAACAATTTCACTATTCATCCTTTTTATAAACATCGAAACTAACGACCTCAATGAATTTGAAGACTCATTTAAACTATTTAAAGTTTTAAAAAGTAATATATTTTCTGGAGTTAAATACTTTTTCTTTTTAGCAAAAACGAATTCTTTGTCAACTTCAATATATCCACTATGTTTAATATCTAGTGTTGGATCAAGTTTAAGTAATTCACTTTTTTTGACTAATTCTTTTTTTGCACTAAAAGACAAATTGTTTTTTAACTCGTTTAACGCGAAAAGGAGAGATGCTATATTTTCATTAGATGCTTTTAATATTTCTAGTTTTCTTTTTTCGGATAAATAATAAGCTTCGTTTAATCTAACTTTGTCTTCAAAAATTTTGACGTTATCAAAATAGTTAGTTGATAAAATAAAACCTCTTAAAGCTAAGTGCACCTCACTAAAGACGTTACTTTCATCAACAAGTTCAATAACAGCATTTTTGCTTATTTTATCTTTTAAGATTTCGAGTCGATATAAATTATATTTACCAAGTTCCCTAAAATCTTTAATTTCAATCATTTCGCCTTTTTCTATTTTAATTTCTTTATCATCCGAAAAGACAGTTATGAGGTCGCAAGATTGATTTAATAAAGTATAAGAAAAGTTAGCTTCAAATGATGCTAATAGATCAAATGAAACAATATCAAGAAATGAATAAGTTAACTCTTTAACTTTTAATCCATCTTGATAGGTAGCAATAACTAAGTCTATCGAACTATTCATACTATAAGTATTATACTTTGAAGGACGCAAAGTATCTAACTTTAAGTATCTAATGAATTGGATTTAACTCCTTTTCACCAAACACAAAAGATTGACTAATGATTTTTTTCAAAAAAATATTTATTCGTTAAGTGACAAAGTTATTGCAATAAAAAAGAAATTAAAAAAATATGAATTAGAGAGTGAGAAACTTAAGAAAGTTGTACTCTCTTTTTTCTTTGCGCTCTTGAGTTTAAAATGTT
>DBFJOT010000057.1:0-25295 GCA_048405595.1 Candidatus Onthovivens sp.
AACATTTTAAACTCAAGAGCGCAAAGAAAAAAGAGAGTACAACTTTCTTAAGTTTCTCACTCTCTAATTCATATTTTTTTAATTTCTTTTTTATTGCAATAACTTTGTCACTTAACGAAAAATACATGTAGTCGTAACTCTTTAATAAAAAAATGCCTAGCATTTAATCTAGACATTATCTTTCCTTTTTTAATAAAGGATTATTTTATAAGTAAAACTTATTTCTTAATAATTTGTTTTCCGTCGTAGTAACCACATTTTGGGCAAACTGTGTGTGATTTAACCATTGCACCACAATGTGAA
This sequence comes from Candidatus Onthovivens sp., assembly GCA_048405595.1. Lineage (GTDB taxonomy): Bacteria > Bacillota_I > Bacilli_A > RFN20 > CAG-826 > Onthovivens. The sequence goes on from DBFJOT010000057.1 coordinate 304, forward strand.
CAAACACTAACGCCTGTAACGTGTAATTTAAAATGAGTTCTTCTCATTCTTTTTGATGTTTTACTAGTTCTTCTAAAAGGTACTGCCATCGCTTTAATCTCCTAACATTGAATATTATAAAGATATTTAATTAAAATGCAAATAATTATTTGATATTATAATAAAAACTTATAAAAACACGATAACCATCGTACTTTTTCATTTTTGACATTGTCAAAAATCTAATTTATTTTTCTTAGTAAATTTAATTTTTACTATTTTATTTTTTAAATTTACGTCGCTAGGAATATAAGCATGTAAATAATTCGAACTATGACCTTTATATGCGTTTAATTTATCATCATATTCTTCAATTAAAAAATCTATTTCTTTTCCATAGAATTGTTCACAATATTGTTCTTCTAATTGATTACTTAATTCGAGAAGTCTATGTACTCTATCTTTTTTAACTTCAGTACTAACTTTATCATTCATTTTAGAAGCCACTGTTCCTTCTCTATCTGAATATGGAAAAACATGAATTTTGGAAAAATTAATTTCTTTACATGAATCATAAGTTTCTAAAAAATTTTGTTCGGTTTCACCTGGAAAGCCTACGATTACATCGGTAGTAATTGAAATATCTGGTCTAATATTTCTAATAACATTAACCTTCGATTTAAATTCTTTAAGGTTATATTTTCTATTCATTTTTTTTACAACACTTTCACTTCCACTTTGTAAAGGAATATGAAGATGATTCGATAAAGTTGATCTAGTTTTTAATAAATATAAGAATTTATCATCTAATAAACTTTCTTCCAAAGAAGAAATTCTTAAACTTTGTAACTCTTTACAGTTATCTAAGATATATTCTATCAAATCACTAAAAGTAGTTTTATCCTTTATATCAAGTCCGTAGCTAGACATATCTACACCTGTAAGAACAATTTCTTTATGTCCGTTTCGAACCAATGTATTAATTTCTTTAACAATATCTTCTTTTAATCTACTTCTAGATCTTCCTCTAACATAAGGAATTAAGCAATAAGAACAGAAATTGTTGCATCCATCTTGAATTTTTACATACGCTCTTGTTGTTAGGTAAGATTTATCGATATCCATTTTTTCATATTGTCTAATATCATTACTTTCATCGTGCAATACAACTTTTTGATGGCTTTTATTGTATTCTTCTACAAGTTGATAAATTTTTGTTCTATTAGAAGTGCCTAAAACAATATCTGCTCCTAATGAATCTTTAATATATTCTGCTTTATATTGAGCATAGCAACCCATAACAACTACAACACTTGTTGGATATAACTTTCTATATTTTTTAATAACCTTTTTGTCTTTAGTTATACTGGTTTGTGTTACAGCACATGTATTTATGATAATTACATCTGGTACTTTATCATTTTGTTCATCAAAAAAATGATAACCATTATCTAAAAAAATCTTAGCCGCAGCTTCAACTTCATAACTATTAACTTTACAACCTAGGAATTCTATTAAAATTGATTTCATATTTTTTTAACCTTACATATCTTTCTAAATACTAAATAACTTACAAAGCCATTTTTATACAAAATATTAACAAACTCTAACAAGTCGTTGTTGTAATATGCTTTTACAAGTGGTTTAACACGTTCTATAACATTAAATTTATGTGGATTCATCAAATATTTGTCATACAAATAAATGACATTGTCTAAGGTACCTTGTCTATTAATAATAAAAATAGCATTAAAATCATAATGATAAAAAGCTACTGATGTTTTAGATTCATCAACCTTAACAAGTTGAGTAAATAACGAACTAAACAAGTTAGTTGTATAAGTTGAAAAAGCATCAACTAAGAAAGGTTCAAATTTTTTATTCAAATCAATGTATGGATAATCATTCATTTTCTCATTATCTTGAGAATAAACAATGTTGGTTGTTTTATTAAAAAACGGTATATAAACCTTAAAATTATCATAATCGATATAAGGCAAATCAGCAGTCTTTTCTTTAATAGAATCCTTGATTTCATCGATATTTTTTGTATTTAAAGAAATATAAGAATCATTAATAATCTTATCAAATTCTTCCTTATTAATAATTGATTTAATAATAATATTAGCTTTAATAATATCAAAATCATTTTCGCATTCTAAATATTTTGAAAAGAAAGGATGTATCTTGAGCATTCCTTTGAATTTATTATAAAAAACTACCTCATCTGAATGACGATAAGCTTTCTTATTTCTATTTTTTTCTAAAATCTCAAATAGAGTAGACATAATTAATTATCCAAATAAAAAGCTAACAAAGATAAAATATAAAAACAAGCGGTTTCACTTCGTAAAATTCTTTTACCTAATGAAATTTCTTTATATCCTAGTGACTTTGCAATATCAAGTTCCTCTTTTGTAATACCACCTTCGGCACCGACGATTACATTTATTGTCTTATTTTTTAACTGCGAGAGCATCTTATGCAAATCAGCACTAGTAAAATCAGTGTTTTCGTATGCAATCAAGTTAACATCATTAACAAAGCGATTTAGTTCTTTAAAAGTGATAACTTGATCCAATTTCATAAGTTTAGTTCTTTTGGACTGTTCACTTGCTTCTTTAATGATTTTATTGAATCTAATTAATTTCTTTTCTTTATTCTCTTTAGTGATTTTAGCAATTGACCTAGTGCTATTAATCAAAACCACTTCACTTGCACCGAGTTCAACAGCTTTTTGAATTACTAATTCTGTTTTTTCACCTTTCGGAAGACAATATAATAAGCGAATGTATCCATTTAATTCATGATTCTCATTTTTCTCTTCGATAATTTTGAATTGAAAGTCTCCACTTAAGTTAGTAATCTCAGCTAGTAAAATTTGGCCATCATTATTAATTTCAAAACGATCCCCAACTTTCATTCTCATAACATTTTTAATATGAAAAATGTCATCTTTATCGATGACGATTTTATCATTAGAATCAAAACTAACAAAATATCGTTGCATTATCTTATAAAAACTCCATTAGCGTCTTTCTTTCCTTTAATAAAGAAATTAACAATTCCTAAAATAAAGTAGATGACAAATAAAATACCACCACTAATAGCAAAAGCTAGTCCGCCTAAACTAGTAGTGAAAAATACAGGAAAAGATATCCCAGAAAAAATTAAAGCGTTAATAACAATTCTTATGATACCGATTTTATAAAAGCCAAGATAAAAAGCATCAGCACCAAATATTCCTAAAAACATACAAAGTAAAGCATTTGTTATATGACTTCTTTGTTTAAAATTTATTTCACCTTGTTCCTTCATTATATCGATACATTGAGTAATATCATATGTGCTATCATCAATCCCATCTAATGGCTTTTTTCCACCACAAAAAGGACAAATTTCTTTATCAAAACGAGTTATATTTTCATGACAATACTTACATTTTGGCATATCAACCCTCACTCTTTATAGCATTTTGAGCAAAAATCTTTATTTTATAAAAAAATAAAGAGGGCTTTTTCTTTCCCTCTTTTAGTATAACCTTTTATTGTTATTTTTTAAATGCTCTTTTGAATTTATCGAATAAATTATCGCCTGATTTACTAGCTTTTTTAAACTCTTCTAAAGCGTTCTTTTGTTCTTTGTTTAAGTATGTTGGTGTCTTAATATTGATATGAACGTATTCATCACCATAACCATTCCCTCTAAGATCTTTGACACCTTTACCTTTAATAGTTAAAACAGCATTTGGTTGTGTTCCGGCAGGAATCTTTAATTCAGCATCACCATATACCGTAGGAACACTCACAGTTGTACCCAAACAAGCGTCAACAAAATCTATTGGAATTTCAATATGGATATCATTACCTTCCCTAGTGAAGTAATCATGTTTTGCAACAATGACTTCGATATATAAATCTCCATTGTTGCCACCATTCATTCCTCTGCCACCTTTGCCAGCAAGTCGTACTTGTTGACCGCTTTGAATTCCAGCAGGAATCTTGACATCAATATCTTTTTTAACTGTTGTGTAACCTTTACCGCTACAGTTAGGACACTTTGTTTTAATAATTTTTCCTGTTCCACCACAATTTGGACATGCAGATTCAGATTGCATAACACCGAAAATAGTTCTTTGTTGAGTTACAACTCTACCAGATCCACCACATTTAGAGCAAGTTGTAAATTCGGTTCCGTTTAAGGCGCCAGTTCCGTTGCACGAAGAACATTTTTCATCATACGTAAGAGGAATAGTTACAGTTTTACCATTAACAGCGTCCATAAAATTAATTTTGATACGCATTAATGTATCATCGCCTCTCATTGATCCACTTTGAGAGTAAGAACTTCTTCCTGAGGAGAAACCTCCTCCAAAACCGCCGAACATTTTACTTAAAATATCATTTAAATCATCAAACGAGCCACCATTAAAATTGAACCCTTCAAAGCCGCTACCACTAAATGGATTACTTCCACCTGCGTTTTGGTCGAATGCAGCAGATCCAAATTGATCATATGTTTTACGTTTACTAGCATCTCCTAAAACACTAAAAGCTTCAGAACATTCTTTAAATTTCTCAGCGTCTCCAGTTTCTTTGTTATCAGGGTGATATTTTTTAGCTAATTGTCTATATGCTTTTTTTATTTCGTCTTGAGTGGAGCTTTTACTTACACCTAAAACCTCATAATAATCACGTTTAGCTGCCATTTTTATACCTCTCTAATTAATGCAAAAGGGAGCTTTGCAGCGTCCCTTTAGCAATTTTATAAAATTAATTACTTTTTGTCTGTGAAATCTGCATCAATAACATCATCATTTGAAGTTTTTGATTCGTTTGTTGATGTATTTTCAGTTGTTTGTTGACCTTCGAAAGGGTTGCCGCCTTGAGCGCCGCCATTAGCAGCTTGTTGTTGCATAAATGCAGCAGCTTTTTCTAAATCACCAATTTTGTTTCTTAAAGTGTTGATATCGTTATTATCGAGAGCTGTTTTTAATTCATCTCTTAATTTTGTTGTTTCTTCTTTTTGTTTTGCATCAATTGAATCACCTTTTTCTCTTAATGCTTGATCAATTGAAGAGATGTAACTTTCAGCCTTATTCTTTAATTCAACTTCTTCTTTACGCTTACTATCTTCTTCTTTATTAGCTTCTGCTTCTCTAACCATTCTATCAATTTCATCTTTTGATAATCCGTTAGAATCACTGATAGTAATTTCTTGTTCTTTTTGAGAATCTAAATCTTTTGCACTAACCTTAACAATGCCGTTAACGTCAATATTAAATGTAACTTCAATACGTGGTGTTCCTCTTGGAGCTGCTTTGATTCCAGTTAATTGGAAATGTCCTAATAATTTATTATCATGAGCCATTCCTCTTTCACCTTGATAAACCATAATATCAACTGCAGGTTGGTTATCAGCAGCTGTTGAGAAAATTTGTGATTTAGTTGTTGGGATTGTTGTATTACGTGGAATTAATGGAGTCATAACACCACCCATAGTTTCAATACCGAGTGTTAATGGAGTAACATCAAGAAGAATAACATCTTTAACATCACCACTTAAAATACCACCTTGATATGAAGCGCCGATTGAAACAGCTTCATCTGGGTTAACACTTAAATTTAATTTTTTACCAGTAATACGTGTAACTAAAGCTTGGACAGCAGGCATTCTGATAGATCCGCCAATTAATAAAACTTCATCAATTTCGTTATATGACATTTTAGCATCTGAGATAGCTTTTTCTAATGGTGTAACACATCTATCTAATAAATGTTTTGTCATTTCTTCGAATTTAGCTCTTGTTAAAACTTTTTCAAAGCTAATAGGTCCATTTTTGCCCATACCAATGAATGGTAATGAAATTGTTGTTTCAAAACTACTTGATAATTCAATTTTAGCTTTTTCAGCTGCATCTTTATATCTTTGGAGAGCCATTTTATCATTGATATCTTGTCCGAATTCGATCTTAATTTGAGCTCTAATCCATTCAGCAACAACATTATCCCAGTCATCACCACCGAGTTGGTTATCACCAGCTGTTGAAACGACTTCGAATGTTCCGTCTCCAATATCAAGAATAGAGACATCAAGTGTACCACCACCTAAGTCAAATACACAGATTTTTTCACTCTTGTCTTTTCCTAAACCATAAGCAAGTGCTGCCGCTGTTGGTTCATTGATAATTCTAACAACTTCAAGGCCTGCAATTGTACCAGCATCTTTTGTAGCTTGTCTTTGAGCGTCATTAAAGTATGCAGGACATGTAATAACAGCTTTTTGGATTGGGTGTCCGATATTTGCTTCTGCATATGATTTCATGTAAGCAAGGATTTTCGCACTGATTTCTTGAGGTGTGAAATCTTTATTTACACAGTTAATGTGTGCTTTATAGTCTGAACCCATATATCTTTTGATACTTGCGACTGTATCTGGGTTTGTGATTGCTTGTCTTTTTGCTGCGTTACCAACGATAACTTCGCCGTTTGCTTTGAAGCCAACAACACTAGGTGTTGTCATTGTGCCTTCTGGGTTTGGGATAACTTTAACAGTTCCATCACTTTGAAGATAACTAACAACAGAGTTTGTTGTACCTAAATCAATACCGATAATAATTTCTTTTGCCATAATTTATACCTCCATCGCTTCAATTAAGCAGATTCTTTTTCTTCTTTCTTTTCTTCAACATCTTTTACAGTAGGATGTTTTGATACTACAACCATAGCAGCTCTAACTAAGTGGTCATGAAGTTTGTATCCTTTAAATGTTAATTCTTTAACTAAGTTTTCTTCACCTTCATCTTCAATAGTGTCAACTGCATGCATTGTTTTTTCATCGAATTTATCATTTACATTTGGTGAAATTGTTTGGATTCCTTCAGCTTCTAAAACAGATAATAATTGTTTATGTACGTATTCAAATCCTTTTAAATAATTTTCTGTTTCAGGGTTTGAAGGTTTTACTCTAAATGCCATATCAAACGCATCTAATACTCCGAGTAAACTATCAACAAAATCTTCTAAACGATATTTAATAGCTGCTTTATGATCTTTCTCAATCTCTTTACGGAGATTAGCCATATCAGCGAAAGCTTTATAATACTCGTTCTTCCAATGTTCAGTGTCAAATTTTGCCTTTTCAAGTTCTTCTTTTAAAGATGCAACTTCATCTTTAATTTGGTTTTTTGTTTCTTTGCTTTCTTCTTGTACTTTGGACTCTTCTGTATTTACTTCCTTATTTTCCATCGTTGTCCTCCTCTTGAATATCTTCATAACTTAAATGCTCCATAATTCTTTGTGCGACATAGTCTAAGTTATTTAAAACCTTTGAATAATCCATTCTAGTAGGTCCAATAACTGCAATTCTACCGATGTTTTCTCCGTTAGCGATAATTTCTTTCGAAACAACACTTACATCATCGAAATTCTCATCGATTTCTCCACAATTGATTAGAAGATTTGAATTCGATTCATCAATCAATCTTTCTAGATTGTCAGATCCTTCGAATAAGCCAAATATTTTCTTTAACTCATTTGGGTCATTTTCGAATTCAGGTTGATGAATGAGATTTTCCTTACCATAGAATTCTTTTCTTTTTGAAGAGAATTCATAAAACGTTCTAAGCAAAGCGTTATAAATGAATGTGTAATCAGTTATATAGTCAGAAATAATAGGTTCTATCCCTTCTAATTTAGGAACTAATTCACTGACTTTCGTTCCAACTAATCTATCATTAAGAATTTCAATTGTTTTTTTGACATCGTTAAGTTCAGCTTTACCGTTCATGACGAATGTTTTGTTTTCAACATAACCTTTGTCAGTAACAAATATCGCAGTAACTACAGTGTCGCTTAATGGTACAAGTTGTACACTAACCAACTTCTCTTCATTAGCACCTGGCCCTAATACAGCACTAGCAAGATTCGTCATATGGCTTAATATTTGACAACTTTTACTCATAATTTCTTCAACGCTAGAAGATGTATCAAACACATCAGTTAATTGATTTTTAATTTTCTCATCGATTGTTGTTGTTCTTAAATGCTCTATATAGTACTTATAACCTTTTGTAGAAGGAACTCTTCCACTTGATGTATGAGTTTTTTCAAGCATGCCATCTTTTTCGAGTTGATTCATTTCATTACGTATTGTTGCACTAGAAATGCTTAACTTATGCTTCTCAATTAAAGTATTACTACCAACTGGTTGAGCAGTTTTAATAAAATCTTCAACAATTAATTTTAAGATTTTTTCTTTTCTAGTAAGTTCCATAACGTAACCTTTCTAGCACTCAAATTTCCTAAGTGCTAAGTATATTTTATTACAATATTTAGCACTGTCAACAAAAAAGTGCTAAAAAAGTAAAAAAAGTTTTTCAGCTCTATATCTTTATATATAAAATCAGAAAAAACTTAAATTTAAATTATTTTATCTACTAAATAAGTACTAGAAAACTACTAATTATATACTATTTTATAACTTTTATAATATCTATATTCATTTTATTATATAAAAGTTTAAAACTTAAAGCAACTTTAAAATTACTCTATCCAACAAAGCAATTCCTTCATCTGTACATCTAATATAATCATTTTCTACAACTAATAATGATGAATCAACTAACTCATTAATTTCTTTTTTCTTCATTTCAAACAGATCAAAATTAAATCGTTTATAAAATTCCTTTAAACTAAAACCATCTTCGAGTCTTAAATTGCAAATTAAAAAGTATTCATAATCATCTTGTAAGGTAATGCCCTCTTCTTCTCTACTTCTATCCCCTTTAAGATATTTTGTTAAAGAAGATGAATTTTTATATCTTACACCATTTTCAAAGCCGCTAGCACCTATTCCAAGACCAACATATTCTTCATCTTTCCAATATGTTAAATTATGCTTGCTTTGATAACCTAATCTGCAAAAATTAGATACCTCATATCGTTTATAACCATGTTGGCGTAAAAAAGAAACTATGTAATCATAGAATTCTCTGTTCATTTCATCAGAGATTTCTTCTACTCCATCTTTATAAAACATAGTCCCTTTTTCTAAAATTAGAGAATAAATAGAAATATGATTAACATCTAATGACACGAATTTATTTAAATCATCTTTCAAATCATCAAATGTTTGATTAGGTAAGCCATAAATAAAATCAACATTTATATTGCTTATATACTTTTTTACTAGATTAATGAGATTAAAAACATCGACATTATAATCTCTATGAATCGACTTTAAAATATTCTTATTAAAAGATTGTAGGCCTATAGAGATACGATTAACATCATACTTTTTAAATATCGAGAGTTTACTTTCTGTTAACGATTCTGGATTAGCTTCAATAGTAAACTCAGTATTTATACTTTTTAATGGTTGGATGGCTAATAAAAGACTCTCTAGTTGCTCTTCGTTCAATATACTAGGAGTTCCTCCACCTATATAAATAGTATTAAAAAAATACCTCTTTTGTTCTAAGGTTTTAATGTCTTTAAGCAACTCTTTTAAATATAAGCTCTTAAAAGAGTACTCATCTATAACTTTTACAAAGTCACAATAAGGGCAAATTTTAGCACAAAAAGGTATATGGATATATAAACTATTTATTTTCTTGTTGTTTTTCGTAGTCATCAAATTGCTTTTGAGCTTCTGGATCATCAACTTCTTCAAGATAACGGCTTAATGTTTCATTAGCTGCTTGTTTTTCGTCTATCTCTTTTTTTTCTCCTTTGTCCTTGTTAATAACGAATTTTCTAATTAAGAAAACGAGTAAACATACTGCTCCGAATACAAGGACAATGTATAAAAAGTACATTCCTGTCGAGTTAAATACTGAGTCTAAAACCATGATAATTATTCCCTTCTAGTTTCTTTTAATTGGAGTATAAATGTATTTATTCTTAAGTTGCTTTTTCGAATAATAGCCAAGAGTAACTAATCCATCCATGCTACATCTAGCAGTTTCGTAAGCACATCCAACTTCTTTCTTATATTGAGCAATTGTATAAGACATCCCAACAGTACAATGTCTAGCATAGAAATAAGCTTGCCCACGAGTTAAAATTGGATTCATTTCAATTAATCTGTTTTCAAGTTTCGATGCTTCTTCTTCAGTTAAGTTAGCTGGAATGACAGAAATTGCAATTGTTTGATCAAATTGAACTGGTGCTACAGGAACATTTTCAACAGGTTTAGTTGTTATAACTTCTGTTTTAGGCGTTTCTAAAGCAACTTCTTCCTTAGTTTGTTCAGTAGATGTACTGTCTACAATTTCTGGAGTTTTATCTATTGTTTCTACTTCTTTATCTTCAACTTCTTCAATAGGTGTTATTGGAGCAGTTTCTAAAGGAAGTTTAACGCTCATTTCCTCTACGTTTAATGGCTCTCTATCGCTTTCTAAAGTTGCACAATTTTCAAAAGTATTTGTAGCCTCTTCTTCAGCACTAGTTACATCTTTTTGGAAAAAGTCATTTCTAATAGTTTTATGTTCTGCTTCTTCAGCTGTTGTTAATGCGTCTTCGATTAAACTATCAACTTTATCAAACAAGAACCATAATAAATAAGTTAAGTCATATGTTCTTTGACATTCAAAAATAACATTTTCAAGTTCTTCTTTATGGTTTAAGATAGCTTCAAAGTTAACATAAGCTGTACTTTCTTCATAATCATTACATGAAAGAATCTTTTTAAGCATTAAAACAGCAATTTCTTCGCTATAAGATTCAAATGGTTTGACATAGTAAATAAAATAGAATGCACAAACTGCTTTGATGAAAATTCCACATTCATGATAAGTGATGAAATTAATTAATTGATCCATATTACTTTCAATTAATTTACATGGAATGCCTAAATAAGTTTTTCCAACTAAATATTTGCTTAATTTATTATTTATTTCAGTCGTACGGTAGAATTCCGTTAAATCTTCTGTACCTAAAATCATAGAATAAAGATTTCCAATTGTATTTTCATCAACTTGCTCTAAAGGAAAACGTGCGATGTAATCAATACAATTGTTATATCTTGTAAGAATAGATAATTGAGGATCGATATTATACACATTGCCTGAAGCAATTCTATAAATCACATCTTCTGCAACTTCCAAGTTATAAATTTTAGCGATTTCTTTTAATATAAAAATTTTTGAATCGACTGAAAAAGCAGCTTCCGATTTAGTTGATAAAAGATCTTTATATTTCGAAGATAACTTTAAAAGTTTTCTTTCAATAGAATTGATCTTGTCAGTAATCTTAGGAGTTAAACAAACTGAATACTCAGTAGCATCAACATGTCTTAATCTAAGAGTATGGATAAAGTTTGATCTATATTTAAGTACTTGTGTCCAAATTCCATCAATAAGATTAGTATGTAAATCTTTTTTGATATCCTTTTGAGTCGCATAAATCTCATTGCTATATTTAACAGCTAATTCTTGTCCGCCCATTATTTTTACCTCCAAGAAAACATTAAATTAATTATAACATTTTATGGTCATTTATAAAGATAATTACTGAAAAACTACTAATTTTCTACTAATAATGCCATTAATCGTCATTATCAATACTAAGAATGGACATAAACGCTTCTTGTGGGACTTCAACAGAGCCAATAGACTTCATACGTTTTTTACCTTCTTTTTGTTTTTCTAACAACTTCTTCTTACGTGTGATATCTCCACCATAACATTTTGCTAAAACATCTTTTCTAACAGCTTTAATATCACATCTAGCAATTACTTTTCCATTAATTGCAGCTTGTACTGGAATCTCAAATTGTTGTCTAGGAATGACTTCTTTTAATTTAGAAACAATTTTTAATCCGCGTTTAAAAGCAAATGGCTTATAAACAATACTCGATAAAGCATCAATCGGATGCCCATTAAGTAAAATATCCATTTTTGTTAAATTGCTTTCTTTATATTCAGATACTTCATAATCCAAACTTGCATAACCTTTAGTAACACTCTTTAACGTGTCGAAAAAATTATAAATAATTTCGTTTAAAGGCATGTCATAAACTAAAATCATTCTTGTGTCATCGAAATATTGCAAGTCGATATGAATACCTCTTCTATCCATACAAAGTTGCATAATGTCACCAACATAATCTTTTGGTGTCATGATATTTGCACGAACATAAGGTTCTTCAATCTTTTTAATTGTTGTTACATCTGGTAATTGGCTAGGGTTATCTAAATCAATTACACTACCATCTGTTAAATAAACTTTATAAATAACACTTGGAGCAGTTAAAATCAAATCAAGCCCAAATTCTCTTTCAAGTCTTTCTTGAATAACATCCATATGTAATAATCCCAAGAAACCACATCTAAAACCAAAGCCTAAAGCTTGTGAAGTTTCTGGTTCAAATCTTAAACTAGAGTCATTTAAAGCAAGTTTTTCTAATGATTCTTTAAGATCTTCATATTTTTTACTATCAGTAGGGTAAATACCACAATAAACCATAGGATTAATATGTCTATATCCTGGTAAAGGAATTAATGCAGGTTTATCTTTTAAAGTAATCGTGTCACCAACATGAACATCTTTAATATCTTTAATTTGAGCACAAAGATAGCCAACTTCACCAGCATAAAGACCGTCAACTTGTACTTCTCTAGGTGTTCTAATGCCTAATTCAGTGACTAAAAAATCACATCCACTTTTCATCAAATGAATTGTGTCACCAACTTTTACTTGTCCTTCTTTTACTCTAATTAATACAACAACACCTCTATATGGATCATAGAAGCTATCAAAAATTAAAGCCTTTAAAGGAGCATCATCATCTCCTTCAGGAGCAGGAACATCAGTAACAATTCTTTCAAGAATTTCTTTGATATTTTGACCTGTTTTAGCGCTTACTAAAACAGCATGTTCACCATCAAGACCGATTCTTTCAGTAATCTCTTCTTTACATAATTCAATTGAAGCACTTGGTAAATCTACTTTATTAATTACTGGAACAATGAATAAGTCATTATCAACAGCTAAATAAACATTAGCTAAAGTTTGTGCTTCTACTCCTTGAGTAGCGTCAACTACTAAAACAGCACCTTCACAAGCAGCTAAAGATCTACTAACTTCATATGTAAAGTCAACGTGCCCAGGAGTGTCAATTAAATTGAAAATATAGTCATTTCCATCATCACTATGATATTTAACCGTGACAGCATTTAATTTAATTGTAATTCCTCTTTCTCTTTCTAAATCTAAAGAGTCTAAAAATTGCGATTTCATTTCTCGCTTTTCTACAGTTCTTGTTAATTCAAGAATTCTATCACAAAGTGTTGATTTGCCATGGTCAATATGTGCAATAACACTAAAATTTCTAATTTTTGATCGATCGTATCTCATAACTTTTAAAAGTATATCATTAAAAAGGGGATTTATTTAATAATAAATATTATTAAACATTTATTTTTGCTTATAGAAGTTGACTAATTCTTCTTTCATAACATCCAAAGAAGTTATTTTTGAACAATTAGTCCATCTATTTTTGAATAAAGATCGATAAGTTGAATAAGAATATCTTTCATCAATTAATAAAGCTACTCCTTTATCGCTTTCTGTTCTTATCAATCTTCCTACAGCTTGCATAATTTTATTAATTCCAGGATTTATAAATGCATATGCATATCCAGAAAGACCATTAGTCGAATAATATTCATCAATTAATTTATTTTCTAAACTTATTGTAGGTAATCCAACTCCAATAATCACTAGTCCAATAAGTCTATCTCCAAGTAAATCAATGCCTTCACTAAAACTTCCACCCATTACACAAATCGCGACTGTTGTAGCGTTTGGGTTAGGCTTTAATTTAGATAAAAATAATTCTCTATCATCTATATTCATAGATTTTTCTTGGTATATAAATCTATCATCTTTGATAGTTTTTGCTTTAATCATATTGAGGTATTCAAAACTAGGAGCAAAGACTATATAATTGCCAATTTTAGAATTAACCAAAGTATAAATTTCTTCGATTACATCAGGCAAAGTTCTTAATCTATCTTTATATTTTATTGAAGTTTTTGTATCTACTAAAACCTTCAAATTACTCGCTTCAAACGGTGAAGGTAAAGATAAAAAATCAAGTCCACTCTTTCCTAAAAGAACCTCTTGATAATAATCAATAGGGTTGATTGTTGCGCTAAATAATGTAGCTCCTTCAAAATCATGTAATCTATCTAAAAGATAAACTGAAGGATTGATACAAAAATATTTAATAATAAAATCATCTTCGTTCTTCTTTAATACGATTTTATAATCGATATTTGATAACTCTATAATCTTTAAGAAGTTATAATTCATCCTCGAAAATTCATCAAGTTCTTCTATTTTAAGTTTAGGGTGTTCAGCTTTAAAATCTTTAATCTTTTTATCTAAATCTTTTAACGCACTTAAAAAATTTAAATCCACAGTTTCAAGAATCATATAATCTTCTTCACCATATTCAAAATCTTTAAATATATTTACATACGTTGTAACTTTTTTGATTCTATTAATTATAGACTTCTCGGTTTTATATTCTTTATTGATCTTCTTTTTCATTTTATTAAAGTAAAAAGAATTAAATTCAGCCGAATACATATCTCTACTTCTATCAACTAAGTTATGAACCTCGTCAACAAGTAGGAATTTTCTAAATTGAATAGGTGGATCGTCAAAGAAACGTTTTAGACTAGCTATAGGATGAAAAACGTAATTATAATCACAAACTACAAAGTCAGTGTATAAAGACAAATCTAAAGAGAGTTCAAAAGGACAAATTCCATTATTTTTTGCATACTCCCTAACAACAGAAGTTGTTATTAAATTCTCTTTAATTAAAATTTCTCTTAAAACAAAATTTACTTTATCATAGTAACCTTTAGAAAGCGGACAATCGTCAGGATTACAATTTTTTTCACAATGATTAGGACAAATCTTTTCTTTTGCAATTAATTCAACAGCGTTAATAAAAAATCCTCTATCTCTAATTAATTTGAAAGCATTAAAAGAATTGATGAATCCGGCGTTTTTTGGTGTAGCATAAAATATTTTGTTTATTCTATGATCTTTAAGACCAACAAGCGAACCATAAATTGTTGATATCGTTTTACCAATACCAGTACTAGCTTCAACAAAAGTAACTTTATGTTCTTTATAAGAATTTATCACTTCTTTAATCATTTCTTCTTGGCCTTGACGTGTTTTTTCAAAAGGAAAAGATAAATTTGTTAAAGATTGATCTCTTTTTTCTTCTCTTGTTTTTATAAGGCGGTAAAAATCGATATAAATACCAAAATAAGAATATATCTCTTTTAGTAGTTCATTAATTTTATAAGTAAAATTTACTATCTTTTTACTTGCGTCAATTTGACTTATATAAACTAAAGAAATATCGATTTCATCGATGTTTTTTTGCAATGAATAAATGTAAGCATAACAAATAGCTTGACCTAAATGCCAAGCTTTATTTTGCTTATAATAATTTTCTAAATCATCATTTGTGGTTTTAATTTCTTCAATCTTTGGACGAGCGTTTAAATCGATACCATCGCATCTGCCAAAAAGTTTTATAGTATAATCACCATAATTAAAAGTATGTTCTAATTGTACTTCTGACAAATAATTACCTTTTTTAGATTTCTGATAAATAGAATGGAGTTTTATCCCCTCTTGCATTGTGTTTTGGTTATAAACTCTAGTATCAATATCACCTTTTCTTAAAGCAAAATCTACTAATTGATGGACACTTAAAGATAAGCTATACATCAAATAACATCTCCAACGTTAAAAAAATCTCGATTACCGTTAAAGAAATCTTTAAAGTTCATAACTTTTTTTCCTGGTTTTTGAAGCGTTAGAATCGAAAGAGTGCCATCTTGTGTTTCAATATAAAAAGCACTCTTATCATACTTACTAATTTTACCTGGGATTGCATTTTCTTTAGAATCGACTAATATAGCTTTTTGAACCTTTATTTTTTCATTTTTATAGACAAAATATGCTCCTGGTTCAGAAGTCAATGCTCTAATCTTATTGATTACATCGACACTTTTTTGATTAAAGTTGATAATTTGATCTTCTGGTTTAACTTTTTTCGTAAAAGAAACTTCATCTAAATTTTGAGGCTCGCCTTGATAGTTTTCATTGACAATTTTTTCAATTCCTTCATCAAAAGCAACAAAAGCTGCTTCGGCAATTTTTAATTGCAATGTATCATAATTATCATCTTCACTAATTAAACATTCTGTTTTAAAAAACATATTGCCCGCATCCATTGCTTCAACCATTTCCATTAACGTGACACCTGTTACTTTATCGCCATTAAAAAGCGAAGCTTGAATAGGACTAGCTCCACGATATTTAGGTAATAATGAACCATGTAAATTTAAAGCTTTAATTTTAGGCGTTTCTAGTACTCCTAAAGGGACAATTTGCCCATAAGCCATAGTTAAAAGAATGTCAGGTTTTAATTCTTTTAAAAAGGAATAATCATCTCTAATTTTGTGTGGTTGAAAAACTGGAATGTTATGAATTAAAGCTACTTTTTTTACTGGTGTAGGTGTAATTATTTGTTTTCTTCCGATAGGTTTGTCTTCTTGAGAAACCACCGCTACAATATTGTAATTTTCCTCTATCATTCTCTCTAAAACATTGGCACTAATTTCTGGTGTTCCTAAATAAACAATACGTAAATCTTTTTTATCCATTATTTCAACCTCCTTTGCTTAACAATTTTATCAATTAATGATTGCATTTACTATCTATTTTATGATAATATTTCAATCGTATCGAAAGAGGTAACATTTATGGCAAATATTAAGTCACAAAAGAAAAGAGTTATTACAAACGAGAAAGCAAGATTAAGAAATGTTTCTTATAAATCAAAATTAAGAACTTCTATGAAAGCTGTCAGAGTTGCTGTTGAAGCAAAAGATGTTACTAAAGCAAATGAAGCTTTAGTTAAAGCTTTTTCAATTATCGATAGAGCTGTTATCAAAGGCATCGAACACAAAGGAACAGCTAGAAGACAAAAATCAAATCTTCAACTTCTTGTTAATAGCTTAAGCAAGTAGTTAAAATATTTCGACTTTTAGCTAACTTGACTCGATTAATTTCGAGTCTTTTTTTCGTTCTTTTTATATTAGAAATTAGCTAAGAAAATATCAAAAGCTACGAATCTATCGACTAAATTATGCTTTATTTGATAATCTAATTTATGCAAAGTAGCTATGAGATTATCAAGCTTTTCTTCACTTATTAATTTTAAGTTTTTAAAAGCCATAAATACTCTTCCATTGCTACTTCCTGTTTTGGCAGCAATTTCATCCGCTTTATAATTTAAAATTGAAAGATTTTTTACATTAGAAAGATAAATAAGTGAGGAGCTAATTAAATTTATCAAAGTTACTGGTTCTACTCCTTGAACTCTTAAATCGCGATAAATTTTAATAGCTTCTTTTTTATTTCCGTTTATTAAATTATTTAAAACGCTAAAAACATCATCCTCTAGCGCATTAGGAATTAGTTCGTTTATATCATCAATATCAATACCATTAGCTTTATACATTAAAAGTTTAGTTGCTTCATTATTAAAAGAATATAAATCGTAATTAGTTCTTTTTATAAGTTCTGCCATGGCTTCTTCTGAAATAGTAACATTTCTTTTAGCGAAATAACTATGTACATATTGATTCCAATCACCTTTTGAAGGTTCTTTAAATTCCATAATTTTTCCATTTTGTTTAGCGTATTTAACAATTCCATTTTTAGAATCAATTTTTTCACCAAAAGAAACAAAAATAATTGAGTTAATATTATCCCCACTTTCAATAGATTTAACTAATTCTTTTAATTCTTTGCTATCAAATAACTTGTGTTTAGGTTTTGAAGTTTCTAAAAAATAAGAATCATAAGCAACGATTACTTTTTGTTCACCTGAAAGAGAAAATTGATCGTATTCATCAATTAAATTTCCTATCGTCTTTTCGTTCATTGTTAATTTAACAATCTCAGAGGAGTCTCCTAATTCAGTTTTTACAATTTTATCAATTCTTTTTTTAATCGTGTATTCGCTATTACCAAACAAAATATAAATCATACCTTATTATTTTACTATAACTGGCGAAAAAAACGATACGTAATCGTTCCTTCTTGATCTGTTCTTCTAATAATAACGTTTTCTTTTTTAAGTGCATCTATTACTTCTTTATGAGGATGACCATATTGATTATTCTCTCCGCAACTAATAATAGCTTCTTTAGGTCTTAGCCAACTTACAAATTCACTAGATGTACTAGTATTACTGCCATGGTGACCGCATTTAAGGTAAGTAGCTTTTAAATCAGGAAATTTTCTCATTATTTTATTTTCAACACTTTTCGACGCATCTCCCATTAAAAGTAGAGAAATAGAACTTGTACTGCAATGTAGAACAATGCTTTTGTCGTTTTCTTCTACAATATTATTAATATCAGTATTTATGTTGTATATAAATAAATCACCAATTCTAAGCTCATAAAAGTTAGTATAATCATACACTTTATCTACTATAAAATTATTTTTAAGACTAGTTGAAGCATAATAATGATCCATATCATAATGAGTGATTATTAAATAATCAATCTTATAAATTTTGTTCTTTCTTAGATATGGTATTAAATTATTTGTAGCTATATCTTCTTTTAATGATCCACCAGTATCAACTAGTATATTTTTGCCATTATAAGTTAGTAAAGTCGAATCTCCTTGGCCAACATTAATGAAGTGAATATTGAAATATAAATAATTATTTAAAGGCAAAAAATAAAGACATTGAAACGCTATTAGAACTAATCCAATCTTTTTATATATAAACTTATTTCTCGCTTCTAAAAAGTATAAAAGAACAAAAATAAGAACATAGTAAGCGACCAGTAAATATTGATTAAAAGGCGGAGCGTTAATATTTAGATATTTCAAGTTTATTGCATCTAATATTTTATAATCTATATAAAGCAAACCAGATATAATAGGTATTTTAATCATGAAAACCGATGGCAATAATAACGCAATCAAAAACGAATTAATAGGAATAAATACGATGTTTACAATATTATTAGCGACATTAATACTTTGATTAAAATAAAGATTAAAAGGGATAAATAATAAAAATAACACAAAGTAAAAATGCATTTTTCTCATAAATTTCTTTTTTGAATTTATAATAGCATTAGCAAAATATAAGCCAAAAGTTATAACCATAGGAACTTGAATAGAGAGGCTATTAATCAAATGTCTATCTAGTAAAATCAATACCAAAAAAGGTACACACTTTAATTTTAAATAATTAATTTTGCGATCTTTAAGCATATAAAAATAGCACAAAATCCTATAAATAAATACCCTTATAATTGATGGTGAGTTAATATTTAAAACCAGCAATGGTGAGATAATAATTAGCGAAATAGTATTAGAAGCTTTTTCTTTCAATTTCAAAGAAAACAATCTGTTCAAATTGTAAAACAAAGTATTAACTAAAAGACCCGAAAAGTTCATTAAAATAAGCAATCCAGCACTTTTTAAAGATACATAAACTTCGTTATCATAAGAGCTTTCTCCAAATAACAACGCTTTTATAATCACTTGCTCATGTATAGCAGGAAATTGAGATAAAATTGTATTTTTAATTTGTACAATATTTAATGGATTATTTATAAGTGTTGTATATGATTTAGCTGTAATTTCTCTATATACACCTTTGTCATCCAAAAAATTAGCAAAATTAAAGCCTGACTCTAGAGGTTTTTTATATGGTAAGAATTCTGCAAGTTCACCATTAACTTGTATCAAGTCGAATAAATCTACATTTTCATCTTTTATTTTTAGATATATTTTTTCTAAGCCGTCAAAGAGTATCACATAACTATTTTTCTTTTCTATTACTACGGCAGTAAAAACGCCATCATTTTGTAATGTACTAATCGGTAATAAAGAAAATAAAATAGATACTGAACATAAAATTATTAAAAATATCAAAAAACATCGATTACATCGATATTTCAGCGACACTACTACAATTACAAATATTAAAATAACACATGAAATGAACCATTTTTCCACGCAAAAAAGAGAATAGGATGAAACCATAGCTAATAAAGTTAAAAATAATTTCATCCTTACTTCTCTTAATTATGCAAATAAATATAGTCTTTTACTTTAGCAAAAGTAGCATTACCAATACCATTTACATCCATTATGTCTTCTAATGTATAAAAAATACCATTATCATTACGATATTGGAGGAGTTGAGTTGTAACAGCATCTCCAAAACCATTAATAGTCATCAACGTCTCTTTATCCGCATCATTGATGTTAACCTTTTCAATCGGAGTTTCAGCACATACATCCTTTACATCATATTTTGGAGCAATGTAGTATTCTTGATTTTGTTCAATTTTAGCATCAATATAATAAGCTCTTTCGTCAGCATTATTATTAGTGCCGCCAGCTTTTTCGATCAAATCTTGCATTGTCGCCCCTTCTTCAAGGATATAATTCCCAGGTCTAACAACTTCTCCTGTGATTCCGATAGTAATTTTGTTTTGATCACCACTATTACTATCTCCATTTTGTTGCGTATCGTTTGGTTGTGCTTGAGTTGCTTTAGGAATAAACGCAAAAGCAATTAAGCCAATTAAGGTAGCTACGCAAACACCTACAATGATTTTAATCATAAAAAATTCTCCTTTCACCTAACACAAACGGTAAAAAAGGAGATTTTTTCAAAATTTGTTTTAAATTATTTAATTTTTAAAATTTTAACTTTATATGGTTTGTTAACTTTAACAGTAACTTCGTCGTTAATTTTGTGTCCGACTAAAGCTTCACCTAAAGCACAAACGTTTGAAATTTTAACGTTATTAGGATCACTAATTGGATCGCTTTCAATTGAAGAAACAATTTTAACTGTGAATTCTTCATTTAATAATAAATCTAAGTATGTGACTGTGTTAGAAATATTAACAGTTTTGCTTTTTCCAGCATCAGCAACAACTTTAGCATTAGCTAAAATAGCGCTAATTTGGTTAATTCTACCTTCGATTTCAGCTTGTTTATTTCTAGCTGCATCGTAGTCAGCGTTTTCACTTAAGTCACCCATAGCTCTAGCGTTTTCTAAAGCTTCAATGACAGCAGGTCTTTCTACGTCGATTAAATTTCTATATTCTTTCTTTAATTGTTCAACACCTTCTTGTGTTAAAATAATTTCATTTGTATTTGCCATAATTTACCTCTTGAATCTTATAGATTATATCAATATTTATTACTTTTTTAAATACAATAAATTAGTCTTTAATGTCTTGTATTGTTGGATCAGTGTTGTAAGCTTCTAAAACTTCATCAGCTTCCTTTAATTCTTCTTCGTCAGTGACCTCAAAAAGTTCATGATCTTCATTATATTTCATTAATATAACTTCTTCTGGTGAAGATGGCTCATATAAGAAAACATATTCAGCACCACGTTCTTCGTTTTCGAAAGTGAATAAAATATTCATTAAATATTCATTACCTTCTTCATCATAAATTACGATTTCATCATCATTTCTTGGTTCCATTTTGGTGACTCCTTAAAAAATCTTCTAAAATAACTACAGCACTCATCATATCAATAATCTTTTTGATTTTTTCTTCTTTCATACCTTGGTCTCTTAATCTTTCGCGAGCCTCAATTGTAGTGAAACTTTCATCGATGTAAAAAACTGTAATATCACTTTTAACCTTTAAAATATCATCAATAAATCTTCTCACAGATTCACAGCGATCTCCTTCAGTTAAATCTAAACGTCTAGGCAATCCGATTACTACATTTTTAATGTTTTCATCAATAAGATATTCTAATAATCTTTCTCTAGCTTTCTTATAATTGCCTCTTTCAAAATTAAAATTTTCTCTAGGATGAACTATTCCTAAGGAATCACTAGTTGCGATTCCTAAACTTTTAGTTCCTAAATCAAGTCCGATATATCTATCCATTTTATAAAATAAAATCTTTTGTAATGGTGCTTAATTTTGATAAATCATTAACACTTCCTTGTGCACGATCATCTTTTCCACCACCATTACCGCCAAGAATTCCAGCGATTTTCTTTAAGGCTTTTCCGCTTGAGAATCCTTTTGCAACGACAGATTTTGATGCAGCTACCATTATTGGATGTTTTCCTGCATCATTACCAATTAAAACAAGAGCATAATCATTAATTGAACCTTTGACAATATCAATAACGTTCATTAAGCCATCTCTATTTAAATCATCAAAGTATCTGATTGCACATCCATTTTTCTTAATTTCTTCGATTAAATCGAGAGATTTTAAAGCTGCAAGTTCTTTTAATGTTGCATTTAATTTTGTTGTTAATTCACTATTTGTTTCATTAAGTAAAGAGATTCTTGGAAGAATTTCTACATTACCTTTACAGCCTAAATTTTCTTTTACTTCGTTTAATAAATCATCTTTTGATTTTAAATATTCATAAGCTGCATATCCTGTTTTTGCTTCAATTCTTCTAACTCCGCTAGCAATAGCTCCTTCACTTACTAAAGCAAATACACCAATATCGTTTGAATTATTTACATGAGAACCACCACAGAATTCTTTTGAAGTGTCTCCAAAACAAACTACTCTAACTTCTTTGCCATATTTTTCATCAAATAATGAGATAGCTCCGATTGTTTTTGCTTCTTCGACTGGTAAAACTAATGTTTGTCTTTCAATCGATTCGTTAATGAATTCATTAACATATTTTTCAATTTTGGTTAATTCGACTTGAGTAATTTTTCTATCAAATGAGAAGTCGAAACGTAAATATTCTTCATTTACGAAACTACCTTTTTGATGACATTCATTACCTAAAACTTTAATTAAAGCACTTTGTAATAAGTGAGTAGCACTATGGTTTTTCATAATTGCGAAGTGCTTTTTCTTTTCAACAACTAATTTAATTTCATCACCCATTTTAATTGTTCCATATAAAACTTTTACGTGATGTAAATGTTGTTTATTAGGTGCTTTAGTGACATTTAATACGTTTGCCTTAAAGTTTTCGTTTTCAACAAAACCTGTATCAGCAACTTGTCCACCCATTTCAGCATAGAAGTTTGTCTTTTCAAAGATAATTTCGCCTTCATCTTCAAGTTCTTCAACTTTAACACCATCTTTAAATAAACCAACAACTTTAGAAGTAATATCTTTATAGTCATAAACATATTCACTTGGTGTATCAAATTCTAATAAATCTTTTGATTGTTTATTGAATGATTCAATATTTTTTCTTGAAGCACGAGCTAATTCTTTTTGTTTTTCCAATGAAGCTTTAAATCCAATTAAATCAACTTCAACATTTTGTTCACTACACATTTCGATAGTTAATTCGATTGGGAAGCCGTAAGTATCATATAATTTGAAAGCATCTTCTCCAGAAAGTTTAGTTGAATCTTTTAACATACCTTCAAGAATTGTTTCACCAGTGCTTAATGTTTTGATAAAACGTTTTTCTTCGTTTTCGATTGTCTTTTTAATAGAAACGTCTTTACCAACTAAGTAAGGATAATATGGTTTCATGATTTCGATAACTGTATCAACAAGTTTATAAAGGAAAGGTTCATATAATCCTAACTTTTGACCGTATCTCATTGCTCTTCTTAATAATCTTCTTAAGACATAGCCTCTACCTTCATTTGAGAAAGTTTCTCCATCAGCTAAAGCAAATGTACATGTTCTAATGTGGTCAGCAATAACTCTATAAGGCATTAAGTATTTACCTTCATATGGCTTATCACAAAGTTTTTTTGTTGATTCAATAATTGGGAAGAATAAATCTGTTTCAAAGTTAGTGTCTGTACCTTGAATTACACAACAAATTCTTTCAAGTCCAGCACCTGTATCGATGTTTTTATGTGGTAATTCTTTATAATCTTCTCTTTTAACTCCGTTTACAGCGTTATATTGAGAGAAAACGATACCCCAAATTTCTACATAACGATCATTTTCCATATCGTTTTTAAGTAAATCAATACCAGCATTTTCTGGATCCCATTTTTCTCCTCTATCAAAGAAGACTTCAGTATTTGGTCCGCATGGTCCTTCACCGATTTGCCAGAAATTACCTTCAAGAGGGATGATGTGTGATTCATCTAATCCAGCTTTAATCCAAAGTTCTCTAGTTTCTAAATCTGTTGGATGATAAGTAACATAAATTTTTTCTTTTGGTAAATCGAAATATTTAGGATTAGTTAAGATGTCATATGCCCAAGCAACGACTTCTTTTCTAAAATAATCTCCAATTGAGAAATTACCTAACATTTCAAAGAATGTATGGTGTCTAGCTGTTTTACCAACGTTTTCAATATCATTTGTTCTGATACATTTTTGAACGTTAGTGATACGTTTCGAATCAGGAATTTCACTTCCGTCAAAATATTTTTTCAATGCAGCAACTCCAGCATTAATCCAAAGTAAACTTGGGTCGTTATGTGGAATTAAACTTGCACCTGGTTCTATCATGTGGCCTCTTTCTTTAAAGAAATTTAACCATGTGTTTCTGATTTCTTGCGAAGTCATGTAGTGCATAAAATTTCCTCCTATAAAATAAAAAAATCCTAGAAAAAAATATCCTAGGAACGAATTTATCGCGGTACCATCCTATTTCTTAATAAAATAAGCACTTAATTTTCTAAAACTTAACGCGTTTAACGGGCTCTTAACCTCTTAAAAGGAACGGCTAATTTATTTCGATTCATGAGCTTTCACCACCCGCTCACTCTCTAAAGAATTTCCATAAATTTCTTTCCTGGCTAGATTATAATTTTTATATCAAATCTTGTAAAGTAATTTTACTATTTATATATAAATAAAGATAAAGACGGTTAGATGACAAAGCCATTGCAATAAATTTTCTGTTATTGCAATAAAGGACAACCTTAGCGCAAAACATTACTAGACAATTATATAAAAATTCAAATTATATTATTTATTATTGCAAT
>DBFJOT010000058.1:0-16604 GCA_048405595.1 Candidatus Onthovivens sp.
AAAACATTTTAAACTCAAGAGCGCAAAGAAAAAAGAGAGTACAACTTTCTTAAGTTTCTCACTCTCTAATTCATATTTTTTTAATTTCTTTTTTATTGCAATAACTTTGTCACTTAACGCTAATTGGCTTAAAAAATGAAATTTGATATATTTCAAGAAAAAAACAATTAATAAATGCAATATTGCTTATTAAAACAAACCTTAGATTTGTTTTTTAAACTTTCACAAATTTGCAATAAGATTTTTTCTAACCTATAATTTTAGTATGAATACACGAATTAAAACAAAACCTGTTAAGGTTGGAAATATCACAATTGGTGGTAACAATAATATAGTTATTCAATCAATGTGTGATGTAAAAACTAGTAAAGTTGACTTAGTTGCTAAAGAAATTAATGAATGCGCTGCATTAGGTGCTCAAATGATGAGAGTTAGTGTTTTAGATAAAGAAGACGCTTATGCAATAAAAGAAATTAAAAAATTAATTTCTATACCACTTGTTGCAGATATCCACTTCGACTATAAATTAGGATTATTAGCTATTGAAAACGGAGCAGATAAAATTAGAATTAATCCAGGAAACATCGGCGGCATCGCTGGTTTAGAAGCCATCATTAATTCTTGTAAGGAACATAATGTGCCTATTAGAATCGGAGTTAATAAAGGTTCTCTAGAAAAAGATTTAGCTGAAAACGATACTTTAAGAGAGGAAGAAAAATTAGTTGAGAGTGCTTTACGCTATGTAAAAATATTCGAAAGTTACACTTTTACAAATATTGTTATTAGTGTTAAAGCGTCCAATCCGCTTGTTACCCTTAATGCTTATCGATTGATTTCAAGAAAAACTAATTATCCTCTTCATATCGGCGTTACTGAAAGTGGATATGATGAAATCGGAATTATCAGATCGGTTAGCGCTTTAGCTCCACTTATTCTCGAAGGAATCGGTTCAACAATTAGAATTTCATTGACTCACAATCCTCAAAAAGAGATTAAAACATGTGTTAGATTACTTCACGATTTAGGTTTATATCCGAATTACCCAACAATCATAAGTTGTCCAACATGCGGTCGTTGCCAAGTAACAAACACAGCTAAAATCGCAGACGATGTATTAGAATATTTAATCAAACACAAAAAATACATCACTGTAGCTATTATGGGCTGCATAGTTAATGGAGTTGGTGAAGGCAAAAACGCTGATATTGGCTTAGCTGGTGGTAATAACGCATTCATTATATTTAAAAAAGGGAAAGTTATAAAAACTGTCCCTCAAGAAGAAGCTTTAACTTCGTTATATGAAGAAATTGAAAAGTTATAAATTTGAAAATTTTAAACTATCGAATTCTCCGCTTCTTAACATTTCTATTTCTAAAGCGTATGGCGATGAGCCATTAACATAAGGTGTCTCTAAAATTTTAGGGACATCTTTTATTTTCGGATTAAAGGCGAAATTTCTTAAGGAGTCAAATCCTATTGTGCCTAATCCGATATTAGCATGGCGATCTTTATGAGCGCCAATTTTGTTTAATGAATCATTTAGATGACACACTTTTAAATAAGATAAACCTACGATGTCATCGAATAAATTTAAAAATTTATCAGAATCAGTTACATCGTATCCTGCATCATTAAGATGGCATGTATCAATACATACTCCGATTTTATCTTTATATTCAACTAAGTCGATAATTTCTTTAATTTCTTCTAAAGTTGAACCTACTTCACTACCTTTTCCAGCCATTGTTTCTAAACAAATCACAATATCAAAATCAATATCTTTTAAAATTGAGTTTAAGACAGTAACAATATTTTTTAAACCTACTTCTTTCCCTTGCCCAACATGACATCCAGGATGTAAAACAAGCAATCTGCTACCAAAAGCATGACATCTATGAATTTCTTGTATTAATAAATTTTTAGCGAATTCATTTTTTTCTGTACCAAGTTCGCTTGCGATATTTATTAAATATGGAGCATGACAAACAATTCTAGAAGAATCTATTCCGCTTTTTCTAAGTAAAGAAAGACCTTCTTCAATTTTACATTTGCTTAGTTCAGTTCTTCGATTACATTGAGGTGAACCAGTATAAAACATCAATGCATTAGCCTTATTTCCAATTGTTTCAAGCGCACTTCCTAAAAAATATTTAGAACCGCTCATCGAAACATGACTTCCAATAATTAATTCTTCACTTTTGTACATTAATTATTTCTCGCTTTGCTTTCTTGAATGTAACGTTCTTCTCTTTGTCTACGAATATCTTTTCTAATGACTTCACGTTTATGTTTTCTTTTAACTTTATCAATAGCAACTTTTACTTTTTTCTTATATCCAGGCTTAACCTTTTTAGACATAGTTTGAGATTTTGCTTTTTTGATAGCTAAATCTAACTCTGTAGGTATTTTTTTATTCTTCTTTTTGCTGCTAATTGGATTTGACGTTTCAACGAATGTATCTCCGTCGATTTTCATAAATGTAACACTTAAACCATCTTTAATTAATTTTGTAGGTAATTCAAATGAGTCATGATCATAAAATACATAACTATTACCTGTATTAAAATTTCTACCTGTTCTACCAGCTCTATGGTAGTAATATTCAGTATTATTTGGTAAATCAACATTTACAACATCGCTTACATTTGAAATATCTAAGCCTCTGCTAGCTAAATCACTACAAACAACAACTCTAAATTCATCATTGTTGATTCTTCTAAGCATAGCTTTTCTTTCTCTAGCTTCAAGTTCGCCACTTAAAATTCCACATTTAACTTTATTAGCGTATAAGAAATTATAAATTTCTCTAGCTTTCTTTTTGCTATTAGCAAAGACGAGTAAAAAATATGGATTAAATTGATTAATAAAATTTAAAAGCATTTCATTTTTATCTTTATGCTTTGTGTTAACAAAATAATGTTTAACTGTTCGTGATGTTAATTCTTCTTTAGATGAATCAACTACATAATCTGGAGCAATATATTTCTTTAAGAAAGTAGATAATCCTTCAGGGATTGTAGCACTAAAAACTTCAATTTGAGGTTCTTTGTTACATTTGGTTAAAATTGAATCTACAATTGGGAAAAATCCGTTATCTAAAAGCATATCAGCTTCATCCAAAACTAAAGTTTTTAAAATAGATAAATCAAATTCTGTCGATTCAATCAAGCTTTTTAATCTTCCAGGAGTTGCAATTAATAAGTTACAACCATTTTTAAAAGAAGCCAAACTCTTATTAGAATCTTCTCCACTAACAAATAATTTTAACTTAATATTTTTGCCTTTATACATTTTGACAATGTCATTAGCGAATTTATATGTTTGTCTAGCTAATTCTCTTGAAGGAACCAAAATTATAGCTTGTAAAGCATCGTTTTCTTCAAGATTGTTAATAATAGGAATTAAAAAAGAGTGAGTTTTGCCACTTCCAGTTTCACTTTTTGCTACTAAATTTTCGCCTTTCAAACCTTTAGGAATGACGATTTGTTGAATTGGTGTAGGTTCAACATAACCTAATTGTTCTAAAATACTAACTAATTCGTTTTCAATATTAAATGCACTAAATTTCATAGGCTTAATTTTATACAATTTTAATGATTTTTTCATTATAAATGTTAAAATATTTCTATGGAAACTATTTTAATAATGCCTTGTGGATATTCTCCACTGTTACAAAATCTTTTGAACACAGCTTATAAAGTTAGAAACGAGTATCCAAATGAGAAAATAATTCTTCTCGGTGGTCTTTTAAACGCTGATCAAGTTAAAAAAGAGTTAAAAACTCTTTCTATTGATATCATTGATATCCCTTCATTAGGATTTAATGATTTTTTACGTAATTTGAATAACGACACTATTGTTTTAACTTCACCTTACGGAGCTACAAAAACAACATTAGCTACTCTTAAAAAAGAAAATTTTCGTTTTTTCGAAACCACTTCAACAACAATTAAAAACAAAATCAATTTTATCAATAATTCTAAAGGTAAATTCAACATTATTTATTTAGGTAATACAAACACAGTTGAGGCTTGGTATTTATCAAGTGAAGCAAAGTTTAGCTTCTTATTTTATGATGTGAACGACCCTTCTAAAGCAAAAAGCGTTATCACTCCCGCTAAATTCAATAAGAGTAAAACACATATCATTTATCAAAGTGAACTATCAGGCAGTGCTTTCGACGCAACACTAAACTACTTAAAAGAAACTTTACCTAAAGCAACTATCGAACACGAATTAAGCGACGATAATTACGAAAGAAAAAAGAATCTTGATAGCACTTTAAATAACAACGATGTCGTTTTATTCATCAGTACACTCAAGACTCAAGAGAAATATCTACTAGATTACTACCATTTGTCTACTAGAAATCTACTATATAGCGTAATTTCATCTGTAGATGAGGCTATGGCGCTAAAAATCCCAGCTGGAAGACGAGTAATTTTAGTAGCTGATGGATCTGTACCAGAACCAATAGTTATTAATATTTATCAGTACTTTTATTACAAAGGACTAGCGGCATCTCTTCCTGAAACACAGAAATAACTTCAATGTTACTGTCGAAAGATAGTAACATTTTTTTAAAGTAATCAATGAATGCTTGTTCTACTTCGTGTGGTATATCTAAGTAATTATATCTATTAGCTACTACATCCCTTCTTGCATGATGAGGCATATCACTACTTATAAAAATATCATAGCTTTCTAATTGACTAACCTTATAACTTCTCCAACCAGAGCCACCAACTAAAGCCACACTTTTAATTTTGTTTGGCCCTTTTGCTATTAACAAACCATAGTCAACTCCAAGCTTTTCGATTGCGTAATCAGCAAATTCTCGGACATCCATTTCGCAATCTAATTCACCACCTCTAGCTCCATTATCTAAACATAATTTTCTAATATTTAATAATCCTAATTTCGCAGCTAGCAAGTCATTCATACCATCATCTGCATTATCAAAGTTAGTATGTAAACTGAAAATAGGTAATTTTAATTCCTCAAGATGATAATATAATCTTTCTTTAATAGGATCTTCTTCAAACACTTCTTTTTTCTTGCCGAAAATAAACGGATGATGAGTAATGATTAAATCAATTTTATTTTCTAATTTATTTTCTAAAATATAATTCAAAACATCTTCATCAAAATCTAAACACAATAAGACACAATTAGTTTCTTCTTTGAATTTAGAAACTTGTAATCCTGGGTGATCATAACTTTCAGCTATTTTTTTAGGATATTTTCTAGCAATTTTAGTTATTAAAGATTTTGTTTTCATATAAATCCTCTTTTCTTATAAAATTATTTATTTAATTAAATTCTCTAGATATAGATTTCTATTAGTTAATTTATTAATTTTATCCTTAGCATTTGTATTAGCAATTTTCTCAACTATTGATTTATTATAATCTATTTCAGTTCGAATCATTTTAATAAAGAGTTCGTCTTTATTTTTGATATGAATTGGCCCAAACTCTAATTCGCAATCATTGTAAAAGACTTCTTCTTTTGTTTTTGTAAATTTTATTAAATCATAAAATATTCCATCTTCAAAAACGATTGTTTCATTTTGAATTTTATAACCTAGTTCAACAAAGTACGATCTTACTTTTGACTTATCTGTGTGCGCATCAATAATAAAAGTATCGATGAAATCAAGCTTTTCTTTGCTTTTATTTATTATATAAGAAATAGTTTGAAATCCCATTCCAGCAATAATAACTGTATGATATTCATCACTTACATTCTCTATCCCATCAGATAAATCGCATGTAATATCGATATCTTTATAAGCATTTACATTATTTAGCAAATGCAAAAAAGGAGCTTTTTTATTTTCAACTCCAAGGAGTTTACTTTTAAAGCCTCTTTTTCTAAGTTCAATCAAAACATAGCCGTGATCGCTACCGATATCAGCTACATTTTGATCTTGGTCTATTAAATTTACTATTTCGTTTAAACGTGTTGAAATCATATATTAATGGAAATCATCAAGTTTTTTAGTTCTGTTTGGGTGTCTAAGTTTTCTAATTGCCTTAGCTTCAATTTGTCTGATTCTTTCTCTTGTGACACCGAATTCTTTACCAACTTCTTCTAAAGTTCTTGGTCTATTATCATCTAAGCCATATCTTAAACGTAATACTCTTTCTTCACGGTCTGTTAAATCATTCATTACACTATATAAAGCATCTTTAATAAGTGATTGAGTTGTAAATTCTGTTGGTGATACTGAATCTTTATCTTCGACGAAATCACCTAAGTGTGAATCATCTTCTTCACCAATAGGACTTTCTAATGAAACTGGTTCTAAAGCTAATCCTGTAATTTGTCTGATTCTTTCAGGTGTTAATGATGGATCATCTAATTTTGCCGATACTTCTTCTTCAGTTGGATCTCTTCCTAACTCTTGAGTCAATTGTCTTTGAGTTTTGGTGATTTTATTGATAGTTTCAACCATGTGAACTGGGATTCTAATCGTTCTAGCTTGGTCAGCAATTGCTCTAGTAATAGCTTGTCTGATCCACCAGGTTGCATATGTTGAGAATTTAAAACCTTTAGTATAATCGAATTTTTCTACAGCCTTCATTAAACCTAAATTACCTTCTTCGATTAAATCTAAGAATTGCATACCTCTACCAATATAGTGTTTTGCAATAGAAACAACTAAACGTAAGTTAGCTGTAATAAGTTTATCTTTAGCTGCTTTATCACCTTGAATAATACGTTTTGCTAACTCAGTTTCTTCTTGTGGTTTTAATAATGGTACTCTACCAATTTCTTTTAAGTATAATTTGACACAGTCGTTAACTTTAACATCGCTAGTTTCAATGTTTTCGATGTTATCAACATCATATTGACTTTCTTCACTATCTTCGACAACGTCATCGTCATCAAAATCGACATCACCTTTAGCTAAATCTTCTTCGCTAATGTCGTCTGGCATATCTACATCATCAAATCCGGTATCTTCGCCACTTCCAGTAACTTGGTAACCAATTTTTCTGAAGTGTTCATACACCTTTTCGTAGTCTTCAAGTTCTAAATCTAAATAACTTGTTGCGTCAGCGAATTCATCTTGGTCAAAAATCTTACTATTTTTACCTTTTGCTTCGAATTCTTTAATAAATTGATCAAGCGTTTTGATACCTTCATCATCATCAATAGAATCGAGAGAATTCTCTAAATCTTTCAAATCTTCATCTTCAAAAACTTCATCAAAGTTATCGACGTTTGCTTTTGTAGCACTTTTTTTGGTTCTAGCCATGTTTGTTACCTCCTATCTTCATCATTTTTTTGAATGATAATCTTCTTTTTTGCCATTTGTTGGTTCAACCTTCTAAGTCTTTCTTCAAAAGTTTCACCTTCAATTTTCATTTTGAGTGCGGCATCGTTTTGATGCTTTTCTTTCTCACTCTTTATAGTATTTATAAGTTCTTCAACAACATCCTTCTTATACGGAGGTAGTTGTTGTGATTCATAATCGATTGTTGTGATGTTCCGTATCAACTTATTTTTATCAGGTAAATTAACATTTTCATCACTAATAAAACTAATTAAATTTTTAGAATTATAATCAACTTGAGCCCCAACTTGAATTCTAAATTCCTCTATTGCTGATATGATACTTTTATAATTGGTATCTACAATATATCCTAGTTGTTCTTGATAAGTTATTAAGGCTTCGTTATTTTCTAAAATATAACCAATCAATCTTCGTTCAGCTAAATTTAATCTAGATAAAATTTTATTTTCTTTGCGAATGTTAACCTCTATATCATCTTCAAAGTCTTGAAACTCTTCTTTGCTAGTTTTTTTATTGTTAGCTTTTTTATATTGTTTGATAAACTTTAAAATCGCATCTTTTGTAAATCCTGTTAAAGAAATAATTTTATTAGTGTATATTTCAAAATCAATAGGATCTTCGATTGCAGCAATATAAGGCAATAATTTTGTTAGAAACATCTTTTTGCCATCTAAAGTGTTTAATTTAAACATTTTAGAATAGTAATTGAAAAGCCATTCTAACTTACCGATTAAATTTGTTAAGTAACTTCTTAAAACTTCTTCACCGTTATTTTTTAAAATCTCGTCTGTATCTTTATCACTAAATGAAACATTATTATTAACAATACGATGTTTTATGCCATATTGTTCTAACAATTCGATTGCTTTCAAAGTATTTAATTGACCTGGTCCGTCTAAATCCAAGCAAATTCTTACTTCGACTTTTAAATATAACAACGATTGAAGATTTTCTTTAGTTAAAGCGGTTCCCATTAATCCTACTGCACTTTTTATACCTACTCGATAACAAGCAATAACATCCATAAAGCCTTCTAATAAATAAATATAACCAACTTTTTTAGCTTCAATGGAAGCTTGATAAAAGTTAAATAAAATATTTGACTTGTTAAATAGTGCTGTGGCACTTGTGTTTATATATTTAGCTTGATCCTCTTGGCCTTCTTTAAATCTTCTACAGCTAAAGCCAACAGTTTTTTCTTCTTTATCTTGAATGGTAAAAGCGATTCTACCATGATTGATATCTCTATATGGAGTTTGATTCAAACTTAAAATGCCAGTTTGACTAATAGTTTCTAATGAATAACCTTTTTTTAATAAAAAGTTGATTATATTCTCACCATTGTTTTGCGCATAGCCAATTTTAAAAGTTTTGATGATATCATCATCTAATCCACGAGAATGCAAATAATCTAAAGCATCTTTTCCATCAGTGGCTTGAAATAAACTAGCACTATAAAAGCCAGCGATATCATTCAGGCAGTCGTAGATTCTTTGTAGTTTTGGATCGATAGGTTTAGAAATTCCAATTTCATTAAATCTATCATCTTTAAATCCGATAATTTCAGCAGTTTTCTTAACAGCCTCAGCGAAACTACAATTTGTATACTTTTGAACAAACGTGATCGCATTACCACCTGTATTACAAGAGAAACATTTAAAAAGGCCTTTTTCTCTGCTAACGCTGAAACTACCTAACGATTTATCATCATGAAAAGGACAAAGGGAAGCATAATTTCTACCCTTTTTTTCGAGCTTGATATAGTGAGAAATAACCTCGACTATATCAGCACTTTTTATAACTTCATTCGCTAAATCAATGATGTTAACACTCATCTATAAAATGTTTTCTCCATTAAGTAATCTTTTAATTCAGAGATTTTAATTCTGACTTGTTCCATTGAATCTCTATCTCTAACAGTTACACTTTCATCATTTAATGTATCAAAATCAATAGTTACACAATATGGTGTTCCGATTTCATCATTTCTACGATATCTCTTTCCAATACTTCCTGTTGTATCGTAGTTAACTCTAATGTAAGGAATTAAGCTATTAAAAACTTCCAACGCTTTATCACTAAGCTTATTGTTTAATGGTAAAATCGCAGCTTTATAAGGAGCTAAGAAAGGTTTTAAATGCATAATCTTTCTTGTCTCACCGTTTGGAAGCACTTCTTCATCATAACTATCTGTTACAACCATTAAGAACAATCTGTCTAATCCTAAACTTGGTTCAATACAATATGGAACATATTTTTGATTAGTCTCTGGATCAAGATATTCTAAAGATTCACCACTAAATTCTTGGTGACGCTTTAAATCATAGTCAGTTCTATCTGCAATACCCCAGATTTCGCCCCAACCAAATGGGAATTTGTATTCGATATCTGTAGTAGCTTTTGAATAGAAAGCTAATTCTTCTGGTTCATGGTCTCTGAATCTTAAGTTTTCAGATTTAATGCCTAAAGATTCGACAAAGTTGATTGAGAAATCTTTCCAATAGTTAAACCATTCTAAGTCAGTACCTGGTTTACAGAAAAATTCCAATTCCATTTGAGTAAATTCTCTTGTTCTGAAAATAAAGTTACCAGGTGTGATTTCGTTTCTAAATGATTTGCCAACGTTAGCAATGCCTAAAGGCAATTTTTTTCTTGTAACACGTTGAACATTTTTAAAGTTAACAAAAACGCCTTGAGCTGTTTCTGGTCTTAAATAAACTGTACTTTTTGAGTCATCAGTAACACCAATGTGCGTTTTAAACATCATATTAAATTGTCTAACATCTGTGAAATTTGATTTACCACATGATGGACATGTAACATTATGTTCTTTAATGAAAGCACTCATTTCTTCCATAGTCATACCGTTAACATCAACTTCTGGAAATTGTTCAGAAATTAAATCATCTGCTCTATGTCTTGCATGGCAATGTTTACAATCAATTAACGGATCGTTAAATGTTGAAACGTGTCCTGTAGCTTGCCAAACACGTGGATTCATTAAAATGCTAGCATCAATACCAACGTTAGTTGGTGATTCGTTAACGAACTTTTTCCACCATAATTCTTTTAAATTGTTTTTTAATTCGCTTCCAAGTGGACCATAGTCCCAGGAATTGCTTAAACCACCATATATTTGTGAACCTTGAAACACATAACCAGTTGATTGTAAATGTGTGACAATTGTTTCAAATTTACTATCCATTTATTTTCCTCCATGAAAAAATGATTAAATAAAATTCAAATTATGTTTATGTAAACATAGTAATTCAAAATTAACTAAATCATCTCGCACATTATAATAAAGATAAAGGAATTTTGTCAACCTACTAAGAGTGTACTTTTATAAGATCAATGCTTATAATCCTGTTATCGCTATAATACGTAAATAATTCAGTTAATAGCGAAATTATCTTTATGTAATCGATATTTTTTAAAGATAAGAGCTTTTCAGTTTCGATATATTTAACACTAAATATATTACTAAGTAGTTTTACTTCTTCATCAGTTAGTTTTATGTCATTTTGTTCCGCACAGTGAGCACATACAAAAGCTCCTTGTTTAAAAGAAAACATAAATGGACCTCTTGTGCCATCACAAAATGAGCATTTTAAATCAGCATTAAAGCCATAGCCCGAAACCTTTAAACCATAACCTAAAAATAAAGATGTATATTCTACTATTTTTTTGGTAGTTTCAATTCTATTCAAAGTTGTTACAAGTAACTTAAATAAAACATGTATATCATCTTTTATATAAATTTTTATAAAAAATTCTTTTATCAATTCAAAAAAAGCGAAATTAGTATAGTCGCCAAATATTAAGTTATAATCCTTAATTACACTTACATCTTTTAATTTTTTGTGCGCGTAATTAGCTTTATAAGTTTCAAATTTTGCACAATAAAACGTCTTAGCATATTTTAAGTATTTGCTATTTTTAGAGTAAGCACCTCTAATAATAATAGAGTCTTCTCCATTTTCGTTAATGATGTTAAGAATAGCATCATTATCTCTATATTTCGAACATTTAATAACAAAACCTTGGATAACTTCCATTAAGAATTAAACCCATTCTTTACTAGAAATCTACTAGAATTCCTCCAGTTTTCTACTACTTGTACTTGAAGTTGTAAACTTACGTGCTTTCCGAGCATTTTTTCTATATCTTGTCTTGCGTATGTACCTATTCGTTTAATCATAAGCCCACGTTTACCAATGACAATACCTTTTTGCGAATCTTTTTCAACAACTATTTTAGCATAGATTGTCATTGGATATTCTTCATCATCGATTTGTTCACAAATTACTGTTGTGCAATGAGGTACTTCTTCTTTTAATAATAAAAGCATTTTTTCTCTGACAATTTCTTGAACTCTAAATCCGATATCTTTATTTGTTGTAGTCGTGACATCGTAATATTGCGGACCTTCTTCTAAAGAATCTTTAATTGCATTAATTAAATCAGGAATTCCAAAACCATCAAACGCACATGTTTGAACAATTTTTAAAGGATGGAATTGTTCATTATATTTTTCTCTTAAAGAATTTACTAATTCAATATTAGTTTCATCGATTTTATTTAAAACGACAATTACATCACAATCAAATTTTAAATGATCGAAAAGATATTGGTCACCATCGCTAAATTCTTTACTTGCATCAACAACAAAAATAGCTAAATCGCAATCTCTAATTGACGAATAAGAAATCTTATCCATCTGTTCTCCTAAAATACTTTTAGGTTTATGAATACCTGGAGTATCGATAAAGATAATTTGGCTATCTTCATCATTATAAATTCCTTGAATTGAGTTTCTTGTAGTTTGAGATTTAGGTGATACAATCGACACTTTTTTACCAATTACTCTATTTAAAATAGTTGACTTTCCTACATTAGAACGCCCAACTAAACAAACAAAACCACTTTTCATTAATCTAAATCTCCACTTTCAAATGCATATGGTAATAATTCTTCAACTGTTGTTTCCTTAATATCGCCTCTTGTATTAGCTAAATAAATCGCTCCATCTTTTGGGAACAACTCTGAAATAACTTGTCTACAAGCTCCACAAGGAGAAACTGGATTAATAGTATCTGCAACAATAGCTAAAGCCTCAATATCATCTTGTGTGACCCCATGGCAATAAGCATTATATAAAGCATTACGTTCCGCACACATACATAAGCCATAAGAAGCATTTTCAATGTTACAACCTAAATAAACTTCACCATCGAATGTTAATAATGCTGCTCCAACTGAAAATTTTGAATATGGCGTATAAGCATTATTGCGAGCTTCAATCGCTTTCATTACTAATTCTTCTTTTGTCATATTAATTCTCCTTCTAATATCTTTTCTTGGAGTGGAAACATAATTTCTTCATCTTCTTTTGTCATATGATCATATCCAAGAAGATGTAATAGTCCGTGAACGAACAAAAAACATATTTCTCTCTTTATACTATTTCCATACGCTTGACGATTTTCATCAGCAACATCGTAACATATATATATTTCCCCTAAATCTAATGGGAAATCCCCTTTGATATTTTTTTCTGCTTCGTCATCTAAAAAAGCAAAGCTAATAACATCAGTTGGTCGATCTATATTTCTGTATTCTTTGTTAATTTGATGAATAACTTCTTTTGATACAAAAGTTACACTCATCATACAATTATCAGTAACATGTAATAAATCGATAGTTTTTTTGAATAATCTCTCGTAAAGACTTTCGTAACTACTTACATCTTGTGAAATTTCACTATTAAAATCTAAAATCATGTAGATATTTTAGCATGATTCAATACGATTAAATATATTTTTACTATTATTTCAATCATTAATGCTAATTTTCTTAAAGAAAATCAATTAGATTTCATTGCAATAGTATCTATATAAACACTTTGATTGCCTATAATCAGAATTTTTAAGATAGATCTCTAATAACTTCGAAGCGTTTTCACTTAAATAAAAATATATTATTGAATGGAACATAATAAAATTTAAACTTATCTCTCCTAAGAAACCAGCATATAAAAGGCAAACAACTCCAATTACGAAAGCAACAATATATTTTTTAAAGTTCATGAATGTAACTTGTTTATACGCTTTATCTTGAACAGCTAAAAATCTAGAAGCAAAATTTGTTTCATCAGAACTCTCTAACAATTCATTTTCAGACATAAGCACGCTAGTATTTTTTAAACTAAACAACTTAATCTCGATAATATCGAATAATAATCTAATAGAAATGACTCCGAGCAAATTTATAATATTTAGATAACCATTAACACTAAGGATAACCCCTCCTGCAGTTAAAACTATTAACGAATTTATAATTTGTATTGGAGTTCCTATA
Source organism: Candidatus Onthovivens sp. (assembly GCA_048405595.1). Classification (GTDB taxonomy): domain Bacteria; phylum Bacillota_I; class Bacilli_A; order RFN20; family CAG-826; genus Onthovivens. The sequence goes on from DBFJOT010000058.1 coordinate 13,667, forward strand.
ACTAAAGTTTTGAATTTAGTCATTTCTACGTATTTGTCCTTAAACGATTTTGTATCTCCATAAAACATTTTATCAATTATCGAGGCGTCAAATCTTTTCATGGTTAAAATAAGAATCTTTTTATATAGCAATTCAGTTATCGCGAAACATGTAAAAAATGAAACTGGTACATAAAACGGAAATTGATTATTTACAAAAAACATTGCAAGTAATATAAAACTCATACTGCATATTTGTAAAAAACTCGATGCAATCCTGTATTTTAACTTTATCGGCGAACGATATTTACCTTCGTAGTTTGAACCTTTTACCGATGCGACTTCTAGCATCTCACCATTCCACAAGTTAATAAATTCCTTTTTTGAAAGCCGATACACTCCATTTTTAGGATCATAAATCAACACTTTGTGTTGTCTTATTTTCTTTAAAAGAACCATATGCAAAATATTATTATTAGCAATGACAGCTAATTTAGGGTCATTGCTAATAATAAATAATGATTCTTTTTTATGATACTTGTAGCCTTTTAATTCTACACCCTCTTTCTCAGCGAATTTGATGACATCATTTAATGATAAAGCTTGATCTTTACTAGGCTGAGGATAGTAAAGAAACTTTTTTGAACGATAAGTGATTGCTAATAGCATTTTAAGGCACGCAATCGCACAATCTTTAGTTCCGATTTGTTTAATAAAGTAGCTCATAACTTCCTCCTTCACTAAACACAACAAAACTAGTTAAACGATTTTTTCAAAAAAAGTATAAAAAAACCATTTCACAATCGGAAATGGCTATCTTACTATCTATATTTTTTACGAGCGTTTTCGCTTTTTAATTTTCTTTTAAGATTTTTCTTTAAAAAGCATTCTCTTCTTCTGCATTCTTGGATAGTGCCAGCTTTGTTGACTTGTCTTTTAAATCTACGTAATGCTTCATCAAGAGTTTCGCCGTCTCTAATAACTACTTTTGACATCTTTTCTTCACCTCCAATCTTGCAACCTACGATATTTTATCGAAAAAACGAAATAGTGTAAATAAAAATTTAAAATTTTACAAATAATTTTGTTCCGACCAGCGTTATAAGCTTATTTCATTAAAGCTGAGCCTTTACTTGTACCGATTCTAGTAGCTCCTACTTTAATCATTTCAAGCATTTCTTCGTGTGTTCTAACGCCACCAGCAGCTTTAACGCCCATTTCTGGTCCGACAGTTTCTCTCATTAACTTAACATCTTCAACTGTAGCTCCCCATTTTGAGAAACCTGTACTAGTTTTTACAAAGTCTGCACCTGCTTCTTTTGAAAGTTTACAAGCTCTTACCTTTTCTTCGTCAGTTAATAAACAGCATTCGATGATTACTTTTAAAGTGTGGTCCCCACAAGCTTCTTTGATTTTTTTAATTTCTTCAAAGACGTATTGATCATTACCATCTTTTAATGCACTAATATTAATGACCATGTCGATTTCATCAGCGCCTTTTTCGATTGCATCTTTTGTTTCGAAAACCTTAGCTTCAGTTGTCATACTTCCTAAAGGGAATCCGATAACAGTACAAATTAATACATCACTTCCTTTTAAAAATTCTTTTGCATTAGGGATGAAAGCCGGATTAATACAAACCGATTTAAAATCGTATTCTTTGCTTTCTTCACATAAAGCTTTGATTTCACTTAATCTAGCATCAGCCTTTAATAATGTGTTATCAATATATTTGTTATAGTTCATAATTTCCTCCTAAACTACTATAATATTACTATAAAACTACTAGTTTTCTACTAGTTTTCTACTTTTAATGAATTTTTGTTAATGAAATCAATAATTTCATAGATTTTATCGATTTCATAATGTGTAAAGTTATCTGACTCAATTTGATACATTTTTAACTCTTTAAACGCGTCTATAAATTCATATTCATAACCATTAACTTCCCCACTTACAGATAATTCCTTAATAATTTCTGAAGTTCTTTCGTTCATGTTTCTATAAATCTTAACCGAGGTTGGATTGTTAAAATTCTCAACTTCAATGTACCCATTTTTGCAATAAATAATCGCTTCTTTTTTTGATAATACTTCCATTGAAACGTTCAAAGATGCTGTATGATTATCATCAAAAACTATATTAATAAAATTACTTCGATCAACTCTACTAGACTTATCAATAACTTGTAAGGCAGATATCTTTTTAATATTGTAGCCAAAAAGCATACATGCAAAATTTAAAGGATATACACCTAAATCAAGCAACACTCCGCCACCCATTTCCAAATTATTTAAATGTTCTATATGTGTTAACGGGAACGAAAGATTAGCTTCTATATGGTAAGCGTCACCGATAATATTACTATTAAGAATTTCCTTTATTACTTTTTTAGACGGGTGAAAACGACCTAATAGTGCTTCTGTAACATATATATTGTGCTTTTCACTATATTGAAATATCTTTTTAACATCATTCAAATTAGTTGCTAATGGTTTTTCAACAATACAATTCTTATTATGCTTCATCGCAAGCATCGTATCTTTATAATGTGATGATGATAAAGTAGAAATATAAACGAGATCAATCTTATCATCTTGCAACATCTCTTCATAACTACTATAAGCATGCATTATATTATGCTTGCTAGCAAAATTCTTGGCTCGCTCAAAATCTCTAGCACTGCAAGCATAAAGCGTGATGTCATCGATGCTTTTTAATGCTTGAATAGCTTTATTTGCAATTTTTGAACAACCTAAAAAAGCGATATTCATATAAATATTTTACCATAAACATCAGAAGCACTTCACTTAAAACATATTTTCATATAACTAAAAATACATGTAGGGTTAGATGACAAAGTCATTGCAATAAATGTAGGTGCTATTGCAACAAAAGACAAAGTTATTGCAATAGAGTATCTTTAAATAATAAAAATATTCAAATATTAATATTTTTTA